>NZ_CAWPOA010000084.1:0-57796 GCF_963889365.1 Vibrio sp. OPT20 | reverse complement strand
CAGAATGGTAATGAATTGACTGTGCCAAAATTAAGTAAACTTAATTTTGTATTGGTCACTCAGTTCATTGAAATCAAGTTTGTTACCGAAGTAACTGCCATTCCTAAGAATGACGTTTTGATATTCATCAACGAGTGCCCACACAGATTGATAGGTTTAAATTGTTAAAGAGCGCTAGCGTTTTGTGATTCACATCTCAGTCGCTAGGGGTGCGTACTATACCTGCACCACTTAGAGAGTCAAGGGTTATTTTCAACTCCTTTTTCTCTACCGATTTCGCCGTGTGACTTTCGTCTCACTCCGTGTCGGTGAGGCGGCATTATAGAGAGATCGACATAGAGCACAAGGGCTTTTTTGAATAAAAGTTTTGTTCGCCTAAAAAGCCACCAGATCCGCATTTTTCGAATAAAAACTAAACATTTGAGGCGTATCACAGCAATACATTGGCAAAATGGAAACCATGAACGTAAGATTCATGTATCTATTTTGTTAAGAGTAGATGCGTCTATTTCGTTTATTAATATGTAGTATTCCGATATGAACTCAAAAAAATCGATGTTGTTAATTGTCGCACTAGCTGTTCTAGGTGGCATTGTTTTCTCTCAGGTAGATATATCGCCTGCAATTACCTTTATCCTTGGTGTCTTGGCTTCCGCTTTTGTTGTTAACTTTTCAAGCACCGACTCAAAATCAGATTCAGAACCTAAGGCATCAACAAAAACACTTTATGTAGGTAACCTTCCATACAAAGCGAATGAATCACACGTACGTGAATTATTCTCAGAGTATGGTGAAGTATTTGCAGTACGCTTAATGAAAGACAAACGTACTGGTAAAAGAAGAGGCTTTGGATTTGTCGTAATGGCTAGCAATGATGTGAATCATGCTATTTCAGAACTTAACGATAAAGATTACATGCAACGAACTTTAAAAGTGCGAGTTGCAAATGATCCTAAACATCCAGAAACGGACGAAGCTGAACTGAGCTAAATCCTAACTGCTTTAACGTGCTATTTAGTGCACTTTCTTTCTTAGGAAGTGCACTACAAAAAACCTCGCGCACTCCCCCTTCTCTATTACCACTTTCCAAATCCAATAAATCTTGAACTCGCTTCGCAATCGCTTTACCGGAATCAACCAATAAAACACTCTTACCTAAGACTTGTTGAATCTCAGATTTTATCAGCGGGAAATGTGTGCATCCTAAAACGGCCACATCAATTGTATTGATCATCGGTTGAAGGATTTGCTGTAACTCTTCAAGGTTAATCGCCTCACCTCTGAGTTTATCTTCAGCCATATCCACCAGCCGAGTAGAACCTAAAAGCTCGACTCTTTTATTACTCGAGAAGTTTTTGATGAGCTCGTGTGTGTATTCACGAGTAATCGTTGCGGGAGTAGCAATGAGACCCACAGCTTTATTGGCAAGTAGGGATGCCGGCTTGATTGCCGGAACAACGCCAACAATTGGGATTAGATTATTAGCACGGAGTGTAGGTAACACAATCGTACTTGCGGTATTACAGGCTATTACTACGATATCAATAGCGTGGCTAGCCACAAAGCTAGCGACGATACTTTGGACTCTGCGGACAAGAACTTGTTGATCGAGTTCACCGTATGGATAAGCCTCGTTATCGAATACATAAGTATAGTTATGATTCGGTAGTAACTGGCTTATCTCTTTATATACAGATAGACCACCCACCCCAGAATCAAAGACCAATATATTTTTTTGCAGACTATCCGACACAACGATTACCTATAATAAGTTTCGCTGCAATGATACTCCTTCGCTTAGTTTTCGCCAATCCTCACTCTATATAATGCAAGCTTGATAACGTTGATGAACAAAGCGCTCACCTTGCTCTACATTTTCTAGCTCTATCTTGAGCTTTCCTTTAAAGCATGGCGCTGACGTTACTAAGGTATGGAACTCACCATCTTCGCCACATGGGTCGACATGATTCGGTAAGCTGTCTATTAGTTCAAGCGTGTATTCTTTTCCGCAATAGCTCATGTCTAATGCATCACTATCGACCGTGACGAGAAAGGTTTCAATTCCTCTGTCTATTATTTCACTCGCAAGTGCCTGGCTGCTCTCTCCCATTAGAGGGAACACACATTCCCAACCGGCTGGTTCTATATAGCTTCTTCGATAATCTGCAATGCCATTACAAAACATGTCTCCAAACGCGACCGCATCAATTGATAAGCCAGAACCTTTAAGTGCGGAGACAATAGTACTTTGATAAATCTCATTACTAGGGAACACTTCTGGAAGCTCAATCGTGATTAATGGCAACCCGACTAACTTAGCTTGCATAGCAACCACATCAATCGGAGTCACTTGGAAAGGAACTTCATCTCCAACATACGTCGTATAGAGAGCAACAACTTCATATTCGGAGCTTTCAAGTAGACGCTCTAACGTTAATGTCGAGTCTTTACCTGACGACCAACTTATGACGACTTTCTTTTTCATTGATATACCCAATAAGAAAAAACCGCCCGGAGGCGGTTTAGGTGTAAATTAGAATTTATAGGCGCCAGTCAAAATGACTTTCCTACCATCACCAGGGTAATATGCTCCCCAATTGTTGGCATTCGCAGGGTATTTTTCGTCAAATGCATTGTCTATACGAAGTCCTGCCGACCATACATCTTGAGAAAAATTAACAGCAATGTTGCTCAACCAATAGGCTGGAAGCTTTGCCAAACTATTTGATGTATCACCGTCTTTAAATCTAGTACCAGTATAGACACCTTCAACAAAAACTTGCCAGTTGTAACTAATGTCATAGGTAGCAAATGCACGCCCTGAATTTCGGGCAACCCAAGGTAGCTTCTTACCTTTGTCATCGCCAGAAGAGAATTCAGCATCAATGAAACTATATTCCAAACCTAACAAAACCGAGTCGGTAGCATATAGATCACCACTTACCGTAAAGCCATTTCTCTCCGACTCATCTGCATTCACATTAGCTCCAGTAAAAGCGCCCCCAATAGGAGTGGGAGCACTACTATCAAAAATAATTTCATCTTCAAGCTGTAAGTTATACACATCAACTCTGAGACTATAATTGTTCTCAATTAATCCCCAACCAGCTTCAATTGATTTACCCGTTTGCGGCTTTAGACCAAGGACGCCAGGAGAGGTATAGGCTTGCTCATCAATTTTAGCGAACCGAAAATTTGTCTCGCCTCGTAGATAAATTCGTTGTGACTCGTTAACGTTATAATTAAGCCCAAGTTCATAAGCATCCTGTGCCTCTGTTAATTTCTCTTTACTTGGATATATAGCTGCATCAAAAATCTTATCTTCAACAGCACTATAACGTGCGCCTGTTGTAAGAGTTAAATCATCAAGAAGTGGGTAGTTAACTTGTCCAAAGACGCTGTAAGTATCTTGTTCATTCGAACGATCGGTGGAAGATGATTTATAAGAATGATCACGGTTTGCCCCTTCAAGCCCTAATAAAGCATTACCTTCGCCAGATCCTGTTGAAAACTGATTTTCCAGCTTTATTGAACCAAACAATTGCTTACTATCGCTGATCGTTGAGCTTCCCCATGCAGAGCCTGAACCAGATGTATTATCGTAAATAACATCAGTCCCTAAGATCCAAGATTCATTCACATTTTGCTTATAACCAGCTCTAAATGCTTGGGTGATTTCATGAGAATAATCTGTTTGATTCGCAGAAGCGGCTTGTGTCGGGTCACTCTTATACTGCTCCTCTGTCAATGAACCGGCATACTCTCGATTATTATCGTAGTAACTAGCCTCTACAAAGAATTCAGTTGAATCTTGTTTATAATTCAATCGGCTTAACAACGCTCCTGTTTCACGAGCATTATGATCTCTGTAATTGTCACTGT
Source organism: Vibrio sp. OPT20 (assembly GCF_963889365.1). NCBI lineage: Bacteria > Pseudomonadati > Pseudomonadota > Gammaproteobacteria > Vibrionales > Vibrionaceae > Vibrio > Vibrio sp. OPT20. The sequence continues at coordinate 53,914 of NZ_CAWPOA010000084.1, read as the reverse complement.
TATCTTGACTAGCACTAAAGAACAAACTCCATTGCTCGTTTAGTTTTTTAGAAACATCAACATTGCCAGCAAAGGAATCGAAGCTGCCAGCGCTAACTGACAAATTACCGCCATCTTGTGAAGCCCCTTTAGTGATTATATTAATAACACCACCTACGGCTTGATCCCCATAAAGCACACCAGCACTACCCGACAATATCTCAACTCTCTCTATCTGAGATATTAATATTGAACTAACCTGTGGGGCTGACAAATCCTGCTTATTAAGACGACGTCCATCAACTAGGATCAGTGTATTGTTAGCAGCTTGCCCACCAGTAAAACCACGCAATGAGAATGATGGCCCGCTGTTAGTATCAGAAACTTGAATTCCTGCTCTAGCTCGCAGCAATGTGTCTAAGCTTTTAGCTCCACTCGCAGCTATATCGTCTGATGTAATAACTGTTACATTGGCAGGTATATCGTCGATTGAATTATTAAAGTCACTACGAGCTAAAACCACCATGGTTTCGTCAGTAGATACTTCTTGTGCGTGTAAATTGGAGATAGGTGAAAGTAGCGATGCTACAGCAACCGCTAAAAGGGATTTGTTCATGTTGTGATCCTAAATCGCGTAAAGTCCTACCAAGCCACATTGTATGGCTTAGCCGCTGGCAGGTATTCGGACTCAAGAGCACAACCTTATGGTTACCTGATATTCGACTTCCCACAAAAAGCTATTTGCAGTGTCTTTGAATACTCGTTCTCTCTTACCGCTGCGCGTCAGTTCTGGATTTACACCAGATTCCCTCTTCAGCCATCTATACATCCAAATGGCACCAGCTTGCGGGAGATAGTATTAACCTATGAATCATTTGTCTAGTCTAAGATAGTTATAAGCTATAGTTTTCATGCTCGATTTACATTGAATAGCTCTCAACACTGGACAAGCGCCTGTGATTGAATAAAATCTGCGCTCTTGATTTAAAAGCACGACAGCAAAAAGGCATAACAATGGCGAATTTAGATGTAAACCCGCAACGCTACCAAGAACAACTAGCAGAAAAGACTGAGCGTCTTACTGAAATGTTCTCACAATACGATGTGCCTGAGTTGGAAGTGTATGAATCTCCAGAACAACACTACCGCATGCGTGCTGAATTTCGCGTGTGGCATGAAGGTGACGATATGTATTACGTCATGTTCAATCAAGAGACCAAAGAAAAATACCGTGTAGACCAGTTCCCAGCAGCTAGCCGTCTTATCAACGATTTAATGCCTCTACTAACAGATGCAATGAAGGACAACCACTCTCTACGCCATAAGCTATTCCAAGTTGATTTTCTTTCTACGTTGAGTGGTGAGATTTTGGTATCACTGCTTTACCACCGTCAATTGGGTGAGCAATGGATTCAAGATGCTAAAGCACTGAAGCAGCAATTGAATGATGAAGGTTTTAACCTAAACCTGATTGGTCGCGCGCGTAAGATGAAAATCGTCCTTGATCGCGACTACGTAATTGAAAAGCTAGACGTGAATGGTGACAGCTACATTTACCAACAAGTAGAGAACAGCTTTACTCAACCAAACGGCAAAGTAGCAGAGAAAATGCTGGAATGGGCTGTCGACTGCACTCAAGACAGCAAAGGTGACTTATTAGAGCTTTACTGTGGCAACGGTAACTTCTCATTAGCTCTGGCACAAAACTTTGAGCGTGTACTTGCAACTGAGCTAGCGAAGCCATCTGTTGAGTCTGCTCAATACAACATTGCGGCGAACAAGATTGATAATGTTCAGATTATCCGTATGTCTGCGGAAGATTTTACCGTAGCAATGGAAGGTAAGCGTGAATTCCGCCGCCTACAACAAGCAAACATCGATCTGAAGAGCTACAACTGCAACACTATCTTTGTTGATCCACCGCGTTCAGGTATGGACGTTGATACTTGTAAGATGGTTCAAGGCTACGAGCGCATCATGTACATCTCTTGTAACCCTGAGACATTGAAAGAGAACCTAGACATTCTAAGCGAAACACACGACATCACTCGTTTTGCTCTATTTGATCAGTTCCCTTATACGCACCACATGGAAGCCGGTGTATTCCTAGAGCGTAAAGCGTAAGTCTCGCTATCTAGGTCGAAGTCGAAGCTAAACAGCAGATACAAAAAAACGAGCCAATTGGCTCGTTTTTTTATTTATACGTTGACGTTGGTTTAAGCGGTTTTACCGATAAAGCCTAGCTTCTTACCTACCCAAGCGAGTAGCAGCATCGCGACAATAATCGCAAAGAAGTTTGATCCTGCATCAGGGTGTTGTGCTTTCACAAAAGCCGAATGGCCAAATGCACCTACAAAGAAACAAGCTAAACCCACTAATGGAATATCTTCAGATACTGGATTAGTTAGGTATTCTTGGTAAAGCGCTTGTACAGCCAAAACTAAAGCAATCAATGGGAAAATAGAGAAGCCCACTTCGCTCATTGTTACCCAAGATAACAGTGCATCACCACACACACCTGCAACAACAGCAAGTACGAGTGTCTTTCTTTCAGAACCACGGTTTACAGTATTATTTTCATTCGACATTATTCAATCCCGCCTTTTAATCGGTTACGTTCACGTTCTTTACGATACCAAAAAGCACCTTTGGCCATCATTCGCAATTGCATGATCAAGCGATCAGCCAATTCATCTCGCTGACGTCGATCTAAATCTAATGCTTCTGCCCCTGAGTTGAAGACCAAAATGACGGAGGCTTCAGCTTGAGTAAAAGCTTCATCTCGTGTCATGCCAGTCGTTATCAAATATTCGGTTAACTCAGCAGAGAAGTGCTGTATCTCACGAGCTACCGCAGCACGAAACTCAAAAGAGGTTCCTGAGCGCTCTCGCAATAACAGTCTGAATACGTTTGGGCTGCTTTCAATGAATTCCATAAAGGTTTCAACCGAGGTACGAATCACACTGCCTTCTTTTACTATGCGTTGCCTAGCTTGACGCATTAGCTGACGCAACAGTAAGCCACCTTCATCAACCATGGTTAAGCCAAGCTCATCCATGTCTTTGAAATGACGATAAAAGGAAGTCGGCGCTATTCCAGCCTCACGAGCAACTTCTCTCAAGCTTAGGTTGGAAAAGCTACGATCGGCACTGAGCTGGCTAAATGCTGCGTCGATTAAGCTACGACGAGTTTTTTCTTTTTGCTGCGCGCGAATGCCCATTGGTTTCATACTTTATCAAACTCTTCTTTTACAGCCAAAACAGGCATGCCTAATACTCTGTTCAATATAACGCGAATCACATATTTATATAAGGCACTCTGGTTATATAAGACACTAAACACACCTCTTTGTTCACGTACCGAAGTAAATACGTTCGAAGAAAAAATTTCAATATCCACACTGTCATTTGGAGACATACGACATACCAAATATTATTTTTTCGATAACACTGCGTGATCCCACCGACTCTCTGATGCCCTTTTCATGTACCCAAGAACAGAATCAGTTAAAATCTCGCTAAAGCAATGTTAATCAAATATAACAAGGAAGATATCTATGCCGCACTCCAACCACTTTGATGTAATCGTAATTGGTAGTGGCCCCGGAGGAGAAGGGGCAGCGATGGGATTAACCAAAGCCGGGTTGAACGTTGCAATCATTGAAAAAGAGAGCAGCGTTGGTGGTGGTTGCACCCACTGGGGGACGATTCCTTCAAAAGCGCTACGTCATGCAGTAAGCCGCATCATTGAATTCAATAGCAACCCGCTGTTTTGTCAGAACAATAAAAGCATTCACTCAACCTTCTCCAACATTCTGGGTCATGCTAAATCAGTCATCGACAAACAGACTCGATTGCGCCAAGGCTTCTACGACCGTAACCAGTGCACATTGGTATTTGGTACTGCGCGTTTTATCGATACTAACACTATATCTGTCATGCAGAGCGATGGTACTGAAGAACATTACAGCGCAGACAAATTTGTTATCGCGACAGGTTCTCGCCCTTATCAGCCAGACAACGTCGACTTTCTGCATGAACGTATCTACGACAGCGACTCGATTCTTTCTCTTAAACACGACCCTCAACACATCATCATCTATGGTGCTGGCGTTATTGGTTGTGAATACGCGTCGATCTTCCGTGGTTTGGGCGTTAAAACCGATCTTATTAATACTCGCGATCGCCTGTTGTCATTCTTAGACAATGAAACCTCGGATGCTCTGTCTTATCACTTCTGGAACAGCGGCGTTGTTATTCGTAACGATGAAACCTTTGAGAAAATTGAAGGTACTGACGACGGTGTAATCATTCACTTAGAGTCTGGTAAGAAAATGCGAGCCGACTGTCTACTGTATGCCAATGGCCGAACGGGTAATACTGACAAGCTGAATCTTGGTGCCGTTGGCTTAGAAGCGGACTCTCGAGGACAAGTATCAGTCAACAGCAACTACCAAACCAGTGTTGAACATGTTTACGCTGTTGGTGATGTGATTGGGTATCCTAGCCTAGCAAGTGCTGCTTATGACCAAGGTCGATTCGTGGCCCAAGCCGTGGTGAAAGGTGAAGCAGAACGACACCTTATCGAAGACATCCCAACAGGTATCTATACCATTCCTGAGATCAGCTCTGTCGGTAAAACAGAACAAGAGCTTACTGCGGCTAAAGTACCTTATGAAGTGGGACGATCTTCATTCAAACACTTAGCTCGTGCTCAAATCGCAGGTAAAGATATTGGTAGCTTGAAGATACTTTTCCATCGTGAAACTAAAGAGATTTTAGGTATCCACGTTTTTGGTGAGCGTGCTGCTGAGATCATCCACATCGGTCAGGCAATCATGGAACAGAAAGGCGAAGCAAATACCATCGAGTACTTTGTGAATACGACCTTCAACTATCCAACAATGGCCGAAGCTTATCGCGTCGCAGCGCTGAACGGACTTAACCGTTTGTTCTAAACAAAGAACCAATAGGACTATTTGACCACCTGTAGGCCAAATACATAAACAGCAAGCCATGAGCTTGCTGTTTTTATTTAAACTACTGAATTATATAGTCATGCTAGCAATTAGATCATGGTGTTCCAAATGCCACTTTACCTGCACAGCTTCTCTTTTTCGCTCCCTGAACTAATCTATCTAATCTATCTAATCTATCTAAGCTAAGCGAGAAACTCCCCTTTCTTCCACTGAGAGATAAATAGAACACCAAGACCAATGCCGCGCATTGCCATAAAGCTCAACATTGCTAGCCACAGCGCATGGTTCTCTAAACCTGATGCTAAGTAGAAAATCGCAAAGAAACTGCAGGTGGCCACAAACATACTGTTACGCATATCTTTGCCTTTGGTAGCGCCCACGAAAATCCCGTCTAGCAAGAAGCACCACATAGAAATGAGCGGCATCGCAATCAGCCATGGCAGATACACCTCAGCCTGACTCTTAACCTCTGGAATTGTAGTAATCATATTAATCAAACTAGACCCAGCAATCGCGAACGCTATGGTCAGTATCAAACAAATATTGAAGCTCCAGAAGAAAGTGCCAATCAAAGACTGATTTAACTCTTCTTTATCTTTCGCGCCAATCGCCTTTCCGACCATAGCTTCCATTGCGTAGGCAAAACCATCCATCCCATAAGAAATGATCATCAAGAAGCTCATCAATACCGCATTGGCCGCCACCACATCATCACCAAAACTTGCACCTTGGAAGGTCATAAAAGTGAAAGTCGCTTGCAGACAAAGCGAGCGCAGAAAGATATCGCGATTCAGTTTTACGAAACGACTCAAACCTTGGCTGGTTTTCTTAAGCAGCTCCCATGGAGATGGCAGTTGCCTCTTCATCCAGATTCGATAAACACAAATTAAGCCAAACGTTAGACCCGCATAGTCCGCTATCACCGATGCCAATGCCGCACCTTCAACTTGCCAGCCGAGGCCAATCACAAATACGATATCTAAAACAATGTTGGTGATATTAGTGATAATCACCATCCACATTGGCGCTTTAGCATTTTGGGTTCCGAGCAACCAACCTAAAATTACAAAGTTAGTTAGGGCAGCAGGCGCACTCCAGGCACGGATAGAGAAGTACTGCAGGCCATAATGTTTGACTTGCTCGCTGGCACTGCTCAATGAGAAAACCGCATCCGCAACAAAGCTGTGTAAAAGCAAAAAGACACCAGCAAACCCTAAGGCCATAGTCACGCCTTGCACAAAGACTAAACCAAGCTGCTTACCATCATTCGCACCATAAGATTGCGCGGCCAATCCAGTCGTCGACATACGCAGGAAACCAAGCAACCAGAAGGTCACACTGATCATGGTGCCGCCTAAGGCCACACCACCTAAATACCAAGAATGCTCTAGGTGACCGATAACCGCAGCATCGACTAAGCCCAACAGTGGAACCGTAATATTAGAGAGAACCATCGGGATCGCGAGCAATAGCACTTTTTTGTGCATCGCCTGATTAGATAGCGTTTGAAAAATAGTTTGGGGATTAAATAGCTTCACGATCACCTCTTTGATTAGAGGCGATAGTTTAACCTAGTGAGTGGGCTTTCACTATGTTGTGGGGTTTTACTTATCTTGATACTTCTATTCAGCTACCTGCAAACAAAGTCGCTAGCACTACCACTTAACAAGCACCAACTGTGGCGTTAAGCGCTTTTTGACCTGAGAGATCTTACACAGTAATCGCTGCCACAATTTCCAACGATTGCATTGTTGATCAAGTGGAGAAAACGCTTTTACCCATTGCGCCCATGGCAGCCAATTAAGAACACTGTCTACTGGAGAAGATAAGCCATGTGCATATTTTCCTGAACCAAGCTTTTGCCCAAGAGCACTAGAGCTTTTGTCTCCAGCTAACACTAAACACGCGTGTGCATGAGTAAAGTAACGACTCAATGACTGAATAAAATATGCGGTTTGTTGTTCATTGCAATCAAGCAAAGCATGTTCGCACACCACCATCACTGAGGCTTGTTCTGGGATGTTGAGCTCATCCAACCAAGTCAGATCGTCAACCGAACCACACTCCAAACGGTAGCGTTCATTCTTGTGGAACAGGCGTTGGCGCCAAACTAGATTTTCAGTTACATCCAATTCAACCCAATGACAGCGGCCATTATCTAAACGGTAGAAACGAGTATCGAGGCCTGCCCCAACATTGATAATCCAAGCATCTGGGTTATGAGATAGAAATTGTTGAACTTGAGAGTCACAAAGCTGAGTCAATGTTGCGTAGAGAAGTTGTTGTTGGTCGAGTTCACCAGTAAGACATTCTGGTGCTAATTGGCAGCGCTTGCAGGCTTGAGCTGCGATAGGGTCATAGACTAGGCCGTCATCGGCAAGGCTTTCACGGCTGCGAAACCAAAGATGTTGAACGAGATCCGTCGGAACTTGGAATTCCTGATGTGCAGATCCTTGATCAAAAGGAGCCTTTTGAACAGAAGAGCGCGGCTTAGGAATAAGTGGCTTCATTTGAGGTTTGGTTGGATTTGGCATCATCATCTTCCTTGTATCTCGACAAAGAAGATGATAATGAATATCAATTACAATAACAAGTTATTGAGAATAAATATCAATAAGCTGTTTGTACTGATTACATCCAGTCAGTGTTGCGGATAATACCAACAGCCAGCCCTTCAATAGACAAGTGTTGAGATTCTAGATCGACATGGATTGGAGAAAACTCTTCATTTTCAGCGTGTAACAGCACCGTTGAACCTTTACGTTCTAGGCGTTTTACCGTTACATCATCATCGACACGAGCCACGACAACCTGACCATCGCGGACATCTTGTGTTTTATGAACAGCTAATAGATCACCGTCCATAATGCCGATGTCTTTCATACTTTCGCCATTTACACGAAGTAAGAAGTCAGCTTGTGGTTTAAACATGCCTGGATCAACTTGATAATGCATTTCTACATGCTCTTGAGCCAAAATAGGCTCACCAGCGGCAACCTGACCGATTAGTGGTAAACCTTGCTCTTCATTCGCTGCATCTTCAAGCAAAATACGAATACCACGAGACGCACCCGGGATAATCTCAATCGCTTCTTTACGAGCAAGAGCTTTTAAATGTTCTTCTGCAGCATTAGCAGAACGGAAGCCAAGTTCGCGCGCGATTTCTGCACGTGTCGGTGGCATACCGAAATCTTCGATCTTACTTTTGATAAGGTCAAAAACTTGTTGCTGGCGGGGCGTTAACGGCTTCATGATTCACCTGTCTTTTTATACAGTTGACTGTGAGTATATCCAGTAACTGAACAAAAGCAAAGCAATTGGTTGTTTTTAGTTCATTTTTAGCGAATTACAAAAACAAGATATCTAGCCACACGTAACCCGCTAATACTAAACAGATAAAAACTGCAGCTGAGCCAACATCTTTCGCCATCCCAGAAAGCTCATGATGTTCACTACCGATTCGGTCAACGACCGCTTCAATCGCGGTATTGATCAACTCGACAACCATCACCAACACGACGGCTGAAATCATCAAGATTCTCTCAACTTGGCTTACATCTAAGTAAAACGCCAACGGAATAAGCACTGCGGCCATGAATACTTCTTGTCGAAATGCCGCCTCGTTTTTAAACGAGCTCGTGATGCCTTGCCATGAAAAGCCCGCCGCTTTCACGATACGTTTGAATCCGGTGTTTGATTTTTTGGTCATTTTTAACCCTATACTCAATCAGTCGATGAATGATTTTCCACAAACTTAACGGCAATATGACTATTTCCATTAAAAGGTTAGACCAGTTTCTGGTATTCTTGCATCGATTAAATTTACGCCTAGGCTTATCCCTATTTCACTCACAGGATTTATCCTTTTCATCATAGAAATAGAGATACGCTTGAGCACATTGAAATAACTATTGAGGCAGTGAACCTATATGTCTTCTGGACAATCTTTTTCACGTTCATTAATGAAGCTACCTTTATCCGTATTGGTAAAGGGCACATCAATTCCTTCAAACCCTGTTGAGGATTTGAACATTGATTTGAGCAAACCGATTGTATACGCCTTACCGTTTCGCTCAAGTGTAGACATTCTTACATTGCAAAAACATGCACTTGAATTAGGGTTACCTGATCCGTTGAGCAAGCTTGAAATCAATGGCAAATCACTGCAACGCTACGTTTTTATCTCTTCTCGCAAAACTCTACTGCAAGACGATGATTATGTACCAAGCTCATCAATTGAAGTCTTCTCTGAGCTGCTTTCACTGCATGCTGAAGACTCTGATCTCGACGTTCAAGTTATCCCTGCTACTGTATTGTGGGGTCGTAAGCCTGGTAAAGAGAATAACCAGAAACCTTACCTACAAGCAATGAACGGCTTAGAGAAATCAAAAGCGGTATTACTGGCAGGTCGTGATTGCTTGGTTCGCTTTAGTCCTGTGGTTTCTCTGCGTTATATGGCTAACTCACACGGCACCGACAACACCATCGCACACAAACTGGCGCGCGTGGCACGTATTCACTTTTCTCGCCAAAAACTTGCAGCATCAGGTCCTAACCTGCCCAGTCGCCAAACTCTGTTTGACCGCCTACTAAAATCTGAAGCGATCAAGAAAGCGATTGAAGATGAAGCACAAGCAAAAAACATCTCGATCGAGAAAGCGAGCAAAGAAGCTCAAGACATCATGGACGAGATTGCTGCGAACTTCTCTTACTCGCTAATCAAACGCGGTGAGAAGATTCTTGGTTGGTTGTGGAATAAGTTGTATCAAGGCCTGCATATCAGCAACGCTTCAACCGTTCGTAAGCTGGCTCAAGATGGTCACGAGATTGTTTATGTGCCTTGTCATCGTAGTCACATGGATTACTTACTGCTTTCTTACGTGCTTTACCACGAGGGCATGGTGCCGCCGCATATCGCTGCAGGTATCAATCTGAACTTCTTCCCTGCCGGTCCTATTTTCCGTCATGGTGGTGCATTCTTTATTCGTCGTAGCTTCAAAGGCAACAAGCTGTACTCGACTATTTTCCGTGAATATCTGGCAGAATTGTTCGCTAAAGGTTACTCAGTTGAGTATTTCAGTGAAGGTGGTCGCTCTCGTACGGGTCGCCTGCTACAAGCTAAAACCGGCATGTTGGCGATGACTATTCAGGCTATGCTGCGCGGCATGAACCGTCCAGTAACGTTAGTACCTGTGTACATCGGCTATGAGCACGTAATGGAAGTGGCGACCTACGCAAAAGAACTTCGTGGTAAGCGCAAAGAAAAAGAAAATGCGAGCCTAGTGATTCGTACGCTCCGTAAGCTGCGCAATTTTGGTAAAGGCTACGTCAACTTTGGTGAGCCGATTCAGCTTAACCAATATCTGAACGAGCACGCTCCAGAGTGGACTAAAGATATCGACCCAATGGGAACCAGCAAGCCACAATGGATGAATCCAGTGGTCAATGACCTGGCAACCAAAATGATGACACACATTAACGATGCGGCAGCGACCAACGCACTAACACTTTGTGCAACGGCGTTACTGGCTTCAAGACAGCGTGCATTGTCTCGTGATTCTTTGGTTTCTCAGATCAACTGTTACCTGTCTCTGCTTAAGAACGTACCTTACTCTGATACATTTACGGTACCAAAAGACAGCGCTGAAGATCTGGTAAAACACGCTGAATCGCTGAACAAGTTCCTAATTGAATCAGACTCAATGGGCGACATCATTTCGCTAGACCGTCACCAGTCAATTCTGATGACTTACTACCGTAATAACATCATTCATTTGTTTGCTCTACCATCGTTAATTGCTCAGATGACCATTCGTCAGCACGGCCTAACCATTGACGCAATTCAAGAGAACGTTGCTGCTATCTACCCGTTCTTGAAGAAAGAGTTGTTCTTAAGCTACGACGAAGATCAGCTTGAAAGCGTGGTGGCGAACATCATTGATGAGCTTGTTGGCCAAGGTATGCTTGTGGTGTCGGACAACCAAGTCACCATCAACCAATCAAACAGCCAAGCACTGATGCTGTTAGGCCGTACGATTTCAGAAACGCTACAGCGCTACTCTATTGCTTTGAACCTATTGGCAGAAAATCCTGATCTGGATAAATCTGATCTTGAGCAGAAGAGCCAAGACATCGCACAACGACTGGGGCGTCTACAAGGCATTAATGCACCAGAGTTCTTCGATAAAGGCGTTTTTGCGTCGATGTTCGCAACTTTGAAACAGCAGCAATATTTGGATAACGATGGTAACTGCGATTTAGAAAAGACTCAGCAATTCGCTAAGCTTCTTTACTCAATGCTTTACCCAGAGGTCCGTCTGACGATTCAAGAGAGTATCCACCAAGCAGAGTAACCGCTTGGTTAACAATTGCTTTAATCACTAGACTGAACACGATCAAAAAAGGCACCCATTGGGTGCCTTTTTATTGAGCGTTCGTTTAGCAAAAACTCGTGCTTACCAGAAGGTAATGAATAAGCCTGCTGTCACTGCCATTCCAACATAATTGTTGTTTAGGAAAGCTTGGAAACATAAGTCTCGATCACGGTGGCGCATCAGATGTTGTTGATACACAAACAAGCCCCCCGCAACCAGCAGTGCCCAATAAAAGGTATCTCCTAATTGGTAATGCATGCCTAACGCTATTAACATCGCCAGTGTCACTAGCTGTAAGAAGCCAACGATAAGCTTGTCGAAACGACCAAATAGAATAGCCGTCGATTTGATGCCAATTTTTAAATCGTCATCTCGGTCAACCATTGCATATTGTGTGTCGTAGGCAATCGTCCACAACGCATTGATAATGAAAATAAACCAGACCACACTAGGTAGCTCATTAGTTTGCGCCGCCCAAGCCATTGGGATTGCCCAACTAAACGCTAAGCCGAGGAACAACTGTGGAAGGTGCGTAAAACGCTTCATAAAAGGATAAATGAAGGCTAAGCCAACACCGATAACAGAAAGCTTAATCGTCAGCGGATTCATGGTTAGCACCAGTAAGAATGAAACCATGGCTAACACTAAAAAGAGCAGAATAGCTTCCTTACTGGAAACCAAACCGGAAGGTAATGGACGCTGCTTGGTGCGTTTTACATGGCCATCCACTTTACGGTCAGCAAAATCATTGATCACACAGCCAGCTGAACGCATCAATACCACGCCAAGTACAAAAACAACCAAGACATCAAAATCAGGCATGCCTTTCGCGGCGATAATCAACGACCATAAGGTCGGCCAAAGGAGTAACAGGGTACCAATCGGGCGATTCATTCGCGTTAATTGCCAATACGCCTTCGCTTTGGTGGCAAACATTTACACACTCTCCTTAGAGTAAATGGGTGATGTTGGCAAAAACAGTTCTGCCACAAGCATCGGTTTATGGTTCATCCATAATCGAGAACGACGCGCGAGCAGTCGCTCATCGCCAGCGATAACCCAACCGACTTGCAGCGCATCTCGCTCCACGTTCTCAGCGCTGAACACGGTTAAACCAAGTGGGACATTACCTTGTTGAGAAAGGTCAGAGTGCTGATGATCTTCTAATGTGACTCTAGGAATCAAGGTTCGCCCTAACACCCACGGCTCATCATCACCCTTCAAAATCACTTTACGCAGTAAGCAATCAAACGATGATAAAAGAAGTTCCTCGTCCTGTTGTAGCATTGAGCGTTCTACAACTTGATTATGAAGCAACTCAACAGACAGGTGCTGACAGCTCTTACCCAACTTGCGGGAAAGAGAGCCTTGCTCCAAAAGCCACTCTCTGGTGATTTTATTAGGAAAATCAAATGTTTCTGTACTTTGCCAATCTACATTCATTAACGAATTAAGATACAGCGATATTGGCTGATTCATACTAGTATTCAATAGGTGACTTTACACGTACAATAAAGCTTCAACTTTCGAACAAAATTAAAGCGTTCTTCGAATTGTAAACGTATTTAGATTTAGACCGCTCATTGTAACAAGACTAATGCGTTTCGAATATCGCGAATAAACTAAAGAAAAGTCACAAATATGCACAAACGTTATGTAGCCCAAATATTTCTTGCGATTACCCTACTCTTTTCAGCATCAAGTTTCGCTGAAGAGGAATCGGCACCCAAACTAGCCTACTTCACGCTAGAGCCTGACCTGACCACCAATTTTTACACTAAAGGTAAAAAACTGGGCTACATTCAGGTTCGCCTCGATATAATGGTTGCGAATAGTAACGACTTGGCAGCCATTGAGCACCACCAACCACTGATTCGTGATGCGGTGATTGAATTGCTAGGTAAACAAAACGAAGAAACCATTAAGTCTCTATCTGGTCGTGAAGATTTAAGAAAAACCTTAGTTGAACATCTCAACAAGGTATTGCTTCCTGAAACAGGCAAAACCCTCATTGCTGACCTTCTGTTTACCAAATACCTTTATCAGTAATAATGATGTAAAAACGAATCCAAATAAAAAAGCGGCTCATCTGGCCGCTTTTTTTTGTCTCTATTATTTAGCTGCTGCCAAAAAGCATCTACTCACTTCGTGCTGAACTCGGTGCTTTCATAGCATCAATCCAACCAATAATGACACCAGCGGCTAGGCCAGCCAAATGAGCGGTGTTTGCAATGGCCATGAACGGTTGCATGTACCCAAGCACTAGCCACACCAACATAAAGCCGACGATCTGTCTTGGAATGCCTAAACCAAGCTGAGGGGCTTTTGCACCCACCACCCATAGATAGCCAACCAAGGCATACACAACACCAGACAAACCACCGAAATTCGCCCCTTCAACCCAATACTGCCCAGCACCTGAAAGCGCAGAAGAGACAGCAAAGATCTGAAGTAGCTTGAGGCTACCTAGTTTTTTCTCAATATCCCCACCTAACTGCCACCACCACAAAATATTAAATGCGATATGCATAACAGAGAAGTGCAGAACAGCATGGCTTAACCAACGCCACAATTGCCATTGTTGTCCGTCAACCGCAGGGAAATGTAGGGCGTTGAAAATAGCTTGACCAAAACCGACTTGCTGCAGTGCAAAAATCACCACACACACCAACATCAGGCTGAGTGTCACGGGGCCCGCTTTGGCTTTTATCATGCCCATAAAACTTGGCGTGTGATAATGGAAGTTGCTCTTTCTGGTCTCTGCCATGTCCCAAGATGCTGCTTGATAGCGCTTATGATTGGGCTCCGACAGGAAACGATTGAGCTCGGCCTCGGTTTCAACCTGATATTGACCATCAAGAAGCCAAAGAGCAAAACGCCCTTCTCCCTCAGGTGACATCTGAATAGGGATCTGACGAGAGGCCATATAATCAATAAACGCTTGAGCAAGACGTGGATTGTCTAACACCATCAATCTAATCATTGTTACTTCCTATTCATGCTATGAGAGATGCTTGAAGCGGTTCAAGTGATAAAGGCTATTAACCCGCGATCACTGGAAGTTCAGCACGATGCCAAGCTTCAAATCCACCATCAACACTATATACCTCTTCAAAGCCTTGGTTCACTAAATATTGTGCCGCACCTTGGCTACTAATACCGTGATAACACATCACTAAGATTGGCTGTTCGAACTCAACCTCATCCATAAACGACACCATGGTATCGTTAGTAAGATGGTAAGCGGTTTTTGAGTGAGCTACCGCAAAAGACTGCGGGTCACGTATATCGACAAGTCGAGCTTCGCTTTGTTCAATAAGGGCTTGAGCACCTTTAACATCGATATGTTTAAACTGGTCCATGACTTTCTCTTTTATACTGATTTACTTTGCTGCCATTGTAACCTATCCCAAGGCTAACAATCACATCCACTTAATAAGGTTATCCACCAGCGATCACTTTTACACCATTTGTGGATAAACCTGTGAATTGCGTGAATAAAGTGCTTTTTTTAAAATAGATCCACAACATGTAGTAATGATCCTGATCTAGCTGTGGGTTAACTGAAACATATCCCCACTCGAAAAACCCCTTCAAAGCCTTACTACACCCTGCTTTTAGACAGCTGACGAATAAACTTCTCACAGAGTTATCCACAAAATCACTTTGCAAATTTCGATCGCAAAAATTGAGAAGTCGATCCAAAACAAAAAGGCCGAGATCTCTCGATCTCGGCCTTTTCAAAAATTCAGCTATTTGTTAGCTCTACTATTAGATAGAAGCTAGATGCTATTAGAAATCGCCAACGGCTTGTTTCAATTTCTTCATCGCATTCTTTTCTAACTGGCGAACACGCTCTGCAGAAATGCTGTAGGTATCCGCTAAGTCTTGCAGTGTCGACTTATTATCATCTAACCAACGTGAGCGCACAATGTGCTGGCTGCGTTCGTCTAAGCTCTTCAATGCGAGTCCTAGGCGATTGTTGGTGTGTGATTCCCAGTTCGCCGCTTCAACCGTTTCAGCAACGTCTGATGCTTTGTCTTCTAGGTAGTAAACTGGAGCCGTGTAAGCAGAACCACCGTCATCGTCATCCATCGGGGCTTCAAACGTAGCGTCTTGTGCCGCTAAGCGTGATTCCATCTCACGAACTTCTGAAGGCTCAACACCCAACTCACGTGCAACCGTCTCAACTTCGCCGTTATTGAACCAACCTAAACGCTTTTTAGACTTACGAAGGTTAAAGAACAATTTACGTTGTGCTTTCGTTGTTGCGATCTTAACGATACGCCAGTTACGCAAAACGTACTCATGAATCTCAGCTTTGATCCAGTGAACAGCAAAAGAGACTAGACGAACACCAACTTCTGGATTGAAGCGCTTAACAGCCTTCATCAAGCCGATGTTACCTTCTTGGACGAGATCAGCCATTGGTAGCCCGTAGCCAGAGTAGCCTCTTGCAACGTGCACCACGAATCTTAGGTGGGAAAGGATCAAGCCTTTCGCAGCGTCGATCTCACCTTTGTAATGTAATCGCTCTGCAAGTCCACGTTCCTCTTCAGGAGTCAGCATAGGGTAGCTGTTCGCTGAGCGGATATAGCTATCTAAACTATCTTGTGTGACTAAAGCCATTTGATACGCTTGGTTTGCCATTCGGTTCCTCATCAATCTCTGATCTGGAGTAATACATCTATTAAAACCCGACAATCTTGAACCTAAAATGAACAGGTTTCAAGGAGGGGGAAGTAATTATGCATAATCAATTCGTCTATACAAGGCAAAAACTGGTTAAGAACTGCCTATTTTTCGTATAAATATGACTCTATTCACCTAAACTGGTTCAATTTCTTTTAGGTGACGCTGTGCAGAAAGCTTCGCAGCCACACTACCAAGCAGGGTTCCGACGATCAAAAGTAATAAAGACTCATCCCAACTCAGGCCAATTAAGCGGAAATGGCTATCATAAAGCTGAGCCAAATCATCCACTGCACTGTTGAGCAATACGGTAATCAATGCCGTCATTACCCAAGCACTAATCGAACCTAAAACGCCAAACCACATCCCAGCATAAAGGTATGGTCGAAGAATATAGCTGTCGGTAGCACCAATCAGCTTCATGGTTTGAATCTCGTCTTTATGCGCCAGCACATTAAAGCGTAATGTATTGCCAATAATCAAAAATACCGCGCCCAACATCAATACCGTTAGGGTAATAACGATGACCGCTGCTAATGCTTTGATCGCATCCAATCGAGCTAACCAATCTTCGTCTAAACGAACATCGGTCACTAGCTCTTGCTTTTTAACGTTGCTTGCTAATTCTTTGATTAAGACATCACTGTGCACGCTTGGCGTAATCACCAACACACCTGGCAATGAATAATCATCTAGGATAGTCAGGGCATCTTCAAAACCAGAATATTGGCTTAGATCCGCAAGCCCTTGTTGCGGTGAAATATATTCCACCAGCTCGACTTGATCCCAACTTTCAATTTCATCCTTAAGCACCATTACTCTCGGCTCAGGAATACCATCCTCTACATAAGCACTTATTTGTGACGGGCTGGTGACATCTTGAGCCACTTCACCAACGTTCTTGCCCAGTAGGTATAAACAAGCTGGCATCGCCAAAGCCATTGAGATCACCGCAAGGGTCAACAAGTTGCCCAACGGACGTTGCCACATTTGCGAGAACGATGACTTAGCTTGTTTCCAATGAACAACAAAGAAGCCGTCGCTTGAAGCCCGGTTTGCTGCTCGATTGGATTGAGGTTTCTTGATGCGCTTATTCGCGGCCATAGTCTTCAACCTCACTCAAAAAGCCTTGGTTTAATTCAAGATGACGGTACTGAGGGCGAGTGTTCACTAACCCGATATCGTGCGTCGCTAGGATGATCGTAACACCCGCGCGGTTGAACTCTTCAAACAAACGTAATACACGGTTAGATAATTCAGGGTCGAGGTTACCGGTCGGCTCATCCGCTAAAAGCAGAGTTGGACGGTTAACCACAGCGCGAGCGATACCCACGCGTTGCTGCTCACCACCAGAAAGCTGGCTTGGCAAACAACGGGCTTTGTCTAGTAAGCCGGTTTTATCCAACGCAGCACTGGCTCGGCGTTTTATTTCATTTTCAGAAATAGATTCAATACGCATAGGCAGTGCGACGTTATCAAAGATAGAGCGATCCATCAGTAGGCGATGGTCTTGAAAGACAATCCCGATGTTACGACGTAAGAAGGGAATGTCTTTAGCTGGAATACGAGTGATATCGTGATCGTTAAACCAAACACGTCCGTCAGTTGGACGCTCGATGGCGCAGATCAACTTCAGCAAGGTACTTTTACCAGCTCCAGAGTGCCCACCCAAAAAAGCCATCTCTCCACGTTTAAGGTGAAAGTCCACTTTTTGGAGCGCTTGTCGTCCGCCTCGGTAGGCTTTGCTCACTTGCTGAAATTTGATCACCGAAAATTCCTCTTACGATCACTCATATCAAATTTAAAACGGTAGCAGGTTAAGGATAAACCACTTTGCTACTCGCGTTACTCTTCGCGGCTAAATAGTGCTTCAATAAAGTCTTTAGACTCAAATGGACGCAGGTCATCAATGCCTTCACCCACACCAATGTAGCGGATTGGAATCTGGAACTGATCAGCAATTGAGAAAATCACGCCGCCTTTCGCCGTACCATCTAGCTTAGTGAGCGTAATACCCGTTACTGGTGCCACGTCACTGAACAGCTTCGCTTGGCTGATAGCATTCTGACCGGTACCTGCATCTAGCGTTAACATGATTTCGTGCGGTGCAGAGTCATCAATCTTCTTCATTACACGAACAATCTTACGCAGCTCTTCCATCAAGTTGCTCTTGTTCTGCAAACGACCTGCAGTATCAGCAATCACAACATCAACACCACGCGCTTTCGCCGCTTCAATGGCATCGTAGATAACAGACGCGCTATCGGCACCTGTGTGCTGAGCGATCACAGGAACGTTATTACGTTGACCCCAAACCTGAAGTTGTTCAACCGCTGCCGCACGGAAGGTATCACCCGCCGCCAACATCACTTTCTTGCCTTCACTTTGGAATTGTTTAGCCAGCTTACCGATCGTAGTTGTCTTACCGACACCGTTCACACCAACCATTAAAATAACGTAAGGTGTTTTAGTCGTATCAACAACCAGTGGCTGTTCCACTTGGCTTAAGATATCCGCCATCTCTTCTTTGAGCAGACCATATAGAGCTTCACCGTCTTTTAGGTCATTGCGAGATGCTTTTTCTGTCAGATTTTCAATGATCTTAACCGTGGTATTCATACCCACGTCTGCAATCAGAAGTTGCTCTTCTAGTTCTTCAAACAGATCTTCATCGATTTGTTTACCCTTGAACAAGCCAAAGAAGCCAGCACCGATGTTTGCTTTAGTGCGGCTAAGACTACGCTTAAGGCGCGCAAAGAAGCTTTCTGTCGGCTTATCTTGAACTTCTTCAACCTGAGCTTGAGGAACAGCAACTTCTTCCTGTTCTGCTTCTGCTTCTGCTTCTGCTTCTGCTTCTGCTTCTGCTAGGACAGGTTGCTGCTCTTCTCGAGTTTCTTCAAGCGCTTGCTTAGATTCAGTTGGCTTAGCTTGTTCAGCTTCAGGCGCGACCTGTTCAGCCTCGACTTGTGATTCAACTTCAGTTTGATCTTCAACGTTTTCTACGTTCGCTTCATTCTGAGTTTTTGGGCTTTGTTCTTCGTCACCAAAACCAAGCCACGATAATAATCCGCGCTTCTTTTTTTCCGTCATCAGAGGAGTTTCCTAGATCTACTAATTAGCTGTATTGACTTAATACACGTCGACTCTTTGCTATTGTTATACAATACAAGCTTGTACAAACGAATAGTAAAGAAAAATGACAAAGCAGTGATAAGTTTGCTTTTAGCTTGATACACTTTGTCATTGCAAATTTATTTAATACTCGAACCCACTTAAATTGGGCTCGGTATAGTATCACTTTATTAGCGGTCAAAAAATCTATGGTAAGACGTCGCCAGCAAAACACATCACAAAAAAAGCCATCCGGAGGCTTTGTTCGAATTATTAGTGGCTCATGGAGAGGTAGAAAGCTGCCTGTTCATGATTTAGAAGGATTACGCCCAACCATTGACCGAGTAAAAGAGACACTCTTTAACTGGGTGGCTCAAGATATCCCACATTCAACTTGCTTGGATGTATTTGCCGGTTCTGGCGGTCTAGGTTTTGAAGCAGCTTCTCGCCAAGCAAAAATGGTGACACTGCTCGAAATGAATCAAAAGGCGGCCAAACAGCTTTCTGATAACGCGAAAGAGCTTAAGGCAGACAACATCAATGTCGTGAATACTGATGCTATCTCTTTCCTTAAGAAGCCAGGTACTCCTTACGATATGGTTTTCCTTGATCCACCATTTCGTAAAGGCTTACTTGCAGAAACTATACAACTGCTTGAAAGCAATGGCTGGTTGGCAGACAACGCCATCATTTACGTCGAGACAGAAAAAGAGTTGCAGCTTGAGGCTATGCCAGAGAACTGGGAATTGCATCGCGATAAGACCACTGGCCAGTCTAGCTACCGACTGTTTAATCGAACCACTGAAGAATAGGAGTTATTAAATGAAGTTCTTACTTCCACTAGCAAAAGTAGCCATCGCCTTTGTTTGGTTTATCTTAATCGTAAATATTTTCTACCCATTCCCGGGTAATGCTGCGATTGCGCTTTATATCATGACAGCGTTCTTGTTCTTCATGCACGGCCTGCAGATGCTGATTTTTATCGGTGCATTCGGCGATAAGATCGAAATGTCACGTTGGGAGAAGTGGTCAATATTGATTTTCGGTGTGTTTGCCCTACTCGATATCCGACGCAAACACATGATGTAATCAAGCTTAAGCTCAGATATAAAACGCTTAGCTACAGAAAACATCATGACAGAAACATTAAATACAAGAACGCCGCTCATTTGAGCGGCGTTTTTTTTATTCAGCAATGATACTGATGTTAGCCCATGTAGCCTTTTACACCATCTAGGAACATTTGCGTCGACAACATAACCAACAACAAGCCCATCAAGCGTTCGATGGCTTTAAGGCCTCGCTCACCCAGTACTCGCAGGAAGAAACCATTAAACATCAGAATAAAGAAGGTCGCGCCCCAAGCCAGCATCACTGCGCCTGAAAGCTCTAACATGTTGTCAGGGTGCTGTGTCGACAACAGAATCAATGCAGCAATCACCGACGGTCCTGCAATCATAGGGATCGCCATCGGCACGATAAACGGTTCTTCACCCGCCGCTAGGCCGGTAATACTGCCCGCACTTGGGAAAATCATCTTAATCGCGATGATGAACAGAATAATACCGCCAGAAATGCTCAAGGTTTCAGGCTGCACGTGCAGGAAGTTCATGATGCTTTGACCGGCAAACAAGAACAACAGCAGGATAATCAGCGCAAACATCAGTTCACGAACAAGAACAATACGGCGACGCTTCGGATCAATATGCTTAAGGATAGAGAGCACGATTGGTAGATTGCCAAGCGGATCCATAATAAGAAACAGCATGGTCGCTGCAGATAAAATTTCCATAAGTTTGTCTCGAAAAGCGTAAGTGCGCGGAGTATAGCAGCCTCAACATTGATTTTCGAACGCAGTAATAAAAGGATTAACTTATGTAATTAGAAGGGAATTTTTCGAGAGCAAATAGAAAGCTAGAAAGCTAGAAAGCTAGAAAGGAGAAAAGTAAAAAGATAATTTAAAGAGTGAAGCCGAAACGTCACATCCACTCTTCTTATCTGTAAAAGCCAAAAGGCTCTAAAAACCAAGTCACCGGGAATTAGTGGTTACACACACGTTCGCGATTAGTGCAAAGCTTGTCATCAATAACCACGACCTTTTCCATCTTCAGGAAAAACTTCAGCAATCCATCTAAATCCAGACCGTTCAGCTTACACGTATGAAAACGCGCTTCTGCGCCATAAGTTTGAGCAAGTTCTTGCGTCAACTCTTCACGAGTCAGTGGCTTTTCACTCAGTAGGTTTAAAACGTTGTGTGCATGAATTTCGGTAGTCATAAATCTATCTCATGTTTAATGAAGTAGACGTAGAGTACCTACTTTCATCTTAGCTGCCTTGATGTAGCTCAGAATTAAGCTAGCTCTACCCTAAATGGTAAGGGAAGCAACAATGAGAGCGTGCGCGAGAAAGTAACTGCCCGTCACCCAAAAGTAGGCACCTTTGATTGGGCTACGATAGAAATTTAGCGCATACGCCAGAGCCGAAAGTAGTAACACGCTACAGCCAGCAAAACCAACCGCATGTGACAATTGAGGATCAAGCAACCAGAGCTCACCAGAAGCCCATGCAAGCTGAATAAGCACGATACCCATGATAACCACAGGAAAGACGAGTTTGTCTAAACGAGGCAGAAGTAAGAAGAAAGCAACGACACAAGCCGCTAATAGGAGCGCGAACAACCACCAGACCATTTCTCCTGATAGCTGTAACCAAAATGCTTTGCTGTAACAGAGCTGAGCCAATAAGAAGCACACAAAATGCAGAGGACGTTTTTGAGTAACCGTATGAAGGACATCTGCGATTGCAGAGATCGCCAACCCAGCGACTATCCAATAGGTAAAGTCAGCAACGACAGATTGAGTTAAAGCAATGGTCGCCAATAATACAAAGGTAAATACCTTATACGACAAGGCCTGACCGATATGTCCATGTTTCGTTCCTGCTATTGCTCCGATACCAGATAAGGAAACCGCCAACCAACTCCACATACCATTTGCCCCATTGCTTTAAATCGTCGCCAGTCTAGGCACACGAGTGTTGATGTAAAGCCTCAGCCCCTCAAAATTGGATCTTGATTACGCTTCCACTAAAAAGAGCCTCTTTAGATTGAAGTCGTAACAATTACTATGATGACTATGGCTATTCTTTTAAAACTAGAGCGATTCATCGACAAACTTATTTAAATTGGCATTAGAGCGTCCAGACTTGAATTTTAGTCACTTCTAACCTACAGACTCCTTATAAAACCCCCATATATCATCAAATGCCACACTTAAAAATTTAAAAACACTGCACTTAAGATCAATTATAACAATAAGTTAAACAAACAAATCCAGAGTTAACAGGGAAATGAAAACACCACATCACTCTAGACTTATAAAGTAAGTGGCTTGCTTTCTTAAAACCCAACTTTGTCAGGTTTTTTCAAGTCCTCTGTGAAAATTTCTACAAAAACCAATCCGAAAAATTTAAAACAGAACAAAATCAAAGCCAGAAACCACCAACCCCTATTAATACAGTTTAACAACCTTTAACAATATAAATTACACAAAATGACCATTATAAAACAACAACTTAAATCAAAAATGGATAAACATGAAGCACAACGTATAAAATAGGAACACACCAAAAGACACAGTTAAACTCATCCAAACAAGCAAAAAACCAATAGTTTTCTACTACTTTTAAAGCTTTCGAAAGTAATTCTTGATCTAAACCTATAAGTAGTGCTATTCTTTAAAACATAGCGAGAGACAACCAAATTTAGGAGTAGTGTTATGATTTCATCTTCGCAAAGACAAGGACTTGTAATGATCGCGGTAGTTGTAGGTCTAATGACACTACCGATGATGTACTAAGCAAGTTACAAATAAAAAAAGGGACGCCATGAGCGTCCCTTTTTTTGTTCAATTTTTTCACTTCGAAAACAGATGCAGTGTTAGCACATCCCAGTTCGCATAATAGAAACCCGCGGCTGCTAAAGTCATTGCCATCATCAGTAAGATCGCAACTCGCCAGATAAAACGACCACTACGTGGAGTCAGCTCCTTCTCACAGTCGTTACACATCATGATGAACTTATGTTGGTCTTCCAACTTAGCCTCATGTTCATTGACTACCTTATTACGACACGTTGCGATATAACGCAGCTTGCTCACCATATCGTGCGGTAGCCTTTCTTCACAGCTTGTTACAAGCTCATGCAATCCTTCGCCTTCGGCATGATATTGAAGCCTCAATAACTTCTCTATATTGCGAGTTCTTGTCACCACTTTTTCAATATCGGTCATCTTGGCCCTCCCACTCCACACTATAATTCTAGTCGAGCATTCCCTTATTTTTATACAAATTTACTGATATTTACGTGAGAAAGAGACAATAAATAACAATGCTTTATCCCAAACAAGCCACTAAATGTGATGTCTGCCGAAAAATAATCAGCTTGGCTTACAACAGTTCACGAATAACAGCTTTAAACACATATCCCTATTGCTTGAAAGACTAGAATAACCATCACGACTACATGGAGGATATATGCCTAATTCACTCTTTTTTGCCATCTTTGCACTTGCTGGTCTAGCGGCTTGGGTATTTATTGGTTTCTATCGAAAACACTCGCAAGGTGAAAATGCGCCAGAAAAGAAAGTGAATGTCACGGTGTTAGACAAACAATCCATCGACCTTCCTGACGCAGAACCTGGCCAAGAAGATCAAGAATACTGGATTTACGTTCAACGTGGTGTCGTTGGTCCAAAACGAGAATTCCAAGTCGGCATCCACTACTTCCACGCCCTTAACCCTGGCGACAAAGGAACCTTAACCTACCAAGGCGATAAGTTCTTACACTTTGCGTTGAAGCGCTAACCCTAGCCGCCTCAACTGTCTCTTCTAAGCAACCCATCCAAAAGCCTTAGCCCCTACTGCTAAGGCAATAACCAACGCGTTCTCTCTGACTTAGAGACCAACCAGCTCATCCATAACGCGCCAGCCCCGCTGATCACGAACCATAATGGAATAACCCAAGCAGGATGTCCTTGGTACCAACCGAATTCTTTCATTGGCCATAAGAAAATCGGGTGCAGCAGATAAATACCTAAGCTGTGTTTACTGATAAAACCAACCACTTGATTGCTCTTCTCAGACAAACCTTCACCATAGTAACGGCACACCATGAACACCATGCTCGCCGCTAATACGGTATTCAACGTCTTGTAAGATAACCAACGCCCTACTGTGTACTCTTCTGCTACCAAGCTTGCATCAACCACCATGTAAACCGTGGTCATTAACGCTAACCCACCAAGTAATACACTCACGCCGACAGTCATCTTATTAAGTGGAACAATCTTATACAGCAGGTAACCCAACGGTAAGTACCCGGTGTACAACCACAACTCATGACTCCAAGGGCCATCGATTTTCAATAAGAACAATAACGTAGTAAACAACCATACCGCCGTAAAGGCATAGACAGATCTATCACCGTACTTTCTGACCATGATCTGTAAAAAAGGAATCACAAAGTAGAGCGGGATAAAGTAATAAAAGAAGCCAAGGTGATAGTAGGTATAGTGATGATAGCTATTGAGTAGCACATCCCAACTGACGTCAGCATCGAAGCCCATTACCGACCAACCCGATAGGTAGGTATAGAACAGCGACCAGACAATGAAAGGGATCAACACCTTACCCAGACGACGTTTGAGGTAGTACTTGGCGTCAAACGGGCGCTGATCACTCAGCATCAGAGCACCAGTAATCAAGATGAACACCGGCACCGCCCAACGACTGAAACCGTTCACCGTAATGGCGGTCAGCCACTCACCGAAAGGAATAGTGCCTAATTCATTCCGATAAGGCGCCAAAACATGAATCGCGATAACTGCTATGGCCGCGACACATCGTGCTAAATCAAAAAAGAGAATTCGCTGCTTCATGTAAATGCCTGATTAATATTCAATCATTCTACTATAGCAATAAAAAAGCTGACCGGAATAAATACCAAGTCAGCTTAGTGTTAAAGGAGAGGCTTATCGCGAATTTAGCTCATGCGGCTGAAGCTTATGCCGCTGAGATTTGCGGCACTTTAGGTAAACGCAGAGAGATCACCGTCGTTATCGCTAAGAACGCAAAAGATACCCACAGACACGCAGACAAACCGGCCATTTGGAATACCAACCCTGACAAGATAGTGCCAATCAAACGGCCCATTGCATTTGCCATGTAATAGAAACCGACATCAAGAGAAACGCCATCGCCTTTCGCATAACTCACAATAAGGTATGAGTGCAGCGATGAATTCACCGCAAAGATGGCACCAAACACCATCAAGCCACCGATAATAACGAACTCGGGTTGCCAGCCAATTTGCACCGCATAGGCAATACCTGCAGTCACGATAGCCAACGCCAACGCCCATAATAGCGCTGCATGTCCATCAGGCACCTTGCCTTGTGCTTTACCAGTAATCTTAGGTGCAATGCCCTGCACAAAGCCATATGCGATGGTCCAAACCGCTAAGAAGCCACCCACCCATGAGTGATCCCATCCAAACACGCTGCCTAGGTAAATCGGCAAAGCAATCACAAACCACACATCACGAGCACCAAACAGGAACATACGCGCAGCAGATAGGATGTTGATGGATTCAGACTTAGAGAAGATCTGTTTGAATTTAGGTTTGGTTTTCGCTTTGCCCATGTCCGCTTCTAAGCTCACCAAGCTGCCGATGAACACTAATGTCAGTACAGCAGCCATCGCAAGCACTGCATATTGGAAACCAATTGTTGAAAGCAGCAAACCACCAATAAAGAACCCTGCGCCTTTAAGCGCATTCTTAGATCCGGTCAGAATCGCAATCCACTTATAAAGCGCACTCTGCTGTTCATCAGGTACCAGAGTCTTAATCGAGCTCTTGGCACTCATCTTATTGAGGTCTTTAGCAATACCAGACAAAGCCTGCGCCGCCATTACCCAAGGAATGGTCAACATGGCTGATGGTACCGCGAGCATACCCAAGGCGACGACTTGCATCCCTAAGCCGATGTTCATGGTCTTATTGAGTCCAAGACGTGCCCCTAACCAGCCACCGATGAGGTTGGTCACCACACCAAAGAATTCATAGAAAAGGAACAGTGAGGCGATTTCTAGTGAACTGTAGCCAAGGTCGTAAAAATACAGAACCACCAGCATACGAAGTGCACCATCAGTAATGGTGAAGTTCCAGTAGTTGAAAGTCACCAACATATATTGGCGAACGCTCTTACTTAGATTTGAAAACATAACGCTATCTCTGCAATCTAAACAAAAAGAGCTTTTAGATCATAGGTGTCCAAAAGCTCTAATTCTTACTTTCCACTTAACTTTATACTCAAAATAATTGGAGTTGCAGCTAGGCAACAAGCAAGTTCAGCCCTATGAGCATAGGTGTTCTATGTGATTAGGGTGAACTTGCGCAGTTAACAACGCTGCAGGTTCAAGTATGAAGAGCTACGCAGAAGCTACGCCGTTGATATACTCAACCTGAATGGGCTTAGTAAATGCGCCCGGACGCAGTGCCTGCACCTCTTGAACAATCTTGCTCATGTCCCAGTTCTTTTCTAGCAATAGGTGTGCAGCTAGTAAGCCCGTGCGGCCAGAACCGCCCATGCAATGCATCGCAACCTTGCCGCCGTTATCAACGATGTTATGTAGCTCAGGGCTAGCCGCTTGCCATTTCACAGCAAAATCAGCGCCTGGCGCGCAGTCGTCTTCAATCTCTATCTGGAACCATTGCATGCCTAGTGCTTGCGCTTTCTCGCCAAGTGTCGCCACGTCTTTGCTTGCAAGCTCATGGTCATCAAGTGCTGTCACGATAGCTTCAACGCCTTGCTCTTTTAGCTGAGCCAGTGATGCATCAAGCGTTGCTTCTTTTGTGCCTGGGCACGGAGTAAGCACTAACGCACCTTGCTCTAGGTCTAGTTGCCATGTTGGATGTGTCATTATGTATTCTCCAAATTCTACTATTTCTTAAGTACGCAGGCTTAAGCTAAACCAACGGTACGAACTAACTCAGCGGTACGTGTCGCGTAGCCCATCTCGTTGTCGTACCAAGCGTAGATCTTAACCATGCGCTTACCGACCAACATCGTTGATAGTGCATCCACGATTGTTGAGCGTTGGTCGCCTTTGTAATCGATAGAAACCAGTGGACGCTCTTCAAAGCCAAGAATGCCTTTCAGTTCATTCTCAGACGCTTCTTTCAGCATCGCATTGACTTCTTCTGCTGTGGTGTCTTGCTTCACTTCGAAGATGATGTCTGTCAGAGAAGCATTCGCTAGTGGTACACGAACCGCGTGGCCGTTGATACGGTTTTCAAGCTCTGGGAAGATCTCAACAATCGCCTTAGCGCTGCCCGTTGTTGTTGGGATAAGGCTCATACCACATGCTCGTGCACGGCGTAAGTCCTTATGGGGCGCATCAAGAATCGTTTGCGTGTTAGTTAGATCATGAATAGTGGTGAAAGCTGCGTTCTCGATACCAAGCTTCTCGTTGATCACCTTAACCACTGGAGCGAGACAGTTCGTTGTACAAGACGCTGCCGTTACGATTTTATGTACCGCAGGATCGAAGATATTGTCGTTCACACCGACAACGATGTTTGCGATGCCTTCTTCTTTCACAGGAGCTGATACCACAACGCGCTTCACACCTTGCTCTAGGTATTTGTTTAGGAAAGAGGTCTTACGGTGAACACCTGTCGCTTCGATAACCACATCACAACCAGACCAATCGATCGCATCAATGTCGCGCTCTTTTGTGGTTTTGATGCGTTGACCATTGATGATCATCTCGTCGCCTTCAACAGCCACTTCGTGATTCCAACGACCTTGAACCGAATCGAACTCAAGAAGGTGAGCCAATGTTGCTGTGTCGCCAGCCACATCGTTAATTTGAACAAATTCTAGCTCATCCCAATCGAATGCTGCGCGAAGTGCTAGACGGCCGATACGACCAAAACCATTAATACCTACTTTGACTGTCATTTTCTGTTCTCTCAGTTAATTGCCTTCATATTTGAAGCCGCAGCGTTGTTGACTACGTTCACTTACCGGATCGCCGGCCTCCCTAATCACATAGAGCCACTATGCTCACAGGGATAAGTTCACTTGTCGCCTAGCTGCAACTCCAACTATTTCGGCATTAAGTTTTAATGTATTTAAACGCAACATACTGGGCGTGAGTTCATCGACTCTAAGCGCTCAATATCTTGCTGGTATTCAGTTTTCAAACAGTTCGATGCGATAAGGTCGTCAATTAACTTTAGCATCCAACCTGGTAAATCTTGTGACAGGCGGTAAAACACCCACTGCCCTTGGCGAACATCAGTCAAAATGCCGTTTGAACGCAACTGCGCAAGATGGCGTGAAACCTTTGGCTGACTTTCTTGCAATGCCTGAGTCAACTCACCAACCGATAAGCACTCATTGCGAACGATCAACATTAAGCAACGCACTCGCGTTTCATCGGACAGTAATTTAAAAAATTGGTGAGGAAGCATAAATACATACTCATATATGGATATGCATATATATTAGATATAAAAAAACGCACGTCAAGGCGTGCGTTATAATTGTCATAAAAGTTTAACGAAGATAAATCAGAGCTGATTGGTTACATTATGACTCCAGCGTCGAGCTTCGGTGAGCTCAGTTTTAACCTGTTCCACACTCAATCCTAAATGAGCACAGTGCTCATCCATCTGCTGCCAATCGGCATGCTCAAAGCTCTCTTCAAGGGCCAGCAAGGTTCCATATGGCCCTTCTCTACGTAGCAGAGCCACCTTGATACTTTTACACAAGGGCAGTTGCTCAACTAAACTCTCTAACGACAAGTCGAGCAGCGCATCAAGCAACGAGAACAAACCAATCATAAAGGCTTGCTCGGCATGCCCTTCAAATGCCTGATAACGAGACATACGTTGGCAGAACTGAGCTCGCTGAAGCGATAAGCCATATAGCTCTTTTGGCTTCTTATCAGAGACATAAGACGCCACCGCCAACGAGACAAACATTTTCAGCTTCTCTTGCCCCAGATAAACCAAAGCCTGGCGGAACGAAGAGATGGTGACCTCAAGACGAGGTGACATGGTATTCACAAAACGCAGTAACTTATACGACAAGGCAACATCTTTCGCGACGATGCTTTCGACACGTTGGAAGTTGACTTCCGGCTTACACACTTCTTGGAACAACTCCATAGCAATCACTTGCTCAGGGCTAATGTACTTGGTCTTGATGATTTCAGGTTTGCTGAAGAAGTACCCTTGGAAGAACTTAAAACCCGCCTCTTTCGCTTGCTTAAACTCTTGCTCAGTTTCGACTCTTTCAGCCAGAAAGCTAAACTTCTTCCCTTGATGAGCTCTTACCAAATCACACGCCTCATCCAAGCCCATTTGCATGATATCGAGCTTAACAATATGCGTGTATTTAAGGAATCGTTCCCATTCTGGCGTAGAGGTAAAGTCATCTAGGGCAATCATGTACCCCGCTTGATAGAGCTCTTTGACCGCTTCTAACAGCTCATCCGTCGGTTGGCAGGTTTCAAGAATCTCGACCACCACCTTGTCTTTCGGCAAGCCTAAAGGAAGTCGACGAATCAAGCTTTGATGAGGGAAATTAATAAAACAGCGCGAAGATGGAATCGAAGGGTTATGCCCAACCGATAAGAAGTTCTCAACAATCAGACGATACGTTGCTCGATTAGACTCAATATGCGCTGGGTAGGCATTCCTTTCTCCGTCGCGAAACAACAGCTCATAACCAAGCGTGTTCTTGTTACGGTTTAAGATAGGTTGTCGAGCAACGTAGGTAGCGGTCATTTATCTATAACTCTATTGATTTATCTATAACTGTATTGCTTTACTAAGCTTTAGCGGCAGCAAGCAAGGCACCGCAACCCATGAACATACCACCAAATATTTTATTTATCTTACTCATTATACGATCAGAACGAATAAAACGTCCCATTTGTGAAGCTAATGAGGTGTAGCCCAACATAACAACACTATCAATGAATACTGTTGTAACTCCTAGCACTAATAACTGCGGTGCTTGCGGTTGTGTAGGATCGATGAATTGAGGAAACAAAGCCACCAAAAACACGATAGATTTTGGGTTAGTTAGATTGATAAGCACGGCATTTCTAAGCAGCTTACCACTCGATAGCGTTGAGCTTTCTTCTGAAGCCACCAAGCTAGAATTATCACGCCATTTTTGAATACCCAACCAAACAAGGTAAACCACGCCTACCCATTTGATGATGGTGAACGCCAACGCAGATTGAGCCACCAGAGCACCAATACCTGCACCCACCAGCATGATGTGGAATGCAAGACCGAGCTGTAAGCCGGCGATCGACGCAAGTGACTTTTTGGTGCCATAACTTAACCCATTGCTGATTGAGTTAACGGTACCTGAGCCCGGAGCCAAACTAAACAATATCGCCGTGACGACATAAGCAAGCCAAACATGAGTATCCATTTGCATTTCCTTACTAGTTCTTTAATCTAACAACATTAGTAGCGATAAAGCTCTCACATGCATCAGTTCAGGTAATTTCCCATGGAAAACCACAGTGCCGCCCCATTTTCGTACACGCAAGAACCTGAGTTCGAGCAAGCGATTAAACACCCGATCCCTGCCCTTTGGCAACAACGTAAAGATGGGTATGTCACATCATCAGGTAAAAAGAAGCTGTACTGGTGTAGCCTAACCTCACCAACGCACACCAAAGCCATTGTTATTTCAAATGGCCGCATTGAGTGTTGCTTAAAATACCAAGAACTCTTTTATGATTTTTATCAGCAAGGCTATGACGTTTATTCATTTGACCACCAAGGTCAAGGCCAGTCGGAACGTATGGTAACAGACTCTGACATTGGTCACATTCATGAGTTTGATGATTACGCCTCAGACATGTCTGACGTCATTGCCAGTTTTGACCTAAGCCGATACGCCAATCGCTACCTACTGGCACACTCAATGGGCAGCACCATAGCCACTCGCTATCTACAAACTCATCCCGATCACCCGTTTGACAAAGTTACTCTGTGCGCTCCGATGTTTGGGATTAAGACTGAATGGTACTTCAAGCCCATCGCGATGGTCGTTGGACAAGTACTCACCGCTTTCTATGCTAAGCCGACTTATGCCCCGGGGCAGCAAGCGTACTACTCTAAGCCCTTCGAAAATAACTTACTCAGCCACAGCAAGGTACGCTATCACTGGTTCCGTTGCTTGTATGACGGATCCCCTTCTTTGCAGGTTGGCGGACCAAGCACTCGCTGGGTATGGCAAGGGTTAATGGCAGCCAAGCAGGCGATACAACAAACTCGTCAAATCAAGATCCCACTGCTATTGATTCAAGCTGGTGAGGAGAAGATTGTCAGCAACAGCGCTCAAGTGAAGTTCATCAATAAACTGAAGAAAACCAACTCAGCCTGCCAGTTTAAGGCCATTGAAGGGTCTAAGCATGAGGTGCTGTTTGAAAAAGACGAATATCGCAATCAAACACTGAATGCTATCAATCAGTTTTTTGCCTAGAGCGAATAAACTAATAAGCGAATAAGCTGAGTAACCGACCAAGAACGTAAGCGCTAAAGAGGAAGAGAAGTAAGTGAGCTTTGCCCTCTTTTCTTGCATGAAATTGGCATACAATTTCTACCTAGAGATATTGTAGTTAAAACGATTCTAGCGTTGGCTAGCGTCGATATTGGTTAAGCATTTTTGCAATGAGGGTTAAATGAGTATTCCTGCACTAAAAGATTCCGTGAAAATTGTTGCTTCTGATTTAGATGGTACGCTTTTGGCTCCCAACCATCAGCTAAGCGACTTTACCAAGCTAACACTTAAGAAATTACACGACCAAGGTTATACCTTTATCTTCGCTACGGGTCGCCACCACGTCGATGTGGCGGGTATTCGTCAGATCGCAGGTATTCCGGCGTACATGATCACTTCAAACGGTGCACGCGTGCATGACCAGAACGATCAACTGATGTATAGCCAGAACGTGCCTCAGGAACTCGTTCAACCTGTTATCGATATTGTTCGCCAAGATCCAAATCTCTTTATTCACATGTACCAGAATGAAGATTGGCTACTGGACCGTGAAGACGAAATGCTGGCAAAATTCCACAGTGAGTCTGGCTTTAGCTACAAGCGCTTTGAAGCAGAAAATGCACCAAGCGAAGGTATTGCGAAAGTCTTTTTCACTCACCCAGAACAGGACCACGAATATCTCGTCACGTTTGAACAAAAGCTAAGAGATGCTTTTGGCGACAAACTGAACATCGCCTTCTCTACACCTTGGTGTCTGGAAGTGATGGCCGCTGAAGTCTCTAAAGGCCACGCCCTAGACGCTGTTGCGAAATCACTGAACCTGACACTGGATAACTGTGTTGCCTTTGGTGACGGAATGAACGATGCCGAGATGCTGGCTATGGCAGGCAAAGGCTTAGTGATGGGTACATCGCATGAGAAAGTATTTAAAGCTTTACCAGACAATGAAGTGATTGGTAGCAGCGCAGACGACGCCGTTGCTCACTACCTAGAAAAGCACCTGCTCTAACCTCGTCTCGTCGAAGAGATCTGAATAAATAAAAAGGCAGCCAATGGCTGCCTTTTTTGAACCTTACGTAAAAAGCTCTCTCTAACGCTAACGAGAACCTAGCACTTCTTTGCTTAAGATCGCCTGCCACTCTTGCTCTGTAACCGGCATGATGGATAAGCGATTGCCCCGTTTAACCAACGGCATTTCTGCTAGCTCAGACATCGCTTTAAGCGTTGCCAAAGGAATTAAGCGCTCAGTCACTCGCACAAACTCGACATCCACCATTATCCAGCGCGGGTTGTCTGGCGAAGACTTGGCATCGTAGTAATCACTTTCTGGATCGAATTGAAAATGGTCTGGGTAGGCTTCTCTGGTTACTTTAGCGATCCCCGCTACGCCAACTTTCTTACATGATGAATGGTATATCATCACCAGGTCTCCAAGCTTAACGTCATCGCGCATCATGTTTCGAGCCTGATAGTTGCGTACACCCTCCCAACAAGAGGTTTTTTGTACTCTCAGAGTCTGAATAGAGAAGGTGTCGGGTTCTGTTTTAAATAACCAATATGCCATAATAAATCCAATTAACGGTTGCTCCGAGGAAGATATAACATGAAGGTAATGAAAAACCCAGTGACATGGCTAGTCGCATTCGCTCTACAAGGCTGTGTTACGGCACCTGATACGCCGCAACAACCTGAACTGCCTCCAGCAACCTTGGATGAGCCACTAAGCATTCAACCGCAAACCTTCATCATGCGTGGTCAGGTAGTGGTTGGCCATGAAAGCCGAACCTTCACCCCTTGCGGTAGCCAACAACAATACTGGTTAGATTTAACACCAGAACTCGCATTAGAAGCGCAAGGGCTCTCAACGAGACCTTACCAAGCCTTATACGGCGAGCTGATTGGTCATCTAACCGTACCGAGCCAAACAGGGTATAACGCAGATTTCACGGCACGTTTCGTGGTTGATCAAGTGAATATCCTCACCGCGGAAAACCCTGATCGTTGTGACCAACCCCTGCGCTCAACACGTGTATTCGGCAATGAACCTTTCTGGTCAGCAAGCTTCGATAAGGACCAGCTCAAATACACTAAGATGGGCGAACAGCCACAGATCCTCGATATTGAATCAAGCCGCACCACACCAAGCAGTCGTGATTACCAATTAGAAGGTAAAGCAGCGCAAGGCAAACTCAACCTTACAAAAGAGAGTTGCAGCGACGGCATGAGCGATTCTATCTATGGATGGCACGCCAAGCTTAACCTCAATGACAGTAACTATAATGGCTGTGCAACGGTCTCTAACCAAGATCCAACATTGGACTGGAGCGGACTCTACTTCGCTAGCTCAACGCAGAACACTGGATTCTCTATCAACCTTGAGCTCAACGATGACCACAGCGCCATTACGACATACTCGTACAGCAATGGAGACCCTTCTATTGTTGAACAAGGCTTCTGGCAGCAACTGAACCAAAACCAGGTACAAGTGGTTATGACTCGCCACCAGCAACAGTATTTAATCTCCGAGCGCATCTTCACGCTCGATAACGGCAAGCTGGTCGCTGAAAAAGAGAAAGTGGGCAACGTTGTCTACCCGATTGCCAATGGCGGTCTGGTGCTATTCGAAGCTAAGAGTGCACAAGCGCAAGTCAACACCACCGCTAACGTTGATCTAACCGCAAAGCAGGTGAACTCCAGTGATCAACTTGATCAAAAAGTCGACCAAGCGATCCGCGAATACTTTAAGATCAATAACACCTCACCAGACAATACTAAGTACCGCTGGTTAACCTACGACTTAAATGGCGATGGTAAGGAAGAACTGTTTGCCCAGCTCGATTGGTGTGGTTCTGGTGGCTGTACACTGCTAATTTTCGAAAACCATCAAGATAACTGGCGCTTCAATAGCCGAGTGACACTGGTTAAGGGAGACATACGCTTAGGTAAATCGCAAAACCACGGCTGGCAGGATCTGATCTTCAATGTCAGTGGCGGCGGTGCAACACCTGCAAAACACACACTGTCATACTCTGGTGTGAGCTACCCACTCAACCCAAGTGTCGCTCCAGTTGCAGATGATGTTGATATCAGCGACGTGGTTTTGTTTGCTGATGGTGTATCACCTGCACAAAGTGGAGTTAAGCTGTAAAGATGAGTAATCAACAAGCTTGCCATGGTTGTGGCTTCACTCACCAGTGCGTTTGTCATCTTATACCGACGGTTGAAAGCCAAACCGAACTTGTACTACTGACTCATGAGAATGAACTGTCGCGAGACACCAACACCGGAAAGTTGCTTGAGCAATCCCTTGAGCAGTGTCAGTCCTTGATATGGCAAAGGAAAACACCACCAGCTGAGCTAGTGGCGCTGCTTGAAGATGAAACACGACAACCGTTTCTTTTGTTCCCGAGTGATAAAAGCATCGAGTGTCAGCAAGCAGTAATGACCCAAGCCATGAGTCGAAAACCGCTATTCGTCATCTTGGATGGCACATGGCAAGAAGCGAAGAAGATGCTTAACAAGAGCTCGTGGTTACAAGCTGTCCCACAAGTTCACCTCGACATCACCAGCGAATCCTCTTACACCTTGCGCCGCAATCAAGACAGTGGTCATCTGTGTACTTGCGAAGTGGGTATTGAGTTACTCAAATCTTTAGGTGAAAGCGAACCTGCCAAGCTCATTGATGACTACTACCAACAGTATCTAAAAGTATTCCACGCCGACAAATGTGGCCACGCTCTCAAATAGATCAAGCAGGAGCGCGAGAAGGCAATAAGCACATTTCAGGACGGGACAGATACTAAAAACAAAAAGGGTGAGCCATAAGCTCACCCTTTTTACATTGTACTTTCGTTATTGAACCAACCAGTGTTTCACGTGAAACTCTCGCTCCATCAAAACAAACGCTGAGGTTGACCAAAGTAATACCCTTGCAGGTAATCGACGCCCATGTCTTCTGCGATACGACACACCTGTTCATTATGTACGAACTCCGCCACCGTCTTAGCATTCAGAATCTGACATAAGCTCACCAGCTGTTGGGCTATTTTGCGTTGCTTTTTATCCTTATCGATATTGCGAATTAAACTGCCATCAAGCTTTATCACTTGTGGTTCCAGTTTCAAGATCTCATCAATGTTCGAATAGCCTGAACCAAAGTCATCGACAATAATATTCACACCAAGATCTCGGAAGTGATTACACACCTCGATCAAGCGACCGTAATCCTGAATTTGCTCGGTTTCCAACACTTCTAAACCAATACGCTGTGGGTGACTGATTTTTTTGATGGCTTGTTCAAGGTGAAGAATGGTTTTCTCATTGCTGAAATCTTGTGGCGCCAAGTTAATTGAGAACGAATCGGTTCTCTGACTCATAAAATCAAAGGTGCGCGTTATCATCTGGCGACTTAAACGCGTATAGAGATGAGTTCCTTCAATGATTGGCAAGAACTTACCCGGCGCAATCAACTGACCATCCTCTTCAATTCGAACTAAGCACTCATAGCTTTCTACCTGATGGCTATGCGCCGATACAATAGGTTGAGAGCACGCAACAATATTTTGATTGAGCACTGCGCGGCTCACACACGATAGCCAGCCGAGTTGCTCTTGGCGATGCTTCTCCAGTTGAATTAACGTCTTGGCACTCACCAGATGTTTATTCTGGCTCACCGCACTGCGTCGAGCTTCAATCGCTTTCAGTAACAAGTCATCAATCGAGGTCGCAGGAAAATCTCGACGACTCGCAACACCCGCACAAATTGAAACCGAAAGATAATCGATATCGGGTAGCCCCATCGGCTCAAAATTGACATGCTCGGTTTGGTCTGAAAATTCAGAGAAACGCTGATGAATGTGTTCTTGGCTGGCCCAACTATTAAACACCACCGCCCACTCACCAATACCAATACTGTAGAGCTGGCAACCCTCATCAAAAAACTGCCACAGCGCTTTCTGAAAGTAATCACTCAGATCATGCAGAAGTTTGTCACCGACTCGATAACCATACTTCTCATTGATTTGACCAAATGTGGTGACCTTCAAAGCCAACAAATGACTGTCAGAGCTCATTTGTGACAGCTTCTCACGCAGTACACTTCTATTGGGTAGCCCAGTGCGACGATCAATTCGGTAGCTCGCCGTCAATGCGGTCGCTTGTTGCTGAATCTTACTCGCCATGCTGTTGTTCATGTCATCAACATCAAGCAGTGCATTTCGAATCAATGAAAACAGAGGTGATATATTGGTCGCGGGTTGTGTCTCTAATGGCTGTACAGCCTTGCCTTCACCTTCTCTAAGCGCGAGATACGTGAGGCTATGATGCAGGATTCGTTGTTGGCCACGCTCTTGATAGAGTTCTCCCATGCAGTACACACCATAGGTGTCTGCGAGCTTCTGGAAGACTTCTACTTCTTGGTTACCATCAATAAAATCGATACGAGAGGTGCAGTTGTAGATAAAAAACTGCTCCGGTTTATGAGAGGCAATCTGTTGAACACCGAGTCGGATCTGCTCCAAGGTCAGTGAAGGATGGTCGTAACAAAACCTGACCTCATCACCAATCTGAAAATGACCACTAAATTCTATCTCTCCACATTCTCTCACCTTGAGTGGCAAGTGAATGTTTTGCTCTTTCGGGTCACCGACCATCAAGGGGAAATTATGCAGTTGCTCGAAAGGTACTTCGAGGCCATCAGCAAGGTAGCGATTATAAAGATCGCGAACAGGCATACCATCCAATTCAGCTAACCGGTTATCTTGAGCACCAGTGACACGGAAGGTGCGGCCAATAGGATTCCACTCGGTGTAATAACCCTTGGTGGTTGCGAGCTCAACGCTGTGCAGCGCCAACATCACATAGGCATTCTCATAGCAAATGCCATCTAGCATTACCCATCGCCCATTATCTGTGATGGTCGATGCACCTCCGCAGATCGGTAATGAATATCTCGATTGTTCAAACGCTGAAAATAAATCTCGGTTGTTTATCTGCAAACGATCGGCGAAACAGATGATACTTTGAGTATTGGTATTGCACTCAAGCTGCTGCCACATCGATTGACTATCTAATAGTGGTTGCTTGCTGTATTCGACAACGCCACAAGTATAAGAGGTCGCATCGAAGCGGGTAACAATAAGATAGAGACCTTGATGCAGGATGACGCCTTGGCTGATGTAGTGGTTTGCACTACAGCCAATCAGCATAGCATTAGGAAAAGTCGCTTGAATCACTTGGCAGGCAGCCAAAACCGAACCTTTCTCGAAAGAAGAAAACACCTGAATCAGTAGGTCTTCATGTTGATGAAAATCTATCTTTTGCAATTCACGCTGGGTTTGCTCTATATCTTGTATCAGGAGAGAGGTCGATTGCATATTCACATTAATCGTTACGTTAATGATTGGTTATTGTGCTTATTATAGATAAGGCTTGCACGGAATACTTACGATCGTCTTATAAATATTGTGACGTTAGTTAGACATCATTGATTCCACTTAAAACAGTCACCAATAGCGGCAGAACACTTTTTAAAGCAAGTCACAATAGGATACGGAAAGCTTTAACAACTAAAACAGTCGCTTAGGCTCACCAAAGTAATAACCTTGCAGATAATCGACACCCATTTGCTCTGCTATCTCACAAACCTGTTGGTTATGGACAAATTCAGCGACGGTTTGCGCATTAAACACCTGACATAAGCGAACCAACTGAGAGGCAATATTTCTTTGCTTTTGGTCTTTGTCGATGTTGCGAATCAGACTACCGTCGAGTTTGATAATCTGCGGCTCAAGCTTAATGATCTCATCAATATTGGAATAGCCAGACCCAAAGTCATCAACAATGATTCTCGCCCCGAGAGCACGGAAGTGATCACACACCTCAATCATGCGACCATAATCTTTAATCTGCTCAGACTCGAGAACCTCTAGGCCAAGTCGAGTGGGATCGTTCATAGCACTGATGGCGGTCTCGAGCACCTCAAGCGTCTTGTCGCTCAACAAATCTTGCGGGGATAGGTTGATAGAAAATGGGCTTTGCTTATCCGCCATATAACCTATGGTGTTCTTAATCATGTGTCGGCTGAGGCGAGTGTAAAGGTGCGTGTCGGCAATGATAGGTAAGAACTTACCTGGTGGCACAATGGTACCGTCTGACTCCATGATTCTGACCAAGCACTCTTGGCCAATCATTTCGTGAGTACCGGATGCCACAATTGGCTGGGAATAAGTGATGATGTTCTGATCTAAAATCGTACGACTTACACAGCTCAGCCAACCTAGTTGCTCTTTACGATCTTCTTCACTCACCTGAATGTCTTTAGCATTGGTGATGTGAGTGTTATTCCTGACCCCATAACGTCGAGCTTCGATCGCTTTCAATAAGATCTCATCACCGCTATCAGTTAGGAAATCGCAACGACTAGCGAAGCCGCCACACAGAGAAACTGACAGATAATCAATATCAGCCAAGCCATACGGCTCAAAATTGATGTGCTCAATATCGTCAGCAAACTCAACGAAACGTTGTTCTATCTTATCGCTGCCAACATTGGCGTTAAAAATGATCGCCCATTCGCCGACACCAATGCTGAACAGCTCTACTTTCACCTGAGATTCCTTAGCCACACTAAGGTGTAATCGCTCGACAAAATGATTAGATAAATCAAGTAACAACTGGTCACCCACTTGGTAACCATACTTCTCGTTAACTTGATGGAAATTAGTCAGCTTTAACGTCAGTAAGTGCTCACTGAAGAGAATCGTATTGAGGCGCTCTTTTAAGACGATACGGTTGGGTAGCCCGGTGCGAGAATCAATACGGTAGCTTTCGGTTAAACGACGCGCCTGTTGATGAAGTTTTTTCTCCATCTGCGTGTTCATACTGTCGAGATCAGCCACCGCATTTCTGACGAGATTAAGCAGTGGCGAT
This sequence comes from Vibrio sp. OPT20, assembly GCF_963889365.1. Classification (NCBI taxonomy): domain Bacteria; kingdom Pseudomonadati; phylum Pseudomonadota; class Gammaproteobacteria; order Vibrionales; family Vibrionaceae; genus Vibrio; species Vibrio sp. OPT20. The sequence goes on along the minus strand of NZ_CAWPOA010000084.1, from coordinate 14,252 downwards.
ACCGTTGAGTCACGCTGGAAATATTCACAACGAAACTCATTAATCTCGTCCGACTCTCTCATCGCAATATAGGTGAGGCTGTGATGCAGTATTTCTTGGCGATCGTCGTTGCGGTATAGCTCGCCCATGCAGTATGCGCCGCACGCGTTTACTATCCCCTCGAATGGCTTGAGCTCAAGTTTACTGTCGATGAATTCAAGTCGAGAGACGCAGTTATAGATGATCACCGATTCCGGCTGATGCATGGCAAGCATCTCAGCGCCGTGACGCACTTTTTCTGCGGTCAAAGAAGGATGGTTATAACAAAACTGTGCCTCTTCGCCGACATGCCAAGGACTATCAAACTCGATACTGCCATCATCATTAATGCGCAGCGGTGTCGATATGCCCTTCTTTCTGCCAAGCTCTCGATAAAGCGGAAAGCTCATCAACTGACTGAAAGGGAGATCTTTACCATCAGCAAGATAATGTTTGAATACGTCAATAGCCGGCTTGTCGTTCAACGCGTATAAGCGATTTCCGACTGCATGTGTGACTCGTAGCTTCATCCCAATCGGGTTCCACTCAGAGTACGCGTCCGACCAAACCTTCAATCTTGGGTTAGTCAGAGCCACCGCCACGCAAGCGTGTTGGTAGGTCTGTTCGTTATGCATAACCCAACGCCCGTATTCATTATCATGACACAAGCCACCAGCAACAGGCAATGTATAGGGTAGGTTTTCAAAGGCGCTATAGATAGGGTAATCACGACCTTCAACCTGATCACATAGGCTGATGACCGTTTTGGCATCTTTCGAGAGGTCGAGTTGAGAAGCGAGCTCTTGGCTGTCTTGGTTTGGGTTGCCAGTAAAAGGCTGAACCGCGGAGGTTAAACGGGTTTCATTAAACTCACTAATAATGATTAAGGTACAACTACTCTCAAGACAATTGTCACAGATAACATGACGAGCACTCTGGCCAATTAAGGTGGCATTGCTTAGGCGATTGAGAGCAACGCTCGCGATTCGACGAGCCACATCAGAAGATTGGGCAGAGAAAAGTTGAATAAGATATTGTTTGCTGTCACACCACTCTCGCTGATCAAATTGAGATTTAAATAGCTCCTCAGTATTTGCGAGAAATGTAAATGTTTGCATGCCAACCCTTGATCGAAATAGAGTGAAGTGAAGAACCCGCAACCACTGCTATGACTGAAATGAATCGATAAAAAGTAGTCGCCAATTATCCTAGCCTAAACAGGCATTTAATTGCGACTAATGTAACAATTCAATATCATAAATGCGACACAATAAGCTTACAGAGGTCTTTAAATTAGTCGCATAAGATCGCTAAGTTGCTCTATTTCAACATCAGGCAGCACACTCGCCTTCGAAGAGAGGTATAAATTGGAACCAATGTCATTAAACCAGCATGCTTGGAAGCCATTTTGCTTAGCTCCGTAAACATCCGTTCTAAGATGATCGCCGACATGAAGAATGTTGATGGCATCAACATCTAAGTATTGCTGCGCTTTATCAAACATATCTGGGTAGGGTTTTGCTCTACCGTTTGGGCCAGCTTTAAGAATTCGTTGAAAATACTGCCCTAAACCAATTTTATGTGGATCGACATTGCCATTGGTAATCGCAACCAAAGGAATGCGTTGGCTAAGTTCTGCCATCACTCGATGCGTTTCTTGAGGAACATCGACTTGATTGCGCAACCACAAAGCATGTTCTATCCCCTCACGAGCCGCCTGTTCAGCTTGCTGCTGAGAGTAGCCCAACTGCAGTAAGCCACTCTTAATCTGTGTTTCACGCCAAACGGTAACATCATGCTTTAAAGCTGGGTTTTCAGAGGCGACTTGCTGCTTAATGCCCTGCCACTCTTCAAGCGATAAAGAAGCCGACACTGGGTGCTTTTGGTAAAGCCACTGCGCCATCTCTTTTTCTACCTTCATGATTACAGGCCAGTTGTCATACAGGGTGTCATCCAAGTCAAAGGTCATGGCTTTGATGGGCTTTAACCCTCGATAAATTCGCATAGTAAAACCTTTAATCTAATCTTTATTCTTCTTACGCGCTCGAGGGTGAGCCTCATCGTACGCTTGAGCTAAGTGTTGGAAGTCCAAGTGAGTATAAATTTGGGTTGTCGAGATGTTTTCGTGCCCCAACAACTCTTGGACAGCACGAAGATTCTGGCTCGATTCAAGCACGTGCGTTGCAAAGGAGTGACGCAGTTTATGCGGGCTAATATGACTCGCGACGGATTGCTTCTTACCCCACTCTTCCATGCGCTTTTGCACACTGCGATGAGAGATCCGGGTCCCTAACTTGGACACAAACAGGGCCTTTTCTCCAGGAGAAGCAAGATCACCGCGCACTTTGAGCCATTTATCGACCCACTCTTTAGCCAGTCCTGAAAACGGTGCTTTGCGTTCTTTGTCGCCCTTACCAATCACTCGGATTTCGCCTTGCCGGCCCAGCACATCTTTAAGATTGATGCCAACCAGTTCAGCGAGACGTAAACCTGCACCATACATCACCTCCATCATCGCTCGATCACGAATCGATAATGGATCATCCTCATTCACATCAAGCAGTTGACCCACTTCATCGACATCAAGGTTTTTAGGTAAAGGGCGTTGTTTACGAGGTGCTGAAACACCTTTAGCTGGATTAGCTGACATCTCGCCACGCAATACGAGGAAATCAAAGAAGCTGCGCAATGAAGATAAACGAGTCGCGATGCTGCTCGCTTTCATTCCCTCACGCATACCTTTACTGGCAAGTTGCCTTACCCATGCAGCATCGACTTGAGCCCAGTCTTTCAGTCCTAGAGTGACTAAATGAGCGGCCATGGTTTCAAGCTGTTGTCGGTAATTGCGTTGGGTGTGTAGGCTGAGTCCCTTCTCGCTTCTGAGATATTCATAGAAGCGAGAAAGTGGCTTTTGAAGGCTGTTAGGAAGAGGTATTTTGGGCTCTAGGCTCATTATTTATCTGCCAAGGTAAGGTGTCCGCCAAATGAGCAACAACAAGCGCTAAATGGCGTAAAAAGAGCGTATCCATATGGGGTTGGAAATGGCCGCCATCTTCGCTAGAAAAGGCGAGCAAGCCCAATGGAGACTGCTTAGCAAGCGGAAGCACTACATAAGAGCCTAGCTCTGGAACTGGAAAATCACCAAACAAATCTTGTCTGTCTGCTTTTCTCAAGCGCCCTAAATAAGCATCTTTACCGTTGAAATGGTTCAATGAAAACTTCGAATAACGCTCTCCGTTAAGCTGATAAAAGCCCAACTGAGACAGTACGCGAATATGAGCTTTCAAACCTAATTCAATCGCCTTTTGTTCAACCGCCTTAATGACTTGCATGAAATCACTGCATTTCAATACCTGAGCTTGCAGATCCATAAACTCATAAAAAGTTTTATCGTTATTCGCTGCCAACGACATCAAGCCAGTGATTTCTTCCTCTAGCTCTTCGATTCTGTGGCGTTGGCGTTTAAGCTGGACCTCCACCAGAGAAACAGCGCCCTGCTCAACATTATTGATAGCAAGGCGATCAACCAAACCTTTCCTGTCTTGGAAAAAATCTGGGTTATCACGTAAATATTCCGCGACCACTTCTGCGGTGAGTGCGTCGGCTTGAACGTAAGACAAAACCTATCCTTTATTTTTATGAATCTATTGGTTATGGATGTTTATTAGCAAGAAAGTTGACCATCAAACACATGGGTTGCCGGGCCAGTCATAAACAGAGGTTTACCCGGACCTTGCCAACTAATCTGCAAATCACCACCAGGTAGACGAACTTTCACGTTCTCAGCCAGCAAACCTTGATTGATACCAACCGCAACCGCGCCACATGCACCGCTGCCACACGCCTGAGTTTCACCCGCACCGCGTTCATAAACACGCAAGCGAACCTCTTCACGGTTAATCACTTGCATAAAGCCAGCATTAACACGCTCAGGGAAGCGTTCATGTGATTCAAGAAGCGGACCTAAGGTCTCCACATCTGCAGTATCGACATCATCAACAACGGTAACCACATGCGGGTTACCCATGCTTACGGCACCACAGAACAAGGTATGTACATCCGTTCTTAAGATATACGTCTTCTCAGGCTGCTTTGCCTTGAATGGGATTTTGCCAGGTTCAAACTCAGGAATGCCCATGTTGACAGTGATCTGGTCATTGTCTTCAATCTTGAGAACCATTTTACCTTTCTTGGTGCTCACGTTGATGCTGTACTTATTCGTTAAGCCTTTCATGCGAACGAATCGAGCAAAACAACGCGCACCATTACCACACTGCTCCACCTCACTGCCATCCGCATTGAATATGCGGTAATGGAAGTCGGTTTCTGGATCATATGGAGCCTCGACCACAAGTAGCTGATCAAAGCCCACACCAGTGTGACGATCCGCCAAACGACGGATCAAATCTGGAGAAAAGAAAATATTTTGAGTAATGCAGTCCACGACCATGAAATCATTGCCCAAACCATGCATTTTAGAAAAGTGGAAGTGCATAACGCTTAAAATTACTCCGGAAGAATGTTTTCAAGTTCCCACAGACTCGTAAGCTCTTCACGCTGACGAACCAAATGAGTTTTATCGCCATCAACCATCACTTCAGCCGCACGCGAACGAGTGTTGTAGTTAGATGACATAGCAAAGCCATAAGCACCTGCAGAACGAACGGCCAGTAGGTCGCCTTCTTCAAGAACAAGGTCACGATCCTTACCTAGGAAGTCACCCGTCTCACAGATAGGGCCAACCAAGTCGTAAGTCACCGCTTCACCCTGACGCGGGCTCACTGGCACAATATCCTGCCAAGCTTGGTAAAGTGCCGGGCGCATCAGATCGTTCATTGCCGCATCGATGATGGCAAAGTTTTTATGCTCTGTTGGCTTCAGGAACTCAACTTTAGTTAATAATACACCAGCGTTCGCAGCAATCGCTCTTCCAGGCTCGAAAATCAACTCTAGATCAGAATGATTGTCTAGACGAGCCAACAAAGCCTTCGCGTAATCTGAAGGTTGTGGTGGTAATTCATCTCGGTAAACCACACCCAAACCGCCACCAACATCAAGATGCTTGATGTTGATATCATTGGCACGTAGTTGGTCGATCAGTGCAAGCAGACGATCAGTGGCATCGATAAAAGGTTCGATATCCGTTAATTGGGAACCGATGTGGCAATCAATACCGTGGATAGACAAGTTATCGAGTGTTTTTGCAAACGCATAAACTGCAGGAGCACGGTCGAAGGCAATGCCGAACTTGTTATCACGCAGACCCGTAGAAATGTAAGGGTGAGTGTTCGCATCAACATCTGGGTTGATACGCAGTGAAATCGGCGCTTTAACACCAAGCTCACCAGCCACTTTATTCAGTCGCTCCAGTTCTGGCTCAGACTCTACGTTGAAACATTTTATGTTCAACTCAAGCGCACGCTTCATTTCAGCGGCTGTTTTGCCGACACCAGAAAACACAACTTTAGCCGGATCGCCACCTGCAGCAACCACACGCTCTAGCTCACCGCCAGAAACGATGTCGAAACCTGAGCCCATGCGAGCCAAAGTATTCAACACGCCAAGGTTCGAGTTAGCTTTAACGGCATAACACACCAAGTGTGGATGCTCACCAACCGATGAATCAAACGCATTCCAGTGGCGTTCTAATGTTGCACGAGAATATACGTACAACGGAGTACCATATTGCTCTGCTAGTTGTGAAAGTGCGACGTCCTCAGCCCAAAGCTGGCCATCTTCCTGATAGTTGAAGTAATCCAAAGTTCTTATCCCTTATAAATAACGATTTCTGCGTGTTTTCACTTATTCTGATTGTTCAGTTTGCTGTACTGCATCAGGATCGTACAACGGACCTGTTTGACCACAACCAGAAAGTCCAATAACGGACACTATAAACAGAGCGGTAATTAATTTTTTCATTTTGCATATCGTGATTATTGACTCAATGCCCCCTATAATCGCACCACACTCAAGAAAAGCAATAGGATAGAAAGGATGAACGATACGGAATTTCATCAACTGGTCGATATACAGATGCAAAACATCGAAGAAGCTATCGATGAATCAGAGGCAGATGTTGATTACGAAGTGACTGGCAACGTGATGACGCTGGAGTTTGAAAACCGCAGCCAAATTATCATCAACCGCCAAGAACCAATGCGTGAGATCTGGTTAGCATCTAAATCTGGTGGCTTTCACTTCAAGCTAGTTGATGACAAATGGACATGCTCAAAGACGGGTATGGAATTGTTTGAGATGGTCAAAAAAGAATGCGAAAAACACGCAGATGAAGAGATCAATTGGGTCTAATTATTGGTAAAAAAACAAAAAGGAGTGAATCAATCACTCCTTTCTTAATATCAATGATCGAGAATAAGCCTAGATGTTGACTATCTTTGAGCTCCGAGAAGCTAAAGTCGCATCATTACGGTAAGGCACCACGTAAGAGTTACCTTCTTCAGGATGAACAATTTGGTAGTACTGAGGTAGATTGAAATTAATCAACTTAGATGACACCTTCGACTCATCTTTTACTGAAGTGTAGAAAGAATTCACGCTCGCGATCATCTCATCTTTTTCACCGCTGTATTGGTGATACACCTCAACTTGATTCGACTCGTCCAATACATAAATATTGAAACCTTTGTCGGTATCCTCAAAGAAAAATTGAATTAAACCTTCACTCGCAAAACCATCAACCACTTCTGGTAGCTGATACTCTTGCTCTTTATCGAGCATCAATAAAGGTGAGCCCTTCAGCTTATTCGTCGAGATACTACGATAGAAATCGACCGAGTTTTCCAGCATCTGCACCGAAACGCCACGACGTTCAAAGAACAGGCCAAACATCTTGTTTGCCAGACGAATAGCCTTGAAGCGGCGGCGCTTCTCCGGCTCAATCGGTTTCAATCGTAAGTCGATACACTCAGCAAGCAGTTGATACACCATATTACGCATCACACCACGCAGGTTTTTGCTGTAACAGAACACATCGACCGATTCTGGCGGTAACGCATCTTGGTGCATTTTACCAAGTACCGTCTTCAACGCGTCAAGCATTGCAGTATCACCTTGGAAATGAAGCGTACGTACTTCATGCCAAGAGTTACGATAAACCAGATCAACACTTCCGACTAAACTCTTACCTTCTTCACCAAAACTGAAGATATCGGCGTTCTTAAGATCAACCTTCAACGCACGACCACTTAATTCAGAAGTTGGGTCACTTTCAAAGTTGATGAACATCGCCAGTTGGCTTATTTCACACGGGCTCGCCAGAGCTTGCATACTCGGGCGGCGCTTACGTAAAGAGAAGGTATTACGCAGGTCGCTCACCATTTGGTAGAACTTATCGATATCAATCTGAGCGTCACGTACCACAGAGTGCAAACGCGTCGACTCGGTAATCAAGCCATTAAAAAACGACCAAGCAACCAACTTACTCAAGTACTCATGGTGTTCCAGAGAAGGCTGACCAAGAATACGATGCGCTACCAGTGGCTGCTTATACAAGTACCAACCGGCTTTATTCGACTGACCCTGACGAACTTCGATGAAGCTCAAGTCTGGTTCATGCAGATCAGGAGAGATTTGTGGGTTCAGTAGTGTCACTTTACCCGGCAACACCTCAAACGCAGCGTAAAGCTTACGAGCCAAGATACTGATATCTTGTGGGCTGATTGCCGAAGTGATGTCGTTACGACGCGCAAATTGAATCAGATTGCGGTAGCTCAGCATCAAGGCATCAAGCAGTGCATGGTGTACCACTTTAACTTGCTCTACCTTCCAGTTACGGCGGTTATCGAGCTCAGCAATGGTTTCATGTCCCCAATTCCAAGACTTAGTCATCTCAGTTAAGGCTTCACGACGCCACGCAACAGAACCAATGCCCGCATCTCGTGACAACTTCTCGTGGGTCTTAAGGTAGAAACAGCGTCTCACCAAGTCCAATCGAGTGTGGTCGTTAATGCGTTCTAGATAGCGCGTTACCTTCTCGAGCATCAGATAGTAGCTATCCATGCCATACAGATCCGGCTCATCCGCGAAGAAGCGACGCTTGGTATCAATACTAAGCAGTTGGGTGTTTGGGTATTCCCATGAATAAGCTTCTAACAGGATCGCCTTCAAAACCGATTTATACGGTGAGTCGATACTCTTATAGAGCTGCCATAGGTTTGAACCAAAGTACTCTTCAGCAGGGATGCGGTTCAGCTTGCCGAAATCGATCCACTGCGAGCAATCAAGATAACCATCCTGACACAGGCCTTGGACATACTCGTCGTAACACTCTTCCATTTCTGGCGGAATTATTTGCCACAACAAACGCTGGCCAGCCAAACGAACGGCAGAGCGATAGAACTCATCAAGCAGTAATAAGTGCTGTGAAGAACCACAGTTATCACCGGTCATCTCTTCAGAATGGTTTGAGCGGAAACGCTGTTCATCCATCAAGAAGAAGTTAGCTTCAACCCCTAAGGTTTCAGCCCAGTCGGTAATCAACAAACATTTGTTGGTCAGGCTGTCGCGAGATGCGCCATCCATATCCGGAGAAACACACACCCAGATATCGAGATCACTTGAAGTGCTTTGGCCAATAGAAGAAGTACTGCCCATGGTGTACAAGCCCAGGATTGCCGGTTCAGCAGCCTCGGTGAGTTTTCCACCCAGCGTTAATTCGGTATCAGAGACAAATTGCTTTTGGAATTCATTCGGCGTGAAGCTACGAATTCCAAAAGGAACTTGTTGGTCATAATAACCAGGCATCATGGGATGATTGAAGTGAAGTAGTGCAGGAATAAGGTTGAAAACTCGCTGGCCTTGGACATTCATCAACGCCAACGCACGATCAATGCGCTGCTGATTAAGGTTGTCTAATCGTTGAATCAAAGTCTGAGTGTAAGCCTGCAAGGTAAGTCCTTGGTTTGAGATTAAATGCACTTCTGTTTAGTTACTGAACGAAAGGAGCAACAAAACGTGATCAATTTAACACTTTTACCCTTAATGGTAAAGCAAAGGAACTTGTCATACTGGCCAATGCCTTGATGACAAAAAGTTAAACTCACGGCGCCGTAGTGTCCTCTTTATTACCTATTTCTAATAATAGCCCATGTTTCAAATGAGATACCAATCACACTATTTTGGTGAACTCATGAAAATCCCTCAGCTATCAAAGCATGGAATGATCAAACAGTAAGAATTTTCGCCTCACAATGGTAGGATTAGCCTATTACAGAACCTATATCGGAAACACCATGACAAATTCAGCACCAATCCGTATCGCGACCAGAAAAAGCCCTCTTGCCCTTTGGCAGGCATACTTTGTAAGGGATGCGCTGCAAGCTGCTCACCCTGGTTTAGAGGTTGAGTTGGTAACTATGGTGACCAAAGGTGACATCATCCTAGATACCCCGCTGGCTAAAGTGGGTGGTAAAGGGTTGTTCGTTAAAGAACTCGAAGTCGCCATGCTAGAAGGTCGTGCTGACCTAGCCGTTCACTCAATGAAAGATGTACCGGTCGACTTCCCTGAAGGTCTAGGTCTAGTAACTATCTGTGAACGTGAAGACCCTCGTGATGCTTTCGTTTCAAACACTTACAACAACATCGACGAGCTACCACAAGGTGCTGTCGTGGGTACATGTAGCCTGCGTCGTCAATGTCAGTTGCTAGAATACCGCCCAGATCTCATCATCAAAGAACTGCGCGGCAATGTTGGTACTCGTCTAGGTAAACTCGATGATGGTCAATACGATGCGATCGTACTGGCTGCTGCAGGTCTTAAACGTCTAGAGCTAGAAGAGCGTATTCGTAGCTTCATCGAACCAGAGCAGTCTCTCCCTGCTGTTGGCCAAGGCGCTGTTGGTATTGAGTGTCGCCTTGATGACGAGCGTCTGATTAAACTCCTTAAACCACTGAATCATAAAGACACGGCTGATCGTGTACTGTGCGAACGTGCAATGAACCTTACCCTAGAAGGTGGCTGTCAGGTTCCTATCGGCAGCTACTCATTATTAGATGGCGATAATATCTGGCTACGTGCATTAGTAGGCGAACCAGATGGTTCTAAAATGGTTCGTGGTGAGATCTCTGGCCTTCGCAAAGATGCAGAAGCGCTTGGCGTTACTCTGGCAAATCAATTGCTGGATGATGGCGCGAGAGAAATCTTAACCAAGCTCTACGCTGACCAAGAATAATTATGACAGTGTTGGTGACACGTCCCGGCTCAGAGGGACAATCGCTTTGCCAACAACTAGCGGATGAAGGGATTCAAGCAATCCATCATCCGCTTATTCGTATCGTTGATAATCCACACTCATCGGATTTAAGCACCCAGCTTAATAACAGCGATATCATTATTGCAGTCAGTCACCACGCTGTGACCGCTGCCCAAAACATCCTTTCGAAAACTTCATCTATTTGGCCAACTTCGCCGCTTTATCTTGGCGTTGGTCAAAAAACTGCGCACGTTTTAAGCAAAGTTAGTAAACAAAAAGTAAACTATCCCCAAGTGAGTGATAGTGAACATCTTCTCAAACTTACTGAACTTAATGGCGTAGATAATAAATCCATTTTGATACTGCGTGGAAATGGTGGGCGTGAGCTCATTAGAGATTCTTTACTCAATCGAGGTGCACAAGTCTCCTATTGTGAGACCTACCGTAGAGAATATATTCCCATTAACGATCACAATATCTATCAAACATGGATAAACAAAAAAACGTCCAAAGTTGTCATCACTAGTCAGGAACAATTGGAGTATCTCTGCTCAATTACCCCTGATGAGTATTTGGGTTGGCTTTCAACGAGACAGCTATTTGTCCCAAGCCAGCGCATAGTAGAACGAGCACAACAACTCGGTTTCTCGAACGTGACCAATACTCAAAGTGCTACGAACCAAATATTACTGGCTGCTCTCCGGCCCTAGCTAGAAACAGGAAATAAGCATGACAAGCAAAAAAAATAATGAGCATATTGAACCTGAAAAGAAACAAGACACTCAGCCAGTAGTTGTTGAAAACGAAAAAGCTGAATCTACAGAGACAAAACAGCCTGAAAAAAAACTTGATGCCTCTGCGTCAAATACGGTTCAAAGTGAACAGCCTCAAGCTGAGCATAAAGAGCAAATCGAGAAAGCAGAAAAGCAAGGTAAGCGCGGTGTCAAACTAGGCGCTATTGCGATCGCTATTTCTATTATTTTCAGTGGCGGTATCGCATTTCAAATGCAGCAAAAGAGCGCTGAGTACTCGGCTCAAATCGCTGCTCTTCAAACACAACTGCAAAATACTCAATCTGCAGTAAATAAAGACCTGCAAACCATCAAGCAAGAGACTATCCAAGAAGCTTCTCACGCAGTGGAGAAAACTCAGGTCGTGCAATCCCAGCAACAAAAGAGTATTCAAAGCCTGCAGTTAGCAGTAGCTGACGTTAAAGGCCGTCGACCAAATGACTGGTTGCTTGCTGAGGCCGATTACCTAGTAAAACTAGCAGGTCGTAAATTGTTCCTTGAGCATGATGCCGTTAGCGCAACCAAACTAATGGAAAGCGCCGATCAACGTATCGCCGCACTAAATGACCCAAGCTTAGTATCACTGCGCCAATCAATGACCAATGACATTACTAAGCTTCGCACTATCCCTCTTATCGACCGCGATGGCTTAGTTTTACGCATCACAAGCCTACAACAGCAAGTCGATACGCTACCGCTTGCCAATGCAATTCTTCCAGAAGCTGCAGTTGTTGAGAAAAAAGCGGTATCAAAAGATATTAATGATTGGCAGAACAACCTGATGACGTCGATGAAAGACTTCTCAGAAAACTTCATCACCTTCCGTAGTCGTGATGGTGAAGTCATCCCTCTACTCTCTCCTGAGCAACACTTCTACCTACGTGAGAATATCAAGGGTAAATTAGAGACCGCAATTCGTGCTGTCTACAAAGAGCAAGGTGATGTCTACAATGCAGCACTTAATACCGCTAGCGAGTGGTCGAAAGCGTACCTAAACCAAGATAACAACTCAGTGATTGAATTTGAGAAGGCGATTAAACAGTTAAGTGAACAGAATATCTCTGTGAAATACCCTGTAAAACTTGAGTCTCAAAATGAGTTGTCAGATGTTATACGCGAGCGCCTACGTCGTGAAGTGACCGTTATGACCACGGAGGAGAAATAATGATTCGCTGGATTTTTCTTTTTCTCGTTCTAGGTGCCGGATTAGTTGTCGGTACCCAGTTCTCAGGTCAACAAGGTTATGTCCTGATCTCGATAGCAAATAAGACCATTGAGATGAGTGTGACAACACTGGTTATATTTGTCATTGCTCTTCTAGCTGCTCTATTCGGCTTGGAGTACCTATTCAAAAAGCTTATGTACGCAAGCTCAACTACTTGGAACTGGTTCAGTGTTCGTAAACTAAAACGCTCTCGTCGTTATACCAATGAAGGCATCATCAAGCTTCTTGAAGGTGATTGGAAAGGCGCAGAGAGGAAAGTAACTCGTTGGGCTAATCATCACGACATGCCTCTACTTTGCTATTTAGTCGCTTCTCAAGCTGCTCATGAACAAGGTAATACGAGTGAGCGTGATAAGTACATCGAACTTGCTAGCCAACAAGAGGACTCTCTACTGGCCGTTGAGCTAACTAAAGCAAAACAACAGATCAGTGAGTCGAACTACGAAGCCGCATTCGATACACTTTCGACCTTAAAAGGTACATATCCTAATAACACCGCTGTACTTGGCCTATTAAAAGCCACCTACATGCAGCTTAAACTCTGGCAACCATTACTAGAGTTAACGCCTAAGCTAGCTAAAAACAAGCTTCTTACGGCTGATGAGCAAGTTGAGTTAGAACAAAAAGCACAATGCGGCTTGCTTCACGATGTGGCACAGCAGCAAGGTAGCGAAGGTTTAATCAGCCATTGGAACAAGCTTTCAAGAAAGCAGAAACAAAGCTCTCACCTTGTTTCCTGCTTTGTGAAGCAACTGATCGCTCGTAAAGCTGACTCAGAAGCCTTTACTGTGATCAAAGAGAACATTGCGAAGAGTGGTTCAAATGAGCTCTACATGTTGCTTCCAGAGCTTAACCTTGCCGATCACCACCCAGTCGTTGTGATGCTAGAGCGCGCCATCAGTAAAGATGGTGGCAATGCCGAAGCACACAGCGCATTGGCTCAGTTCTACCTAAGAGAGCAAAAGTGGGCAGAAGCACAAGGCCACTTCGAGAAAGCACTAGCACTTCGCTCAAACGTATCAGATTACGGATATCTATCTGATGCACTAGAAAAGCAAAACTTAACGAAGGCAGCTCACGAAGTTTCTCGTAAGGCACTCGCTCTCGTTCAACCAGCTTAAACTGTTACAACTATCATGAAGCCGATGCCAAGCATCGGCTTTTTTGTATCTACTGTTTACCTTAGATAACTTCCTCAGTACCAATAAGCAAACACTAGAGATGGTAGTAAAAGTCTTCCATCCAAATCCCTTCTCCACACCCAGCTTATTGCTGACCGAAGCACCGTCCATTTTTAATAGGGCCAGCCTAGCTCGGAACAATCCATAAGTCACACATCTTGATCATTGGATTTCAAATGCTATTAATGCTTTATAAGTACTGATTTTAAGTCATGAGGTTAAATCCTCATGAAATCACCCGCAAGGTTTCCTAAAAAACACTGAGGGATACTTTAGAGCTATCCGTATGTAGTTTTAGCCAATTATAAAACAAGCTGTTTAGAATCCATTTGAGCTGACTGACAACCTTTATATAGATTTTTGAAGGAATAACGATCAGATAGCTTAGTTTAAGATTGAAGAAGTGAATGTATAGCAGCGGAGTTTCAGACTCTAGACGAAATCAATGCTGAGACACAACAAAACTCCGAAGTTTAAAGCGCGGCTTAATCACTCAACAGAAGTAATTAAGAAGCCACAGCCACTTAGAGAAATCCTGCTAACTTATTAATTAATATCAATTTGTCATGTTAGATCGCAAAGCCCGGCTATTGCTTAGCATAGCTTTCTAATCAATCGTCGATTCAACGATTACTAGCCAAAACAACCTTTTACGGAAGCCAAAGCCAAGAGTTAAAACACATACCCCAGAAACGACGAAAGCCTAGTCGTCAGACTAGGCTTCCTAATAATACCAGTTCCATTAATTAACTTACCAATCGAGTCCAATCTCTAAAGCAGAGGGATTGGACTCTGCGTTTATCTTCACAAAAACTGTTCCAAGCAT
>NZ_CAWPOA010000083.1:0-235 GCF_963889365.1 Vibrio sp. OPT20 | reverse complement strand
CACCTGATTCCATGCCGAACTCAGAAGTGAAACACAATAGCGCCGATGGTAGTGTGGGGTTTCCCCATGTGAGAGTAGGACATCGCCAGGCTTTAAATTAAATCTTTAGGTTGACCGACCTGGAGATATGGACGCTCACTTAGTGAGTTGACCACTGCGGAGTGGTAGTTCAGTTGGTTAGAATACCGGCCTGTCACGCCGGGGGTCGCGGGTTCGAGTCCCGTCCACTCCGCCA
>NZ_CAWPOA010000082.1:0-262 GCF_963889365.1 Vibrio sp. OPT20 | reverse complement strand
TGAATCAATGTAAACATTGATTCGAATACAAGACACTTGAATGTGTTTGTTGTGTTTATCTAATGAAAGATAAACATTGAGAACTTTTAAATTTGATTTGAATTACTCGTAAGTAATCAAATCAGTCAGCTTTCCAAATTGTTAAAGAGCTAGATTTCTTTCGAAACCATTTTTAAATATTTTCAGATAAAAACACTTAAAGATGGTGGAGCTATGCGGGATCGAACCGCAGACCTCCTGCGTGCAAGGCAGGCGCTCTCCC
>NZ_CAWPOA010000081.1:0-713 GCF_963889365.1 Vibrio sp. OPT20 | reverse complement strand
GAAAGGGTCTTGTGTATGATACAAATTTGCTTTCACTTTTAAAAAGTGAAGACAAAAAGCAACCAAGGTTTTTGGTTGTCATCAAGAAGGGTTAATTCTTAATGACTGTTTGCCGGACTCAATTTACTTTTTGCTTCCACTTTTTAATAAAAAGTAGAATCAAAAAATGAACAATCATTTCTGATCATTCGAATACAAGACACTTGAATGTGTTTGTTGTGTTTATCTAATGAAAGATAAACATTGAGAACTTTTAAATTTGATTTGAATTACTCGTAAGTAATCAAATCAGTCAGCTTTCCAAATTGTTAAAGAGCTTGATTCAAACTAATGAACCATTTTTAAATATTTTCAAAGAAAAACACTTAAAGATGGTGGAGCTATGCGGGATCGAACCGCAGACCTCCTCGCTGCCAGCGAGGCGCTCTCCCAGCTGAGCTATAGCCCCATCTGGAAAAGTATTTCTACTCTTAAACTTTCTAAACCTAATCAATCTGTGTGGACACTCATCGTGGTATCTTCGTATAAGGAGGTGATCCAGCCCCAGGTTCCCCTAGGGCTACCTTGTTACGACTTCACCCCAGTCATGAACCACAAAGTGGTGAGCGTCCTCCTCGAAAGGTTAAACTACCCACTTCTTTTGCAGCCCACTCCCATGGTGTGACGGGCGGTGTGTACAAGGCCCGGGAACGTATTCACCGTGACATTCTGAT
>NZ_CAWPOA010000080.1:0-225 GCF_963889365.1 Vibrio sp. OPT20 | reverse complement strand
TATTGTGTTTCACTTCTGAGTTCGGCATGGAATCAGGTGGGTCCACAATGCTATGGTCGCCAAGCAAATTTTAAAATTCGGAAAACTGATTTAAAAGTTATTTCTCTTCAAACTCATTCAAGGTCTGGTACATCTGAGTCCACAAAACCCCTTGGGTGTTGTATGGTTAAGCCTCACGGGCAATTAGTACAGGTTAGCTCAATGCCTCGCAGCACTTACACACCC
>NZ_CAWPOA010000079.1:0-325 GCF_963889365.1 Vibrio sp. OPT20 | reverse complement strand
ACTTAGTGAGTTGACCACTGCGGAGTGGTAGTTCAGTTGGTTAGAATACCGGCCTGTCACGCCGGGGGTCGCGGGTTCGAGTCCCGTCCACTCCGCCAATTATTAGAAAAGCCCTGCTAGAAATAGCAGGGCTTTTTTACATCTCAAGAAAAGTGTCTTGCCCTTCGGCCGAATGAGTCCAACAAAGGGTTTGCCAGAAGTCCACAATCCCGTCCATTCCGCTACTTATACCAATTCCATTAAATTCATGATCTAATATAGACTCTGAAAGGAGCCTATATGAACTCAGATTTATCAAAGCTTATCGGCGCAACCTCCAACGCGA
>NZ_CAWPOA010000078.1:283565-348389 GCF_963889365.1 Vibrio sp. OPT20 | reverse complement strand
TAAGATTTTGTCGGCTCAATGAATACTGACTTCAAAACTACAAAAAGTAATTCTAAAGCTATTATCTTTCCAACAGAAAGATAATGAATTGACTGTGCTCTTTTTGGTTTTCACTTTAAAAAGTGAAATCAAACAGCTCAAGGCTGTACCAAATTGAATTGGTCACTCAGTTCATTGAAACCAAAGTTGATTCCGAGGAATCTGTTTTACTTCTCTTAATTAAAAGGGAACATAAAACGTTTTGATATTCATCAACGAGTGCCCACACAGATTGATAGGTTTAAATTGTTAAAGAGCTTTGCTTATCGAAACTTTCTTTTTACAAAGAAACCCTTGAAAGCGGACGTGAATTCTAGCGATTTAATCTTAAGTGTCAAACACTTTTTAAAATTATTTTCTTTCGAACTTTCCGTCTTACTGATTACCGCTGAAGCCTTGTGGCGTCTACCGTGTCAGTGAGGCGGCATTATAGAGATCATCGAAAACATGGCAACCCCTATTTTAATGAAAATTCAAAAAAGTTGCTTAAGCGGCTACTTTTGCGTCAAAACCCTCTTTCACAGGTTAAAGCTCATACAATCAAGAGCATATAACTTAGAATTTTGCGACTAGATCTTTCGAAAATGCCTCTATATCCAGTTCTATACTCCACTTTTCACTCAGCTCCACTATGTTATCTAGCGATTTCTGAACCGTTTTTATCGTCAATGTATTGTTATCTAGGTCGTATACCTGTTTTTGCGTAGTGTAATAGAAGTAAAGGATAGTTAACGCTTCTCGATTACCTTGCTCAGCTTTTGGTTGAATACGCTTAAGCTTACGATAGATTTGATTGTGAATTTGTTTAAGGTTCCACACATAAAGCGCTTCTTTAAAGTAATCATGCCCTTTCACACGGCTCGCAATAAACGCATTCAAGGCGACAGATAAGATCACTCCAAGTACGTTCAAATGAAAGTTCCCTGTCGATTCACCAGTAATTGAAGTCGCCGAGCCAAACAATTCGATCAGAATGGTGCCGAATACAATGGCAAACAAGGCGAGTGACCCAACCAATGAAACCAACAGTAGGTTCATCTTCTTTCTATATTCTTCTTTATTAATCTTCTGTAACTTCATCGACTACTTCCTTATGTAAGTCACCTAATAATTTGCGCATACTATCTATGTAAACCTTGGGTCGCTTCAACCTTTACCGTCTTGTAATGTGGTCGCTCTCTATTTAATACGTATAGTTATTCTGGTCAGTACTATACATAACTCCATTTGACTTCATTAATAGAAAAGAGTTACATACCGCCATAATTTTTAGTTATTCATCAATTCATGCTGATAAAGTCTGTTTCGCTTTATCACATACTGACAAGGTACATTCCATGCGTTCATTTGTATTACGCGCTCGCGCAGCCCCTACCGAGAGTAAACTTATCTTAGAAGGTGTTGGGCAAGACGCTCATACTGAGATTCTGGCTCATACTCTGATGAACACGATCTTCGTTGCTCAATCTCACCGCGAGAATGTCACCGTGCACCTTGTGCTAGAGAGTACTAAAGACTTTTCTCGTACCATTACATTCGATTCAAATGAAATCACCAACATTGGTGGCTTTCATGAATCTGCACTGTTATCTGCGGTAGTAAGAGCGGTTGACGCTTCTCAAGGCATGACAAAAGAACAGACACGTCAGGTAGAACCGGGCATCACTGTCCGTACCATGAGCTTTGAAAAGTTGGTCAAAGAACTGGCCGAAGACCACCAGCTGTACATGATGGATAAGAAAGGCGACTTTATCCGTGATGCAGAGATTGCGGAAAACCCATGTTTCCTTCTAACTGACCATATCCCTATGCCGAAGAAAAGCTACAACAGCTTGAAGCGTTTAGGGACAGAGAAAATCAGCTTAGGTCCAAACATGCTGTTTGCTTCTCAGTGTGTTGTGCTGATCAACAATGAGCTTGATTTAAGAGACTTCTAATTCAATACAATATCTGTAGAAATAAAAATGGAGCGATCATCGCTCCATTTAACTCATTTGTTCAGTTAGCATCCGTACTAAAAACGAGCTTCAACTGTCATCCCCTCCACCCAATACTCTCCTGGCGGCTCTTTAACAAAGTCCAATACGACTTTCAAGTACGTCGGCTGACCTTCAAACGGGCTGACTAACTGACTTGGTAATTTACTAACAACTTCTACTGAATCGGACACTTCAGCCTCGAAAGAGCTACCATTAGGAAACTTTATCAAGACATTTGCTCCCTTTACTGCGTCTTCTAAGTATTTAGGGTCTAGATAAGCAACAATATTTGGAACTGTATTCTTTGCTATCGTTACCAGTTCATCGCCTTCAAAAACACGCTGCCCTTCAACAACATGTATATCAACGACGTGACCCGTATAAGGAGACTTTATCGACAACCCTTGTTCTATCACACGTTTGAGCGCTAAGTCTTTCATCAATGCACGTCTAGCCTGGCTAACTGGTCCAGCTAGCGCCCGCTCCTCCTCTGCCAATTTGGCATTTTGAAAATCAAGTTTTTGCTGGTTCAATTGATTGTTTAGCGAGTTGCCCATCCCAACAATACTTGCATAGTCCACATCAGATACTTGTCCTTTTCTGCGATATTCTTCATAGCGCTTTTGAATTTCCTGTACTTTGCTTAAGTTACGACGTGTTTCTGCAAGACCGTTTAAATGCAATGCTTCTATATCGCTTGGTAAGTTAACATCCAACCCTAATAGCTCAGAATGGATAAACTCAATTTGAGCCTCAATTTCCAAATTCGTCAATTGAATTACGGTCTGGGATTGCTCTACTCGAGTTCCGCCTTCTATCGGAATAGGTCCAACAACGCCTGCAACCTTAGCAGTCAGAGTAACTGGATAAGACGTAACAATAGCCGGAGCAATCACGAGAAAATTTGTCTTCAAGAAAAAATAAGCCACGAATAAAAGTGGGCTTATTACCAAGCTCAAGATCAAATACCAACGAAAGCGATAGCCACCTCTTTTTGCTTGTCCGTAAGCAACCTTTACACCGTCATCCGATTGAGGTTTATTTTTTTTATCCAGATGAAATTTTACTTTCATTGCTAAAACCTTTTGCCTTTTTTCAATACCCACCAAGGAGCCATACTCGACTCTTCGTGACTTCTTCTAAATAATTCATTAACCATGGAGAACGCAGTAATCAAGCGCATAAAAAACTGATAAAAAGGATATAGGGGTAGCCATTTAGCCATTCTTAGATCCTCTTTCTCCCTTTCAGAAACTAAACCAATGTAAACAGTAAAAAATAGAATTACGGTAAACAAATACACGCAATAAATTAGAATTACCAATGCAACAACAAAATCAATTGGGTACACCAAAAATATATAAAACATGAACACTGAAACTAGAATCGGCAGCAATACATTTTGTAAGACGCCATAAACTAAAGTGAAAATGAAATTCCCCCAGCCAAGCAAACGAGGGGTTAAGCCTTCATTATGCTTCCTCAAAAACAAAAACAGTAAATCTCCATCCCATCTAAGCCTTTGTTGCATCAATCCTTTCAGGGTATTAGGAACATCGGTATGCCCTACAGCCTTTGGTGTAAAAGCCAATCTAATGTTGGGGTAGCGTTTCTTATATTGCTTAAGCCTCATCGTTAAATCGAGATCTTCAGCCGTATGCGTATCCCAACCTCCAACTTGTTTTAATACATTTTTTCTAAATGCACCAAAGGCTCCAGAAATATTATTTAGCACTCCCCAATTTGAGAGCCCTGTTTTTCCTGCTTGCATAGACAACATATATTCTAGAGACTGCATACGAGTAAGTAAGTTGTCCTGCCAATTTCTTACACGCAACGCACCACCTGAAGCAATCACATTCTTGTCAGTAAATTGCTTCATCATTTGCAGTGCCATATCGTTATCAAAAGAAGTATCGCCATCAACATTTATAACAAAATCGCCGGTGGCATTATCTAAACCAGCATTCAACGTTGATACTCTTCCTCCCCTTTGCCACTTGGGTATAACTCGAACATTTCGATTTTTTACAGATTGATGTCTCTGCTCACCTCGAATCGCAGCTTGATAAGTATCTTCATTCTGAGCTGCACCATCAACTACCGCTAACACTTCAATCTTTCCGGGATACAGTTGCTCAACTAGTGTGTCTATCGTAATTTCAATCGCATCCCCTTCGCCATAACAAGTAATGACGAAGGATATGCTCGGGTATTCTGTTATCTCAATATCACTCTCAGAATAAGACCAACGAAATATCCCTGTTAACACGAGTAAAAAAAGTGGCAGTTCAACAATAACCATCATGGGAAACAGCATGAGCCATAGCTCTGTATTTTCGAGTAACATCCCCCAAAAATATTGTTGAAGATTGAGGCTATTCGACAGCATAAATTTCGCCGACTTTACTCTCTAACCACGCCCCTACGTCCTCTTTAACCATGGGGTCAGGAAGGCTCCAAGCAAACACATTCAATGTAAAATCATCGTCTTCAATAAGTAGACAAAGGGCTTCTATTTTTTCACGCAGAACATTGATATGTTCCATCTTAGCTTTAGGCATAAATACGAAAAGAACATCACTTTTGTACTGACAACAAATATCTGAGTCTCTAAACAAACCGTTAAGGCGCTCAGTAATTTGCTCGATCAAAGCAAACATTTTCGCATCTCCATTCTTAGATACATATTGAGCTAAATCAGGGAGATGCAGACCTAGGAGAAGATGCTCTTCTTGATGACGGATAGCGATACGATTGACCCAATCAAGGAGGTTTGAAAAATACCCGCTGTCTACTTTGCCGCGTAGTGTCAGCTCTGGAGCAGATAATTTGACGCCGTGACGAAATATATACTCGCCCTGCACACCTAATTTTAATGAATAGATTTTCCTGACAACCAACTGAGAAACATCATTCTTGGCATCACAACTAAAACAAACAGCCAAAGTCTCAGCTTCAGAAAAGGAATGAGAACAAACGTTACATGAATGAGTCTCTAACGGACGGTCATAATCCACACCGATATGACGAAGTTGAGTTAAACATTTAGGGCATTCCAGTTTATGGTTACGTTTAAATTGTCCTTGTTCGGCTACATGACCACAGGTGAAACAATGTAATGAGACACGCTCGGTAATATCAATGTCTTTACATGAAGGGCACACTTCGATGTAATTCAAATAAGCACTAGCGCAGTCAGAACATACACGGACTCGATTGATCAACTCATCATATTCAAACGTATCACGCTTGGTTTCTGACAAAACAAAACGATATGTAGAACTCAACTCTGGATAATATAAGTCGACTAAAGGGTAAGAATATATCGATTTCAGAGTCAGGGATCGATGAGGGACTAGTCGTCGATCTTGCTCTAACCCTAACCATCCAATTAAAGGGTCTAAAGCCTCCGTCGATTCGGAAACACTGTTCAACGTTCTACTATGTTGGAGCAGTTCTTCCTCGATAGTCTCTTGATTTAAAACTCCATCAGATAAACAAACTGACAATGCGCTAGTTTCAAATACATAAATCTTCCAAGACCAAAACTTTCTGCAACCGTGAAGTTGACTTAATAAATCATCTTGTACACTGGCTTCTCTGTTTAGAAAAACCACACCACCTAACAACTCTGGTAGTTGCTCAATATCACTTACTTGCGCAATATTAAATCGATTTTCCGTATCAACTATTGGGGTCCCAAGACAGTAAATTTTTAATTTATCTCTCATTCATTAACTCCATACTTTTGACACTTCCACCGTCAAATAAACGTAACATTCTGAATATTAATGAATGCTATTGGATTGGTCGGCCTTATACAAATACTAGATATCGATGTAAAAACAGTCCAATTATTAACCAACAATATAAAATACTGACACCATTACATTAACAATACGGAAACATAGATATTAATGATAATTTTAAAATTATAGATATACAGCACTCCAAAAATTGGATAACGATACTTTTTTCAGACTAATTACATCAACTTTCGGAGCAATGCCTCTCTCTAACTCATTCAATCTTATAAATTTCTCATATCACTTCTATACTGATTCCAATCTTAATTAATCGTGTTAAAGGCAAAGGATGAGCGTATTAACCGTATTCTTCTGTGGTACAGGCTCAAACTCAGAAGACAACAATCACAAAAACTATGTTTCTGGCGAATTGATTTCGACGCTAGCGAAGAATGCAACGGGCAGAGACATGATTGACTACATTCAAGTGGATGGCGTTGGCAGTGGGAATCAGAACGAGTGGTTGAAGCAAGGTAAGGACGACACGTATTCTGGAATTAAGGGAACATTGCTGGGCAAAGGCATCGACAGCAACATGCGTCATGTACTAAATATCTTACGCGGAAGCCAACAAGATAAGAATAACTACATGAAGAGAGCAAAAGGGCTGCTTAGCGAATCTCGCCCAGAAAAGTCCGCTTGGCCTTTCGCAACCAATCAGAAATATCAAGATTGGTTGAAAGATTCACAAGCTCTAGCTGCAGACTTAAAACAAGGGATTGCCGCTCGTCAGCAAAACATTGCGATTGAACGGCAAACAAAGCCCATTAGCCAAGTTAACATCGTAGGCTGGAGTCGTGGTGGTGTGAGTTGCTTTGAATTGGCGAACCGAATGCTTAAAGATCCCAAGCTTAGCCATATTCCAGTCAACATCTTTGCGTGTGACCCCGTTCCCGGTGGGATGAACGCATTCAAGGATTACAAATTACTGGGCAAAAACGTCAAACAGATCGTATGTGTTTTTGCCGAAGACGAACGCTCATTGGCTTTCAAAGCGAGAATACCACGCTTGTCCCCTTCCACTAAATATTACACTACCTATATGCCTGGCCGACACGGTACTTTGGTGGGTAATGCCAATACCTCAGGCGGAAGTAAAGGTGCGGGTTTACTTACTGGCCCCGGGCTCGTTACCCGTGATTTCATGGAAAAGGTATTAACGGGTTGGGGAACGCAACTTAAGGCGAACTCGACTTTGAACTTTTCTAGGCAGCGCATCATCGAGTTATACGAGCAAATGCGCAGTAATGAAGATCACTTCAATAAAATGCACGGCATGACTTACACAGCAAAGAACCGACTGTTATGGACAAGCAAAGATAGAATCGGTCAGCAGAGGGAGCGTCGCTATGGTATTCCAATGTATCGCTTTCAGTTCCCCGGAATCACTAACAATTACGGCGATGCCATTAACCGTCATCACTGCGATGTATTAGCCACCAATGCTTTCGCTGCATACGGTACTTCGGCTGCGCTGCCAAACGCAGTCTGATAATCATGCTTTGTTAAACACATTTCAGGACGGGACAACCTAAGCAAAAAAAGAGCTCAACTATGTGAGCTCTTTTTTATTATCTATCTATTGGTATCAAAGGTGTTTGGTATCAATGGTGTTATCTCGAAATCAGACCTGATTAACCAAAGATGAAGCTGTATAGGAAGCCTGCACCCATCGCCATGCTTAGGATAACGAATAGGAATGCTGCAATCATTTGGTTCTTGAAGATTGATTTAAGCAGGATAACTTCCGTTAAACTTGCACCTGCACTACCAATGATTAATGCCATTACTGAACCCAACGCCATACCTTTCTGAACTAGAGCAGCACTTAGTGGGATTACCGCTTCAGCACGAATGTACAGTGGAATACCAATTACAGCGGCTACAGGAATCGCATACCACATACCTTCACCAGCGTACTGTGCAATTAGGTCTGTAGGAATGAAGCCGTAGATGAATGAACCAATCGCGATACCCATCATTAGGTAAGGGAAAACTTGTTTGAAGTCTTTCCAAGTTGAGAACCAAATTCTCATCCAACGGCTAGGTTCTTTCTTCTCTACGATTTCAGCTGTTGCGCTTCCATCCGCTGAACAGCATGAAACCGTTACTTGTGGCTCTTCTTTTTTAGAATCGCAGCAAGATGTCTCTTTAGCCATTACTGGTGCAGGTTCACCACATGCACTTGTACCACATGAAGATTCCGCTTTAGCTGGCGCTGCTTTTTGAGGAGCTGAATCACCACAGCTAGTGCGACAGCTTGAAGAAGAACCTGTCGATTCATACGCTTCAGGTTTTACGTAACGCTCAAAGCCAAGCTTCTCAAGTGCGTAACCTGCCACTACCGATACTGTCATTGCGACTAAGAAGTAGAACACAGCCACTTGCCAGCCGAAGGTAATCACGAACAAACCAATGATCACTGGGTTCAATAGCGGGCTACCGAATAGGAACACCATCATTGGACCGAAACCCGCTCTTGCACGCAGCAATCCTTTTAAGAAAGGAATGGTCGAACATGAACAGAAAGGTGTAATTGCCCCCAGTAGTGCTGCTACTACATAACCCTTACCATTACGTGAGCTCAGGATAGATTGAATCTTTTCTGGTGTAAGGAACTCTTGAAGAATCCCAACAATGTAGCTGATCGCTAAAAAGAGGATAATTAGCTCTACTGCTAAGAAAGCGAACATATCAAGTGCGTCTTTTAGCATTGTTAACATTTCATTGCTCATAATTAACTCCAAACTGGATTGAAGGTCGGGCTCTATGAGAAAAGTAACCAACCCTTAATTTCGAATATTCTCGAATTATAGAAATAAACAGCTCCAGATCAAGCTTTATTTCGATAAAAATCGAAATGATTTTCTAAAACACATTTTTTCAATGACTTACACAGCCACCGTTTTTAAATTTGAATTCGACATACATTTCGACTAACATCGAAATTAAATCTTGAGGAGTTAATATGAACTTAGAAGTCGTTGCGAAAGCACTTAAAGAGTTGGGGCACCCTATTCGCCTAACCATTTATAAGAGTGTCGTTAAAGCTGGCTATCAAGGCATTGCAGTTGGCGGCCTACAAGAAGAGCTAGGTATCCCTGGTTCCACCTTGTCTCACCACATATCAAGCTTGGCGTCTGCGGGCCTAATCAGCCAAAGACGAGAAGGAAGAACTCTATTCTGCGTGGCGGAGTATGAGTGTCTAGAAGGCGTGATTGATTTCTTACAAGACGAGTGTTGCGTAAATGAACAGTGCAACTGATGTACCTTTGAACGGAGCACCTTTGAAGCTCGAACAAGTTTGGGCCGAGTATCAGCAAGCATTAAAGTCATTCCTGCATTCAAAGGTCAACAATTCTGCGGATGTAGACGACTTGCTCCAAGATATCTTGATTAAGACCTATCAGAACTTAGACAAAGTCCAAGATGCGAGCAGTGTTAAGGCTTGGCTGTTCCAGTTAGCCAACAACACCATCATCGATTTCTACCGTAAGCATGCACGCCAACAACGTGATAGCCAAATTGATGCTGAAGATCTGTGGTTTACCGATTTAGACCACGACTCTGAATTTAAGCAGAAGCTTTCATTGTGTATTGAACCTTTTATTCAAGCACTGCCAGAACAAAGTTCATCATTACTGCTTGCGGTCGATATTAAAGGCCAAAGCCAGAAAGAGATCGCAGAAGCTCAAAACATCAGCTACTCAACCGTTAAGTCTCGTGTTCAGAAAAGCCGCGGGGATCTAAAGAACTTGTTTGAAGAGTGCTGTAACTTGTCCCTTGATCAACAAGGCAATGTGATTGATTGCGAGCTTAAGCCGAACGCCAGCTGCGGCAAGTGTTAATCGCTACATAGAATCCGTTATTTCAATAGAACAAAGCCAGCAATTGATGCTGGCTTTGTTGTTTTCGTAATCTGCAAATCACGCTTTGTTTATGCGAATCGAGTGCTTGAGCGAACCGAACTATGCTGCTTCCGCTTTTACCACAGGTTGATAGCGCCCCGGTTTATGATTCATTGCTAGAATCAAGTTGGTGACTATCGCACCAAGCACAGACAGGAGAACCAATGACACATCAACAATGAACAGAGAAAGCACAACAATCGTGCAGTCTAGTGCCATCTGAACCTTACCCGCTCGAATTCCAAAACGTTCTTGTAAGAACAACGCCAGAATGTTGAAGCCACCTAAGCTCATCTTATGACGGAAAATCACCAGCATGCCGGTACCAATCAAGCCACCACCAAGTAAAGCTGCATACAATGTATGAATTTCGGCAATTTGAATCACGTGATACAAGTGATCCACGGCGAACGAAACAATCGAAACCGCGATAAACGTATTGATGGTGAAGCGCCAGCCCATACGAGCAACCGACAAAATATAGAAAGGTAAGTTAAGTGCGAAGAACACTTGGCCAAAGCTTAGGTCTGTTACTTTGGTAATGAAGATCGCTAGACCAGCCGTGCCTCCGGTGAGCAAACCGACTTGGTTGAAAAAGATAACGCCGAGTGAAACCAGTGCGCTACCTAAGAGCAGTGCCAGTAAATTTTCGCGAAGGTTATGATCTTTATCCATGTGAATGACTCTCCCTGAATCTTTTAACATCGCGTTTCAGTAGTCTTGAAACGATTTATGCCCAAATTTACGATGTTTGACAGATAAGTCGAGTGAACGAGCAATGTTGCTTAGTGATTAGTTTGTATATTAGTTTTTACAGCTTTGTGAAACCTTAAATTAAACAGCTAGTTATAAACCTGAATTTATACTTTCATTCTTAATTAGATACTTGTTGCTATTAACTAACGAGCTTCAAGTTTTCTTATTTATTGAGCGCGTTTTATACCAATTCCAATCAAGCGACAATCTATGCATAAAACGCATAGACTACATCACAAATGGTCATTTGATACATAACCTACTCATCACTATGATGCGCGACTTCTTACAACATTGAGCGCATGTCAACACCGTATGTTTTCACAATCTCTTTTTGCCCAATTGGCCAGAATGACGCTGTTTCTCGTCATTAGTTTGGTTATTGTGCATCACAGTCAGCCATTGATTGATCTCTTGGCTCAGCATGCCGTGAGCAGTGGCTGCCACCAGCAATCAGCGCATGATCATTCTGAGCACGAACATCACCATGAGATGACTGACCAACACATGTCAGCGCAAGACCACTCACATCACCACCATTAATTTAAGAGTATTAGAATGAGCATTTTCCGTTTTCCTTTACTGGTATGGCTTGGGATCGGCACACTTATTATCAGTCTAGGGATCAGACAATCATTCGGCATTTTCATGATGCCAATTTCAGAGCATTTCGGTACAGGTCGCGAGTTTTTCAGCTTCGCGATTGCGCTACAAAACCTATTGTTTGGCGTGTTCCAACCTTTTGTTGGTATGGCTGCTGACAAATGGGGAGCAAGGCGCATCATTATCGCTGGTGCATGTGCTTACGGTTTGGGTTTACTTCTTACCTCAATTTCTACCGAATCGAGTATGCTTTACGTTTCACTAGGCGCACTCGTTGGCCTTGGGTTAAGTGCGACGAGCTATGTGATCGTATTAGGTGCCGTAGCAAAAGTAGTACCTGCAGAGCACGCAGCTAAGGCATTTGGTTTAACCACAGCAGCAGGTTCATTTGGTATGTTCGCGGTAATTCCGGGCGCGCAATACATGTTGAACGAATTTGACTGGCAGAGTGCGATGCAAGTGTTTGGCGTACTTTGTTGTTTGATGATCTCTTTTGCGCTGTTTATGCGAGCGCCTAAAGCAGCCTCAAACAAACAAGCGCAAGCTGAAGAGAACCAAACGCTAAAAGAAGCGTTGTCTGAGGCGTTTGCTCACAAAGGTTACTGGTTGATTCACGCGGGCTTCTTCGTGTGTGGTTTCCATGTAATGTTTATCGCAACGCACTTACCTAGCTACCTAGCAGACAAAGACCTACCGGCGAGTAGCGCTGCGATGGCACTGGCTTACGTTGGCATCTTCAACATCTTCGGGTCTTACTTCTGGGGTGTAATGGGCGACAAGTTCAGCAAACGCCATGTAATGTCGGCACTGTACTTAGTGCGTACTGTGGTTATCGGTGCGTTTGTTACTCTGCCTGTAACTGAGTCAACTGCGGCTATCTTCGGCGCGGCAATTGGATTCTGTTGGTTGGGTACAGTTCCGCTAACGTCTGGCTTAGTTCGTCAGATCTTCGGTGCCCGTTACCTATCAACGTTGTACGGTTTGGTGTTCTTTACTCACCAAGTGGGTAGCTTCTTAGGCGCTTGGGTTGGCGGTCGTATTTACGATTACTACGGTTCTTACGAGCCAATCTGGTGGTCAACCGTGGTACTTGCATTTGCGGCAGCGCTTATCCATTTACCAATCAATGACAAGCCGATTGAGCGACTGAAATTGGCAATGGCTTAACGTTTAACGCTGACTCCCCCACTAGCGTAAACAACAAGTCGTTCCAATAAAGCGAGTGAGTATTGAAGGGAAACATCCTGATATACTCACTCGCTTTTTTGTTAGTCACTATTTCACCAATTAAAACGGCCGATATTTGCATAAACCTCACTGAATAATAAGACTATCCTTTTCGTTTTAATTTATAGTATCCACTCGCTCCTTTAAAACTAATCCGCAGGCTTATGGAATACATAGATCAGACTGTCCTTATCGCAATGGCACTCATTTTTGCTGGCTCATTTGTGCAAACCGCAATCGGCTTTGGTTTGGCTATTGTTGCAGCCCCACTGCTGTTTTTGGTTTCCCCAGACTATGTACCTGCGCCTATCTGCTTGGTTGGCCTGTTTATCTCTTTATTCAACGCCTTTAAACACCGTGCAAACATTTCTATTGGCGGGTTAAAAATCGCATTGCTGGGCCGCATTCCGGGCTCATTGGCAGGCGGAGCATTATTGGTGATGGTTTCAACGAGCGTGTTGTCATTATGGTTAGGCTTATTGGTGGTATTTGCCGTGATTGTTAGCCTATTGCCATTCAGGCTCGAACCAACCCCAATCAAGATGGGTATTGCAGGGTTCTTCTCTGGGTTCTTTGGCACCAGTTCTGGTATTGGTGGTCCACCGATGGCACTGCTACTCCAACACCAAGATGCCAATCAGCTTCGTGGTAACCTTTCTGCGTTTTTCGTGTTTAGTTCGATCATTTCGTTGGTAGTACAGATCCCAATTGGCTTCTTCACGCTACACCACTTGATCATCACTATACCTTTGCTGCCTGCTGCTTGGTTGGGTTACAAAGTGGCGTTAATGACGACACAAAGCATCCCTAAAGAGAAGATACGCATTGGTTCATTACTGCTATGTTCTCTCAGTGGCTTTACGGCAATCTGGCAGGGTTTAGCTGGCTAGTTATTGGCGATAAAGACCGGAAAAGACATCTTAGAAAACCAACACAGATCAAACACCCAATAGATAAAAGGACGCTCTATGACTTACGACGAATTCAATTCATTCTGCGAGTCGCTGCCTGCAACCAGTTATGTGATGCAGTGGAATAACTCGCACGTTTGGAAAGTGGGTGGCAAGGTGTTTGCGATTGGTGGTTGGGGACCGAAAGATGAGCCTGCGTTTATCTTCAAGGCGTCCGATCAGAACTTCGACTTTCTGAAAGAAGAGCCGGGCTATAAACCCGCACCCTACTTTGCTTCACGCGGTATGAAATGGATTCAGCTGTTTGAAAGCACGCCAGAAAGGGATGAGGAGCTGAGATACTATCTCATTGAGTCACACCGAATTGTGTCCTTAGGTCTAACCAAAAAGAAACAAGCAGAGCTAGGGCTCAATCAGTAGCGTTTATTACGTACTGCTAATCTGAGCCCTTCTTTTGCAGTGAGGAAGGATCCCTAAGAAGTCTGTTTCAAAAATGCAGGTAAATAGCGTTCTATTTTTTGCTCTGAGATAAGCGGCACCAATAAATAGATCAAACCCGCAAAGGCAATAGATCCGGCTAAGTCTTCTGGTCGATGCATGCCAAGCCAAACACGGCTATAGGCGACACCACCAGCCCAAGCCAGTAAACCGCCGACGAGATAAAAGCGTTTCGCCTCTAGGAGAAGACCACCAAAGAACGCCAAACACACACCGACAAAGATCATATGTCCAGATGGGAAAGAGTAGTCGGTTTCACCCAACCAGTGACGCGTTCGCCACTCGCTCACCTTATCTTGTACAGACTCAATCGCAGCATTCTTTTCAACCAATGGTAATTCGTAAAACACTTCTGGCATATCAACCACTTCCTGCGTCACCAAATACTCAGAATAAGGACGAGGGCTCTCAGTGGAATGCTTTAAGAAGGTTTTCGCTGCAAAGCTAAGCACCAACAACAAGCCGAGCTGCAGACAAAGACTGACTAACTTAGCTTTGGAAAACTTCACCGTGAACAATACTAAAGACAAAATCGCTAGCGTTACCAAGAATCCTTGATTGCCCGCAGAGTAAGTCACAAACGTTATGAAGGCTCCATAGAAAGGCAAAACAGCACTTCCAAGGTCGAAGTCAGATCCAAAGATCAAAAAGGGTATGAGGGAATACAAACTTAGAACGAGCAGTAATAAGCCTTTGGATTTGTTAGAGAACAGAGAAGTCATGGCTAAGATCTTTTAGATAAAGTGGTCGGATGCTATCGCAGCTTAGCATCGTCAATATCAATTTTATGTCAAAACGGTCAGTCAGCCGTCATGGTGTAACAATATTCGATTAATGGACCTCTTGAGTATTGATTCGGTGAACAGCCACGCCAGCACCAATAATGTTCAACATCCATTTATGTTCATAGAGATAGCAAAAATCACTGAAACCAGACGAGACAAAGGCATCATCCCACTAATAGACTACCGGACGTGTTCTGCTGATAAAGTGAACACTTACCGGATTATAAGGCCAGAATCTTAAAAACTTTGCTGTCAGTCCTTTAAATCCACTATTGAAAGGATTACCATCTGGTCTGCTTTCAAAAGCAAAACAGATTATTAATTTTTATTCTCAGGGCGGGGCGAAATTCCCCACCGGCGGTATGTCCTTAGCAAAATCTAAAGATAAGCCCGCGAGCGCTCGATTCGTCGAGGTCAGCAGATCTGGTGAGATGCCAGAGCCGACGGTCATAGTCCGGATGAGAGAGAATGAAAACACACTCGTTTAAGTTGGAAAGGCGTACCCGCGTGAGTTGGGTTCATGCCTCCAACTTAGACGGGTGCATTTCGTTTTGGATAAAACCATAATGAGCTAATACCAATCACAGTAAATAAATGATCAGAGATAGCGCAGGAAAAACGCTTGAGAACAAGGCAAAATTTTTCGATAAGTAGTTATTCTACAGTCAAAAATTCTAACGCCGTTATCAAGGGTTTTAACCAGCTAGAATGACCAGTTGTTTACTACGATTGGTACAAGCTACTTGTAATGAGTAGGCTTTGTTGTGCTCGGTTGAGATCCCTCATACAGCCCTGATTCTGGTGATATTTTAGGAGTTTAACCATGAATCAGTCTTCACTACTTGCCGAATTTGGCGAACCAATCACTCGCGTTGAAAACGCACTGCAAGCTCTACGCGAAGGTCGTGGCGTACTTCTACTTGACGATGAAGATCGTGAGAACGAAGGCGACATCATCTACTCAGTAGAACACCTGACGAATGCTCAAATGGCGCTTATGATCCGCGAATGCAGCGGCATTGTGTGCCTGTGTCTAACTGACGAGCAAGCGAACCAACTTGAACTTCCACCTATGGTTGTTGATAACAACAGCGCAAACCAAACTGCGTTTACCGTAACTATCGAAGCGAAAGTGGGTGTAACAACAGGTGTTTCTGCCGCTGACCGTGTAACAACGATCAAGACAGCTGCAAATCCAACAGCTAAGCCTACTGACCTTGCTCGCCCTGGCCACGTTTTCCCATTGCGTGCTCGTAAAGGTGGTGTACTTGCTCGTCGCGGCCACACAGAAGGTACAGTGGATCTTATGCAAATGGCTGGTCTTCAATCTGCCGGTGTACTGTGTGAAGTAACCAACCCAGATGGCACGATGGCAAAAGCGCCAGAGATCGTTGCTTTCGGTAAAATGCACAACATGCCAGTACTGACCATTGAAGATATGGTTATGTACCGCACTGAGTTCGACCTTAAGCTTGCATAACGCTTAATCGTCAGTGTCTAGCCCTGGCGATAATTGGGTCGCTAATAAATATTGAAAGGCCTAATTCTTTAATGCTGTTTCTAGATAATAGCATTAAAGAATTAGGCCTTTTTAATTTCCGTATTTTGAGACGAGACAGCGGTGGATCGCCGACGTATGTCTAGTTATCGGAACCTACTCAGCCAAATCACTTAGAAAAGCGTAACCTCTCAAAAAATCCTGCAAAATATGAGAAACACTCACACAAATGGTGAGATCATGCACCAATGTTGACCATTTACAATCACCACAAAAACGTAAGCAATTGAAATATAACAATTATATATTTTGGCACGGTGTCTGCACTACCACTAAGTAGGTATACAGATATTAGGAGTAGAATATGTTTGTAGTTATTTCAGTGGGTTTATCCCTATTAGTACTTTCCGCCCTGTATCATTTCTCAAGGAAGAGAGAAACAGCGCTATCACACCGGTTCGAAACCTTAGTTTTGCTTAGAGAGCTATTGCTGTTATCACGTAAACATCGCGCTGCAACGCATTACGCTCTGGCGTATAAATTGTCTAGCGACTCGATTCGTAAAGTGAATAAGATTTACGACAACATACTTGAGGTCTCTGAATTGCTCCAATCCCATGTGTCGTTTGATAGTCGCCCTATGTATCGCATCTATCACCTTAAGCTCATTGCCATGCACAGCGACTGGCAAAACCGCAGCTTGGTGCGTAACCAATCGATTCATGGCAAAACAATTCGCCACAGCATGTTCTTGATGGATGAAGTGATGATCATCTGGCTGATCCAGTCTGAGCGAGAAGACATGAGTAGTGAATACCACATGAATTGGCAACAGATCTTAGACTGCATGGAGATCTTGACCAAGCTGAGAATGTGCATACCTGATATGGAGAAGCCTGAGGAGTATGCGAGATTCAAATTCTACGCATCTCAGACACACCGCAAACTCAACCAATTATCGATTATCTGCCCTATCAGCAGTGGGTCACCCATTTGTACACGTGCGATGCATGCACTTACCGAGATCGCATCAAGTACTGAAGCGACCCAGCCAGCAGATAGCATGTACGAGTTAACCAGTGATATCTCTACTGTGGTATCGCAAGTCTACGACCAAGTATTATCAGACATTACCAAAAGCTTGTATCAGCCTTTACCTAGCATCAACGATAAGGTGATAAATACCCGATTATCCGTACATCATTACATGTAAAGACTTCGTGAGAGGAGAGCGTGCTGGAACTCTGAATTATTGAGTTCAAATCCGATATCACCTTTGATATCGGATTTTTGTATTTATGGGCTTATATATTTATTTGGTTCTATTTTAGGACGAGACAAGTTAGGAGCGATGTAAGCTTAAACGTCTTCAGATTTAATATCGTTAGACCAAGCTTCTGCTGCAAAATCAATAAACTGACGAACAACAGGCAGCTGATAACTGCGAGACAAGTACACCGCCCAAAGCACACTACTCGGTGAAACAAAATCATCCAAAATTCGTTTCAGCTTCCCTTCAGCAATCAACGGATTCGCTAAATCACAAGGTAATCGAACAACCCCTTTGCCATGCTGTGCGGCGCGAGCTAACACCCCAACATCGTTGGCCTTAATAGTCCCCGACACCTCAACCGAATAATGTTGGTTATCCTTAACAAAATCCCACTTAGAGACACTCAAATGACGAAAACAATTGTGTTGTCTAAGCGCTTCAACCGTTTCAGGTTCACCGTGTTTGTCTAGGTAGTCTTGTGAGGCACACACCACCGAATCAATTTCCATTAGCTTTCGAGCAATCAAGCTATCGTCAGGTTGGTCAGTATAACGAAGCGCAATATCGATTCTTTCATCCACCAGCTGCGCAAAACGGTCTGAGGCAAACAACTCGACCGTGATATTAGGGTGAAGCTCTGTGAATTGCTCGACCACATCCAACAACATGTTTTGAGTTAAGCCAATCGGCGCTGCAATTCGAATTACCCCTGAAAGATCGTCGGTTTGATTGAGTGAAGTGACTTCTAGCTCTGCGGTTTCATGGAGAATTTTTTCGCAACGTTGCAACGCAATCTCTCCTGCCGCAGTCAAACTTACCTTACGAGTGGTCCTGTGCAGTAGCCTTTGTTTTAGCCACCCTTCGATCTCTTGAACATGACGTGAAACCTGCAACCGGCTCATATCTAAGTGCTCAGCTGCTTGAGTGAAACTGGCACAATTCGCAACTTCGACAAAGCTACGCATTGCCGTCAACCTATCCATCACGCTCTCCTTGAACTACTTGCTAGCTAATCAAATCTTATTAGATCACCATATAGATACAATCTACATCATTTTACGATATTTATCGCAACCTAGTGAGCTATTAGACTGCAATGGCTGTCGAGAAAACGACTCAATAAATTAGATAATTGGAGAGACATTATGAGAATTGCAGTATTAGGCGCATCAGGTTGGATTGGTAATCACATTGCTCAAGAAGCTCAATCTCGTGGTCACGACGTGGTTGCTGTCGTAAGAGATGCAAGCCGTGTAGAAATGAACAATGTTGAGGTTCGTTCATTTGATTTACAAGATGAAGCAGCAAGCCTTGCAACCGCACTATCCGGCGTTGATGCAGTAATCACTTCGATTGGCGGACGTGCTTTGGGTAATCACGACATCGTAAAAAGCACAGCAACTAAGCTGCTTGAGACACTGCCAAGCATTGGTATCGAGCGCCTACTTTGGGTTGGCGGTGCAGGTTCATTAGAAGTGGCGCCAAACGTACCGTTAGTGACCGTTCCGGACTTCCCAGCAGATTACAAAAACGAAGCACTAGCACAGGGTGAAGCTCTTGAAGTGTTCAAGCAATCAAACAGCGAGGTTAACTGGACGTTTGTTAGCCCTGCAGCAGAAATTTTCCCGGGCGATAAGCTATCAACCTACCGCACAGGTGGTGACCAACTGCTCACCGACGAAGATGGCAACAGCAAAATATCAGTCAGCGACTACGCGATTGCGATGATTGATGAGCTCGAAGCTGGTAAGTTCCCACGTCAACGTATTGGTGTCGCTTACTAGTAAATTCATATATAAAAACTAAAAAAGCCGCTTGTTCACAACAATGCGGCTTTCTCATCTTTATATTGAGCATTCCTTTAATCCAATGGCAAGTGACCCGTTTTCACTAGGATAACCGTCTCTTCTTCCACATAAGGGAAATGCTCGCTCATATGAGGGCTACGCATCCAAGTGTGTTTTGGATACACGCCATGTTCATCTTTAAAAGTGCCTGTCAACACAAAGATCTCTTCACCACCAAAATGACGGTGTGGCTGAAAGCGCTCACCAACGGGCCATTTCACCAAGGCCACATTTTCGAGCTCAAAGCCATGCAGCGGCATTACTTGTAAGCCACCGATGCCCGGAAGCCATTCCGTTTCTAGAGTATTGATACGAACCTGAGTTAAGTCTCTCGCATCAAACTGGTTGAGCTTCACCAAGATCGTGCAGCCATCTTTGCTTGATGGAGAATGCGCACTACCCGGCGGATTACGGATATAAGTGCCCGCTGGGAAATCTCCGGTTTCATCAGAGAAAACACCCTCTAATACGAAGATCTCTTCACCTTGCGGGTGCGGGTGCTCAGAAAATGAAGATTCAGGATCGTATTTCACGACGCTGGTCGTGTGGCCCGATTCTTTCTCTTCTCTTTCAAGCGGCTTACGCCAAACCCCTTTGGCAGGGCTTGCAATCCAGTCTAATGATTCGGTTTCAATAACCAGTTTCTTTGAAAAGTCCATGTTGAACATAATGGCGACCTTACTCTTGTTATCGTTTTAATTATTCTTATTATCTTTCTAGCTTTTATTCTACGCGAATACTCATCCAGGAGGCCATCTCGCTGCTATTTTGCCTACGCGACAGCCACCTAAAAAGAATCCTAATTAATTGCGACCAGCAATCACACCGCCATCAACATCCCAGATTGCACCCGTTACCCAATCAGCACTGTCTGACAGTAAGAAAGAGATGCTATTGGCGATGTCTTTCGGCAAACCAACTCGACCAATCGGGTGGAACGCATTGAAACCTTCTAGCGCTTGATCCACTTCTTCAGGTTTAATGAAAGATTCGTAAATCGGCGTTTTAACCACAGCTGGAGACACCGCATTTACACGAATGCTATGCTCAGCCAGTTCCATTGCCATGTGCTGTGTTAAGGCGTGCAAACCAGCTTTAGCCATTGAATAGGCAGAAGATGGCGTCGCTTTGATTGCTTGCTTACCCCACATAGAACCAACGTTAACCACACTGCCGCCACCGTTCTTGATCATCAATTTGCTTATCGCTTGAGTGATGAAGAAGGTTGCTTTATTGAGCTGCATGTATTGCTCGTAATCAGATTCTTGATGCTCGATAAACGCTTTAGGGTTGAAGTAGCCAGCCGCATTAACAAGGTAACCAATACCCTCTTCAAGCGACTCTAGATGCGCAATGAGATTAGCTACACTCGCATCATCATAAAGGTTAGCTTGCCAGCCTGAAGCATGACCTAACGATTGCAGTTCTGACACCGCTTTATCTAACTTAGTTGGGTTATTGCCGACAACCAACACATGGATGTTTTGAGCGACTAACTGCTTCGCTGTTTCAAAGCCCATACCACTTGTGCCACCGATTACTACTGCAATACCATTTTTAGTGAAGTTCATTTTGTTATCTCCTAAGTCATGTGAACGTGGTAATCTTAGGCCTTGAACTAACACTATGAATAGTAAGTACAAATCGGTTAGGTAGGTACTTATTGGTACATCTTTATGAAAAATCAGGAAAACTTTTTTTCAAGAAAATCAGCACCCGAGCGCTCAGCTCGCATGGTAGAAACCATCTACGGCTGTAAATGGTCGCTAACGGTTTACCAATTACTGGCAAATGGCATTAATCGCCCCGGTGAAATGGTGCGCTCAGTAGAAGGGCTATCTACCAAGGTATTGAATGAATGTTTGAAGCGAAATGTAGAATTCGGGATTTTAGATAAGCAAATGTTCAACGAACTGCCACCAAGAGTTGAGTACCAAGTGACACCGTTCGGTGAGAAGTTCTTGTTGATTCTAGACCAGCTGGAAAACCTACAAAACGAAATCGACGAGATGTAAGTTCGAGCCAGTCCAACTATTGCCAAAAAACGGAAGACAAAAGAAGGAAGACGGACGACAGCACGCAGCGCTTAACTGACTGGCATTTGCTCAAAACGGCCTTTCACAAAATCAATGAAGGTCCGGATTCGGCTTGGTTGATAGCGGTCTCGATGGTAGATCGCTGAAAAGTCCACTTTCGGCACCACCCACTCATCAAACACCTGCTCTAGTTGTCCGTCATTGAGTTCTTGTAAGCAATAGATGGTTGGAACACGAATAATTCCGTTGCCTGACTTCGCGCCCTGTACCAACACTCGACCATTTTTGCATTGCAACCTGCCCGTCACATGCACATCGACCGTTTTCTTGGTGTCATCCAAAGCTTGAAAACTCCACTTACGCACTGACCCCGTTAAGCAATCATGATGGATTAGATCTTTAGGGTGATTTGGCTTTCCTTTGCGAGCGAAATACTCAGGGCTCGCGAGTGTTCCCATCTCAATGTCTAGAAGCTTTCTTGCGATAAACCCTGCATCTTCTAAGCTCCCCATGCGAAAAGCGATATCGAAAGCGTCTTCAATCAGATCGACTCGGTTACTACTAAAATCAAGACTGATGCTGATGTCTGGGTAGAGCTGCATAAACTCATTGACCAGATCCGCGATGATCACCTCACCAAGATAACCACCGACACAGTTTACTTTTATATCGCCACGTACTTCTTCGACATCATCCACTGCAGCAATCAGAGCTTGGTCTATATTATCTAAGGCTTGTTCACATCTCGCGTACAGATCTTGCCCCGCGTGAGTCAGCCTTAAGGTTCGAGTAGTGCGGATAAACAGAGTGACTCCCATTTGCTTTTCTAGGCTACTTACTTGGCGTGACACGTGGGAGCGCGACACATCAAGCTCCTCCGCTGCTTTAGTGAAGTTACCTAAACGAGCGATAAGCACGAAAGAACGAATGTCAGACAGGTTAATTTGATTGAGCATGGTCGCCAGCTTACTTGTGAAATTTAAAAAGTGATGAAGTAATAAAGTGAACACCTTTATTGTTGCACTACAGCAACAGTGTTTCAAGTAAAGCGCTATATATCAACAATACTATTTTCCTTAATATACCTCCATCGCAACGAAGCAAGGCAACAAGCACTTGATTCGAATGCACTTAAACAATACGTCGTAGCCAACCGACGCAATAAAAGTACAGAGGAAATAAAATGAAAAAACTAATCGTAATTACAGGTGCAAGCTCTGGTATTGGTGAAGCAATCGCTCGTCGTCTAAGCGATGAAGGTCACCCTCTGCTACTTTTAGCTCGTCGTGTTGACCGCCTCGAAGCGCTTAACCTACCAAACTCACTATCAGTGAAAGTAGACGTAACAGACAAAGCATCTTTTGACGCGGCAATCGCACAAGGTGAAGAGAAATTTGGTCCTGTAGATGCGCTTATCAACAATGCTGGTGCAATGCTTCTTGGTCAAATCGATACTCAAGACGCTCAAGAGTGGAAGACAATGTTCGATGTGAACGTAATTGGTCTTCTAAACGGCATGCAGTCTGTACTTGCTCCGATGATGAAACGTAACACAGGTACTATCATCAACATCAGCTCAATTGCGGGTAAGAAAACATTCCCAAGCCACGCTGCTTACTGTGGTACTAAGTTCGCGGTTCACGCTATCTCTGAAAACGTTCGTGAAGAAGTAGCAGCTTCAAATGTTCGTGTTACGACTATCGCACCAGGTGCTGTAGAGACTGAGCTTCTGTCGCACACAACATCTCAAGAAATCAAAGATGGTTACGACTCTTGGAAAGAAGACATGGGCGGCGTATTGGCAGCTGACGATATCGCTCGCGCTGTATCATTCGCTTACCAACAACCACAAAACGTATGTATCCGTGAGATTGCTCTAGCACCAACTAAGCAACAGCCATAGAAGCCAATCTATCACGTATATATTCGTGAAAATTAAATAGAAAGCGCCACTACTGATTCAGTAGTGGCGCTTTTGTTTTTATTGAGTCTAGCTACAAGCAGTAACCGTGATTAAAACTCAACGCGGTAAACTGACGTGCTACCACTCACTTCGTTGCCAACCGCAATAAAGTGGTTACCAGAACGAGTAAAATACTTGATTGATTCTGGACCTAGGTCTCCTGCTTTCGAGTTATAAGTATCGTTATCGCAACCACCGTCTTCATCAACCTTAGTGCATACAGGCTGAGTAAAATTGCGGTTATTTAGATAGCTGATGAAACTTGCGCTCTTAGGCTGCGTTACGTCGTAAATCATGATGCCACCTTGGCGCTCAAGTCCAATAAAGGCATACTGCTTGCCGTTAATCTCAGCAACTTCGATGGCTTCAGGCTCTACCCCTTTATCATCGCTACGATCGTCACCGCTTTGGTTGTTATCATTAGTGCTGTTGAAGTTTGCAGGATCTTGCTCAAGTACGATTCGAACAAAATCATCACCGCTATCAAACACTAACTCGCCTGACTCATCCCAAATAGAGAACGAGCGACTACCGAATGCTTGAACCTTTTGATCAGCAGCGAGTGTCCCTCGTGGCTTAATCACTTTAAGACGTGCAAGTTGCTTGTTGTCTTTCAATGCACCAGCTAATGGGTGGTTAGCATCAACGTCTAACTTCTTGCCACGCACTTCATCGACATAAGCGATACAAAAGTCTTTTTCTGTTGCGTAGTTTTCGGTGCCTTTATAGTCATCACCATCCCACTCAAAACCTTTCTCGTCACACATTTCTTGCGTGGTTTTGATGCCATACTCACGACCATCACCTTCATTCGCAGTCACAATGTAGGTGTTGCCATCAACACTGTAGCTGGTGATGCTGTCTGGCATGTAAAGGCCTTCCAACATTGCGTAGCTTTGTAGGTTACCGATGTTTTTATCTTTATTTGACGCATCTAGCTTAGCGTTATCCCAAGGCTTCCCGCCTAATCCAAGAATCGCATCCACTTGTGCACTCGCCACATCAATCGCTGCCAACGCATTGTTCTCTTGAAGGGCAACGTAGAGTTTTCCGTTATCAGCAAACGTTAGGTATTCCGGTTCAAGGTCTTGAGCGACAGTTGCATTCGGCGCAGAGAGTCGAACCTTGTCGGCCAGCTCTGCATGGCGGGGCTGGCCTTGGTTGAATGCCTTGAAATCAATCTGAGTGACTGTCGCTTGCAAAGGACCACTGCTTAAATCCACCAGCGTTACTGAGCCTTCAGGATCAATGCTGTAATCCGCATTCGGCTCACCTTCATTTGCAGAGGCAATGTAGCGACCATCTTTCGAGAAGCTCACCATGTCCGGTAATGCACCAGCCGTATAAGTAGTGATCAGCTCTAACGTGTCTGAACGATAAAGTGCAATGATGCCGTTTTGTTGCTTGTCGGCATTTTCAATAGCGACAGCAACTAATCCTTGATGAGTCGACACACTATTCGCTGCACCAATATCAACACCCGAAGCTGCAGCCGCTGATTGAAGATCAATAGAACCCGAAGATGTTGGTTCGCTAGCTGAGTTCATTGATAACACATCGACTTTCTGCGCTTGAGCGTTCACAACATAAAGCTTATCGGTACATGAATCGTAGCTGACGATTTCGGCTGCTGAGGTATCAAACGGAGCGTCGGTAATAGCACGTCCAACCAGACTGATTCCGGTTACCTCAGCATTGGAAGCGCTTGGCTGCTCGATGGATTGGCATTGAAAGCTAAAAGCATCAAGTGACGTTTGAGATGGGATAGCAGCCGTTGGTGATGTTGACGTTGATTGAGAACACCCTACTAGAGCAGAACTTACCGCAATAGGCAGTAATAGTGTCAGCTTATTAAATTTACGATTCATATATCCTCCATGATTTGAAACGCGATCATAGAGGGCTGTTATGACACTTATCTTTCTCTTTTATTAACAATAAATGACAACAATCAGTTTGCTTCACCCATAACAACAATAAGTTGGAGTGAGCATTTCATTAACAAGCAAGCAAAAAAAAGCGCCCAAGCTGGCTGGTGCTTGAGCGCCTTTAGTAAACTAATAAAGAGGGTTAGAAGTTGTAACCACCACCGATCATGAATACCCATGGGTCGATATCAACGTCGGTTGAGTATTGTTTTCCACCCGCTTTATATTTCGCTGTAGTATCAATGTCTGCATACCAAACTGACGCATTCAAGAACCAATCTTCATTGATCATGTAATCCATACCAATGTTTGCCGCAAGTCCCCAAGAGTCATCAAGAGATAAGTCACTTAAGCCTGCATCTTTACCAGTGCCATTAAGTTCTTCATCAAAGAAGACAGTGTAGTTAATGCCCGCACCTACGTAAGGGCGGAACTTGCTGTTTGCTTCGCCGAAGTAGTACTGAACCATCAACGTTGGTGGTAAGTGTTTTGTCTCGGCGATATCACCTAAACCACCATGGTTTGTAGAAATTGTATGGGAGAACGGTGTCGCTGCAAGAATCTCGAGACTGATGTTGTCTGTAAACATGTAACCAAATGTCAATCCAAGTTGGGTGTTTGAATCCACACCAAATTTTGACCCCGATGTCTCCAGAACATCTCCACTGCTATCGTTAGGAGATACCATTGCTGCACCTGCACGGATGATGAAATCACCTTCTTTATGAGCAAAAACGTTGGTTGACATAAGAGCCGCAATAACCGCAATACCACATACTGTTTTTTTCATTATAATTTCCTTTTGAGGGCTTAATTTTTATTGGTGAATGAGTAATCATTTCTTATTTTGCGTGCAAGGTAGCATATAATAACCCTACTTTATTGATGGAAATCAATTTGTGAAAAGTTGTGATTATTTATGTAAATTTATATCGACCTGATCACTTTATTCCTTCATTTTATTGACAGTTTTGTAATGCAACTTTCCCGTGCGTCATCTTGTTAATTCACCACCCTCACTTTGCCCAGGTCTCTTCGGATCAAAATAGAGCAAGCCAATATCTCGTACGCATCAATTTGGTGCAGATCTACAAGAATCAATCTCACCTCGTTTAATATTCAATGAGTTACATTTGGCTTAGTGCTTGCAAGTCTATGTTCATAATCATAAATACATTGAGGTTCTGACCATGCAAGACACTCTAACAATCGTTCTGGCCGGCGGTGTTGGCTCTCGGCTTTCTCCCCTCACCGATAACCGTGCAAAACCTGCGGTGCCCTTTGGTGGCAAATATCGAATCATCGATTTCACACTCGCGAACTGCTTACACTCTGGGCTTCGCCAAATTCTGGTACTGACTCAGTACAAGTCTCACTCTTTGCAAAAACATTTAAGGGATGGTTGGTCGGTACTTAACCCCGAGCTCGGCGAATACATCACCAATGTTCCCCCACAAATGCGAACCGGTGATAGCTGGTACAGCGGTACAGCCGATGCGATTTATCAAAACTTGTATCTGCTTTCTCGTAGTGAAGCTAAGCATGTGGTGGTGTTATCAGGCGACCATATCTATCGCATGGATTACGCGCCAATGCTCAAGCAACACAAAACGAACGAGGCCGACTTAACCGTGGCGTGCATGGAAGTTTCAATTGATGAAGCCAAAGAGTTTGGTGTGATGGAGATAGACGAATCTCTCGAGATCAATAACTTTACCGAAAAGCCACGTTACCCAGCATGTGTACCCGGTAGGCCAACTCGAAGCATGGCTTCAATGGGTATTTACGTCTTTGATAAAGAGGTGTTAACACAAGCGCTACTGGCGGATGCCGAAGACCCGAACTCAAGCCACGATTTTGGTAAAGACATCATTCCTAAATTGGTCGGCAACAACAGTGTTTACGGATACAAGTTTGGTGATGAAGAAGGCCGAGTGACCCAAGATGCGTACTGGAGAGATGTGGGTACTATCGACTCTTATTACCAATCCAACATGGATCTGTTGAAGCCAGCCTCGCCTATCGATTTATACCAACCAGATTGGGCGATTCGCACCTATGATCCGCAACTTCCACCTGCGCGAACCATTGCTTCTGTAGAAGGAAACCAAGGGATATTCATCAACTCGATGATCGCGAATGGAGTAGTGATTGAAGGGGGTTCGGCGCAAAACTCTATCTTCTTCCCTAAGGTCAAAGTCAGCAATGCCGCGATTGTGATTGATAGTATTCTGTTTGAAGACGTTGAGATTGGGCGAAACTGCCATATTCAGAACTGCATCATCGATAAGAACGTTAAGGTGCCAGATGGAACCCAAATAGGCATTGATAGACTTGCCGACGCTAAACGCTTCCACATATCGAAAAAAGGCGTCATTGTCGTGCCCTCTTCTTACCAATTTGAAGAGTAATCTTGGTGATTGTAATAGCTTTTCTTTAAACGAAAAAAGGCAGCGAATTCGCTGCCTTCTTATTTACTCACACGGCTTCAGTTAAGCCTTAACTGTCCATGCATTCGATTAAACAGAAACCCTTAGAAAGGCCCTA
This sequence comes from Vibrio sp. OPT20, assembly GCF_963889365.1. NCBI lineage: Bacteria > Pseudomonadati > Pseudomonadota > Gammaproteobacteria > Vibrionales > Vibrionaceae > Vibrio > Vibrio sp. OPT20. The sequence continues at coordinate 320,782 of NZ_CAWPOA010000078.1, read as the reverse complement.
GCTCGATCATTTGAGCAATCACAACTGAAATCAAAGCGCCCACTGACCAGAACAAGAACAGCGGTAAGAAGAAACGAACCCACTTGGTGTAAGGTACTTTTGCAATAGCCAATACCGCTAACAAGCCACCGTTGGTTGGGTAAATATAGTTAGAAATACCATCACCCAATTGAGAAGCAAGTGCTGCTACTTGGCGAGTCACTTGACCAATATCTGCCAATGGAATGATGATTGGCATAGTGATCACCGCTTGGCCACTGCCAGACGGAATGAATAAGTTGATCGCAGCCTGCGAAAAGTAGATCCCTGCTGCTGCCACAAGTTTAGAGCTACCAGAAATGATCTGTGCAAGATAAAAGATAATAGAATCAACAATCTTCGCATCTTCCATAATGGTCAACACTGAGCGAGCGAAGAAGATGATCAGTACTGCCACCAATACATCGCTAACACCTTTGGTCCAATACTCACAAATCTTGTTCGGAGATAAACCCGCCACCAAACCCGGAATGATCGCCATTGCCACGAATGCACCCGCAATCTCAGTGAAACCGAAACCCATCGTCAGCGTACCGAAGATCATGTATGCGAATACACCCAAGAACGCGATGCCCGCAAGCTTTTCACGAGTAGTCAGTGTTTTCACTTCAACGCTAGATTCATAGTGGTAACCCGTACCATGCAACAAACCTTTGGTTGGATCTTGCTTAACTTTGCGCGCGTAATTAAGTACATACCAAGCACCCGTTAACAACATGAACATGCCAACAATAAAGCGGTACCACATGCCTGAATACATAGGCAGTTCAGCAATAGTGTGTGCGATACCTGTGAAGAATGGGTTAGCTAGGGCAGCTGCAAAACCAGCACAACTTGCCAGTAAAACAACACCAAGTGCCGTTATCGCGTCATAGCCAAGTTTGATACAGATAGGGATCATCAAAGAGATAAAAATGACATCAAGCTCACGCATACCGGTGAAGGTGACGTTGAAAAAGATCGCAGTCATGATCACAGGTGCAATCACGTACAAGCCTTGCTTCTTTAGCTTAGTCGTCAGCGCAACGACGGATGCGTCTAACAAACCCATGTGTTTGATAATGCCGAAAGCACCACCCACAAACACCACAACACCCATCACACCAGAAGCGGATTTGAAGCCTTTAAAAAATGATTCGAAAAAAGAGGCTAATGTTGTTGGGTTACTGGCTAATAGTGTGTAACTGTCTGGGTCGATAACCGTGCGGCCATTCATGACCACTCGTTCAAACTCACCAGCAGGGATGAAGTAAGTTGCGATGGCAGCAACAATCACCATGATAACCAAAGAGAGAAACGGGTGGTTTACTTCTTTCTCTATCGGAGCTGTGTTACCAGCTTGAGATGTAGGTACGGACGTAGATACCGTAGTCGTCATATAGACTCCTTACTTGTCAGCAACTAAGGAGTACTTAGCCGCCGAGAGGGATTTTTGGAAAAACGAAACCCTTCACGCAGAACTAAGTTCGCGCTAATTTAGGCTGTTTCAAAAAGGCCTTTGATAGATGGTGCTCTCAAATGTACATAGTGAAGTAGTGAGTACTACTCTCTTTGCGTCCGAGCAAAATGCAGATGTTCAGCCAAGTCAGGCCAAACTGAATGAGGTCATTACGGCAGATAAACAAAGAAATCCGCTGAGTAATATGTTTTTTATCAATTACAAAGACAAGCCGCGCATGCTAACACAACGAGCGGTAAATTGTCAGAAAAGCGTGAGTTTCGTCATGTTTTGGTGGGCTTAAAAAAAGCGCCTAGCAAAAACTGGGCGCTTTTCTTACATGAACTTAATTACTTAGGCGCTAGCTCATAGTTTTCTTGCATCTCATGAGGGGCAATCCCGTACTCATAATCCGCTAAGTAACCATCCTTATAGACCTTCATTCCCTTCTCATCCCAGCTCACTTTGATCATCGCCGTGTTGCCATCTTCACTGCCTAACAGCTCAAGCATTTCAGCATCAATCTTAATGGCTTTGATGGTTTTAATACGCTTAAACGGCTTAAATTCAACGGTCGAGGTTGGCAAAGATCCGTAGCTGCTGATCCACGTCTCTTTAGGTACTAGCCATTGGTTGAAAACATCATCCACAATCGCTTTCGGCATGCTTGCGATAACAATAGAATCTGTCATTACGTTATTTGTCTCGATGCTGTAACCGCCCTCACCGTCTGAAACATAGGTCGGGAAATCAATGCCAATTTCAGACTCGGCTGGTAAACGACCTAAGGTGACCGACTTCTTAACGTACAGTTCTGCCGTTTCAAATTGCTGCATGATCTCAGGGATCTTCTGGAATTCAACTGGGGCAGCAAAGGCATTGAAAGCGAAAGAAAGGGAAGCTGCAATTGCAGCGAATTTAACAGGCATTTTCATGATAACGGATCCAAATAGAAGATGGCTGTTAGAGTATCCCGTACTAAAATTCATCTCAATATCTCATTGTTCTTTATATCAGTAATTGTGATATTGACAGAGCAGATATGTTTTGTTCACTAAAATGGATGTGGATTTATAAAAGCAGACTAGAATAAGTATTTGGAGTGATGCGTGATTAGGGCGATAAAAACTAAGTTGAAAGAGTGAATTGGAGCAATACTTCAAAGGTGAGGGATTTTTAAACACGTTTGAAATTCACGAAACATAATATGCGACCAGTTCATCGGACTTTCAAGGGAGTAATGGGAGATTATTTGATAACACTGAAGTGAATCACACATGTGCTATTTCGCAGTTGGTTAAACTCACCGATGTTTGCTACGTTTAAATGACACAGTCATTGGAAAGGTATGATTTATGAAAATAAATGTTCAAACACATCACGTATCAATTAACGACGAGTCACGCAAAGACATCGAAAGTAAATTCGAGAAGATATCGAACCATTTCCCATCACTGATCAGTTGCGACATCATCATTACTAAAGAACACGGTCAACATCAGGTAGAAGTATTCACCAACTACGAAGGTGTACGAGTAACAGCAAAATCTACAGACGATGTTATGTACCCAGCTATCGCTGCAGCACTCAAGAAACTTGAAGCAGGCCTAAGTAACCGTAAGGGACAATTGAAAGCAGACCTACACGAGAAACCAACGAGCACGAAGCCAGAAATCGCTTCGGACATCATCCAAGAGATGAAACTGGTATAACTCGACAAGTAGTTAAAGCGCACTAACAAATAGAAGCGCACAAGAATTTCAAAGCCAGCACATGTTGCTGGCTTTTTCGATCCCCCCTCAATCTCTTTATCAATCTATCACTTCGATTTTGCCTATCGCGACGGCCTAACCTCTTCACTTCCCATCTTAGAACCAAGCCCAACTCTATATCGTTTTTAACAAACTTATGTCACTGACTGCTATAACAATCGCTAGTCGTATTTGGTACAGTTATAAGCAGAAATTTAGAGAATAAAGGAATGTTTATTATGAAAAAAATCGCGCTAATTCTATTTCTAGCGACTCAACTGATGGCTTGTACAGAAGTGGGCAGTGAAGCTTGGTGTACAGATATGAAAGAAAAACCGAAAGGCGACTGGACTGCCAATGAAGCCGGTGATTTTGCTAAACATTGTGTTTTCTAAACACGGTTAAGCGTTAATTAACGACACTTAGTAGCACTGAGTGAAAAACGTTTAACGACGAACAGAGCACTCCACACAACACAATAAACCCGAATAAGTGAGTTTGAGGATGGAACACCAACTAGGTAATGACTGGCAACACATCAACTGGGTATTAACCGACGTCGATGACACGCTCACTTGGCAAGGTTCACTCCCTCCAGAAACCCTGATTGCGCTACAGAAGCTGAGAGACAATGGAATCAAAGTAGTCGCAGTAACGGGAGCCTGTGCTGGTTGGTGTGACCATATTGCTCAGCTTTGGCCTGTCGATGCCGTGCTTGGAGAGAACGGCGCCTTCTTACTAGAGAAGCAAGATGGTGCATTACAACTCTCATCAGAAACACCGCTAGAACAAGTGCGTCAGAACCAAGCTAAGCTAAAACAAGAAGTTGAAGCGATCTTGCTGAGTTACCCCGACCTCTCGCTAACTTTGGATCAATCTTACCGCTTGTGTGAGGTCGCGATTGATATCGGCCAAAACCGTAAGCCTGTTGATCCTGAAACTGTTCAAGCGGTACTCGAAAGAATACACGCTTTAGGCGCACACGCGACGGCAAGTTCGATTCATATCAATGCTTGGTATGGCGAACACTCAAAGAAAAACGCCGTGCACCGTTTCCTTGCTAATAAAGGCTTATCGCTTGAGAAAATCCACAATCAGGCCTGCTATGTCGGCGATTCAATGAACGATCAGCAGATGTTCGAATCACTACCACTCACAGTTGGCGTGGCAAACATTAAGCATTATTGGGATAAGTTAGATCATCATCCAAGTAAGGTGATGTCGCAGCCGGGTGGCTATGGGTTTGCAGAATTTGTGGATGCGCTGCTGGCAGTTAAAAGCTAGACACTTAAAAACGAGTCACGCCCTTCTACTTCTAACAAGGTCTTAGGTCACTCAATAGACATAAAAAACGACCGCTAGGTAGACCGAAGTACCTAGGGTCGTTTGAGCTTCAAAATGCTAGATAAGCTCTTAACTTTGACACATCACACAAAACACGCTGCATTGCACCATATGTTTATATGAGTTTGTTACGTATGTGGATCACTACGGCTTCCGCAACGATAACCACTGCGAAGATACTCACTAATACCATCGAAACTTTTTGCCACTCGAAAAGATTCTGCGCATCGTTTAGCACCACGCCAATACCACCAGCGCCCACTAACCCTAATACCGCAGATTCACGCACATTGATGTCCCAACGGAACAACACGATGGAGTAGAATGCGGGCATAACTTGTGGCCAATACCCTTTAAGCAAGATGCTCATCCAAGAAGCGCCAGTTGCGCGCAGAGCTTCGATAGGCCCCATGTTCACTTCGGCAATCGCTTCCGCTAACAGCTTCCCTACAAAGCCGATACTGCGAATGGCAATTGCCATAATGCCTGCGAGAACACCGGGGCCAAATAGTGCGATAAACAACAAAGCCCAAACCAATGAGTTCACAGAACGTGAAGACACCAGAAAGAATTGAGCCACCCAGTTCAGCGCTTTATTAGGTGTGATATTTGGCGCGTTCAATAACGCCAATGGAATCGCAAATATCAAGGTAAACAAGGTACCTAACGTCGCAATGTGCAGTGTTTCAATCATCGCTGCGTGGATTGATTCAGGATAGAAAGCGTAGTCCACTGGCACCATACGCTCGAACATGTCAGCAAACTGCGCTGGCGCGTCGTATAGGAACTCAGGAATCACTTCAACCGTCTGCCAAGACCAAACAATCGCACACACTAAGCTAAGGTAAACGGCAAATCGAGCCACGCGTTCGTTGGGTGTAAAGCGCTGCCACTCTTTATCGATAGATGCAGTTGTCATTAGAAGATTCTCCTAACAATGTCGGAAAGAAATTCACCCACAAGAATCAATGCGATAATGGTGATCAAAATAGCGGCGACAAAGTCGTAGTCAAAACGTTGGAATGCCGAAAATAACGTGCCGCCAAGGCCGCCCGCACCCACAATGCCAACCATGGTTGAATTACGTAGATTGGAATCAAGCTGGTAGCTAGCAAAGCCAATAAAACGAGTAAATACTTGAGGCATTACCGCATACAAAATGACGCTGATAAAACTGGCACCGGTTGCTTTAATCGCTTCAACCGGTTTAAAAGAGATCTCTTCAATCGCTTCTGCAAAAAGCTTGGCAATAAAACCAATCGATGCGAAGACCAAAGTCAGGATCCCTGCTAGGGCACCGAAGCCCACCGCTTTCACAAATAGGATTGCGATGATCACCGGGTGAAAAGAGCGACATAGTGCGATGAAACAACGTATTGGCGTCGATACGATTGAAGGCATCATATTTCTCGCAGCTAACAAGCCCAGAAACAATGAAATAACGATGCCAAAGAAGCTTGAGATAATCGCAATTTGTAAGCTTTCCGCTAATCCACTCAGCAGTAAGCTAGTACGCGAAAAATCAGGCGGAAACATTCTTGATAGTAACCGCTCACTTTCACCAAAACCGATGACCAAACGATCAAAAGTCAGCCCTAACGTCGAGAAACTGTAAAACAGGTAGCCAATGATTGCAGCGATGATTGCTCGGTTAGTCCATGAAGTTTTGAACGGGTTTTCATGCTTTGCTGGCGACTGGTTTGACGGTACGCTTGACGATGAACTTGGGGTTAATCCAGCCATGACTCACCCCCGTAAATGATTTTTAGATCTTCTTCTGAGATCCCTTCAGGGCTGCCGTCATAATGAACTTTACCGTTACACATGCCGATGATGCGCTTGGCATAACGCTTGGCTAAGTTCACATCGTGGATGTTAACCAACACGGGAATGTTTTTCTGTTCTGCGAATGTCTCCATCAACTCCATGATCTCAACCGCGGTTTTCGGGTCGAGTGATGAAGTCGGTTCATCCGCCAATAAGATATATGGGTCTTGCATAACGGCGCGAGCGATACCGACACGCTGTCTTTGGCCGCCCGATAAACTGTCGGCACGTTGGTTAGCAAAGTCTTGCAAGCCAACAAATTCAAGTAACTCGAACGCTTTTGCTAGGTCTTGCGCAGAGTAGTTACGACGCCATGCATTCCAAGCGGTCATGTAACCCAAACGGCCACTCAACACGTTCTCGATAACCGTTAAACGTTCCACGAGGTTATATTCTTGGAACACCATGCCGATGTGTCGACGCTGTTTGCGTAGCGCTTGGCCTTTTAATTGAGTCAGGTCTGCGCCATCAAATATGATCTCACCTTGGCTTGGATCGTTGAGTCGGTTGATACAGCGCAGAAGCGTACTTTTACCGGTACCAGATGGACCAATGATCGCGATGATACCTGGCTCATCGATATCAATATTAATGCCTTTAAGGATTGGCTTGCCTGCCACGTATTCGTGGAAAAGGTTGTTTATCTTTATTCCTTCATAGCTTGCTACGGCCATACTGCATTTCCTTGTGCGAATTTTCGAATGATCTATGCCCTACCCGCGAGGGCATAGATATTTAGTTGAAGTAGGTGTTTTTAAAGGGCTAAGTCTTTCTAAAACTTAGCCTTCCAACAGAGCTAAGAACTAGCCGTTGTTTGCTTGTTTTGCTAACTCAGCGGCTTTTTTCTTTGCGCGTTTAGCCGCATCTTTTTCAGCTAACTTCTTCAGGCCAGTTTTGGTGTAAGCCGTACCTGTCGCGTGGGCGATATCACGAATTACATCCCACTCTTCTTTGTAGCTGATTGGCGAGAAACGGTCTGCACCTTTAAACGATGCGCTCATTTCTGGTGTAAAGCGGTAGCTAAAGAAAGCCTCGTTGATCTTCTCAACCAGTTCTGGTTTTAGGTTGTAAGCATAGCCGAACGCAGACGTTGGGAAGCGTGGGCTACGGTAGATGATCTTCAGTTCAGAATCGTCAACACGACCTGCTGCGACCATACGATCGTACACGTCCGATGCCACAGGTGCTGCGTCATAATCTCCATTGAAGACACCTAGAATCGATTGGTCATGCTTACCTGAGTAAAGCACTTTGTAATCTTCATCTGGCACTAGGCCTTTCGCTGGGAATAACGCACGAGGAGCTAGGTTGCCAGAGTTGGAAGATGCAGAAGTATGTGCAACCTTTTTGCCTTTCAGATCAGACATTTTGTTAATGCCGCTGTCTTTACGCACAATTGTGATTAGGTTGTAACCTTGGAAACCAGACTCATCGCCTTTTACTGCGATTGGAACGTAACCCGCGAGGTTAACTGCGTAGCCAGTCGGGCCAGTAGAGAAACCTGCAACATGCAGTCGACCAGAACGCATCGCTTCTACTTGTGCAGAGTTTGAGTGCACTGTGTAGTAAATCACTCGCTTACCTGTAATTTTACTTAGGTGAGCTTGGAAGTCGGCGAATGCATCTTTGTATAACGCTGGGTCTTCTACCGGCGTGTAGGTAAACACAAGCGTACTTGGGTCATTCCACTCATCTGGATTCTTTGGTGAATCGGCCACCAAATCTTGGTTTTCATCACAGTATCGATCGTCTAACACACCACGACTAGAGCAGTCGCTTGCCATAGCCATTGAAGGAAGTAGTAATGAGCTAGCGATTAACAGTCCTTTAACACTGATTTTCATATTCAAACCTTACTTTTACTTATTGTTGAAAGTCACCTTCACTATTGCAGCCTTTGTGCCACCTTTTTATATCTTTAATTTCAGTTACTTAAATAAAAACCCACACTTTCAAATTACTTTTGAGTCATTCGTGTCCAACTCAAAACCCATCATTTGGGTCATTTCTGTCCCGCCGATTTCAGTGGTAAAAAAAGAGCCCGAAGGCTCTTTGGTTCACTGCTTTTTCTCTTATTATTCTTTGGCTAAGCGCTCTCTATACAAACGCTATAATTAGCGACGTAACAGCGCTCTCAGAATCGCCTATGCGTCGCTGTCCATGCAGTTAGCGTAATAAGTTACCGTTGCAGGCCAATCGCTGAATACGCCCATCACACCAACATCTTGTGCCAACACATCAAGCATTTTCATCATATCGCCATCATTGTTGATGCCATCTTTCACGCTCTTGTAATACCAACCACCGCCTTGCGCTAGCGGGCCAGAACGTTCCAGTGTCCATGCAATAATGTCGAGGTCTGCATCCTTAGCCAGTTTCGCGTAGTTAGACGCCACTAATTCGTTGTTCTTATCAAGTTCAACCAAAGCAAACAGAGGTGGTGCGATGATATTCACGCCCGCATCGTGTAGCTCTTTCATGTTTTCAACAGACGCGACAAAGTCCGCTTGCTCATAAACACGGTCATCAAGATAAACCGCTTGTTTGCCGAACTTCGGCGTTTCATTGATCCAATACTTCACATCATCCAAGTTGAATGACTGTAGGTAAGTCTCAGAAGGCTTGAAACCCGCTTCTTTCAGTTCATCCACCAACTTCTGTGCATACATCTCTTGGCTAAATCCATTGAAAGGCATATCTACCGCGGCTGATTTCAATTCAGGAGTCACTTTAACGCCGTGCTCTTTAAACAGTGCTGCACTTTCTGCGTGCGTCATCAGTGTGCCACTTTGGCTGTAAAGATCGGTTCTCCAACCTGGAGTCCCGTTCATGTACTCTTCAACCGTGGTGGCTTTTGGGTTCGCACCATCCATTTTACCTTTGAGCGTCTTAAACTCAGCCAGCGTGAAATCAGAAGTACGGCACTCAACCTGCGCATCTTCGCCTGTCGCCGGGTTGGCTGGAGTGAACGGTGTTGAACACTTCTTAGCGAGATCTGGATGCGCCAAAACATCGGTTGTGGTGTGTAGATCACTTTGAGAGTGACGACATACCAACGCCTTATCTTTGGTGAAGGTCACATCACACTCGACAACACCCGCGCCCATTTGAATCGCCGCTAAATAAGATTCCTTAGTGTGCTCAGGAAACTGCATCGCAGCTCCGCGATGCCCAATAGAAAAATCACTACGATGGAAAGGTCCTTCGCTACAACTCAGTAGCTTGGTTTTCAAAGGGCTCTCATCCATATTGTTAACTAAAAAGAGGGGACGAGGTCCTAAGTTTGCTGGTTCTTCAGCGGCCCATGCCGTTATTGAACTCATGCCTAATATCAGAGCAATCGAACCTTTCAGTATTTGCTTCATGTTTGTATCTCCTTGCAACAAGCAATTATTTTTCTAATGTCCTTTATTCGATCATTCGGTGTTGGATAGCTGTCATATATAGATAGCCGTCATATGTTTTTTGACTCAACACCGAATAACCTCGTGTGGGCTGACGCCACAATGTAGGGATTGCACGCTTTATGCCAGATGTTAAAGCGCTTTTATTACAATCACTTGAAACAGTTAGCCATTCGACTAAAAACCAAATGGGTCATTGTTGTCTTGTGCTTTTTCTTTTGGCTTTGGTTTTGCTTTTGGCTTTCGTTTTGCTTTTTCTTTTGGTTTTCCATTTAACAAACACCTGAACGAATTAAGCTTTGAAACTCTCTTTATCCAATTGGTGTTTCTTCATTTTTCGATAAAGGGTTTTACGCGGTAAATTCAGCTTACTTGATACCTCGTTAATGTTGCCTGCGCTTTCTATTAGCGCTTCCGTCAGTACATTTCGTTCGTACTGCTCCATCTGCTTTTCAAAAGCGAAATCTTCTCCGGACGCTTCACAAATCGGCGATTGAAGATCGAAACCATCGCCGACGATACCCAACACAAATCGATCAGCGACATTACGCAGTTCACGCACGTTACCTGGCCATTCATGCCGACATAGCTGCTGTATCTGCTCAGGGTAAATCGTTGATGGGCGCGTCTTATATTTGTGGCTCGCTTGAATCACAAAATGGCGAAACAGCACCTGAATGTCTTCTTTTCGTTGGCGCAGTGCCGGAAGATTTAAGCTCGCAATGTTCAAGCGATAGAAGAGATCAGCTCTGAATTCCCCAGACTCACTCAAGCTCACGAGATCGGCTTTGCTGGCTGCGACCACGACGATGTCGACAGGTATCAACTCATTACCACCAACGCGCTCAATCATTCGTTCTTGAATGACGCGCAGCAGTTTAATTTGCACCGCAATTGGCATACTTTCTATTTCATCAAGAAACAGAGTACCACCATTGGCTTGTTCTATTTTGCCAATGCGTTTCTTGTTGGCACTGGTAAACGAACCCGCTTCATGGCCAAACAACTCACTTTCGATAATGCTCTCTGTCATGCCACCACAGTTTATCGCGACAAACGGTTTGGTTTTACGACGGCTGAATTGATGTAGAGCTTGAGCTATCACCTCTTTACCCGTTCCCGTTTCTCCGTTGATAATGGTATCGACGCCAGTATGTGCCAAGGCAAGCACTTGCTTACGTATGGTATCCATCGCTTTTGATTGGCCAATAACCACCGTTTCAATCGGTAACTCAGCTTCCTCATCATCCCCTGTTGTCGCTGGGCAATTGTGCTGAGATTGTGCCAACGCTAAATCGAGCTTCTCTACCAACTCACTCGCATTAAGTGGCTTTTCTAAAAAGTCGAAAGCCCCTAGCTTCATTGCCTCTATCGCCATGGGAATATCGCCATGGCCACTCATCAACAATACAGGGACGTTAGCGGCTCTATGTTGAATGGAACTCAGCAACGTAAGTCCATCCACCTGTGGCATTCGTACATCACACAGTACAACCGACGGGCTGTTTGCTTTGAGCGATTTAAGACCAAGGTTGGGATCAGTGAAGGTGGTGACACTAAACCCTTCTAGCTCTAACATTTCGCTCACGGCTTCGACGACATCTATTTCATCGTCGATAAGAACTATGTGTTTTTCTGAAATCATGAACCTGTGCCTTTTGGTAGAGTGACGATAAAGGTGGTGCCTTGGTGTTCAACCGATTCCACGTGAATCGAGCCGCCAAAATCTTTTATTATGTTGTATGCGATAGACAAGCCTAGCCCAAGCCCCTTACCTGTTGTTTTGCTGGAATAAAATGGGTCAAACAAATACGGGATATCTTCTTCAGGTATGCCCAGTCCGTTGTCCTTAACCAAAATCTGAGTGGTGTTCGAAAGCACTTGCGTAGCAATACTAAGTTGAGGCTGCTCTTTATGCTCAATGGCATCCAGAGCATTGCTGATGAGGTTCACCAGTACTTGTTCCAAGCGTATGCTGTTGGCTCGAACCATCTGGTAACTTTGGGGGGAATACTGAATCGACACTGCGCTCTGTCTGGTTTCAAACAGGTCAATCGCATCACTGACAACCTTATCCAACTCGACGTTATCAATCTTGCCATCGCTCTTACGTGAGAAGGCTTTTAAGTGACGAGTAATCGCAGCCACCTTTTCTAGCAGGACTTCGATCTTTTTAAGATTCTCTTGTGCTCTGTCTGGTCTATTTTTACCGAGCCAAAGCTGAGCACTTCGAACGTGGCTATTCACAGCCGTCAGAGGTTGATTGATTTCGTGAGTGATCCCAACACTGAGTTGCCCCAATGCAGCCAGTTTTCCGGCTTGGATCAACTCATCTTGAGTCACTCGAAGTTTAGCTTCGGCTAGGGTTCGCTCTTCCACTTCAGCTTCTAATTTTCGGTTGGTTTGCTTAACGACTTTGGCCGTAGTTTGGAATACCTTTAGGTACTTGGCCATTTGCGTCACTTCGTCTTTGCCACGAATGGACACTTCGGTATCTAAATGGCCGGTAGAAATCGCAAACATGTTGTCTTTAAGCTGTAAAAGTCTTTCCAAAATGCTCTTACGCACGTAGAACCATGAAATAGCAGCGGCAGCCAACACGCTAAATAGAGAAAGAAAAAGAGAGAGACGCTGGTTAGATTGCAAAGATTGCTGCGCCTGCTGAATCGATTGGTCAATATTGCTATTCACCTTGCTGGTGTTGCTTTCGATCTGCACGGTTAATTGGTTCAAATGCTCACGGCTGTTTTGCAGGAAATATTGCTCTTGATAAAGATGATCGAGCGCTTTGTTTTTCATCCCATACAAGCTGCTATCGCTTGAGGCAAGGTTATAAATCACCGTGAGTTGATGATCTAATTGAGGAAAATCACTTCTTAAATCACCACTGACCCAAAGCTTCCACCACTCTTCCCCTACCTGCTCTAATCGCAAACTGGTGTAATCCAGTTCATTAAAACTGGAGTCGTTATACAACTTTTCGACCAAGCCTAATTGGTAATAAAGCAGAGACTTGAGCTGTGTGTACTGGATTTGAGCTTTGGCAGACTCTGGCAAGTTATCAAGTGAATCACTGGCTTGCTGCAATAGAGGGTAAAAACCTTCGAGCAAATTACGAAGCTCTTGGTTGAGCTGTTCTGACTCAATTTCACTTTGATACAACAAGCTAAGGCTGTTATTAACTTGGGCGATAAGATCTTTAAAATAGGCGTGATAGTCCGGGAACTGAACCATAACGCTATTCATTACAGAAATAGCGTCTTCGATTTTTAGCATCGCCTGTTTGCGCTCTAAATTCGATTCAGCGTCACTGAGCTGAGAAGATGTTGTGATAATCACTCGCACCATATCATTTAGGCGTGCGGCATTATCTAAGGCCGGGATTTCACTCTCCTTTAGCTCAACAAGACGTTGGTTTAAATCATCGAAGGTAAAGCTGGAGACAACCGAGAGGAAGATAGTGGTCATCGATAGCATGGCTAACGCAAGTACCAAGCGCAGCTCAATACCTTTCCAACCAAACCACTTACGACGTGGAATTTTGATCGAGAACGGGCGCTCGAAACTATCCTTATTTTCTACAACCTCGGAGACATGACTACTCACTCGCCCCACCTTCTTCTCATCAAATAATCAACAGGAACTGTCAATGATTCAATCAGTTAGGGTGTGAGCCTTACTTGGGCTTGCATCGAATAGCTTTAGTGAAACTATTAAACGAAGAGTAATCATTAACATTTCACATAAGATATCATAACAATTATTTTATAAAGCTTGAGCTGTCTGTTTTGCGATAATAGAAAGTGACCGCACCGACAGAAACGTGATTACTTTATCAATACGCCCGTAAATCATACGAATAGCGCGCTCAATCAAGCAGTAAAAACCTTCGATTATTTAATAAGTTAAGGACTAGAGATCTAAAAAATCGCACAAGCTTTCACTCATGCGATTTCATTTATGTCATGTCCATCGACTAACCCGAGGCTCAGCGAACTTAGAGAATAATCATCCCATCTCGATAAGTCAGTGATGGTGCTACATCTTGACCAAGTAATACTGGGCCATCGAGGTCGACAATTTTAGATTGGACGGCAATAGGCAGAGCTGCACGCATCGCCAACGATGTACCGAGCATACAACCAGACATCAGAGTAAACCCGAGCCTTTGTGCTTCTTCTGAAAGTACCAATGCTTCAGTCAAACCGCCCGTTTTATCGAGTTTGATGTTGACCATTTCATACTTACCCAACAGCGATGAGAGCTGTGAAGTGGTATGACAGCTTTCATCCGCACACAGTGGGATCGGGTGCTTGATGTGTGCCAGTGACGCATCGTGCTGCTGTGGAAGAGGTTGTTCGATCATCGCAATATCAAACTCTGTTAGTTGATTAAACAACTCTTCGAGGTTCAGCCCCGTCCACGCTTCATTGGCATCCAGTACAATCTGAACATCTGCCGCAGCTTCTCGTACCGCGCGAACACGCTCTATCACTTGCTCTCCATCAAGCTTCACTTTTAAGAGTTTCGCTCCATTTGCGACATAGTCTCGAGCTTGAGTCGCCATCGCTTCTGGAGTGCCAATCGAGACGGTCATTGCTGTCACGATTTGATTCGGTAACTCAAACAGGCTATTTGGGAAGACCTGGTCATGTTGTTTGGCTTCAAGCTCCCAAAGCGCACAATCGACCGCATTTCGCGCTGCCCCTCCGGTCAATAAAGACTGAAGATGCTCTCTTAGCTCTGCCGGATCGGTAACGCCTCGCTCAAACATACCTTCAAGAGCACTAGACGCTTGTTGGATTTGCGCTAACACAGACTCCGATGACTCGCCGTATCGTGGGTAAGGGGTGCACTCTCCCTGAGCTTGTTTGCCATCATGTTCAATATAAACACGAACAACGTGACACTCAGTTCGGCTGCCACGAGAGATGCGAAAAGCCGTTTGCATCGCGATAGTAATGGGTTCTGCTGTAATCTTCATAATTTCACTCGGTTGATGTTCGCTTTAACAAATGGAAACGTAGAAATGATGAAGTCGTTAAAGTGAATGTCGCAAATGATCAGTAATGTGTTGTACACCAAAACGCACAGGGTCCGTCACGGGCACTTGATAGAGTGTGGTCCATTCTTGGCATAATGTCTCAGCGTCTTCACCGCTAATTGCCGACGTGTTCAAGCAGATGCCGACCAGTTTCACGTCTGGATTCGTCAGTCGTGCCGCTTGTAAGTTGGCTTCAATCGTCTGTTCTATGCTTGGCAATTGAGCATGAGGAAGGTTACGAATATGTGGTCGCCCGACTTCATGACACAACACCAAAGCGTCGGCTTGTGCACCATGCAATAACCCCAAACTCACGCCTGCAAACGAAGGGTTGAACAAAGAACCCTGCCCCTCAATGATGTCCCACTCGTGGTCGGTAAAATCGGGGCTAATCGCTTCAACCGCGCCGGAAATAAAATCCGCAACCACAGCATCAATCGAAATTCCGCTGCCTTCAATCAAAATACCGGTCTGCCCTGTCGCTTTAAACTGAGCAGATGTTCCCGCTTGTTTAAGCGATTTTTCAATCGCTAATGCCGAGAACATTTTGCCTACTGAGCAATCTGTTCCGACAGTAAGCAGGCGCTTACCCTGACGTGGCTTACCGTTACCAACCTTTAGAGAACCATCAAAATGGCGTACATCATGAAGCTTAGTCAATCCTTGTTGCTGCATGTCAGCAAGCGGTGAAAATTCACTCAATCGTTGGTGCATGCCAGATGCAATCTCATATCCCATTTCTGCAGCGGCCATTATGGTTGACTGCCAAGAATCAGGAATGACGCCCCCCGGATTTGCGGTGCCAATCACTAGCGTTTTCGCACCCTGCGCTTGCGCCTCTTGCAAGGTCATGTCCATTAAGCCCAGTGAAACGGTATCGCCCGTTAAACGCAGTTGGCCGAGGCAGATTTCTGGTCGCCATTGATGAATACCGCGAGCGGTTTTTGCCGCGAGTGGGTCGGTAACATCCCCAAGAAAAAGAAGGTAAGGTTGAGCGATCGACATGAGCATTCCTAATTAATAAGTCCTTGTATGGATTTACTTTAATTAAGAACTTAGAAGCTGCCGAATACCTATTTATGGCGTGCCTATAACCTTAAGTTATAGGGTGAGTATGGCTCTTCAATGAAGCGATCAATTGCTTAACGGAAATAGACTGAGGGGTGTGCTCTGCGCAAAGCATCGATACCGAGAATTGGATATCTGGTTGAAGTGGCAACACACAAACCGCATCGTCATTTTGATACTGCTCTGCCGTCCACGGGTCAACGATCGCAAACCCTGCTTGGTGCTTCACCAGTTCCGCCGCAGCGCTGTATCCACGTACCGATATAGGGTGGTGATAATGCTCATCTAGCGCCACAAGGTTTTGATTTAGCAGTAAGCCTAATGGATCGCGGGGATCGAGCCCGATGATTGGCAGCGGATAATTGATAAGATCATCTAGCGTTAATTCTGCCGGTAACTGCTCCACCGTATTGGATGGAACCAAAACCTTGAGTGATTCAGTTAATAGCGTTTCACTTAATATGGCAGGCGGTGCTTCATCGCCGAACGCGATAGCAATATCAAGCTCATGCTTTAATAGCCCAGCACACAGTTCGTCACGGTTGGCTGTCAGCAACTCAAAAGAGAGCTCTTGTTTACTGGAATATTGTTCGCGAGACATTTGAGCAATCACTGGCGTCAGCAACTTGGTCGCCAGAATCGGCGGCGCACCAATACGTAAATGCTGATGGCCTTGCTTAACTTTGTTGGTCAAAGATCGAAACTGACCCAGTTGCTGATACACTTTTTCTGCTTCAGGTAACAAGGTTTTGGCCTCTACCGTTGGCACTAATCGCCCTTTAACACGTTCGAATAAACCAAACCCAAGTTGTTGCTCTGTGTGCGCCAGAATACGGGTCACATTAGGTTGCGACACATGCAGATTACGTGCGGCTCCAGATACGGTGCCGGTTTGCATGATCGCGTAAAAGACTTCCAACTGTCTTAGGTTCACATTGATGTCCTTATGGTTCGCGAAACAAATCTAGGGGTTAGCTTTTCTTGTATTAGCTAAGCTGGTTATCGGTCTATTTATTTGGCTATTTGCGTGAGTTTATTTTAGTAACTCAGCTATCGTAGGTTGAAGCACCTCAGCCCAAGCTTGGTAAGCTTTAGCATTCAGATGCAGATCATCACACGAGTACTCATTCGACAAAAGCTTATTAGGTGACAATACAGAATTCACATCTAAGAACGCAATGCATTGCTGAGAACAGTACTCGCTTATCTTGCTATTGAGCAGTTCCACTGAAGGGTTCAAACCTTGCAGTTTAGAGCCAACATAAAGCGTTGATTGCACCAAGATTCGAATATCGTTTTCTTGCCACACCTTAAGCATATCAATGTAGTTCTGGTAGATATATTCGACATCATAACCCTGAGCTAAATCGTTTACCCCTGCCATAAAACATACAAGCTTTGGTTTCACATTCAACGTGGTATCAATGCGGCGCAACATGCCTGTTGTGGTATCTCCTGCTAGGCCACGATTGACCATTGAGACATCGCGGAAAATATCCGCCCACGGGGCCCACTCGGTGATCGAATCACCAAACATCACTAGGTCTGCATTTGGAGAAAAATGACGGTGATTGTCTGATGTCATGATGTAACGGCTCATGCTGTGGCCTCGTTGTTGAATCTCAGACTGAAGAGCAACTGCCTTGAGGATATCACTATCCGGTGTAGTGCCATCAAATTGAGCCAGTAACCCTTCGATGTGTGGCTTAAAAGGGCTAAGACGAGTACTCAGCTGGTGGTGTTCTTTAAGGGAAGATAACCTCTCTAATAGTGCGTATAGAGAGCTATTTTGACCAACTTCTTGGAATAACTGATACAGATCGAGGACAGGGTGTTGTTGCAGCGCGGCAAGTAATTGCTTGTCTTCCATGGTGTTATCTAACCCTTCAATTATCTAATGATGAACCAAAGATAATATCCGATTGCTTACGGGATAGATAACACTAGAAGCAGATCGTTACTTTTACTAGAAGTAAATAGTTACTTTTCTTTGATTAATAGATGATTACGATTATCACGGCTCTTTTTAATAAGCTCGTTGCTCTCATCCATTTCATCTGACTTTGCAAGGCGGTCATAAAGCAGCACATTCACCGTCGCAGCCAAGTTCATGCAACCAACCGTTGGTACATACACAACGTGATCAGCTCTATCCGCAACATCTTGAGAAATTGAGCCATCTTCAGGGCCAAAGATATAGATAGCATTTTCAGGGTGTTTAAAACGAGGCAGTGGTGTCGCACCTTCTGCTAGTTCTACACACACAATCTGAGTTTCCGCGTCAAGATTATCTAAAAATGACTCAGCGGCTGTAAGCGGGATCGTGCGCGCTGCGCTCTTCGTATCAGTATGGAATTTAGCGGCTTTTTCGTAGCGTTGCCCTGTGTATTTAACTTCGTCGACTTGGTAACAACCAGCCGCACGCATAACAGCGCCAACATTCGTCGGGCTCTTTGGGTTAGTTAAACCAATAATCACATGGCTTTTGTTCATGAATATTTCTCACTTAACGAATAAACATAGCAAGGTGCTACAAAGGGCCGCATTCTACCAAAACAACGTCGAATTCAAAAGCATCGATACAAACTCGCTTTTTCGCTCTTAAGCCTTTAATTGCAAGGCTTCTCACATTAAAAACTTAACCGCCATCATGTTTATCAAACAAAAATATTCTAGGGTAACAATTAGACAACAAGCCCATTTACATTTTGAAACCACATTAATAATGTGTTGAAAATTGTATGAGAAAATCACACAGGAAGCGTGAAATGACCCTAACCATCAAAAACCGCCTTTATATTCTCTCTTTCATTCCTTTGCTACTAATGGCAATTGGCATGATGAGCGTGACGTATATGAAGAGCACCGAGCTAACCGCACAGCAAGTAGAATCGACGCGTAGCAATATGATGGCGATGAAAGAAAAGGAACTCAAAGCGTACCTGCAAATGGCCTACTCTTCGATCAGCCCATTTTTAGATAAAGGGGCAACACTAGAAGAGGCTTTACCAACATTGAAAACCCTAGAATATGGCGAATCGGGCTATATTTTTGGTTACGACTCTAAAGGTGTCCGAGTTGTGGTTGGGCAAAGTAACGATGGTATTGGTAAAAACTACTATGACCTTCAAGACAAGCAAGGTAATTACCTAATCCGAGACCTGATCAAGAACTCAAAACTGGGTGAATTTACGACTTACTATTTCCCGAAACCGGGCCAATCTGTCGCGTTACCAAAACTTAGCTACTCAGTATTTGTTCCGCAATGGGACTTAATGCTTGGTACTGGATTCTACACCGATGACATCGACGCTGTTATTGCCGAGATGAAAGAAAGTTCGAATGTCGCGCTACAAAGTTCCCTGACTGCTATCGCGATTTTCTGCGGATTGATTGCCCTAGTGGTAGCCGTTTTCGCTGTTGCAGTGAACCGCACCATCATGCAACCTCTTGAGCAGTTCGACCGTTCAATTAGTGCCTTTGCAAGTGGCGAGGCCGATTTAACCGCTCGAATGGAAAAATTCAAAGCCCCTGAGTTCACTAAGCTCAGCGAGAACTTCAACGCCTTCGTTGCTAGCCTACAAACCATCATCCGCAGCGTGAGTGATGTTGGCCAGCAAGTCGTCGCTGAAACCAGCAGTATGTCTTCTCGCGCCGCTCAGGTTGATGAAATTGCCACTGGTCAGCGTGAAGAGACTGAACAAGTTGCAACAGCAATGACCGAAATGACAACAACAGCACAAGAAATCTCCAGTAACGCAAGCCAGGCGGCTGACTCAGCGAAGCTTGCAGAGGGTAATGCCAAAGAAGCTCAACAAATAGTGAACGCTGCTGCCAACTCTGTTGCTGGCCTTGCTAGCGAAGTATCCGAAGCCAACACTGTGGTATCTAGATTAGAGGGTGATGTACAAAACATTTCGTCGTCACTGACGGTCATTCAAGATATTGCCGAACAAACAAACTTATTAGCACTGAATGCAGCAATTGAAGCCGCTCGTGCAGGTGAGCAAGGGCGTGGATTTGCAGTGGTTGCGGACGAGGTTCGTAAACTGGCAAGCCGAACTCAAGAAAGCACTGGCGACATCCATAAAATGATTCAGCAGCTAAAAGCCGCGTCAGATGCTGCCGTAAAAGCAATGGATTCGAGCCAAAATAAAAGTGCTCAAACGGTGGAAGAAGCGAATGCCGCAGCCGCAGCACTGGCGAAAATCCAAGAGTCGATTGATACGATCATGGACATGAACTCATTGATTGCTACCGCGACAGAGCAGCAAAACATTGTTGGCCAAGAGATATCTCAACGCATTGTGGTGATTTCCGATCAAAGCTCACAATCAGCATCATTAGCGAATCAAAACCGTGCGGGGAGCCAAAACCTCAACAGCCGCGCAAATGAGCTGTACCACTTGGTTGATCGCTTCACGGTCTAGGACATTTACGGTCTATTAAATAGTAAGTAAACGCTACTTATAAATAGCAAGTAAGCGCTACTTAACGTTAAGACTTTTACACTAAATATGAACGGGCTTCAGAATCTCTACTCTGAAGCCCGTTTTTAATTAGATGGGGTATTGATGTAAGGGAGCATATTGCACCGCTCTAAGACCCAAATTCAGCCTCAACACAACTTTGATTCAGAGGACAATGTTCACACTTGGGCTTAGGGTTACAAAACTGCTGACCATGTTCGACTAGCAAACCATGATAGTGGCCGTACTTTTTAGTATCTAGAGGGATCACGCTTTCCATCAAGGTTCGAAATTTTTCATACGATTTAGGCACATCGAGCCCATTGCGAGTGAAGATCCTTCTTGCGTACGCATCAATCACAAAAGATGGTTTACCTATCGCATACACCAGAATCGCGTCAGCCGTTTCACCGCCGATTCCTTTGACTTCCAATAGCTCTTTTCGGAGCTGATTTTTGTCCTGTTCTCGCACCACAGACATATCGTATTGGTACTTCGAAAACCACTCAGTCACAGCCTTCAACTTAATGGCTTTTTGATTGTAGTAGCCACTCGAACGAATCTTTTGGGCAAGATCCTCAAGACCCATCTCGGCTACTGAGCTTGGATCGCACTTATCGCCTAGGTTGGTGAGCGCTTTCTCTGCGTTCTTCCAGTTGGTGTTTTGAACCAGAATAGCGCCCAAAACTATCTCGTAAGGGTCTTCCCTTTGCCACCAATCAAAATAGCCATAGTGCTGCTCAAGGGTGTCGAACACGCTAAGGATCAGCTCGGCTTGACCCTTTGAATTGTTGTGGCTTTGGGTCATAGAACTAATCCAATTGCTCAGACAGGAAGTCCACCAGCAAGCGAACCTTTGAAGACAGGTTACGGTTCTGAGGATAAAGCGCCCATATCCCTTCTTTGTCGTCTCGATAATCGGATAGCACTTCGACCAACTCTCCCGACTCTAGATCTTCACTCACGTAATATTCTGGCAGTTGAACCAAGCCAATGCTCTGTTTAGCGGCATCCAATAAGGCTAGGCCACTGTTACACCTAATTCGTCCATTAACACGAACCGAGCGAGGGCGTTTATTCTCTTTGAATCGCCAATGTTCAAAGCCACCGACCAAACATTGATGGTGACTCAATTCAGAGAGCGTATGCGGCTCACCATAGCGTTCGATGTATTCAGGGCTGGCACATACGTAGAGTTGTCGTTGAGAAAGCTTTTTTGCCACAAGACTTGAATCTTCTAGACGACCAAGGCGAATCGCCACATCAACACCGGAATCAATAAGGTCGAGCTTTTGGTTAGTCAGCATTAGCTCTAACTCTACTTGCGGATGAAGCTTTAAGAATTGATGAAGTATTGGGGCGAGTTGACGCTCGCCATAAGTCACGGGTGCCGTCACTTTCAACAAGCCTTTCGGTGTGGATTGCATCTGCGTGACCGCAAGCTCAGCAATTTCTAAGCCTTCGACCAGCAACTTACACTGTTGATAATAGAGTTGCCCCGCCTCTGTTAGAGAAACCTTACGAGTCGTTCGATTGAGTAGTTTCACTGCGAGACGCTCTTCGAGGTTTGCGACTCTGCGACTGATTTGAGCCACCGACGTAGCGAGCTTCTGCGCCGCACCGGTAAAGCTTTCACGCTCTGCCACTGCAACAAACTCACTTACCCCTTCCCAATTGGCCATGCTTTTACCTTATGCTAAACGATGGTTACCCAGACAGTGTATTGAAGATAGATATCAGTGTCACCTTGCTTGATATGCACTGTGCATAAATGGTCTGCATCTACAATCGTTCAAAATCAATACAACCAACACCTGACATTTCTCCATATTCCTTACCTAATACTAACAAAATCGGCTTTTCTCCTGACACTCATCTTACCACTTCATTGGTATGTTGGTTCTGTACCGGAACACAGGTATTCCAACAAAGTAAGGTAATCCTATGAAGAAATTAATCATACTTGCATCAACTCTTGTTCTCAGCACCACAGCGTTTGCAGCAACTAAAACAACGATTCAAGAAACAACGCTAAAGTCTGATACATTTGTTACTGAAGCGGAAGCATACGATGCAGGCACAAACCTTATGGATGAGTTAAGCGCAAAAACACCTTTTGAGCTTTCAAGAGAACTGCCACAGTTCCAACAGACAACCAAATACGATTCGTTCAAGATTGATGACGCGAATATGGAAGTGAAGAAAATCACTAACATGAGCGGTGACATTCATTACCAAGCGAACGTAAAAGTTGACTACCGTTACACATACAAAGACGGTCGCAGCAGCTAACACCGAATGATTGATCAGGTCTAAAAACTGATCACGTAGTCAAAAAAACTGATCACCTAGTCAAAAAGAAAGCCCGCACTCATAGAATGCGGGCTTTTTTGTCGTTCAGCTATGATTAATGGAATTCAAAACGAGCAACCATTATCAGCTCATATTCGTCTGGCTAATTTTGAAGATTACACTTCAAACTGAGACACAAGGCTATCAAGCGCTTCACACTGTTCGGCCAATGCCATGCAAGCATTCTCAGCGCTGCTCGCCATTTCAACCATTTGCATGGTGCTTTCAGCGATGCGTTGAACATTCTTGTTCACTTCTTCAGACACTTGAGACTGTTGCGAAGCTGCCGTCGCGATTTGTGTGTTCATGTCATTCATCTTGCCGATTGAGTTACGAATCTCACTCAGTGAAGACGCCGCCGTTCCTGCCTGAACAATGGTTTTCTCGCCACTCACTTTGCTTTCAGTCATCACACCAACCGCGTGTTTAGCGCCCACTTCTAAGCGTTCAATCATTGATTGGATTTCGCCAGTGCTGTCTTGAGTTTTACTCGCCAACGCTCTTACTTCATCTGCAACTACGGCAAAACCACGGCCTTGCTCACCGGCACGAGCGGCTTCAATCGCCGCATTCAATGCAAGCAGATTGGTTTGCTCTGCAATGCCTTTGATCACGCCAAGAATTGAAGCAATGTTCTTCACATCGGTATCCAGATCTTGAACCACCCCACCCGCATTCTCGATATCTTGCGCAAGGCGTTCAATAGAAGTCACGGTTAAACCCAGCGTCGTATCAGCCGATTCCACTTCATGATTGGCAACGTTACTTGCAGTTGCGGCATCCAGTGCATTACCACTGACCACTTCGCTAGTTGCTTGCATTTCATGAACCGCCGCAGCTACCACTTCACTTTCTCGCTGCTGATTTGAAGAAAACTCAGCAACACTTTGCGTGAGTGATTTGATGTTTTCCATCTCGCCACGTACTGCGTTCGATGTGAGAATAACTTGTTCCACGGTTACATGGATCTTGCCAACAAACTGGTTAAATGCGGAGCTTAAGCGAGCAATTTCGTCGTTGCCTTCAACCTTCATGCGTTGAGACAAGTTACCGTCGCCCGATGCGATCTCATTCATCGCTTTCTCTACGTTCTGGATTGGTTGGACGATAAAACGGTTAGATAACCACATCGCGAAAAGCGCAGCGAAAACAGCGACCGCCATACCCACTTCAATGATCAACTTACTTGATTCGATAGAGTCAGCAGCTTGCTGACGAAGCTCTTTCTGCTTCTGTTCAATCAGGGTTCTGATATCACGAAGCTGAACACGAATGATTGCAAACTCAGCGTCTAATGCTGGCGAGTAATTGATGTTGTATTGGTATGCGCTGGCAGGGTCTGCAAACATTGGTTCATGCAGCGCCACCCACTTGCTCATCGCGTTCACAAGCTTTGACAACTCACCGCGAGAAGAAGGATCTAGCACGCCCGCTGCATATAAAGTTTCCACACTTTCAAAGCGAGGAACCGCTTTGTAAGCATTGTCTTTAAACTCAAATTTTTGGTACTCAATCGCCGCTTGGTCTTTCGCGAGTAGCAGACCTTGAGCAGAAGCGATAACTTGGTAAATGTCACGATACCCATCTTCCAAATTGTCTAACACGGGCTGAACCACATTATTCAGCTCATGGTTGATCGCAGCCTGAGCATTAGATCTAATGACATTAAGCACAGTAACAGTCGAGAAAACAATCACGATCACCATTAGTGGAATCGCAATTTTACTCTTAATAGATAGGTTGTTGATACTCATAAGGGGGTTAATAACCACACAGTAAATAGGGACGCGCGCATAATATACAGTATCAATATAAAAGCTAGCTAAAAGTTTGTGAACCTAGTCGCATAGAAAACGTTACCCTTGAATCGACTGTCTATTATTCAACCAAAGGTCAACTTTAAAAAGTAGAGCCAAAGACGTTTTTGCACTTATTTACCACAGACATGCTCAAATACTGGAGAAGTAATGGAAATAGCACCATAATGTACGGCTCAAAAGTAAATAGGTATGAACATGAAAATTTGTGGTGTTGAAATCAAAGGTAACGATGCTGTCATCTGTCTTCTTTCTCTGTCAGATGGTGTATTTAATATCCCTGATTGCCGAGTTTCAAAGGTTGCGATTAGCGACGCAAACGACACGCAGAATATGAAAGACTTTCAATTCTCTTTTGCAAAGTTAATGGAAGATTACCAAGTAGACAAAGTTGTGATTCGTCAACGCCAAACTAAAGGCAAATTTGCTGGCGGTGGCTTTGGTTTCAAACTAGAAGCAGCAATTCAACTGATCGACGGCCTAGACGTAACCGTTGTATCACCGGCTGACATCAAGGAGAGCCTTAAGCGCAACCCTCTTATGATGAAGTTCAAAGAAACTGGCCTTAAGCAATACCAAGAAGCACCGTTTACAACGGCTTACGCTTGTTTAATGCAGCGCTAATCAATAGTCGCTAGCCAATATTTGATACAGAAAGAGCCTGAACATTCAGGCTCTTTTTTGTTTCTATCACTCGGCTTTAAACCCAGTTAGTTTTGATGAAATACGCTTACCGCTCTAACGCTGTTCGCCTGCGAGCCTTAATCCATTCTGGCTTCCTCACCACCAAATAAACCGCGGCGGCAGACAAGGCGAAGCCCATTGCACCATAGATGTCGAACGACTCACCAAAAATAAGCCAGGCTTGAATTGCTGTCGTCGGTGGCACCAAGTAAAACACCGACGCCACACTTGAAGATGCACCGTGCTCTACCATGTAAAGCAGCAAAAGGATGGCAACACAAGACAGAACCACCACCAGCCAGGTTAGAGTCAACGTGAATTCTACAGTCCAGTTCACTTGCATCGTTTCGTAACGCATTGCGAACGGTAGAAACAGCGCAGCAGAAGCCAAGTATTGCACCATCGCACCGCCGACCATATCTGTCCCCTGACAGAAGCGCTTCTGATACAAAGTGCCGCAGGTAATACCCACCAAAGAAACCAAACACAATAATGTTGCCAAGCCTTTTTGGTCGTCTGACTGCCATTCAATATTGCCCATCAACACCAAGCTAATACCCGCAAAACCGAGCGCTAATCCTAGCCATTGTGCGAAGTTAAACCGCTGTGAAGTACAGCTGATCATAATCAAGGCAGTCAGAATCGGTTGTAAGCCAACCAGTAGAGAACTTAACCCGGCAGGCATACCCATATCAATCGCCAGATAGGTGCCACCAAGATAAAAACCATGAATCAAGATGCCAACCACACAAGCGTGGAAGAATGCGCGACCACGAGGGATACGACGCTTAAGGATTGCAATCAAAACCAAGAACAGCGCTACGTTGGCCACCATCCTCAGTGAGAGTAACGTTGCGGGTTCGGCATATTCCACACCAAGACGTGCGCCAACAAAGCCTGACGACCACAATATTACAAACACGAACGGAATCATTTTAATCAGCATTACAAACCTCTGGTCAACTCTTCATCAATGCTGTTACCTTAGTTGGGTACAGATAACTAATAAAGACACAGATATAACACTTTAAATGGTTACAGATTGAGAGTGAGCAACGAGGGAGAAAAACGTGGAAGCAGAACTCAGCGGCAATAAATATCTTGCTACCGAACAACATATTAAGGCTCAAATTGATAAAGGGCTCTTTCACCCAGACGATCGTCTTCCCTCAATCCGTCAACTAAGCGAACAGCTTGGCGTGAGTAAAAATACCGTGATTCGCGCCTATCAAGAACTCGAAGCAACGGGTTGGGTTTACTCGGTACCTAAATCTGGCTATCGCGTGAAAGCGCCCAATACCACCAGCTGGGATTCATCGAGCCAACCTCAAAAAGTGGACCTCTTATCTGTCACCAAATCGGTACTCTCTCGCCCGAAAGGTCGTCTGAAACTGTTGGCAGGCTCCGCGCACCCGAACATCAACAATTCTGCGATTCGTAGCTTGTATGCCGAGATTGGCCGCCACAGTCGATTACAAACTCAGCTTCCCGGTTATTACCAATTACCCCCCGGCGACGAGCAATTAGTAAAGCAATTGTTAAAGATCACCCATGATCTTGGTGTGCCTGCGGGATCGAAAGAGATTGCGATTACTCATGGTGCTCAACAGGCTATCAGTTTGGCTTTACGTGCGCTCACCAAGCCCGGCGACATCGTGGCGGTCGAGTCGCCCTGTTATTTCGGTAATCTACTTTTACTTGAATCACTTGGCTTGCAAGCTCTTGAAATCCCAAGCAGCGTTAGCCACGGTATTGATATCCCATCACTACAGAGTGCGTTGGAAAAATGGAAAGTGAAAACCTTACTACTAACGCCAAACTTTACTAATCCAACGGGATCACGGATGCCATTGGCGAATCGAAAAGCATTTCTGGAGATCACCGGATCTTTACCAATTATCGAAGACGATGTGTTCGGTAGCTTGGCATTCGATACACCAATCGCTAGTCTCAAAGAACTTGATGATCAAGATAGAGTTATATACGTCAACTCACTGTCTAAAACCCTAGATTCACGCTTACGAATCGGTTGGTTACTGTCGGGTCGCTACCAACCTTTGGTCGAAAAGTACCTTTTATGCGACAACATGGGCAGTTCAAACCTGATGCAATCCGCGGTGGGTCAATTCCTCACCACAGGCAAATACCGCAGTCACATTTCGAAAATGAAACGACTCTACCAAACCAACCAAAAGCAGTTTCAAAGCTTGTTAATACAAGCATTGGATAGCTATCCTCATCTTGAAGGGCGTTATCATTTATCGAAGCCAGAAGGCTCTTTTTTAAACTGGATAACGTTGCCAGAGTCGGTCGATAGTTATGCCGTCTACCAAGATTGTTTAAAGCATAAATTGGGAATTTTACCCGGTACTGTGTTTGGGACGAATGACCAATATAAACACTGCTTGCGCTTCACTGTCGCCAATATTGAAGAGAGCAAAGAGTGGAAAGAAGGGGTTGTGACATTAGCGAAGATAATCGCTAAACATACACCTTAACCAGATTAGGCCCACATAGCCCAAACAACAAAGCCCTACTCAACTGAGCGGGGCTTTCATCATTATCAGGTTTTGATTTGGTTAACGGTAATTAACCTTGCCAAGCGAACTGTTCAAATACTTTGTCTACTGGCGTTTTGGCAACGCGGTTTACGTAGTTGCTGATCACTTTCTGAGACAAGCCAAGAATCACTTCTAACACCTGTTGCTGACCATAGCCCGCTTCGAAAAATGCTGCCATTTCGCTTTCAGGTACATTACCGCGGTTGCGTACCATGCTCAGCGTAAAGTCATGCAGTGCTTGCAGCTTTTCAGTGGGTAGAGCCGTGCGATTACGAAGTGCTTCGGTGATTGCAGGATCAACCTTCATTGAATGTGCGATACCTGTGTGCGCAGGAACGCAGTAGTGGCATTCGTGTTCAACGTTGATGGTTTGCCAAACAACCGTTAGCTCTTCAGCATCGAAAGATGAGTCACTAAACGCCTGGTGAAGCTGAGTGTAAGCCTTAAGTGTGTTTGGAGATTCAGCCAATACACCAAATAAGCCCGGTACTCTGCCCATTTGCTTTTTAGCACCTTCAAGAATAGGTTGGCTTTGCTCTGGCGCTGATTCTACTGAATGAATTTTGAAGTTGCTCATTGTTTTATCCCTATCAATTTATGATTCTAAAGTTATTCAATCACGGAGCAATTAATGACTGTTCTCCGTTGGTGTGAAAACAATATAGATCAAATTAGAACGATCGTTCAACTATTATTTTGAACATTCGTTCAATTTCAGTCTATTTATCGAATCAACAATTAAGAAAAACCGATTTTATTTTGAGGGGCCAACCCTAACCACATGATTAAAAATAGAAAACCCGCCAGGCATCAACTGGCGGGCTCGCTTATAAGTCTGCATTCTTATTTCAATCAACGATCGATGCTAATGGCACAAGCCTTCAGAACATCTAATCTCATCACAAGGTTAGACACTTTTCCCTTCAAATTGGTAAAGCTCTCTGAGCGTGTCTTTTAACCATAGAACGATCGGATTGTAGGCATTGCGTTTGTGCCAAATCATGGTGAACGGGATCAGCAGCTTTTTGACATTTTCTTCATCTAAAGGGATGGGTAGACAAGTAAGATTGGGGTGGAGTTGTTCAACGTAACGTCGACAGTAATTCGGCGCAACGGTAGTCATGGTGTGATTCGATTGAGCGGTCATAAATAACGACTGCTCAAAACCAGCTAAAGTCAGTACGATATTTCGGTCTAGTTGTAGGTCAGTAAGCACTTCATCTAGCGCCCATGTTTCACTTTTCTCCCACACAATATTGATGTGGGGGTATTTAAGGAAAGCCTCTAGATTCCACTCTTCTTTCAAGGCAGGATGATCTTTTCTCAAATACACAACCGGCAAGTCGTGAAACAGAACCTCGAAGTCGATGAAATAAGGTAGTGAGTCTAGAGATTCTTTCGAACGCGGATGGCTTTCTCTCCCTGAAAATCCAATATCCGATTCGCCACGTACGATGGAATCTATCGAATCGTAGTCCCAGTTACGCATTTTGATTTTCGCGTTGGGGTAACGTTGAGACACGCTTTGCGTCAACTCGTTAAGCATGATCAGAGATAAAGGAGACTCTGCCTCTAGATTCAAACGCACATCTTTTGGCGCTTCGTCACCACGAGTCGTCAGTATTTGGCTTCCAATCTGCAGCCAGTCTTGAAGATCTTTTACCATGCTCAGTGCAAGTGGCGTTGGCGTTAATCCCCTTGGCGTTTTCACAAACAAAGGATCATCAAACCAATCTCTAAGCTTGGTGAGTGATTTACTCACCGTAGAAGGCGTGACGTTCAGCTTTTTCGCAGCTTTTGAAACACTCTGCTCCTGCAGCAGCAATTGCAGAGTGAACAACAGGTTCAGATCAAGACGGGCTAGTGGCTTCTTCATAATCACTTTTAACTTGAGAGGGACCTACCCATAGTATTAGAGCAATACTGATAACTCCACCAACAGCTAATATAAATGCCAACATATTCAATGCACTTAGTCCAATAATGCCCATAAACCAGATAAACAATGCCGACGTACATATTTGAGAAACACCAAGAATCGAACTAGCCACACCTGCCCGCTGCGAATAACTGCTCAATGCTTGGCTCATCGCGACACCAAAGCCTAACGAGAATCCGCCACACACGAAAGCGAAGCCTATTAATGTCACGTAATGTCCTAATCCACCATCCATCGAGGCTATTAGCAAAATAGCAGCCACAATGAAGCACGTTTGAGAGGTCAGCATTAAGCTTTTCTGCTTAAACACATTCAATGCAAATGGGGCTGAAAATGACACCAACATGCTCACCAAGGCGGTTAATGCCATGGTGTAAGAGTACTGACCTCTATCGAAGCCAAGCTCTGTCATAATCAACAGTGGAGAGACATTCACATAAGTGAGAATTGTGGTCACGCCGAAACTGGTCATGATCACTCGGCTAATAAACAACGGCTCTTTAAACGTTTCGATTGAAGTCGAATGAAGGGTTACAGGTTTCTCAGGTAAGCGCGATTTCTCAGAGAGAGAGGCTTTGGCTAACCCATTATCTTTGATGTTGAGCTTAGTCTCTTTTAGCACCAACACAGACAATAAGCACACCACTACACCCATGCCCGCCATGGTCGTGAACAAACTCGGCCATGGGTAAACAGTCATGATTAGATGACCAATCACAGGCGCGAGTACCGGAACGATGCAAGTTATGCCATTTAACATCGACAGCACCTTGGCACGCCTTTTATCGTCTAAGACATCTCGTAAGATAGCGAACGCCACCACATAGCAAGATCCAGCACCAACACCTTGGAAAAAACGCACGATAAGAAACGGCTCAGCACTGTTCACAACCCCGCCCAAGGTCGACGAGAGAGTAAAAACAATTGCACCGAAAATGGCAACGGGCTTCCTCCCTACGCTATCGGCAAATTTACCCGCGAACAACATAGTCGTTGCCATACCGGCCAGATAGATAGAAAAAGCGGCATGGAGCTGAGCCTCAGAAGCATTTAAGTCCGCGGCGATTTGAGGTAACCCAACCAAATACAGATCAATAGCCGTTGGATACAAAAGCACAAGTGCGAAACTACAAAATAGAAAACGATACATAACACCCCCACATAATTGGTGTGAGGATAATAAGAGCGAAATGCAAAACTACCGAGTGGCATCTACGACAACAGGTCTTTCCATTTACGACAAACCCCCATGCTCTCTCAAGAAGTCTATTGATTGGGGCTCATCAAATGAGCTGTGCTAGATATAAAAATCCGACAGAGATTCACTAAATAAGCAAGATTTGGACTGAGTTTTTCTGAAATAAAGGCATATCTTAATCAGAGGTGCAGTGCGGGTTATTGAACGTCGATTAATTTACAAAGGTTATAAAAAGGCTAAAACAATTCACCTGCCGAACACCTGATTCATCCAACCATACCCCTCACAAATTGCTTCGTGATTTTTTTAGAGAAATTCAAAATTTATTAGAAATTAACCCCTAACTTTACTGAGTAATTTGTTAGTCTTGGCAACAAATATTTACAATCCAACTAAAAATTATTTGGATACTTCGAGGTTATTTTCTTGAATATGAAATTATTCGGCAGTTCCCTAATCCTTTCAGGGACTGCATTAGGTGCAGGCATGCTGGCCATTCCGATGGTATTGGCCCAATTTGGCTTCATGATCAGCTCAGTGCTGATGCTACTTATCTTTATCGGCACCACTTACTCTGCACTCCTACTGGCAGAAGCGTGTACCAAAACTAAAGACAACAGTGGCATGAGCAGTGTTGCTTACCTAACTCTAGGCAGCAAAGGTAAACACTTTATCAATGCACTCTTTTACCTGCTACTGGTATGCATGCTGATCGCTTATATCTTAGGTGTTGGCGACATCATTCATAAGCTATTGCTCGATGTGGGAATAGACATCTCTGCATCCGTTGCTTATACCGTTTTCAGCCTATTGATGGGTGTGATTGTGGTGGCGGGTAAATCGTATATCGACAAATTGAATCGCGGTTTATTCATAATGATGGTGGTGATGCTCTTTATCGTTATCGCCTCTTTATTTAGCAATATTCGCCTTGATTACCTGACTCAAGCCAGCAAATACACGGCTAATGATGTAGTACAGTACAGCGCAGTTATCTTTACCAGTTTTGCCTCTATGGTAGTTATCCCGTCACTGGTTATCTACAACCGAGAAGCGACTCAAAAACAGATCCGCAATATGATTCTGCTAGGCTCGGTGATTCCACTAATCTGCTACCTAACTTGGTTGTTTGCGATTATCGGTAACCTTGGCACAGACGCGATCAGTCAGTTCCACAATATCTCTGAGTTGATCTCTGCGTTCAGCGGCCAATCTGCTTGGTTGAAAGTGGTGATTGCTCTGTTCTCTGCTCTGGCCTTGGTGACTTCTTTCCTCGGTGTGTCGATGGCGCTTTACGACCAAAACAAAGATGCCGTCACCAACAACAAAGCGTTGGCTTATGCGTTGACCTTCATCTTACCTTTGGCATTAGCAGAGCTGTTCGCTAGCCAGTTTGTCAGCATGCTGGATTACGCAGGGATGGTATTGGTGTTCCTAGCTATCTGGGGACCACTTGCAATGGTAGTTAAGGTTCGTAGACCTGACTTCCCTCACCTACAAACCGAAGGCAGCTATACTGCAGCCGGTG
Organism: Vibrio sp. OPT20; assembly: GCF_963889365.1. Lineage (NCBI taxonomy): Bacteria > Pseudomonadati > Pseudomonadota > Gammaproteobacteria > Vibrionales > Vibrionaceae > Vibrio > Vibrio sp. OPT20. Next base: position 288,319 of record NZ_CAWPOA010000078.1, on the reverse strand, counting down.
GCGACACGGCACTAATGGCAACATTCGGCTTTGGTGCGTTGATTTTCGTATCTTGGTTTATGGGATAAATCCCAATTGAATACACTATCTGCTGCCATTTGAACGACGGCAGATACAAAAAGCCCGTTAACCTTACTCGAATTAGCAATCGCAACTAATTAACAGTAGGACTAACGGGCTTTTTCGCTTTCTTATTATCATTACCGAGAGCTAAAAGGGCTTTCTCACTTGGTTAAGTTACCAAGCAATTGCTCACACTGGTCTTTTAGCGATTTAAGCTCATCTTCATTCATCTTAGAAAGACACAGCATTTCAACCGGAACGGTCTGCGCTTGCTCTTTGAGCTCTACCCCTGCAGGTGTCAACGTGATAACTCGAACTCGCTCATCTTCAATACTGCGAGTTCTAAGCACGTAACCTTTCACTTCCAAACGCTTGAGTAGTGGCGTCAACGTACCTGAATCTAAATGCGTTTTTGCGCCTAGCGCTTTGACATTTATCTCTTTTTCTTCCCAAAGCACCATCATCACAATGTATTGCAAGTAAGTAAGATCAAGTGCTTTCAGCAAAGGTTGATACGCTCTACTCATTGCATTCGATGCACTATACAGCGCGAAACACACCTGATTATCCAGCTTTAGATAGTCATCTTGGTCGCTCATGATCGCCTCACCAATAATTTAAATTGTGCACAATATACTTGCGCGCTCAAATTTTATCAATTAAGCTAGCTTCAAAATTAAGTTGCGCACAACTTAATTGCACAAAATCATAATTAAGGACTAAAACAATGACAACACTCTACACAACTTCTGCAACAGCAACGGCGGGTCGTAACGGCCAAGTTTCTACTGATGACAATCTGCTTTCAGTGGCGTTGAGCTACCCTAAAGAAATGGGCGGAACAGGTGAAGCAACAAACCCTGAGCAACTGTTTGCTGCGGGCTACTCTGCGTGTTTCTCAAATGCTCTACTTCACGTTGCGAAAGAGATGAAAATCAAAATCGCATCGGCGCCAACCACTGCAACAGTCGGTATCGGACCAAATGAAAACGGTGGCTTTGCTTTAACTGTTGCTCTATCGATTGAACTGGATCTAGAGCAAGAACAAGCTGTGACGCTTGTGAAAACGGCGCACCAAGTTTGCCCTTACTCAAACGCGGTTCGTGGCAACATTGATGTGAAATTGTCGGTTAACGGACAAGTGCTTTAGTCTCAAAGTTAAACCAGAAAGATACGCTTATAGAGATGTCAGTAGACGCCTAAAATTGAGCCTTATCCCTAAGTTACTTTGCTTTGAGCGAGTAACTTGGGGATTGTTCATTAGTTAATAGCGAACAAGCTTTACCAAAACAAATCGATACTCAGATCCCGCAACGTCGGATTGGCAGACACCGTAACGCCAGATTGGCAGACACCGAAAATAGATATCGACATATTGCGATATCTTAGTTTCAAGGGTATATTTCATTTAAATCGGAAATAGCAGTCAAACACCATGTCAGACGTGAACGAAATTTTAAAATCCATCAACAACCCGGTACGCAGAGATATTCTTCATTGGCTTAAGTCGCCTCAAGAGCACTTTAACTTAGAGAAACAACTCGTTGATACCGATGTTGAGGGGGTATGCGTTAGCATTATTCAGGAGAAGAGTGGCTTATCTCAATCTACCGTTTCTTCTTACCTCTCGAACCTGCAGCGTGCGAAGTTAGTGACATCAAAACGCATTGGCTCGTGGACTTACTACAAGCGTAATGACGAATACATCGAGAAATTCCTGAAAGCGCTGTCTGATTCCCTTTAGTTGAAAAGAACAAAAATCAACAGAACAGCAGTTAGATAGCAAGATGAAAACTGGATGGAATCACGCCATCCTTTATGACGAATATCATTTTTAAAAATCAACACATCGAGATTTTTAGATATCTAGTTATCGCACTATTCAATAATAATGATGATGCCGATACTAAAAATGCAGCGGAGCCGACAAACATGAACAAGTCTATTCAATCCTTTGACCCAAGTAATGGTGAACTCCTTGGCGAGGTAAACCAAACTTCGGCTGAAGAAGTAACTCAAACCATCCACAAAGCAAAAGCAGCACAAAAAGCATGGCGCAAACTTTCGATGAACGAGCGAGTGCTGACCATTATCAAAGCCTATCAACAACTTGATAAGTACGAAGAGTCCCTCTCACAGTTGCTTGCTCGTGAAATGGGTAAAGACATTCGCCGTGCGACCGGAGAAGCAACCGGTGCGATCTACATGGGTCAGCACTATGCAGAAGATGCTCAGCGTGCACTCAACACTCGAAAATTATCCGGCTCAACAGAACTTCAATATCGTCCACTAGGTGTTGTCGGAGTTATATCTCCTTGGAACTACCCGGTGATGATGGCAAACAACCTCATTGTGCCAGCACTGGTCGCCGGCAATAGCGTGATTCTAAAACCTTCAGAAGAGACCCCTCTCATCGCTGAAGCATTCTTTGGTGAACTGCAAAAGTACTTACCAGAGAATGTCTTGACCGTGATGCAAGGTGATGGTGAAACAGGCAAAGCATTAGTCGAAGGCGACATCCAAATGATCGCGTTCACTGGCTCAAAAGCAATAGGCCAAGACATCATGCGACGTGCCGCGAGCAAGGTAAAACGCTTGGTCATGGAACTAGGTGGCAAAGACCCAATGATTGTGATGCGTGATGCCAACCTAGAGCAGGCCGCTCGCTTTGCCGTCGCAGGCAGCTTTGAGAACTCAGGGCAAATGTGTACTTCGATTGAACGTATTTATGTTGATGATCGTATCGCTGAAAAATTTGAACAACGTGTCACCGAGATCGCCAACATGTACCAGATTGGCCCGTGGGATATGCCGAACGTCAATATCGGACCAATCATCAACGCGACACAACATGGCAAGATTGTCGACCAGCTAAAAGACGCAAAACAGAAAGGAGCCACTTTTCTTTTAGGCGGTTCTGAGCAACCCGAGCGTTATATCCGCCCTACAGTAATCACCGGAATGACAGCAGAAATGAAACTGGAAACAGAAGAAACTTTCGGTCCAGTTGTCTCGATCAGTCGCTATTCCGACATTGAAGGTGCGATTGAGCGAGCCAACGCCAGTGAGTACGGCCTAGGTGCTGTGGTCTTTGGAAACCAAGGCGTCAATGACGTTGCTGACGAACTTGATGCTGGCATGGTTGGCATTAATCAAGGACAAGGCGGCAGTGGTGATGCTCCATGGGTTGGTGCGAAACAGAGTGGCCTTGGTTACCACGGCTCGGTTGACGGGCACCGTCAGTTTGCACAAGTAAAAGTGGTTTCAAGATAGAGATAGAGGTTGATGATGAATAACAATGAGAATTTTTATGTCGTTCGACGCGAGTCAGGTACCCAGCGCAGTGACCTTCCTGTTTGGGCACCAAAATCTGCAAACCCATTTGCACTTGATAAGAACGTTAACGCGGTATCACGCGTTGAAGTAGACAAGGTTCCCGGTGCTTTCCAGTTGCGAGATGTGCTGCTTCCCGAAGAAGTTCAGCGCATACTGGATGAAGCCAACAAGCTTGGATTTACGGAAGATGCTGCCGTGTCTCTACCAAGAGAAGTTCGCCATAATCAGAATCTCAACTTGATCGCAGATACTGAAACTCTCGACGTTATTTGGAAGCGTTGCCAAGATCAATTCATCGATAAGTACAATCACTTTGCTGGTGTAAAACCTCTAGGCATTAACGGTCGTTTCCGCTTTTATCGTTACGATAAAGGGGATTTCTTTAAGATGCACACCGATGGATCATGGCCTGGCAGTCAGGTGGTGAATGAACAGTTAGTCGATGACGCATTTGGTGACCGCTGGAGCATGTACACCTTCTTGATTCTATTGAGTGATGACTTCGTTGGTGGCGAAACCCAATTTATGGTTAACCGTAATGACCCGAGTAAGCCTGCTCGTCGTCAAGGGCATCATCAGGAGAACGCGAATATAGAATCGGTTAGAACACCAAGCGGCAGCGTGCTTTGTTTTCCTCACGGTACGCACCCCGCCCATTGTATTCACGGTTCTGCGCCGATGCTTTCTGGGACGAAATACATTATTCGCACAGATGTACTATTCGAGCTCTAAGCGACTCTACTGGTCGTTTCAACTCTTAAAAAAATGTCCCGCACTAGGCGGGACATTTTTATATAAGATAGAAAGCTTCTAGCTCTGAGCCGCTAACTTTTAAACGTATTCGAAAGCTCTTTCAGTGATGTTGCCAGTTCAGCTTGCTCTTTAGCTGTTGCGGCAATTTGCGTTGCACCCGTCGTAGATTCTGTCGACTTCTGTTCGACTGCCACAACGTTCTGAGCGATATCCTGAGTGACGACCGCTTGCTCTTCGGTCGCAGTTGCGATCTGCTCTGTCATGCTGAATATTTCGCTCACAGCACCTGAAATATCTTGCAGCGTCTGCTCTACTCCTCGTGAATCTTCAACCGCTCTTGAAGACATCTTCTTGCTGTTATCAATCACGTTAAACGCGGTTTGCACGTCTGATTGTAGAGAGCTAATGAAGCCTTCAATTTCCAAAGTAGACTCTTGAGTACGTTGTGCCAGAGTACGAACTTCATCGGCAACGACGGCAAAGCCACGACCTTGTTCACCTGCACGAGCCGCTTCGATCGCCGCGTTTAGTGCGAGTAAGTTGGTTTGGTCAGCAACCGACTTAATCACATCAATCACGCTGTTAATGTTATTGCTACTTTC
>NZ_CAWPOA010000078.1:267006-283514 GCF_963889365.1 Vibrio sp. OPT20 | reverse complement strand
GTGTAGATGAGTGATTTTTTCAGCGAGGCCGTTAATCTCAGAAGCCAAGGTCTCAATCGATTGGTAAGAGTGCTGAACCGTGCTCAAGCCTGCTTGTGATTGCTCGTCAGCCAGTTTAGCTGAACTTGCTGTTTGCTGTGTTTTAGCCGCAACTTCGCTCACCGTTGCCGAAAGCTCTTCTGTCGCTGTTGCAATCAAGCCGATTTGGTCTTGCTGCTCAACCAAAGTATTAGAGTTGTATTGGCAAGTTTGCGCTGTCTCTTCGGCTGCTGAAGCGAGTGTTAGGCTAGATTGAGACAAGCTATCAATAACCCCAGAGAACTTCTCCAGTGTTTCATTAAGCGATGACGAAATTTGACCCAATTCGCTGTTACCTTCGTAAGTCGCACGAACGGTTAGATCATTGTCATGACGGACTTTAGAAAGTACACGCGTTAGATCTTTAACTCGAGTTGTTAAATCTGTAATGGCTTTAAAGCTAATAAAGGTAGCAAACAGGGTGATCACAACAAACATCGTGATACTGCCCATCATTGCTGATTGAGCTTGCTGAGTTTTCTGATCAGTCAATGCAATAAGAGAGTCTGCCAGTTGGTTCTCTGTCTTTTTCAGCTGAACAATGCGCGCCGTTGATTGCGCGAACCAGTACACAGGGTCGACATCAAACCCGCTCATTTTCGATTCAGCCACATCACGAAGCTTCTCGACTTCCGCGACCGAGCGGTCATTCAATTGTTGTTCAAAAAAGCGAACATTATCTGGGTTACCTAGTACTTCAAAGTTCGAGAAATAGGTATTTTGCTCGGTCACCAAAGAGATGAATTTAACCAGCATACCCGGGCCAAATTCATTTTTGGAAAAAGTGTTGTTAAGGACAGCACGTTCGATACCCGCACGCTCTTTACCTTGAAGGAAGTTATAATAAGCGATGGTTTCAGTCGTGATGGTGGCGTCAGAACTTAGCTCAGCGATCAAGGCTGATACGCTAAGTAGCTTTGCGTTAAGTTTGGTGTAGTAACCCAAAGCTTCAGAAAGCGGGATCGACTGAGAGTCGACGCGATTACGAATTGAAGTAATTTGATTGAGGCTTTGGCTAATTTCAGTATTCAGACGAGAGATTTGCGGCAAGTCGATTTCTGCAGACTGCCAGTATTCGGTTCTCTGATTGCGTCTGTTATCCGCACTGGTTCTTTGTGCTCGTAGCTCACTAACAAACTTAGTACCCTGTGAGCCGATAAAACCAGCCGTCATTCCGCGCTCTTTCTGCAACTCATGCACCAATTCACTGTATACAACCGACAAGCGTGTCAGTTGATTCAATGAAGACATTTCACTGGTGGTTTCTACGCCTTTGGATATCGCAGAAACACTAAGCCATAAAAACCCTAAGATCGGTAAAGTAAGCAAAGCGATGATTTTTTGCTTAAAAGACATATCGGTTAAATTCATTTTATTTCCCTAGCGGCTAACAAATCTTTCTCGATCATCTCACTAGGCACATTTCTAGCGAATGCGACTCAATGGTGATCGTATAATTATTCAACTTAATCAATGCATTTCAATTACCGTGCCACGCAGGTCGGTAGGCGGTAAAAGTAACATTTAACCTTATAAAATACATTGGTTTATCGATAAAACTGTTAGCTATGCAACTTTAGTGAACGAAAAAAACGTGCAACAACATATTATTGACGTAAGCGACTGAAAATTGACATATTTTTTATGATCCAAAAGGGGTAGATCTGCACCAATTATGTGCTAACAGACAGCTGTATATTCAGAAATAACTATAGATTCAACACTCGCTAGCTATTAATTCACCGCTAACCAACTCCCTATTCTTCGCCAATTAACTGTCTATTCCTCGTTAACTAAATATGTATAATGCCGAGTTGTTAAAGTAGAGATTCGCAATAAATATGCGACAACAACTGAGAGATATTTTATGGAATGCCCCGCTTGCGAAGAACATATCGGATGGGAATGGGTAGAAGAAGCCGCTATCGAACCGAATGAAGAATTCGATTGCCCAGAGTGCCAAGAAACCTTGATGTATACCATCGATGAAGGCACCTATTACGGCGCGCAACATAAAACCGTAGAAGTAGTCGATCACTAACCTTTATTGGACTCCTTATTAAGCTGGGAAAAGTAATCACTTAAGTGATGCTTTCCTACACAAGGTGCAATGGCATCCCCTTCCATTGCACTCAAGAAAAACTCCGCAGGACCAACTCGATTTTCCGGTAGTCGTCTTATCACGCTCAGAGCCAACTTTCTCACGCAATCGGGAATGTAAGTGATCCGCGTCATTTTACCCTGAGACTGAAACGCAAGTGCTGCGATTTGTGTAGCACTAAGGGCATCAGGACCGCCCACATCCAATTCTTTTTCGGCATTAGGCAATGATGCCAAAATAAAGTCTGCCAAATCTGCGCCATGAATCGGATTCAAACGCACATCACCCGAACCAAACAAGTACACCCTTCCCGACTGAGCCATGTTGTAGAACTCTTCGATATCTGCAAAAAATCCATTGGGACGAACCACACAAGGTGCTAACTGTTCAGATACCAATAAGCGGCATGCAAACCGTTCTTTGGCCTCGAGTAAGCGAACACTTTTGATGACATTGGCCCTAAACGCCGAGACATAAACAAACTTTTTAACGCCTGCTCGTTCAGCTTCTTCCAATAGGTTTAGGTTGGCTTGATAGTCGACATCCATGTAACTCAGTCCCTCTTTCTGACGTGTAATTCCAACACAAGAGATGACGATATCCACTCCATCGCAGCAACCTTTTAGGCTATCGGAATCGGTCACTTGTGCGATTTGAATTTGAGAGTCGTTTAGGCCGAGATCCTTCAATTTGTCAGCACTGCGAGCCTGCGCTTTGAAATCAGCATCACACGCTTGGAGCGCTTCAATAAGATGACGACCTAAGTATCCTGTCGCCCCTGCCACCAAAATTCGGCTTTTGAGCTCATTCGTTACGTTCATTTATAAAACAACCTCATTTATTAGACGGCTTCGTTTTCTGGACGGTAAGGTTCTTCTCGTAGAATATGGCTGATCAATAGCTTTAGATAAAACACTGGTAAGAACCACTCTAAGCCGACAGGTGATTCGACGACATAAAGCGATATGATTAAGCTAAGCGAGTATAGAGTCAAAGCAACTGGGCGTTGAAGGTAAAGCTCGGTTTTCAGTACCAAGGCACACGCCAACATCATGTAGCCACCCGTCACTGCTACCCACATTAGATTTAAATCCAAGAACAGCCAACTGAATACCGTTAACTGAATGAAGTGAATAGCGATAAAGGTCATGTGTCGCTCAAAGCCTTCACCTTCTCTGTGAAACCAACGCTTAGCGCTTGATGTCGCATTGGTGATCACGCCACCTAACATATCAATCGTTAACAAAACCGCTGCCAAGTATTGACCCCAAGACCAGCCCAACTCTGCATGATTAGCATAAGCTGCAATAAGCGCACCCGCTATGAACGGAATGTACAGTTGCAGGTTCTTCTCTGCTGATGTGGCACCGGGGCCAATAAACTTATCAAGTCCGCCTAAGAAGCCCGCTCTGAATGAGGGTAGGTTCCAATCAATTCTCATAGTTACCTCGAATAGTCGTCTTATTTTTATTTGGAACACTTGGTCTTTTAAAATTAGATCAAAGTTTAACCACTGTAAAGAATTATTTTTGACCACCTGGACTAATTTAAACTAAGATGACATTCATCAGCTACATTAAGCTATTGGTGATGCCTAAATTGACTGAACCTTCAACTATTGAATTCCGAGGAAGACTCATGCCAAAGATCGTCGATCATGACCAAAGACGCGAAGAGATCGCACTGAAAGCCGCTGGTGTGTTTTTGGAGTTTGGTTATAAAGAGTTGGGAATGAGACAACTCTGCTCACATCTCAACATGAGCAAGAGTGCGGTCTATCACTATTACAAAGGTAAAGACGAACTATTTAAAGCAGCAACCGAAGCCATTGTGCGACACGATGGTGGAAACCTCGCAGAACTGCCACTTGCAGTTGAGGCAACTACAGAACAGAAAATTGAAAACTTCGTTCAGATCTTTCAAGCGATAGAGTCGCGTCACTTCCAAGAAATGAAATTAGTTTTTGATTACATTGATGTGATTGGTCAGGACGCTGTCGCCCAGGATCCAAGCATGGCCATTGCCAACGAAAAGTATCAGCAATTGATTGCTCGATACGTTGATGAAAAGAACGCACTACCGCTGTTCTCCATTCTTATCGGACTGCTCACTCACCAAACGCTGTGTGGTGGTACATTAGAAACCGATCACGTTCGCTCTGTGGTGAGAAAGCAAATAGACAAATAAGAACTTGAGCGCAAAGCCATTTAATCAATGAGTTTCAACCAATTAATGGGGATTTCATTCATATTGGTTTACCGTGGTTTGAGCGACAATAAACACCCCTTTACTAGAACGGGCGTTCAGCATAAAATATTGAACATATGTTCAGATTAATGAAGTAGATGTTATGGCCAAGACTGCGAAGTTCGATAGACAAGATGTAGTAGATAAAGCAACGAACCTGTATTGGGAAAAGGGCTTTCACGCCACTTCTATGCGCAACCTGCAAGACGTGATTGATATGCGTCCGGGCAGCATCTACGCGACTTTTGGCAGCAAAGAAGGCTTGTTTAAAGAAACATTGGCTCGCTATACCGAACTTGGCATCCTCAATCTAAACCGCTTTCGCAGTGAAACCGAATCGCCGATCAAAGCGCTCGAAAATTTCGTAAAACGTGCCGTTGTCGAATCAAAACAAAGTTCGCCAAATGGCATGTGTATGCTGGCTAAAACGGTCGCAGAACTGACAGATGAACACGCAGAGCTATTAGCAGAAGCGAAGAAATCACTAAAGATCATGGAAGGTGAGTTCGCCAAGTTGATTACAGAAGCGCAAGAACTGGGTGAGATCAGTAAAGAGCGCGAGCCGACGCAACTTGCTCGACATGTTCAGGTTCAGATCGCAGGCCTGCGTACTTACGCCAAAACCTGTGACGATATCGATTTGCTTAATTCTATGGTTGAAGACGTATTTAAGTACCACCCTTTTTAAGGGTTGAACTTATAGATTAGTAAGCGATACAAAAAGACTCCACTTTCACCTTAACCAGCATGAGTGGAGTCTTTTTAGTTTTGATCTAGTTAACTTTATAGATGATAAACTTTGCGGTTTAAGGATTACACCTTTCTCATGATCAACGCCTGCGCATTAAGCATCGCTTCCTTAGTACTGACATCTAAGGTTTTCACGTTCGCAAAGCGTTCAACTTCTTTAATCGCCACATCGTGAGCAAAGATCACCAATCTCGCCCTTTCAATGTCTTTCTGGGTAATGCGATTGCCTATTCCGTTGGCACCCTGCGTTTCGACTTTAATCCGAACCCCAAGATGATGCGCCGCCTTTTCTAAGGATTTCGCTGCTAAGAAAGTGTGGGCAACGCCTGACGGACAAGAAGTGATCGCCAATACCTCCGCTTGCCCCTCTTCAGTTACCGAGCCACCCGTGAACTGATTAGAATTCGCTTCGCCTTCGACCACGTTCTTTTTCAGCAATATCACAATTAAAGCCGTGGTAAGAGCCCCTGCGAGCGTGCCGACGATATAGCCAATCTTGCCATCCACCACAGGCAACACAATCCAGCCACCCCATGGCGCGTGGTTGACCACATGAAACATAAAGCCAACCACATTACCGACAATACCACCAGCAACAACCGCAGGCAGAACGCGCGCAGGATCAGCGGCTGCAAATGGGATCGCACCTTCACTAATGCCGATCATTCCCATAATGCCCGCAGCTTTTCCGGCTTCGCGTTCGTCTCGTTTGAATTTCTTAGGTGATATGAAAGTGGCAAGAGCCATGCCTAATGGTGGCGTACAAATGGCAATACCGACGCCGCCCATCAACCATGGCTGAGTATTCACCTGAGTTTGGGCAAACAGTGTAGCGACCTTGTTGATTGGGCCACCCATATCAAAGGCCGTCATCGCGCCTAAAATACTACCGAGCACCATTTTTCCGGAGCCCGCCATACCCGTCAGCATTTGGTTCATCTCAAGCATTACTTGGGCTATCGGAGAGCCAATCACCCACATCACAGCGCCACAAGTGACGAAGGTGCCGACGAGTGGATAGATGAAGATAGAGCTCAACGAGATCATACTGTCTGGCAGTTTGATCTTCTTGAGCAGATTCACCACAAAGCCAGCAAAGAAGCCGACCACAATCGCGCCAAGAAAGCCGGTGTTGTATTGATTGACCGCCACCCAAGAACCAATCATGCCCGGTGCTAAACCCGGTTTGTCGGCCATTGAATACGCAATGTAACCACCGAGCACGGCGGTAAACAGGGTTAACCCTGCGATGCCCATTTGTGCGATGTCAGCCAGAACGCCACTCTCAGGCACAGCGCCATGACCCGACATCATTACCGACAAAGACAAAAGCACACCACCCGCGACCACGAATGGAATCATGTGTGAGGTGCCGTATAACAAGTGTTCTTTAAGGCGATTAAGAGATTGTGCCCAAGGGCTGAGTGGCTCGGCATACACTTCATGATGGCTAGAAGCGTAACTATCGAAAGGTTCAAAATTGGCTTCGAGAAACAGCTCTTGAGCTTCCTCGACCGACTCCACCGCCTTTAATTTTGTAACAAAGCCATCTTCGATGAGTCTGGTCGAAATCTGAGCTAGTACCTCGATATGGTGGTCGTCGTGGTTATCGGGAGAAGCGAGCATAAAGAACACATCCGACAGCTCGCCGCCGTCTGCGCCATAATCGATACCAGACCTGCTGATACCTACAGCGACAGCAGGTTTAGCTACAGCAGTACTTTTCGCGTGTGGAATCGCAATACCATCGTCAAAACCTGTATTACCGATTGCTTCACGCTTCCAGATATCATCAAGGAATTCACGTTTATTAGAGAGCTTACCGGCACGGTCGAGCAGTTCAACAAGCTCTTCAAATACCGCCTGTTTTGAGTCTGCTTGTAAATCCAAACAGATAATCTCGGGCTCGATAATGTTGGTGATATCCATATGCTGCTCTGCCTCGCCTGATTTCAGACTGAAGTAATTACGTAAGTGATAAGGTTAATAAGATGAAAAGATTAACGGTGTGAAGGCACTCAATATATAGGACGAAAGGTGCATTAACTGGATTATTGTAACCAAGAACTCAGAGTGTGACTTTCACCTTGGAATAAAAAACGCCAATCCATAAAATCCACAGAACCCATAACAATATCGTCCCTCCGCTATGCGAGCTTTCTATACTGGATTTTCCATGCAAGATAGCTTTTCCAAGGTAGCTTCTGAAAGGTAGCTTTTGTAACGTAACAGGGACGAGATTAAGCCGAGAATAATAATGAGAATTGTAGCGGTAACTGCGTGCCCTACAGGCATTGCGCACACCTATATGGCAGCTGATGCTCTAAATAAAACAGCCCCTAAGTTCAACGTTTCAATCAAGGTTGAGACGCAAGGCGCTATGGGTATTGAAAACTTACTGACAGCCCAAGATATTACCCTCGCAGACAAGGTGTTGATCGTCTCTGATATCGACATTGAACAGCCAAGCCGCTTCGACCCAGCTAAAACCTTATTCATTCCCATGGAAGAGGTGTTGTTGAGTGTCGATAAAGTCTTTATTAAGCATTGTCGAACCTAAACCTTTCATGAACGAATATCAGATCACCTTCTTCGTTGACGATCCTGCCGCAAACTCACATGTCGCGCAGCCGCTGACTCGCTTAGCGAAGAAGTTCAAAAGCAACATCCGCATTATCAACATCACTCAAAATCGAACCGCTGATCTCTCCAAATCCGTTGCGATGCTGCAAGTAGGTTTACTTCGTGGTGATTTGTGTCAGATAACCGCGGTTGGGATTGATGCGGAGCTGGCCTGTTTCGTTCTCAAAGATGTAATTGCTGAGCATTACGACATGGTTGGGTCACAAGTGAACCATGAATTCTCTAAAGATTTAATCCAGCGAATGCCACAAATATGCCCGCCTTGTGACATCAAATGGCACCACGCTAAGGCGCAAACCCAACTGACCAAATTTGAGTGCTTAAAAGGGCTCGCTCACCTTGTTTATCCAGAAGACCCAGATGAACTAATTCTGGCATTCATTAAACGAGAAGAACGCTCATCTACGTGTGTGTCACCGGGTATTGCACTGCCGCATGTGATGTTTGAATCGACTCAAGATCTCTCGATTGCCGTTATCGTCAGTGACGACCCGATTGACTGGGCATCACGTATCGGTGAAGTGCACGTTGCTATTGCTTTGGTATTGCCAACCAAGCCACAGCGAGAGCACATTGTGGCGGCGACCAACCTAACTCGAAACCTGCTTCACGATCAGGTCAATGAACGTCTGCAAAAGACTCGAAGCAGTGTCGACCTTCAGGCTCTTCTGATGTACATCTCTTCACGTCTGATTTAATTCATCTCCCCTTTTATATTCACCTCCGTAATCAACTAAGTTACTCACTCCATTGGTTGTAACTCCATGGTTCACACAATAAAAAACGGCTGAGCAATCACGCTCAGCCGTTCTATTGTAAATGTCTTATCTTGTAGGTTTAGTTACCTAAGCCGTTTTGTTCTCTTGTTTCGCATCTTCCACCGAGTCGTCCACGGCTTTCACCAGCATCAGACCAACGATAAACACGATACCGCCACACAGTACGAACATCATTCTTCCCCAGAATGGGTTCGGTAGAGCAAACATCGCCATCACTGCCACACCAGACACTGCGATCAGTGAACCCAGCATGTGACGTTGTTTGTTATCCAGTTTCTTCTGTGCTGTTGATTCAGAAACCAAAGGTGTCGCTAGGTTGTTGAAGAAGGTATCGACATCTTTCTGACGAGACGCTTCTAGTGGTTTGTAGAACAAAGTCGACAAAATGAAGAAACCACCTGTAAACGTTAAGTGAGCAATCAGACCTACCGCTACTTTCAAGTCAGACCATTCACGGCCTGTTAGCGGCTCTAGATTGAACCAGTTTTGTAGCATTTCAGCGGTAATCACGAAGCCTACGATGTAAGACACAATCGCGCCAACCACTAACGTGCCCCAACCAGCCCAGTCCGGAGTCTTCTTAATGAAGAAGCCACAGAATGCTGGAATCGTCATTGGGAAACCGATTAATGCACCAACGTACATCATGGTGTCGAACAAGCTCAAACCTTTCAGCGAGTTGATAAACAGTGCGATAAGGATGATAGCGACACCGAAAACCGAAGACATCAACTTAGACACAACCATCAACTCTTTCTCTGTCGCGTTTGGACGAAGAATCGGTTGGTAGAAGTTGATAACAAAGATACCTGAGTTACGGTTTAAACCTGAGTCCATTGAAGACATGGTTGCTGCAAACATCGCTGCAATTAGAAGCCCCACCATACCTGCTGGCATGTATTGCTCTACGAAGTAAAGGTAAGCGAAGTCGCCTGCTTTAGAACCTGCATCTGGATAGTGTGCCGCAAGGTCAACGCCTTGTCCTGCTACGAACCAAGGTGGCATAAACCAAATGATTGGACCAATGGTCATCAGAATACACGCCAACAGTGCCGCTTTTTTCGCGTTCTTTGAGTCTTTTGCCGCTAGGTAACGGTAAGAGTTCAACATGTTGTTGGTGATACTGAACTGCTTGAAGAAGATGAAGAATGCCCAGATTCCGAAGATGCTTACGTAGTTCAGGTTGTTACCAGAAACGAATGATGCGCCTTCTGCTACAGGGAAATCGTTGATGATTTCAGTAACGCCACCACCTTGTACGATAGCCACTGCAGCACACGTTACGGTTACCGCCATGATAATAACCATCTGCATGAAGTCAGACGCGATAACCGCCCAAGAGCCGCCTGTTACCGACATCACCAGTACAACAAGACCGGTTAGAATGATGGTGGTTGTCATATCGAAGCCAAAGATGCCCGATGCGATGATCGCCAAACCGTTCAGCCAAATACCTGCAGAAACAATACTGTTCGGCATGCCAGACCAAGTAAACACTTGCTCGTTGAAGCTACCAAAACGCATACGAATCGCATCAATTGGCGTTACTACGCGTAGTTGACGGAATTTCGGAGCGAAGTACAGGTAGTTCATCAGGTAACCAAATGCGTTCGCTAGGAAGATAATGGCTACCGCTAAACCATCGGCATACGCTTTACCCGCTGCGCCAGTGAAGGTCCAAGCACTGAACTGAGTCATAAACGCAGTCGCGCCAACCATCCACCAAAGCATGTTACCGCCCCCTCGGAAATAATCACTGGTTGTACTGGTGAACGTTCTAAACATCCAACCTATTGCTATAAGGAAAAGGAAATAAATTCCTACGATCAGAGTATTGAGTTCCATGTATAAGTCTTCTTTATGATGAATATCTGAAGAGCATATTATCTATAGAATTTTTAATTTGTAGTATTATAAGTCAAGGTTGTGATGGGGCGTATAAACCTGAATATTTGATTTCGAGACATGAATTAGACGTTAGTAAATAAAGAATAAACCGAAGCGAAGTAAACATTTAAAATCAATAACTTAAAAACATTTCAATCAGTAATCCGGACAACAACAACAAGGTTTTATCGTCTCGATAAGTGGTTTTTAATTTACTTATCATCCATTAAATGCATCGCGTTAATACATCAACTCTCACACGTTCAATTCAATAAATAGGCAACGAAAAATAATAAGCAACTCGCAAAGCGAACCCTTAATGTTATTAATTGGGGGTTATTTAGTGAAACGGAATAAATAGAGAACGTGCCTAAAGATAGGTTTGGAAATAAGGTGTAGAAATAAACGGCAGAGGAGAACACAAAGCAAATTGCTCACCACACCACAGAGTTCACTGTGGTGATCTAGTCATACAAATTTCGGTCGTATAAGCTCTGGTCAAAATGGCAATTTGAAGAGATGTTAGATTGAACCACGATATTCGGTCGGCGTTCTTCCGGTGCGATTCTTGAACACTCGACAGAAGTAGTTCACATCCTTAAAGCCACAACGCACTGCCACTTCATTGAGCTTGAAGTTGTACTTTTTGAGCATGAACTTGGCACGGTCGACACGAACTCGGGTAATGTATTCTGCTAGCGTCATGTGGCCTTGCTGACGGAACATTCGCGACAAGTGATTGGATGAAATGCTAAAGCGTGAGGCAATGCTGTCTCGGGTGATTTGGCGGTGGAAGTTCTCTTGAATGTAGATACAAATCCCCTGATACACATCCTGTACTCGGCTATGAGATTTTTCTACGGGCGCTTCCAGCATGATTTTACTGTATTGCAGTAGAGCTTGCAGCAATAACTCATCCATCGGCTGCTTGTTGCTCTCTCTCGCTAACGAGCTAAGCGCCTCCAAAATGTTATCAATCGCAAACCCAGAACGAGTCTGAATACTGTGCTTTTGAATATCGTAAAAGCTCTCTTCCCCTTTACGTTTACTCACCAAGCTTAAACCAAACTGGCGACGACCAAACAACATACTCAGCACCGAGCAGTCAGTATCCCAGTTCGGCTTGTTCCAACAGTTGGGTGGGATGAAAATCGCGTCTCCGGTTTTGGCAATAACGTTAGTGATCTTGCGATCATGACTCTCCATTTCATTGACATACTCTCCGTCTAACACCAACTCTAAACGTGGAAAGTTCACCTGATAGCTACAAGCGGAAGGTGTGTGGAAATCTCCAGCAAACCAGATGTTATGAAACGGTTCTCGTTCATTTAACACCGACGAGATTAAGTCATGAAATATCATTATTCGAACTCTTATGGGCAGCAATAAGGCTACGGAAATAGATATACCTGTAACTGAAACATAGCGCTATTGAGCAAAATCACAATTTGAGATCTAGGTTACAAAAATCCAGTCGTAGAAATAAATCTCCAGTGCCGAAACCGATGAAGCACGTCATTCCCCAGATAACAAAACACGCCGAATCCCTTACAAATAAAAGCTTCAGCACCTCGAAAACACTGTCAACAGTACCCCAAAAACGCGCCACCAACCGATCAAAATCACACTCTATTTATAACGCAACAATCATCCAGTAAATGCATTTTTTCTTCACTACAGAAGGTAAGCCGTAGATTCCAGAATACCCCTAACAAAATAAAAACAGAGTAGGGGTTCATTATGATCACGACATTGATCAATCAAGATTTGATTAAGCTTTCGCTTAGCGCTAATTCAAAAGAAGACGTATTTAAAGAGCTGATAGACGTGCTTTACGCACAAGGTAGAATCTCAGACAAAGCACAGTTTCTTGCCGACATTAAGGCTCGTGAAGAACAAGGTAATACCGGATTTGAAGAAGGTATTGCTCTGCCACACGCGAAAAGCACTGCGGTGATTAAACCCGCGGTTGTTATCGGTGTCCATCAACAGGGTATCGAGTACGGCGCAGATGACGGCCAGCCATCAAAACTATTCTTCATGATTGCCTCTCCTGATGGTGGTGATAATCACCACATCGAAGTACTGGCAGAGCTTTCTTCAAAACTGATTGAAGAAGGCTTTATCGAAAGCTTCATGAATGCTCAATCTGAACAAGAAGCTTTGGAATTACTGCTTACCAAACCTGAGCCTTCAGAAACGGAAAACAACGTTGAGAAACAAGGCTTCATCATTGGTGTAACTGGCTGCCCAGCTGGCGTTGCACACACGTATTTAGCCGCCGAAGCGCTAGAGAAAGGCGCGGCGGCTCTTGGCTACGACATCAAGGTCGAAACTAACGGCTCTATCGGCGTTAAAAACAGCCCAACTCAAGAAGAGATCGAACGCGCAGATGCGATTGTGGTGGCTTGTGATAAACAGGTCGACATGGCTCGCTTTGCCGGAAAACGCGTCATCAGCACCAACGTAAAAGCGCCAATCAAAGACGCACAAGGCTTGATTAAGCAAGCGCTCAATGCACCTAGTTACCAAGCTGAACAAACACCGACCAACCAATCCGTTGTAGAAAAAGCCTCACAAGCGCGTTCTGACCTTTACCGTTACTTGATGAATGGCGTATCACACATGATCCCATTCGTGGTGACTGGCGGCCTATTGATTGCCCTTGCTCTGGCGATTGGCGGCGAGCCAAGTGAATCTGGCATGGCGATTCCTGCTGGCAGCATGTGGAACCAAATTCTAGAAGTCGGTGTGGTTGCCTTCACACTGATGATTCCGATCTTGGCTGGCTACATTGCTTACGCGATTGCTGACCGCCCTGCTCTAACCCCTGGCTTAATTGGCGGCTGGATTGCCAACAACGGTTCTTTCTATGGCGCTGACGCAGGTACAGGCTTCATTGGCGCAATCATCGCTGGTCTATTGGTGGGTTACTTCGTTAAGTGGATTACGTCGTTTAACTACCACAAATTCGTTCAACCGCTTGTGCCTATCATGATCGCTCCGATCACTGGCTCTCTATTCATCGCGGGTCTGTTCATCTTCGTCATTGGCGCTCCTATCGCGGGGCTAATGGATGCCCTTACTGCACTACTAACGAGCATGAGCACAGGCAACGTGGTTCTGCTTGGTATTGTCCTTGGTGGCATGGCTGGCTTTGATATGGGCGGCCCGTTCAACAAGGTGGCGTTCCTATTCTCAGTCGGCATGATTGCTAGCGGTCAAACTCAATTCATGGGTGCAATGGCATGTGCAATCCCTGTCGCTCCACTGGGTATGGCTATCGCAACCAGACTTGGCCGTAAGTTCGACCTGTTTGAATCTTCTGAAATCGAAGCAGGCAAAGCAGCGGGCGCAATGGGCTTAGTGGGTATCTCTGAGGGCGCGATTCCTTTCGCGGCTCAAGATCCGATGTCGGTTATCCCTGCCAACGTGCTTGGTTCAATGACCGCTGCGGTAATGGCGTTCTCGTTTGGTATTACCAACAGCGTGGCTCACGGTGGTCCAGTTGTTGCTCTACTAGGCGCAATGAACTACCCAATGTTGGCACTGCTGTGCATGGCTTCAGGTGCGGGCGTGACTGCGGTTACATGTATCGCGCTTAAAAATCTACGTAAAGCCAAGCTAACAACAGCAGCGGCTTAAGCCATTTCAACTCCAATGGCTTGAGCCCTTCTACTCTCCTTTTTTAGTCGCTAATACTTTAGTTGCTAGTTTTTTACTAATGAGTAAGTCGAATAGAGCTCAAGCCATGTTTCCCTTCATGGTGATTTCGATGTCTGATTTTTCTTTAGCGAACGATTCGTTCGTACAACGCTTTTTCTACCCTATGACCAACGTGATTCAAAACTACGCATGGGGTAGCCCTTCTTCGTTCAGCCAACTTTTTGGTATTGATAACCAATCTGGTGAGCCACAAGCGGAGATCTGGATGGGCGCTCACCCTAATGGTTGTTCGATGGTCACCGACAACGGGCAGCAGACCACATTGTCGAACCTTATTTCCAAGAACCTAAACCTGTTTTTAAGCGAGAAAGTCGCGAGCCGTTTTGGTGAACTTCCGTATCTGTTTAAGGTGTTAGCGGCGGAGAAAGCGCTGTCTGTTCAAGTACACCCGAACAAGCAGCAAGCCGAATCTGGCTATGCGCTAGAAGAACAGCAAGGCATTCCGATGACGGCTGGCAACCGCAACTACAAGGATCCCAATCACAAGCCTGAGCTAGTGTATGCATTAACCGACTACACCGCGATGAATGGCTTTAGGTCGATCAGCGAGATCCTTGATCACTTCCATTATCTTGATATTCCAGAGCTGCATTCGATGGTCAATGATCTCGCGGGCGATCAAACGCCTAATGGATTAGCCAGCTTTTTCGCGAGCTTATTGTCCTTGCAAGGTGAACAAAAAGGCATGGCGCTGACCATGTTGCTGATGAAGGCCAAGCTTTCAGATACCCCTGTGTTTAAGTTGATTTCAGAGCTGGAACAACAATATCCGGGGGATGTCGGCTTGTTTGCTCCGCTACTGTTGAACGTGATCACCTTAAAACCGGGGCAAGCGATGTATCTGGATGCCGAGACACCCCACGCTTACATCAAAGGCACGGGCTTAGAAGTGATGGCGAATTCAGACAATGTGCTGCGCGCAGGGTTGACGCCTAAGTATATGGACGTGAATGAACTGGTTTCTTGTACTCAATTCAACGAAAAGCCTGCCGATAGGTTGCTACTCAGCCCTATTGAACAAGGTGACGTGATGGAATACCAAATTCCAGTCGAGGATTTTAAGTTCTCTATCGTGCAGAATTCTCACCAGAGAAAAATCACCACCGAAGGTGCCGAGATCCTACTGCCACTCGATGAATCCATGGTGCTAACCCATCAATGTGGTGAAACCTGCGTAATAGAGAAAGGTCAATCGGTATTCATTCCTGCTTACGCTGAGAGTTACAAACTCGATTGCGTTGGACGCGTGGCGCGTGCTTACAGCTAGCTCTCAAAAGTAAATCTAGCTCTCCCGAGTAGATACAAACACTGATCATGCCCTGCTTTGCGGGGCATTTTTCTTCCTACAGAAAGTTATTTCAACACCGAAGTACACCATCAAATATGACTCATCTCACACTGGATGAATGATGCAAATCACACTTAATTTTGCTTGGTACAAATGTACAGTGAAGGGCTTTTATTTGCTATTTCTCGAATCGGGTTAATCCATTAATTTTAATTCAAGAACTTCAATAGTGAATGAGTTAATAAATGATCACACAGCTAACTAACGTCAACTTAATTAATAACAACCTTCAAGCGAGTAATAAAAAAGAACTGTTTGAAGAATTGGCAGGCATGTTATTTGAGAACAACCGAATCAGTAATAAAGAAGCCTTCTTGGCAGACATCGAAATTCGTGAATCTCAAAGCATTACCTCAATGGACGGCATCGCTTACCCACACTCAAAAAGCAAGACGGTAACTGAGCCAGCAATCGCTGTCGGTGTTAAGCGTCAAGGTATTGAGTATGGCGATGAAGACGGCATTAACCCAACCGTGTTTTTTATGATTGCCTCACCAGATAACGGTGCAGACCATCATATTTATGTACTACAAGAACTATTTGGAAAATTCAGCGATGAATTTATTCAAGATATCCATAACGCAAAAGACGAACAACAAATCCTTAATATTTTAATTAATTCATAAGGCGTAGAAAATTATGAGCACCCTAACAACTCAAGCTACGAATACCAATAATAAAAACAGTAGTAGCGACTTTAAAAAAATCCTTAGCACCATGAAAGGCCACCTGCTTTTCGGAACCTCACACATGCTACCTTTCATCGTAGCCGGTGGTGTTCTGTTGGCGTTAGCGGTAATGGCATCAGGCAAAGGTGCTGTACCTGCAGACGGCTTGCTGGCAGACATCTCCAACATCGGTATCAAAGGTCTTGTTCTTTTCCCAATCATTCTTGGCGGCTTTATCGGTTACTCCATTGCAGATAAACCAGCACTTGCTCCTGCGATGA
>NZ_CAWPOA010000078.1:205413-266960 GCF_963889365.1 Vibrio sp. OPT20 | reverse complement strand
TCTCTTCTGGCATCATGGCTGACATGGGCGGCGGCTTCCTTGGCTGTATCGTGGCAGGCTTCATCGCCGGTGGTGTGGTGTTCCAACTTAAGAAGATCCCGCTTTCTGCAAACATGACGGCGCTGGGTGCTTACTTCATCTACCCGCTTCTAGGCACGTTAATCTCTGCAGGTATCGTACTGTGGGGTATCGGTGAGCCAATCAAGCTGTTCATGTCTTCAATGAACGAGTTCCTAGCTTCAATGGCTGGCGCATCTAAGATGGTTCTGGGCACAATCCTTGGTGGTATGACGGCGTTTGATATGGGCGGCCCTATCAACAAAGTAGCGACCCTATTTGCTCAAACTCAAGTAGACACTCAACCTTGGTTAATGGGCGGCGTAGGCATCGCAATTTGTACACCACCTCTAGGCATGGCACTGGCTACGTTCCTATTCAAAAACAAGTTCTCTAAACAAGAGCAAGAAGCAGGTAAAGCAGCAGCAATCATGGGTTCTATCGGTATCTCTGAAGGTGCTATCCCGTTCGCAGCGAACGACCCAATGCGCGTACTTCCTTCAATCGTTGCCGGTGGTATCGTTGGTTGTGTGTTTGGCTTCATGACAGACGTTCTACTGCACGCTCCGTGGGGCGGCCTAATCACTGCGCCAGTATCAAGCAACATTCCAATGTACGTAGTCGGTATTGCGCTTGGCTCACTAACCACAGCCGTTATCGTAGGCTTCTGGAAACCTGTAGCAGTAGAAACCGAAGAAGACATGGTTGAAGCGCCAGCACAAGCTCAAGCGGCGCCTGTAGCAGGCGAAGGCGAGTACGACATCGTCGCAGTAACATGTTGCCCTTCTGGTGTTGCACACACCTTCATGGCAGCGAAAGCACTAGAGAAAGCAGGCTTAGCCGCAGGCCTTAACATTAAGGTAGAAACTCAAGGTCAAAACGGTATTAAGAATCGCATCACCGACCTAGATGTCGCGAACGCCAGACTGGTTATCTTGGCTCACGATATTCAAGTGAAAGACGCTCACCGCTTTGCTAACGCGAACGTGATTGAGTGTTCAACCAAAGAAGCAATGAAAAAAGCAGCGACGTTAGTGGTCGCGTAACCCAAATTAAAGCAAGCTCCTAACTCAAGAGCCCTTCCCCCTAAGGGCTCTATTTTCTTCTCAAATATCGCTTTGATGTTCTTTTCATCAATCTAGAATCAATTTAATCAGTCAGTATAGTTTCTGTTCAAACTGAATTTTCTCTCTATCTTCACCATAAAAATAATTCCGTGACTGAGATGTCAAAACGTTATGTTACTTCGTAATATCAAAGATTTACCTTTTAACTCATGTCAGACGAGATATCGCCTACCCACTGCTTAGGGCAAGCGCAACAACTGCTGATAATCGTGTTATTTCATTCATCGTTATTCTCCGATTTTTTATCTTTTTCAGAATAAATCGGAGAGCCTGAATAATTTGTTTAGGGTTTTATAGATGAGGTTACGTTTCGGCGCGTGTGGGCTGAAATATCTTAAGTGCTTGTTGATGAAAAAGAGCCGCTAATCGCGGCTCTGGTTGATGAGTGAATCGTGGTGCTACATGCTCTTCAGTCCCCACTTCTCAGCGGTTTGCTTAAAGAAACCTTGCGTCTTTTTCAGTTCAACCCAGTGATTAATGTAGTTAATCCAAACTTGATCATCTTGTGGTAGTAGCATCGCAATTGGAGTTGGTTTACGTGGATCTTTCACCGGAACAATCGCGAGTTGTTTAAACTTCTCTACTAAGGTTGCAGCCTCTACGTTTGAAGTCACGGAGACATCAGCGCGGCGAGCTAAAAGCTCTTGGAAATCCCGTGCCGGCGCTTCAATCACGATGTGTTGTGCCAATGGGAAGAAGTCCTTCACCATTTTTTCTTGTACTGTGCCGAGCGTGGCGGCAACTTTGATTTCTGCTTTGTCAAAGTCACTCCAATCGGAG
The DNA here is from genome assembly GCF_963889365.1 of Vibrio sp. OPT20. NCBI lineage: Bacteria > Pseudomonadati > Pseudomonadota > Gammaproteobacteria > Vibrionales > Vibrionaceae > Vibrio > Vibrio sp. OPT20. The sequence continues at coordinate 264,996 of NZ_CAWPOA010000078.1, read as the reverse complement.
AACTTCTCTATGTCTTTCTTTTGCACGACAGGGACAAAAGCCAGATAGAAGTAAGGTTGGCTGTACCCAGCGACTTTTGCTCGAGACATGTTGAGCGATGCGCTGCCAGTCACGTCGTATTTGTTGGCCGTGATGCCATTCACCAAGGTTTTCCAGTCTGTTGCGACGTATTCCACTTTTACGCCTAGGTCTTTAGCCAACTCAGTCGTGACATCGATATCAAAGCCGCGGTAGCTGTTGGTTGCAGGATCCTTCATTGTCATTGGGTTCCAATCCCCCGTTGTACCAACGCGAAGAACTCCCGCCTCCAGTATCTCCTGCAAACGACTTTGGGCATGTGCGATTTGTGTAAAAGCAAGCAGGCACATACCTAATGCGATTAAGCTTTTTTTCATTTTTTATTCCTTTAAAGAATGCTGATTTCTGAGTGATGAATGTAGATATTATTTTTAATTATTAACCATTAAACAGATTTGGTTGTTAACATGGCAATAACAAATGGAGTTTTTGGGAGTAAATGTGAACTATCGTCACTTATCGCTAGTTTCTCTGCTGTTTCTGACAGGATGTTCAGATTATCAATGGGGATGGTATGTACTCGACCCGTCGACGGAGCAGGGACGAACTAATATTCAGTTTTTGATGGCTGGTTTTAGCGAGACTATTCAGGTTTCGTTGTTGAGTATGTTTTTTGCCATGGCTCTCGGTCTATTGGTCGCCTTTCCTGCGCTTTCAAGCTCACCAGTACTCAAGGGAATTAATCGACTTTACGTAGAGGTGATTCGTTCTCTCCCTGTACTGGTATTGCTATTGTGGGTGTATTACGGAATGCCGACATTACTCGATGTCTCTTTGAACCACTTCTGGGCAGGGGTAATCGCATTGACCATTGCCGAGAGCGCCTTTATGGCGGAAGTGTTCCGTGGGGGGATTCAAGCGATTAATCGTGGGCAACATGAAGCGGCCGAATCCTTGGGATTGACCTATTGGCAAAAAATGCGATTAGTTATCCTACCGCAGGCATTCCGTCAAATACTGCCTCCCTTGGGCAATCAGTTTATTTATATCCTCAAGATGAGCTCGCTAGTGAGTGTGATTGGTTTGAGTGATTTAACAAGGCGAGCCAATGAGCTGGTGGTTAACGAATATTTACCTTTAGAGATCTATACGTTTCTGGTTTTGGAGTACCTTGTTCTTATTTTGGTCGTATCGCAAGCGGTTCGTTGGCTAGAAAAAAGGATTGCGATTCCGAGCCATTAAATGGTTCTAACCCTCAAGAGTGTTTAGCTATCTCCAACAAAAAAGCCTCGAGCACAAAACCGAGCTCCTGTTGATACTCCCCCTAAGAAAAATCCCCACTCTCATCTGAGCGGGGATTTTTTTGTTTTGACTATTCGACACATCGACTTATTCAGTTAGAACTTCTTCTGTCTCTAGGTCAAACAAATGACATTGTGAGGTATTGAAATGAAGCATTGTCTCTTGCCCACTTTCCGCCATTCGGTCAGCATCAAAAGGCACGCGAGCCACCAGCTTATCTACACCGAGTTTAAAGTAGAGATACAGCTCATTACCCATCGACTCGACCACATCAAGTCTGTGCGTTTGGGTATTCACTTCAGACAAAGGCGCATCGTGATTAGCCAGTTGAATGTGCTCAGGACGAACGCCAAACCACAGCCACTCATCGAGTTTCTCTCGCGCGATAGCTTGCTTGTCTTGTGGTAGCGTCCAACGTGCGCCACTTTCTGATACTACATTCATTACGCCGTCAATCTCGTCGACTCTCACCTTGATAAGGTTCATGGCTGGCGAACCAATAAAACCCGCGACAAACTTGTTTGCTGGGTACTGATAAAGGTTCATTGGCGTATCGACCTGCATGATCTCACCTTGATTCAACACACAAATACGATCGCCAAGAGTCATCGCTTCCACCTGATCGTGTGTCACGTAGATCATGGTGGCGTTCTGCCCTTCTTGCTTCAGGTTATTGTGCAGCTGCGCAATACTGACACGAGTCGACACACGTAGCTTTGCGTCTAAGTTAGACAACGGCTCATCAAACAGAAATACATCCGGCTTACGCACCATCGCACGACCTAGAGCCACACGCTGCCTTTGACCACCCGACATTTCACCCGGCTTATTATTCAGCAGGTGTTCGATATCGAGAGTCTTGGCTGCATCTTCAATACGTTCATTGATTTCGTGCTTTGGCAGCTTCTGTTGTTTAAGGCCAAAAGCCATGTTGTCGTACACCGACATGTGCGGATAAAGCGCGTAGTTCTGAAATACCATTGAGATACCACGATCTTTGGGTGGCAGCTCATTTACACGCTTATCGCCAATGTAGACATCGCCTTCTGAGATATCTTCAAGACCCGCAATCATACGAAGTGTCGTGGATTTTGCGCAGCCAGACGGCCCAACAAACACCATAAACTCGCCTTCGCGAATATTAAGATCGACACCATGCACGGCCTTAAAACCATTTGGGTAGGTTTTCTCTACCCCTCTCAGTGTGACTTCAGCCATAACCTGTCCTTAAATCAATTCGTTAAATACTATCTTTGGAATCTGTCGTTAAACGTTTTAGCCACGTTCTTGCAGTTGATTGAGCTCAAAATGGGCTACCGATGCGATGACCAGATCCGCCACAGGCTCTAACTCGCAGTGTTGCGCCGTACCCGTTAGTACACCAACATTGCTTGCGCCTGCATTACGGCCAAATTCCATGTCCGAAACCGTGTCACCAAACATGATCACTTCATGTGGCTCAATGCCGCATTTTTCACAGAATGCGTTAAGTAATGCGGGCGCTGGCTTAGGTTCGATATCACCATCGGAGTAACCAACATAATCGAACATCTCGCTCAAACCCGATTGCTCTAAGGTGTAGATGGTCGAATCTTTGGTATCCGCAGTCGCGATACCTAAAATCATGCCTTGTTGTTTGAACAGACCGAGCTTTTCAGTCACACCCGGTAGGGCTTCTATCCAACTTGGATTCTCTTCCACTTCGTCATTGAAAGCGGTTTTGGTCACCTTAGTAAACTCAGCGAGCGAGACATTGGGTTGCAGTATGTTGAACCACGCTGTCGCGGTATCTTCCACTGGGTTTGAGGCTAATAATCCATAGTTATCAACCACATCACCTTCAACACCAATGGCTAAGAGTAACTCAGCAGGTGTGACAGTTTGATTACCTTGATGCTGATCACTGAAGGATTTCACGCGGTCACAGGCACCACGAGAAACGTTAAGCCACATCTTGTGAAACTCTAACAATGTGCCGTCTTTATCAAATAACATCGCCTTAAATTTCATCACGGCTCATGCGCTCCATTAGTTCTCCCCAAGTACGCACTAGGGGTTGGTTAAATTCTGGTTGTTTGCCGTCGAATACGGCATTGATGCAGCCTTCAAATTCATTATTAATAGATGAAGATTGAGTGCTGTTCGATCCTGTTGAGAATGGAAGATCTCCACGACGAATATCGACTCGACACCAACGGTACCCTTCCTCAATATGGATACTTTGGAGCTCATCACTCAAAGCGATTCGATCGACAATCTCACCATCCACCACGCACTCCGCGTAGTAAGGGTTTTCTGAATCAGTGACTGCGATACGATAACTAAGCGCCTGCCCTTGAGAGTCGTTACCCGGCAGCAAGTCACCCAAATTGATATCAAACTTCAAGCCGCAACGACGCTCTAAATACACTTGTCCGTTACGCATACCAGACAAGATGCCTTCGCCACTCAAACCATGGCTGTAAACGAAGGTTGATGGGTCACCGTAAATAGAAGGCTCATCCGATTTTGGATTGCGTTCATGCGGTTCAAGATGTGAATCACTGCCGCCAATCGCGGTAATACGCTGGCCACAATTCCACATTTCATTGAGCACCAATAACGCCTCTTCGGTCGCTTTCGGTGAAGTCGACCAAGTTGGATCACAACACACTTCAAACGTAGACACTTGGCTTAGATCCACTTGATCGTAATGCCAATGCCACGGCTTCATCATAGGGTGATTAATGCCAAGGGAACTGTGTCCACTTTTCGCTAAACTCAATCCCGCTTCCATGGTCGCTTGGCTGCTGTGTTCAACGTCTCTAAGGTCCAAAGACTTAACCGGCCCATGCACATTGAAGTGCCCGAGATCAGTCGTGATTTCTAACGCGGGTAAGAACAAACACTGATTAGAAACAGGTAGCTTAGGTTGGCAGATGTTGTGCTCGGTAAAGAAGAAAAAATCGAGCCCTTGTGATTCGACAATATCTTTAGCCGCTGCCAAGGTGTTATGGCCATCAGAAAGCTGAGTGTGGGCGTGTAAATCGCCTTTATACCAGCGAGAATCAGAGCTCAACATGTGGCTGTAATCGAACTCGATATCGTGCTCAGTTGTGACTGTTGGGCTCAGTTCTAGCTCACTCTCAATTCCGTCAGTACCTAGCTCATTAGAATGATTAACTAACTCATCAGAGCACAGCACATCGACTTGATACTGCATCGCACGCTCGGTGCGGAACTCACCCTCAAGATTGTAAAGCTCTAAGAACCACTCACCTGATGGAATCGCACCATCAATAGCGCCTAGACCAGAATTTTTCGGTTGAATCGTAAGTGACTTGTGCGCCTTTTCAAACAACACCTTGCCACGAAATGCGTGGTTGGCATCGTAGGCCGCTGCGTATAAGAATCCTTTTGTCACCGTCGTACCAGTAATGGTTACGCAGTGAGAACCTGCTGGCACATCAAAGGGGATACGCACTCTGCCAAACGGCAGCTCTCCTTGAAATTGGGTCATTGTCTTCACCAAATTCGTCCTAATTGAAGGACTGGGTAAAAAGAGGCCCACCCGAATAGATGGGCCTTTGTTAGTTCATCGTTCGCTATTAATAGCTATTCGCTGTTAACAACTATTCATTGCTAATAACTCTTTGCTTTTAATAAATAAGAGCTAATAACTTTACTGATTAAGAACGATTCGCTCGGTCTAGTGCGCGTTGTGCTTTCTTCGCCGCTTGTTTTAGCGCTTGGTCAGCTGGCACGTTTTGGATTTGAATCTGATCCGCTGCCACTTTCAGAGCGTCCATGATCTTACCGTTGGTAGGGTCTAGGAAGTCTTTGGTCGCTGTGTTCGCTTGCTTCAAAGGAATCAGAGCTTGCGGGTTATCTTTAGTGAACGCTTGGTATTCTGGTACTTCAGAAACACTGTTACGTACTGGGATGTAACCCGTGAACATTGACCATGCTGCGGTGTTCTTCGCATTGGTGTAGAACTCAACAAACTCGAATGCACCTTTGGCTGCTGCTTCGTCTGTGCCTTTTGGCATCACGTAAACCAGCGCACCCGCTTGTGGAGCAGAAGGGTTTGATCCCCAACCTGGCTGTGTGGTTGCTGAAAGCTTAGTGAAGTCCAAATCACCTTGGTCACCCGATGAACCTGTGTAACCCAACGCGTTGTCTTTCATGACGTCATCGATGGTTTTGTACCAGTATTCCCAACCTTGACCGCCGTAGTGAATACGCATGATTTGATCGTCGTGGATCCACTTACGGAAACTGTCCCACACCTCAACCCATTCAGCTGAATCGATTAACACTGTTTTGCCATCATCACTGATGATCTTCGCGCCGTTAGAGAAAGCCGCATCAATCATGTTGTCTTGGCCCCACATCGGCTCCCAGCCGTAAAAGGTCACGTTGCCTTTGTCATCACGTTGGGTAACTTTCTCCGCGACCTTAGCCACGCCTTGCCATATGTTTAAGTCTTGCTCAGTAAAGCCGTTATCTGCCAATACCTGTTTGTTGTAGTAGAACACTTGAGTTGTACCGTAAGCAGGCAGGCCAATGATAGTGCCGTCGTCTGCCGTCACTTGGTCTTTAAACGCGCCAATGAAATCAGAGAAGTTGAACTCTTCATCCATGAACGGCGTTAGGTCACGGCTCAAACCACGTCCGTGCATCGCTTCCGCACGACCTTAATCTAGCAGCACAAGTTCAGGTGCCGTTCTAGACGCTAGACCTGCTTGCAGCTTCTGGTAGGTTTCCGTGTAGTTGCCTTGCAAAGCTGGCTTCACCACATACTCATCTTGACTCGCGTTGAACTCTTCGATGAGCTTAGTCATCATTTGCTGTGGCTTAGTACCACCGGAATACCAGAAGTTAACTTCGGTTGCGGCAAGAACACTGCTAGGGAACATAGACGCGCTTGCTGCGCCAGCACACACTAGTGCGAGAGTTTTTAATTTCATTTCCGTTTACTCTTTTACGCCGTTATCGGCGATACCTGAAAGAATCGTCTTTTGACAAATGACGAATAGAATTAACAAAGGCAATACTGCAATGGTGCTCGCCGCCATAATTTGCGACCAGTTCAATCCATAGTTACCTTCGGCAATAAAGTAGTGACGAATCCCGGTCGCAATCAGGTTAAGTTCCTGAGTGGTAATAACCAAACTTGGCCACATGTAGCTGTTGTAATTGGTAATAAAAGTGATGAGGAACAGTGTTGCGACTGCTGCTCGGCATTGCGGTAAGATGATTGCCCATAAGATTTTGAGCTCACCTGCACCATCAATTCGTGCCGCTTCAATCAGCGACGGATGCACCTTGATAAACACTTGGCGTAGATAAAACACACCGAAAACCGACGCCGCGTTCGACGCCACTAAGCCCATGTGTGAATCCAACAAGCCCAGTTTTGCCAACGTGATATAAGACGGAATGTACGTCACTGCGCCCGGCAACATGTAACAGCCCATCACGATAAAATAGAGCACCGTCTTCGAGCGAAACTTCAGCTGAGTCAACGCATATGCAAACATCGCTGAATTCACAATCACCAACAGCGTAGTGAACAAAGCCACGCTAAAACTGTTGAAGATGTACAAGCCAAACGGTGCGCTGTGAAAGGTTTCCACAAACGTTTCCCAACGAAACTGCTCTGGAATCAAGTCCAGCGGGTTAGCAAAGATCTCATCGTTGCTTTTCAGTGAACCAGACAGCATCCATAGGAACGGGAATACCATGATGGTTCCGCAGGTCGCTAAGAAAAGGTGCTTAGCCAGTGCGATAAACGAACGGCGATCCAGTGAGCTTTTCTTTGACGCAATCTCTGATTTGGCCGCTTTCGTTTGGGCTGTGACTTTAGATTCAGCCGCTCTTTGAGTTAAGACTTGATTGGCATCCAATACTTGCGTGGTCATAATTCTGTCCTTTCAAAAATCGACTAGTAGTACACCCAGCGCTTGCCGATGTAGGTATTAATAAGTGCCAACAATCCAGTAATCAGGAATATCACTAACGATGTCGCGGCCGCAGGTCCCATTTCGTAACGCTCAAATGCTTGTTGGTAGAACAAGTACAACAAGGTACGTGTCTCACCGCCTGGGCCGCCTTGCGTTAAGATCTGAAACTGATCGAACGCCTGCATTGCCGTAATAATATTGACCACCACCAAGAAGAACGTAGTTGGTGAAATCAGTGGCAGCGTTATCTTCAAAAATCGCGTTAAGCTGCTGCAACCATCAATCAAAGAAGCTTCGTACAGAGACTCAGGAATCTTGTTGAGCGCACTGATGTAGAACAGCATCGTCCAACCAATCGCCTGCCAAACCGTCACGATAATCACCGCAATCAAGGCTGTGTTTCCGTTCTCTAACCATGGAATCGCGCTAAACCCAGCCGACTCTAATAAGTGGTTTGCCAAGCCCGACCTCGTCTCGAACACCCAAGACCAAACAATCGACACCGCCACCGTTGGCGTGATCCAAGGGGAGAAGATCACCGCACGATAGAACTGGCTGCCCTTGAAGTTTTTGTGCAGTAACATCGCAAACACAAGCCCAAGAATGATGGTTGGAATCACCACACCGACCGAGAACCAAAACGTGTTGAGCACCGCTTGAATGAACTCGTAGTCCTCAACCATGTACTCGTAATTTTCTAAACCGATGAATGAATAATCTGGCGAGATGTAATCCCAATCGGTGAAGCTGATATAAATTGAATAACCAAATGGTACGAGCCAAAAAGTAAACAGTGGCACCAACAACGGTGCGGTAAATAACAGTACCTTTAAGCGGTTTTTCATTGGTTGTGAGAAAGCACTCATGGTGACCTCGTCCTTATTTGTATGCGGTTAAACTAAGTGTTTTTTATGACAGGTTAGTAAGAGGGCCCCTCATTTTTTTTATGGCTATCCATAAGAAAATCTTTACTCCAGTTCACCGTCTTCCATCTGGTGATAAAGCCAATCACAGAAGAAATTCACCTTCGCGCTACGACTGTGTTTAGTAATCAGATAATGGGCAGATTCTGCAGGCATCGAGGATTCGCTTGCCAATACCAGGTCTTCTTTCTTGAGCAATTCAGACACCGCGAGCGAACGCACCAGCAACATTCCAATACCGTGCTTAACCGCTTCTAAGGCATGTAAAGAGTTACTCACTTCGAGCAGAACCTTAGGTAATGTCATCTCGAATTGGTTATGGCCGAGCCATTGCAACCAATTCTCTCGGTAGCCTTTGACCTGAACCGTCGGCAGAGCAACAAAGTCATGCTTGCTGAGTAATTCTTGATGCTCGGATTTGAATTGAGGGCTGCAAACTAACTGCCAATGTTCTTGAAACAGTCGCTCGCTATGGGTGTCTTCGCTTTCGACCTTGCCGTTGGTCAGCTCGATATCGACATTCTGACAAGGATTGGTTGATGGCCAGTCCACCAGCTGAATATCGAGCCTGATAAAAGGGTATTTCTTATAGAAGGATGGCAAGCGAGGTAACAGCCAGTTATGACAAAAGGTGTGGTTTACGCGCAGGCTCAACACGTCGGTTTCTTTTTCACCGAACAAGATCTGAGTCTGCAATTTAAGGTGAGCAAGTGAACCTGCCACAATCGGTTGATAATGCTGAGCAGCTGACGTCAGCTTTGCGCCTTTAGAGCTGCGTTCAAACAAGGTGGTATCGAGGAAGGTTTCTAAACTTTTGAGCTGTTGGCTAACCGCCGCTTGCGTGACACAAAGCTCTCGGGCAGCCGCGCCAATGGAACCAAGACGAGCAACAGCTTCGAACGCAACAAGAGCGCGTAAAGGGGGTAACATGGCTTCACCTGATTGAAATAAAAGTGAAAAATACTTCAATCAGGTTTCAGTTTTTTGCGGTTACCGTTACAGATTAATGACGAAGGGACGTTGATCAGATATTTATGATCAACGTCCCTTTTCTTCTATTTCATATTGTTATGCGAAATGCCAGAACTCGCATCCGGCCTATCTATTCTTTGATGTAGAGGTCTTTAGAATAGATGCGCCCTTCCACGTTGTTCTTTGCAAAGCCACCCACACTTGGTCGTACTAGACGAGCCTGCATGTAGTAATAGATGGGTGCGATAGGCATATCTTCAGCCAGTAACTGCTCTGCTTGATCATAGAAACCTTGACGATCTTGCTCGTTGGTTGCTGACAGTGCGCTGTCCATTGCTAAATCGTACTTATCGTTGCTGTAACGCGCAAAGTTACCTGAAGATTCAGAACGCAGTAGGCTCAAGAAGGTCGATGCCTCATTATAATCACCACACCAAGAAGCCCGCATCACATCAAAATCACCTTGGCGACGTGATACTAGATAAGATTTCCATTCTTGGTTTTCCAACTCAACTTGCGCGCCTAGGTTGCCTTTGAGCATTGAAGCGATAGCCACAGCAATCGACTTGTTCGACTCACTGGTGTTGTAGAGCAGTTTGAAATCCAATGGGTTAGCTGCATCGTACCCCGCTTCTTTCAACAGCTCTTTTGCCTTTTGGTCACGTTCCTTTTGAGTCCATGTGCTGTATTCAGGCTGAGTCGCATCAAAGCCTGCCGTGTACTCATGAGCAAAGGTATAAGCCGGTAGGTTACCCACCTGAGTGACACCGTTAGTGATCACATCACGCATCATGGAATAAGACACCGCTTTACGTACTCGCGCGTCATCGAATGGAGGTCGTGTGGTATTGAACGCGTAGTAATAAGTACACAGCAGCGGCACCGCGGTAAATGCATCTTGGTATTTGGCTTTAAGCTGCTGCACCATGTGTGTCGGCACATCAGACGTGATATCCACCTCGCCCACCGCATAACGGTTGATCGACGCATTCTGGTTTTCAAACGGGATGTAAGTCACTTGGGTTAGATTGGTATCTGAACTGTCCCAATAGTTAGGATTCTTCTTCAGTTCAATGCGTTCGTTAATCACCCACTCGTCCAATACAAACGCACCATTACCGACAAACTGTTTAGGGTCACTCCACGGCTTATCGCTGTTTTCTAGCGTTGCCTTATGAACGGGCATCATCGATGTATGGCCTGTCATCGCCACAAAGTAAGGTACCTTGCTATCGAGCTCGAACTTCACCGTGTGTTTATCGACAGCTGAGATACCGAGATCTTCAACGGGCTTCTTACCTTCTGCCACGTCAGCAATGTTATTGATTCTGGTGAGCTTGAGATACCACACGTTTGGCGAAGCCAGTTTCGGGTCGACCGCGCGTCTTATCGCGTACACGAAATCATCGGCCGTCACCGGATCGCCATTCGACCATTTCGCGTCTTTACGCAGATGGAATACAAACGTCTGGTTGTCTTCGGTTTCCCAAGACTCCGCGACACCTGGGGTGATGTTGCCATCGCGATCTTGAATCACTAAACCTTCAAATAGGTCACGTAGAATGTGCATTTCCGGCAAGCCTTCTGCTTTCGCAGGGTCAAGCGTCGCCGCTTCTGCATCGTTAGCACGAACTAAATGTTGCTCTTTTGCCAGTGAAACACCGGCAGGTAAGCTTTCAGCAACGGCAGTCACTGATATAAAAGGGGTCAATAAAGATGAAATGAGTAAAGCCGTTGAATGTTTTTTAAAATCCATGTTTTTTTGCTCTCCTAGCCTATCTTTGAAGCAAAGTAATAAAATTAACAATGCGACGGTTGACGAGTTTTGACGCTATGGTTTATTTAAAGGGGTTCATCTAATGGACTTAGTTAATGATTAATATAGCCAATAGTGAATACTTGATAGTACTTGATCAATCAGGAGATTAAGGTGAGTTTAATTCCAAGAACGGAAAGAGCTGCGTTTTCAATAAAGCCGCTGTCATATGGAAAATCAGTGTTGGGTGCGCCTTTGCTCTATTTCCCCGCGCAAATAGAAAGCGAATCTCGTGGGCTAATTTTAGCAGGCACACACGGTGATGAAACCGCTTCTATCGCAGGTTTGTCTTGCGCCCTGAGAAGCTTGTCAGCCGCCAATTTACGACACGATGTGATTCTGTCGATGAACCCAGACGGCAATCAGTTAGGCACTCGAGCTAACGCCAATCAAGTCGATTTAAACCGCGCCTTCCCAACGCAAAATTGGACAGAAAACGGCACTGTCTATCGCTGGAGTTCTCACACACCGGTCAGAGACGTAAAAGTTAAAACGGGACAAGCCAACCAACTTGAACCTGAAGTGCAGTCACTCATCAACCTCATTGAGCAGCGCAAATCCAAGTTCGTCATCTCTTTCCACGAACCACTCGCCATGGTCGACGACCCAACCCAATCGGAACTTGCCACTTGGCTAAGCAAGCAGTTCAACCTACCGCTCGTCGAAGACGTGGATTACGAAACCCCAGGCTCATTCGGCACATGGTGTCAGGAAAGAAACCTGCCGTGCATTACTGTAGAGCTGCCGCCAGTATCTGCGGATCTGACTATCGAACAGTATTTAGATGCGTTTGTGGCAGTGTTGGGGGGTGAGGAAGGGTAGCCCTGATCATTGTTGGACAAAAGTGTCTCAGGACTTACTCTAAATTAGCAATTCGTGGATAACTAAAGGTATGGAAAAGTGAGTATTGGAGAGCGAGCACGATGCGTAAAATCGCACTAGTAAAAGGTTGGTTTAGATGCCGACTAAATACGGTTCCGTTCAAACCACTATTATTGAATAAAAAGCCTTTAGCGGTGTAGCCAGAAGAAATTCACCCTTCGTATTGACTTTGTCGTGTGAAAACGGCTCCCTATCGGGAGCCTGTCATATGTCTAAATCTCGGTGCGGATTAAGTGCAGTTAAGTTCAATCAACTATCGACGTTGCATGAAGGTTATATTTAATTACATCGAATGTAATCAGATTCCAAACATATTTTAGCTCTTTTTTTCGCCTCATTGACATCGATTAATGTCATTCTTTTAGTCATTATATCGAAGTCGTTTTGCATCCCTTCCTTGCCATTATATTGAGCTAATTTTAACCACATGTAAGATGTTTTATCGTTTTTAGTCACACCTTTACCTTCTGCGTACATTGATCCAAGATTGTATTGAGCTGTCGCAAGTCCTTGCTCAGCTGCCTTTGTGTACAAAGACACCGCTTTTTTTTCATCTCGAGAAACACCGGTGCCCTTTGCGTACATAACACCTAGATTGTTTTGAGCATCTACATCACCCTGCTCCATGGCCTTTCTATACCAAGACACCGCCTCTTTATCATCTTGAGAAACACCTCGACCTTCTGTGTACATAACGCCTAGATTGTTTTGAGCTGTCGCAAGTCCTTGCTTAGCGGCCTTTCCGTACCAAGACACCGCCTCTTGATCATCTTGAGAAACACCGATGCCTTTGTCGTACATCCATCCTAAATTGTTTTGAGCTCTCGCATGCCCCTGCTCAGCGGCCTTTTTATACCAAAACACCGCTTCTTTATCATCTCGGGAAACACCTCGGCCTTCTCCGTACATAACGCCTAGATTGTTTTGAGCTAGCGCATGTCCTTGCTCGACGGCCTTCCTATACCAAGACACCGCTTCTTTATAGTCCTGAGAAACACCTCGGCCTTCTTCGTACATAACGCCTAGATTGTTTTGAGCTAGCGCGTGTCCTTGCTCAGCGGCCTTTCTATACCAAGACACCGCCTCCTTATCATCTTGAGAAACACCTCGGCCTTCTCTGTACATAACGCCTAAATTGTTTTGAGCATCAACAGAACCCTGCTGAATGGCTTTTCTGAACCATGACACCGCTTCTTTGTCATCTTGAGAGACACCTCTGCCTTCTGCGTACATAACACCTAGATTGTTTTGAGCTAGCACATGCCCTTGCTCGGCAGCCTTTCTATACCAAGACACCGCCTCTTTATCATCTTGAGAAACACCTTGGCCTTTTTCGTACATCCATCCTAAATTGGTTTGAGCTCTCGTATAACCCTGCTCAGCGGCCTTTCTATACCAATACACCGCCTCCTTATCACCTTGAGAAACACCTCTGCCTTCGTCGTACATAATGCCTAGATTGTTTTGGGCTCTCGCATACCCCTGCTCTGCGGCCTGTCTATACCAAGACACAGCCTCTTTATCACCTTGAGAAACGCCTGTGCCTTCGTCGTACATAATGCCTAGATTGTTTTGGGCTCTCGCATACCCCTGCTCTGCGGCCTTTCTATACCAAGACACCGCCTCTTTATCATCTTGGGAAACACCTCTGCCTTCGTCGTACATCCACCCTAAGTTGGTTTGAGCTCTCGCGTACCCCTGCTCAGCGGCCTTTCTATACCAAGACACCGCCTCTTTATCATCTTGAGAAACACCTCGGCCTTCTTTATACATCCATCCTAAGTTAGTTTGAGCTCTCGCATGTCCTTGCTCAGCGGCCTTTCTATACCAAGACACCGCTTCTTTGTTATCTAAGGAAACACCGATGCCTTTTTCGTACATCCATCCTAAGTTAGTTTGAGCTCTTACATACCCCTGTTCAGCGGCCTTTCTATACCAAGACACCGCCTCTTTGTCATCTTGAGAGACACCTCGGCCATTTTCGTACATCCATCCTAAATTGGTTTGAGCTCTAGCGTACCCCTGCTCAGCGGCCTTTCTATACCAAGACACCGCCTCTTTATCATCTTGAGAGACACCTCGGCCTTCGTCGTACATCCATCCTAAATTGTTTTGAGCGCTCGCCTCCCCCTGCTCAGCTGCCTTTTTATACCAAGACACCGCCTCTTTATCATCTTGAGAAATACCTCGGCCTTCTTTATACATCCATCCTAAGTTAGTTTGAGCTCTCGCGTACCCCTGCTCTGCGGCCTTTCTATACCAAGACACTGATTCTTCATAATCTTGGGAAACACCTCGGCCTTCGTCGTACATCCATCCTAAATTGGTTTGAGCTCTTGCATACCCCTGCTCTGCGGCCTTTCTATACCAAGACACCGCCTCTTCATAATCTTGGGAAACACCTCTGCCTTTTTTGTACATCCGTCCTAAATTGGTTTGAGCTCTTGCATGCCCTTGCTCTGCGGCCTTTCTATACCAAGACACTGCTTGTGTATCGTCCTGAGATACACCGTTTCCGTCTTCATACATAACGCCTAGATTAAATTGACCATGAGCGTCCCCTTGCTCTACCTGTTGAAAGTATGCAGCTTTTTTTGCTTCAATATCTTCTTGATGTCGATCTTGAGTGCACCCAGCCAAGCTAATAGAAACTATTAAGAAAATTAAAATTCGCATCTCTGACTCTGTTGTATAAGTAATAATTATTCTTTATGTGTGTAACTTGTGATTTCCACAAAATCTATGACAAGTAGTAGCAAAGTCGCTATAGCGACCTTTAAATAGCAAGTAATAAGATAATGCGATCTTCTCTTTGTGACTTTTTATAAAATCAATAAGTTAGAAGAAAGTCAATCGAGTGAATTGCTTATTGTTGCATATGTTGAATATTTACTGCGTTTGAGTGAATTCTAGTCGGGAAAGGCTCGTCGCTAAATTGTGTAGAGTATTCAATCTGTCAAATAAACGGGCAGGGATGTACCAGTCGAGAATCAACCAACTCGACTATTGAGAAGTTAACTAGGAATAAGTTCTTGAGGGTTAAACTTAACAAGTTCAGTAGCTGAAACTCCTGTGTTGCGTACATAACGAGTCACAAAGTTGTGCCCCCCTCACGCATAACACAACTAGCTCCCCTAATGACTCACCGACGTCGAAAACAAGTTAATAATCACAACACCTGCCAAAATCAAAGCGATACCGATGATCGCGAAGATATCGAGTTTTTGCCCGTAGACCAGCCAAGACAATGCTGCGACTAATACAATCCCTGCCCCACACCAAATCGCATACGCCACACCCAAAGACATGGTTTGCACCGTGAGAGACAACAGATAGAAAGCAAAGCCATAACCGACCAGCACTGCGGCAGTCGCGGGCAAAGAAGTAAACTTTTGCGTTTTAGGTAATAGAGAAGTTGCGACAACTTCAAGCACGATGGCCAGTGACAGCATCACTCGAGGTGGGAGAGATAAAAGCATGTTTGAGTCCGCAACGAGAAAATAGGCGGAAAGCTTACGTCCCATTTGTTTCTAATAAATGTCTTGCCTACATAGTTCCTGTTTACTGTGTCCTTAGATTTTCTGAGTAACTAACCCTCCTTTCAGAACTCTTCTGAATACACCAATTATTACAAATACGTAATAATCATTTTCTATTTAAGGGGATTATCAAAACTCGTACTCACACCTATACTAGCTCCAACAAAACGAGAGAGCGGAAACAATTAAGCTCAACTACGCTTAACGGGTTGAATTTAATTGCACAGTTATCCGCTGTACTGACATATATAGGAAACATCCAATGACAATCGAAATTAAACCTGGTCAAACGCATATCAAATCAAAAGCAATGGTTGCATGGGCAGCTGGCGAGCCACTAAAAATGGAAGAAGTTGATGTACAACTTCCTAAAGCTGGTGAGGTTCTAGTTCGCATCGTTGCTACTGGTGTTTGTCACACTGACGCATTCACATTATCTGGTGACGATCCAGAAGGTATCTTCCCTTCAATTCTTGGTCACGAAGGTGGCGGCATCGTTGAGATGATCGGCGAAGGCGTTACAAGTGTTGAGATTGGCGACCACGTTATCCCACTTTACACAGCAGAATGTGGCGAATGTAAATTCTGTAAATCTGGTAAAACTAACCTATGCCAAGCCGTTCGAGAAACGCAAGGTAAAGGCCTAATGCCAGACGGTACAAGCCGCTTTTCTATTAATGGCGAAACGATTTTCCATTACATGGGCTGCTCGACTTTCTCTGAGTACACAGTACTTCCAGAAATCTCACTAGCGAAAGTAAGCAAAGAAGCACCACTTGAAGAAGTTTGTCTTCTAGGTTGTGGTGTAACAACGGGTATGGGCGCGGTACTGAACACAGCTAAAGTTGAAAAAGGCGACAACGTTGCTGTATTCGGCCTAGGTGGTATCGGTCTTTCTGCAATCATTGGTGCTCGCATGGCTGGTGCTGACCGCATCATCGGTGTAGATATCAACGAGAGCAAATTCGAGCTAGCAAAACAGCTTGGCGCGACTGATTGCATCAACCCAACTAAATTCGACAAGCCAATCCAAGACGTTATCGTTGAGATGACAGACGGCGGTGTTGAGTACTCGTTCGAGTGTATCGGTAACGTAAACGTGATGCGTCAAGCACTTGAGTGCTGCCACAAAGGTTGGGGCGAATCAGTCATCATTGGTGTTGCGGGTGCAGGTCAAGAGATCGCAACTCGTCCATTCCAACTAGTGACTGGTCGTGTATGGCGTGGTTCTGCTTTCGGTGGTGTTAAAGGCCGCTCTGAGCTTCCAGAAATCGTTAACCGCTACATGGCAGGTGAGTTTGGTCTTCAAGAGTTCATTACTCACACTATGGGTCTGCAAGACGTTAACGAAGCATTCGACCTAATGCACAAAGGTGAATCTATCCGTACTGTTCTACATATGGATAAATAATACCAATCGTAGTAAATAACTGCTCATTCTAGCTTGTTAAAACACTCGATAACGGCGTTAGAAATTTTGATTGTAGAATAACTACTTATCGAAAATTTCTGCCTTGTTCTCAAGCATTTTTCCTGCGCTATTGATGACCATCTACTTACTGTGATTGATATAACTCCCCTTGGTCTCGATGCCTCGGTATCGAGACCACAGTTCTGACTTAAACATCAGAGCGAAACTGTCTTCACCACCTCCTGCCCGGTGGGTGGTGAAACTTTAAATGATATAGACATGTTATTCCCCAAAACCATCAACCTAACGGAGCACAATAGATGACAGTCGAAAACATTAGCCAAGCAAAGGTTGCTGGTGGTTGGCACAAACAATACACCCACTTTTCTGCAACGCTTGACTGCAACATGCGTTTTGCGATTTTCTTGCCGCCAAATGCAAGCAAAGAAAACCCAGTTCCTGTTTTGTATTGGTTATCAGGCTTAACCTGTACCGATGAAAATTTCATGCAAAAAGCCGGCGCATTCAAAGCTGCGGCTGAGCAAGGTATTGCGATTGTCGCACCCGATACTAGCCCACGTGGCGAAGGTGTTGCCGACAATGAAAGCTACGATCTCGGCCAAGGTGCAGGCTTCTATGTGAATGCCACTCAAGCACCATGGGACAGCCATTACCACATGTACGATTACGTGGTAACAGAGCTCCCAGCTTTGATTGAATCGTTCTTCCCAGTAACGTCTGTGAAATCCATTTCAGGTCACAGCATGGGCGGACACGGTGCCCTAACGATTGGTATTAAAAACGAAGATAGCTACCGTTCTATCTCGGCATTCAGCCCAATCACCAACCCAATGCAATGCCCTTGGGGACAAAAAGCATTCAACCAATATCTAGGCTTAGATATTGAAGAGTGGAAACACTACGATGCCTCTGAGCTTCTAAAAACCAAAGGCACTAAGCTACCAATGTTGGTTGACCAAGGCGAAGCGGACAACTTCCTAATTGAGCAGCTTAAACCTGAGCAATTAGTCGAAGCGGCTAAGGTAACCAATGCCGATTTAGAGCTACGTATGCAGCCAGGTTACGACCATAGCTACTTCTTCATCTCTAGCTTTATTGATGAGCATATTGAGTTCCACGCTGCTTACCTAAACAAGTAGTCACACCGATTTAGCCCACACCTTGCAAAAGCGTGAGGTGTGGGCTTTTTTGTGCCTGCTGTTTGGGCAAGCCCGCTGTTACTTAATAGCAGCAACAACGATTCACACTTTCAAGCACCCCGCTATACCAACAAAAACAATACAACTAAAAGGTACGACTATGAGCTGGTTTTTCTTAATGATGGGCGTGATGGCGGAAGCACTTTCTCACGTAGCACTTAAAGCAACCGACGGCTTCAGCTTGTCTAAACCTATCCCTGCTTTATTGGTGATTTCAGGACACTTGGCGGCATTTCTATTTTTGAGCCAAGCTATGAAAGGGATGCCAGTTGGTGTGGTTCACTCTTTGTGGGCAGGTTTAGCTATCGTAACCGTGAGCCTGATTTCTACGTTTGTTTACCGCCAGCACCTCGATACCATGGTGTGGATCGGCATGTTATTCGTTGCGGCTGGTGTTGTGATGATCAACCTGTCGCAAGGTCACTCGCACTAGTGTAGATAGTGACTTATGAACAGTGTATCAATTCGTTCAAATTTCCTAACAGACAGGTGTCGCGTTCACTTATTCATACTCTTACAATCAGCAAATCAAACCTGTTACCATAGCGCCTTCAACATCACCTATTTTGAAGGTTGCTATGAAAGCAATTAAGACTCTTTTCTTCCTGATGGTTTTATTGAGCGGTCTGTTTACCGCTTGGCTGTTTATCCCGATTCCAGCGACCATGGACAAGCAAACGCTCGACGTTCCATTAACGGAACCATTCAAGCTTGTGGCGTACCGCAGCAACCCGAATGATGCGAGCAAGCCACTGACTTACCACTACTATGTGATTTCAGATGTGGTTGGCGTAGACGACATGGAACCGTTCCTGATTACCACGGACCAGTTCGTGAAGCTTGGCGAATTCGACGAGAACACATTCAACCTTACGGTTAACGGCAAGATTGATAGCTACACCAACGATTTGTGGATCAAAAAATCTGACGGCAAGCTTCAGCACTGGTACGTAAGTGTTGATGCAAACTATATTCGTTAGAGTCGAATCCAAATAAACCCTATTTTAAAACTGCGCTTTGGCTTCCAAGCGCAGTTTTTGTTTCTAGCGTAATTTTTGTTTCAAGCCGCCCGCTTTATACTCTCCCTCACTTTTTACCCACCACTGCCGTGCTCTTAAAAATGCTACAAGCAGAGCAGGTTTTATAAGCTCTTGAGATAAGATAAGCTGCACCTATGCTCGACGCCCAATAAATCAAAAATAATAAAGGATCACTCGTGGAATTTACGCTCGACAAATTTAACGGCATCATCATCGACCCAGCAACAGCCCCTCACGATGCTGACTCTTTCAATGCCGAACTCAGCGAGATCACCGAATTTTCAAAGCAGAATAACAAAGGCATCATTTGGATTAGTTTACCTATTTCACTCTCGCACCTTATTCCGGTGGCGACTGAGCTTGGCTTTGTGTTTCACAACTGTCTAGAAGACGAAATTACGCTGATCCACAAATCCGAGATTGTAGAGTTTGTGCCTTTCATCCCTACCCACACTTTGGGTGCAGGCGCATTGATCACTAACGAAGACAACCAAGTGCTGATGATTAAAGAGCATGGCATGACAGGCTACAAGTTACCTGGCGGTCATATTGAGTTGGGTGAAGGTATTGAGGAATCGGTTGTTCGAGAAACCTTGGAAGAAACCGGTATCGAAGCCACATTCGTTTCGGTGGTTGGCATGGCGACAAGACACCCGTATCAGTTTGGCAAATCAAACCTATACTTTATTTGTCACCTTATCGCTCAAACTCAAGATATCGCGATTCAAGACACTGATGAAATTGCAGAAGCTAAATGGATAGATGTTGAAGAGTATATTAACAACCCCGACAGCTACCCGTTTAACCGCCAATTGGTCGGTTCTCTGATCGGAAAGCAAGGATTAGAGCTTACTCAGCTAGAAGGCAACTATGGCCCGGTCCACAAGCCCGAGATCTTCTTTTCTAAAAGCTAGAGTGCTTCAAATATAAAAACGCCCAACTCAATTGAATTGGGCGTTTTGCTTTCACTTTTTATTTTTCTTAATTAAGCCAACTGCGTTGTTAGTTATTCTTTGTACCCATGATTCATTCTCATACTTTTAGAACGAACCTGTATTAGAAGAAACCTAACGGATTAGTATCGTAGCTGATCAATAGGTTCTTAGTGTTTTGGTAGTGGTCGAGCATCATTTTATGTGTCTCACGGCCAATACCCGATTTTTTGTAACCACCAAACGCGGCATGAGCTGGGTAAGCGTGATAACAGTTCACCCAAATACGACCTGCTTCGATGTTACGTCCCATGCGATACGCTAGGTTTGCATCACGCGTCCATACGCCTGCACCCAAGCCATATTCGGTGTCATTGGCAATCTCTAGCGCTTCTGCTTCATCTTTAAACGTCGTTACCGCGATAACAGGACCAAAGATCTCTTCTTGGAATACACGCATCTTGTTGTGCCCTTCCAGCATGGTCGGTTGAATGTAGTAACCATTACCGAGATCATCTGGTTGCTGCGCGATTTCACCACCAGTCAGCACTTTCGCACCTTCTTGACGACCGATTTCTAGGTAGCTAAGAATCTTATCGAACTGTTCTTTAGAAGCTTGTGCGCCAACCTGCGTATCAGTATCTAACGGGTTGCCTTGCTTGATAGTTTGAGCACGCTCGACCACCTTGGCGATGAACTTGTCGTACACCGATTCATGGATCAACACACGTGATGGACAAGTACACACTTCCCCTTGGTTAAAGAACGCCAGCAACATGCCTTCGACACACTTATCTAGGTATTCGTCTTCGTGGTTAAAGATATCTGGGAAGTAGATATTTGGAGACTTACCGCCAAGCTCAACCGTTGACGGAATCAAGCTTTCAGCCGCACATTTTAGGATATGGTGGCCAACTTCTGTTGAACCAGTAAAGGCCAATTTCGCCAAACGATCGCTGGTTGCTAACGCTTGACCCGCTTCGCTACCAAAACCATTCACGATGTTGACCACGCCAGCAGGCAGAAGATCGGCGATCTTCTCCATCATCACTAGGATCGATGTCGGTGTTTGCTCAGCAGGCTTCATCACAACACAACAGCCCGCCGCTAGCGCAGGTGCCAATTTCCAAGCCGCCATTAAGATCGGGAAGTTCCAAGGAATGATCTGCCCAACCACACCGATGGGTTCTGGGAAGTGGTAACTCGCCGTGTTTGAATCTAGCTCAGCTGCGCTGCCTTCTTGCGCTCGGATACAACCCGCGAAATAACGGAAGTGATCGACAACCAAAGGAATATCTGCCGCTAAGGTTTCTCGCACAGGCTTGCCGTTTTCCCATGTTTCAGCGACCGCGATTTCTTCAAGGTTCGCTTCAATGCGGTCGGCAATTTTAAGCAGGATGTTAGAGCGCTCAGTCACACTGGTCGAAGCCCAACTTGCACGAGCTGCATGCGCCGCATCAAGTGCCAAGCTAATGTCGGCCTCGGTTGAGCGTGCCACTTGGCAATACACCTGACCATTCACTGGGGAAGTGTTATCAAAATACTCGCCGCTGACAGGCTTCACCCACTCGCCACCGATAAAGTTATCGTATTGCGCTTTAAAGTTCACCACTGCGTTATCACTACCTGGCTGTGCGTAAATCATAGTTAGATCCTTCTTAGATTTGTTATTCGTTATTGAGCGAGAGCTGTCTTATTTTTGTGGCGGCTCCTCTTGAGAAAAGAACTCATGACAAGACGCCCATGTTTATGCTTTCTGTTTAAAACACTGATACTTCGTGTTTTCTTCACAACAGTAACAACGCAAATCACACGCCAGAACTTCAAAACTTGTTGTTAATAAATTGTAAAACTATGATTACCAAACGTTTACAACCCAAAGTGAGTTGGCATTGAACGGACGTCTGGAAACCACACCAGTGTTCAACTGTTCCAAATTGGTACACCCTCACTGTTACGACATGGAACAGTCATGCACCTTCAACAAGCAAACACCTCAGATTGGCTTTCGTCGTCTTGGCACCGCAGCACAGAAGCGGGTCTAAAACAGAGACGACTTCCCGAAGACATTCGCCTACCACAATCGATTCTTAAACAGCGACGTCATCAATCGTCTGACTTGATTCATATCGTCGAACGTAATGCTCTCCCTCTGTTTAATCAGATGTTTGCGCGCACTGACAGTCGTTTGATTTTGACGGACATTGAAGGGGTGATTCTGGCGAGTTGGGGACAGGAGCGGTTTAAGGAGAAGCTGACATCAATTGCACTCAGCTCTGGAGCCTGTTGGCAGGAACAACTGAAAGGCACCAACGCGATTGGCACCGCCATTGTTGAAGCCAAGCCAGTATCCATCATTGGCGAACAACACTTCATCCACCAGCATCGATTTATCAGCTGTTCAGCAAGCCCAGTGTTCGATCACCAAGGTCAAATGGTTGGCGTATTGGACATCACCAGTGAGCAGCAACAACACGACAGTTCCGTCCAATTACTGGTTCAAAATATGGTTCAGCTTGTTGAGAACCAGCTACTGAGCCACATCCCACAAGGCACCACTCGAATCGATCTTGCGTGTGAGAAATCTTTATTACACAGTGGTTGGCAAGGGATTGTGATAGCCAATGAAGCTGGCGAAGTAGTGGCGCACAATCAGGTTGCCTCTCAATTGTTGGATCAAACCTCGATCGTCGGCGAATGCATAGATACCCTCTTCAACCGAACCTCATTAGACACGCCCTTTGTATTTGAGAAACAGCATCTCAAACAACCAACCACCAAACGCACGCGCTCCATTTCAGCATCGTGCGATTTGCACCATGGCGAACAAAAGATAGAACACGCTTGGCAGCAAGCTAACAAGGTTATCGATAAAGGGATCAGCCTATTAATCTTAGGAGAAACGGGCGTTGGAAAAGGCGAATTTGTTAAAGCATTACACAAGCAAAGCCAGCGTAAATCGTCGCCTTTAGTGGCGGTAAACTGTGGGGCGCTGCCGAAAGATCTTATCGAATCTGAGCTGTTTGGCTACGCGCCGGGCGCATTTACTGGCGCAAGCCACAAAGGGTTCCAAGGCAAGATCCGTCAAGCAGACAAGGGCATTCTATTTTTGGATGAGATCGCCGACATGCCATTGGAGGCTCAATGTCGATTGCTGCATGTTCTGCAAGACAAATCCGTAGTGCCTGTAGGCTCAAATCAGAGCTACCAAGTCGATTGTCAGATCATTGCTGCCACGCATAAAAACCTAGAACAATTGGTCGCTACGGGGGAATTTAGACAAGATCTGTATTACAGACTAAATGGCTTAGCCTTCACCTTGCCAAGCCTACAACACCGACAAGATAAGCACGCCTTAATCGAGCACATTCATAGTAAATACGCCGAAGATGAGCAAACAATCTGCCCTCACTTGATGAGCTTACTGTGCGCCTATTCTTGGCCGGGTAATATCCGCGAATTAGACAACTTACTTAAGGTTGCTGCTCTATTAGCAAGTGATGAACCCCAACTCACACTCGAGCATGTGCCCAGCCACCTTGCTCAACATCTCACGTCATTAGCACACGATAATCAGCATCAACTGACGACTCCTAATGCCATCAAAGGTACAGCGAGTAACGATTTAAGAAGTACCGTTGAAGAAACCTTGTTGCAAACGTATCAAGCGAACCAAGGCAACATCAGTAAGACTTCGCGAATACTCGGCATCAGCCGCAATACCATTTATCGAAAGCTAAAGAGCTTGGGGATTCTTCAATAAAACATGCACAATGATTTGGTTCCTCAGATTGAACATGCAACGCATAAACACGCACTTTACAAGTGGATATAATGCGCTTCGGATTAAATTAAAGTGTGAGCAAAGTCACGTAATGAGTAATCCATATTCAGGACACTCTCAAACTACAACTTCTTGATTTACCGACAAATAAATATCATCAATAAATTTAAAAGATCAATGAATACAAATAGCTAATGAAATAATTACGGCCATTTGCTTGCCTTATAGAACTCGCCCGCAAGATATAAATCTGAGCACTATGCAATCCTATTTATAATTTTGATCACCCTATTCTTTTTGTGTTCATTATTTTGAATTTTCCATTCATTTATCTTGTTTAAAATCTCTGGAAAACTACCACTATTTGGCTACAGGGATCATATGTTTAACAGTATACGTACGCGAATTGCGGTGAGTGCAGGCGGAGCAATGGCTTTCACTCTGTTGATCGCAATGGGCATGACCACCAGCGCCTTTACCGATGTGAACAAACAAGTCACTGAAAAAGTAAAGACGCAGCTGACAGACGCCACAACGACAGATTTACAAAACACAGCCATTCAACAAGGTTTGAACATTGCCAACCAACTTGATCCTGTACTAGCAAACCTTAAGCAAGCACGATCCATTATTGAGTTAAGTTCAGAAACCAACGCAAGCGCAGACCTTATCGTTAAACAGTTTACTGCTGCCTTGGAAGCACAAAACAAAGCTGTATTTGCGGGCTACATGGTGTGGGAGAACAAGACTTGGCCACAACAAACCGATCTGAATAACGAGATCAGCTTGGACACTGAATTAGGTTTTAACAGTCAGGGCTACCTTGCCCCTTTCTTCTCTCCCAACGATCAGAACAGCTTTGATGCCGTCGCAATGGAGAGCTTCAGCAATACCGAACTCAACAGCAACGGTGAGCGCAAAGACGATTGGCACTTAATGCCATACCAAACCGGTAAGACATTTGTGATGGAACCCTATTTCTATCCAGTTCGCGGCAAGCAAGAGCTCATCACTACCATCAGCCAACCAATCAAACAAGACGGAAAAATCATAGGCTCAATTGGCTTTGATTTGTCTTTGTTCGAGCTTCAAAGCCAGAGTGAATTATTTGCGCGTAACTTGTTTGATGGCGAAGGAAAAATCCTTATTACATCATGGAAAGGCATAACTCTCGCCAACAGCCGTGCTGGAAACATGGTGGGTAAACGAGTCTCTTCTGAATTGGAATCCGAATGGTCGAAGATTCAATCTATAGCTAAACGAGAAGGGGCTGGTCTTGTTAATTTCGGAGGCGATGAGTACGCAATAACAGCCATCGATACGAGTGATGCGCCATGGGTAGTCATGGTGTCGGTTCCCAGTAGTCACCTTACAAAAAGCGTCGACGACTACACGCAATGGAGTGATGCACAGAATTCAAAAGCACTTGAAAAAGGTGTGTGGGCGGGGCTCATCGCAGCTATTCTAGGCATTGCCTCAATGGCATTCATTGCCAATTCTCTGGGCAAGGTTCTGAACAACTTAGTGGAGCGTTTTAAAGATGCAGCACAAGGCGAAGGCGACTTAACTTACCGCATTGAAGTGAAAGGAAAAGATGAAACCGCTCAGCTTGCACACTGGTTCAATACTTTCTTATCTCGTATGCAAGAGATGCTACTTACCGTTATGGTAACGGCCGACCAAGTAGATAAAAACGCAACAGAAGGCCAAGCTCGTGCCGAAGTTTCACGTGACCAGTTGAACTCTCAGGTTAACGAGGTGAACTCACTTGCCACAGCCATTAATGAAATGAGTGCGACAGCGCAAGAAGTGGCAAGCTCAGCCGTTCAAGCAGCCGCAGCCGCAAGCCAAGTACAAAGCAACAGTCTCAATGGCATGACACGCATGGACAATGCCGCCAGCGCGGTAGACAGCTTGGCTGTGCAGGTTAACGATGCGCAGCAACAAACGCAAAATTTGGTCGATTCGAGCACCGCTATTCAGGGTATCTTGAGCGAGATTGGTGGCATTGCAGAACAAACCAACTTACTTGCACTTAATGCCGCTATTGAGGCAGCACGTGCGGGTGAAGCAGGACGAGGCTTTGCTGTCGTGGCAGATGAAGTGCGTAACCTCGCAAATCGCACTCAAGGCTCGACAGAAGAGATTCGTTCGATGTTGGCTCGCTTAGAACAAGAGACTCAATCTATCGTGATATTGATGGAGCAAAGCCAGAAGCAAGCGAACGATACCAAAGGGGAAACCCAAGCAGCACATCTCGCCTTGTCGGAAATCAACCAAGCGATTGAAGTGATTAACGACATGAACAATCAGATTGCGTCCGCGGCTGAAGAGCAAAGCTCAGTATCAGAAGAGATTAACCGCAATGTAGTGATCATCAATGACACCGCCGTGGAAGTGATGGGCACCATGACATCATCAGTAGCAATCAGTAATGAGCTGACAATGAAAGCCGGAGATTTGCACGGTGAGTTAAGCAAGTTCAAGCTTTCTTAACTCACGTTCAGTCTTCCATAAAAATAAGGCCGATAAACACAATGTTTTCGGCCTATCTATTTTAGTTTCGCACTCAACATTACCCTCACCGAGCAAAAATCTAATTGGAGTCTAACTCCACAAGTTGATTGAGCACTTCTTTGTCTAACACCGGGTGATGTTTGCTCGCTAAGATCAACACAATATCCACTGCTGGTAACGGCGGCATATCCTCAAGAATTTTTAAATCCGGAGTCACGCTGAGCTTACCCATCGCGCCGATGGCTAATCCAGCTTTAACGATTGCCCGCTGCGCTGAAGCGGTATTGCTGCAAGCCAACAATTGATAAGGCGTACCCTGCTTAGTTAAACCATTCACTGCTGCAGCGTGATATTTACAGTCCGTTTGAAACAAAGCTAATGGAACAGGCTTGGAACCATCAAACGCATAATCAGGGCTACAAATCCAAACCCCTGTATCACTGGTGAGCCAATGCCCCTCTTCGCTGTCGGGCGCTCGGGTGACAATCGCCGCATCAAGCCTTCCGTCATCCAACCACTCTCTCAGCGTAATGCTGGGCAGGCTAAATATTTGGATTGAACAGGTGGGTTCCGCTTTCTGTAACAGGCGAATCACTTTTGGCAGAATAGTGTCGTTGTAGTCTTCAGGGCAGCCGAGTCGTAGCGGTTGTTTGTCTTCGTAACGCTTTACTTGCTTGAGGGCTGTATTGTGGAGCGCTACCAACTGTTCGGCATGAGAACGCAGCGCTAAGCCTGCTTCAGTGAGTATTAAGTTACGTCCTTCTTTTTGGAAAAGAGTGACGTTGAGTTCTTCTTCCAACTTACGCATCTGAGCACTGAATGCCGATTGGGTGCGATTTATCTGTTTCGCTGCACGTGTGAAACTACTGGTTTCCACAAACGCGAGAAAACCTCGCAAAGCATCAATATCCATATTGAAATCACCACCCATCGTTTTTATTAATGTATTGCATCAAAATTATCCGTTAGTACGCCGCAATACAATCCCCTAAGCTCACATGCATGCCCTAGGCTCAAAACATACCCACCAAACGCAAGGAAGCAACGATGCAGCTTTATATTGGAAACCAGAACTACTCAACTTGGTCACTGCGCGCATGGCTGATATTCGACAACTACAACCTCAATGCAGAAGTCATTAAGCTCAAGCTTTTCACCTCTGATTTCTACGACACTCTGGCGAAAGTGACACCAACGGCTAAGGTTCCAACCCTAGTTGATGGTGACGTTGCGGTGTGGGATTCATTGGCGATTCTGGAATACGTTAACGACGCCCACTTGGACGGTGCAGCATGGCCCAGTTCAGTGAAAGAACGCGCCCATGCTCGAGCTATTTCCGCAGAAATGCACTCTGGATTTTTTGCCGTCAGAAATGAAATGCCGATGAACTGCCGCGCACAACGAAAGCTCACACTCAGTGAAGAAGCACTAAAAGACATCGCTCGTATCGACGCCATTTGGTCGACACAGATGGAGCAATACCCAGAGGGATGGCTGTTTGGTGAATGGTCGATTGCCGATGCGATGTTTGCACCTGTGGCTTTACGTGTAGAAACCTATGGCATCCAGCTTTCGGACAAAGCCCAACAGTATCAACAACGCGTGCTCAACAGCCCATCGATACAAAAGTGGCTAGCGGAAGCAAGTTTAGAAACCGATGTGGTCGAAGAAGACGAGGCGGGCGACCAAGTATAAAATACAAAACACCCTTTCAAGGCTCACTAGTCTGTGAGCCTTTATTTAAACCTTAATAATTTGGTCGATTGTGATCACCGAATCACAATGTGCAGATGCGATTGTTTATATTCAACGAAACTCAAATCATTAAGATAAACATCATGTTACGAGCAACGATCGCATTACTCAGCGTGGCCAGCTTGGCCGTATCTGCCAATGTCACCCTTCCCTCTGGAGAAGACTGGATCAATCATGCTTCTGAAGGGCTGGCACCTTACTGGCTAATGCCTAGTGCTCAGGGAGAACCGATAGGCAACTTCCCGACGTTTCGTTGTGATGACGGTACCTTGCTCGATGTTTCTGATGTGTGTCCTGAATTGAACCGAGGCTGGATCACTCCGCACTTTGGCAAGGAGTTTACGCGGATGAAGTCACGTCAAACTTATGCCTATGGCGTGCTCTATCACCTTACTGGTGATAAGCAGGCTTTAGCGCTTGCCAAGCAAGGCGCCTACTACCTCATTGATCAACTAGAAGATAAGCAAAATGGTGGCTTTATTGGCTACACAAAAAAGGGGAAAGCTGGTCAGGATTGGCAGCAACGTACCTCTCAAGATCAAGCGTATGCTTTAGTTGGACTCGCGATGTACTACTACCTAACCCAAGACAAAAAGGTAGAAGAAGCACTCACCGCCCAACAAGCTTTTATCTTTGATAAATATCGACTTAGCGACAACAGCGGTCTTGCTTGGGTACTCGCTGACGGTGAAGATGGCAGTGCAAAACGACGCGAACTGGTCGCGCAACTTGATCAAATAAACGGCTACCTGTTGTTAGTCGCCCCTCTGCTCAAAGAGCCCGTCAAATCCAAATGGCTTGATGACTTAAACTGGCTCACGCAAGCCATGATTGACCAATACCATTCTGAAGATGAACAACGCTTCTACGGCGCAATTCATGATAAAGCTGCGATGATGCCGAATGCCAATCACAACGATTTTGGGCACACCATCAAAGCATATTGGATGACCTATCTAACCGGTCATGCATTAGATAATTCCGATTGGTCGGAGTTTGGTTTAGACGGCATGAAACACACTCTGGACCAGGCGCAATATCAGAAAGACTTTGCCAATGTATCTAACTACTTTGGTGAGCGACTTCAGAAAATGTGGCAAGGGCAAGATATCACGGGCTGGCAAAGCAGACCGCACAGTCAGTGGGCGTCATCATGGGAGTGGGCTGAGCTTGATCAAGCGGCCATGACGGTTTCGCTGGTCGATGGTTCAATGAAAGACGTCCTGCAATACACCCTACCAACCTTTCATGATGTATGGGTCGACCACAAATATGGTGGCGTTGGGCTTGATCCTAAGCGAACTAAAGCTTTCCATTGGGGCAATGGCTATCACCAATTTGAACATGCGCTGATTGGCTATTTATATGCTCAGCAAGTTGACGCTAAACTGGCTGTATTGCACTACGCAAGACCGACCAACAGCAATATGCCAATGGAACCGTATTACTATCAAGGAGACGTGGTTAAGTTGGAGAAACTTGGAGATGGAACGCAGAAGGTCAGCTTCAATAACATTCGACCTTAAGATTTGATATTCGCTCATCGATACTTTTGCTGTGGTTTACAGTTAAGACGAAAAAGATGAGTGACTAGCTGTTCGCAAAGCCTGAGAAGAAAAGATGCTTTTCAGGCTTTTGAAATACAGTTGAACAACATTTATTGGTAGGGTTTGAAATGACTTTATGAACAAATTTTCACGATCAAGTAAATCTTATCGGGCCTCAGTGAGACAGCATAAGACATCGAAAAAATCACTTCTTATTATTCTGCTCAACCAGCTTTTCATTCCACGCTTCGTTGCCGTCTCGCTTACTGACATCATACTCAGAACAGAACTGCGATATGGTCATGTTGTTATCGCCCGTCGCTAACTTTAATGCCAACTGAACCTGTTGAAGCTTGCTTTGAAGGCGAAGGTTTTGGCCTGCCTTTGGGCTTTTTTCTTTGGCGAACTTTAAAGCGGCGTGTTTACGCTCGGCAGCGCCAGCTCGGCGATCCGCTTCTGATAATAGATATTTTAGCTGCGCGACACTCTTGCCCTTCTTAAAGGCAGGCTCAAGCAACTCAACGCATTCATCAAATGATGGATTTATAACATATGGATCAATTCTATGCGCTTGTTGACGCATCCACTCTAGCGCGAGCTTTTCATCTGACATTTTGCAATCTTTACCAATAAAACAGCCGTACATGGTATCGCTCAATAGCAAACCGCTGCAATAAAAAATTGAGTAACTTTTGCCTTTTTAATTAGAGCTTGTCGTTAAGTATCAATAACACCAAATCCAACCGCTGCCTTGACCCCGCAACGAAGAGCCAAACTTGACACTATTGATACCTCTTTCGACCTTTTTAACGCATCACAAACAGCTCTTCGTGATAATTCTGGTCAACATTGAACTTGTACGTATCGAGTTCTTTTTTAAGCGAGGTTGAGAACAACTCTGGCCCGCAGAAATATAGCTCATAATCGTTTAAATCACCACACTGGTGAGCAATGCGTTCAGCGTTTAATCGAGGTGAGTGTAAGGTATCTATCACGTTCAACTTCACTCCGACTTGATGTGCAAGGTGCCATAACTCATCCACCAAATGCTCATCAACACCACGAGTGCAATAGAATAGCTCGATGCGAGTGTGAGTCTTCTCTGTTTTGAGCGCTTCAAGCGTTGCAAAAAACGACGCTATTCCGACACCACCAGCAATCCAAATTTGTGGCTTATTTAGGTCAAACTCAAGTCGACCATAAGGCCCTTCCACCGTAACCGCATCGCCCGCCTTTACTCGCTCAACTAACCCATTAGTAAAATCACCCAACTCTTTAATCAAGAAACGCAGTTCTGAATCTTCGCTACCTGAAACAATAGTAAACGGATGAGGATCTTCATTACCAAAACGCAGATATGCGAACTGCCCTGCTTTGTGTCCTCGCCATAATGTACTTGGCTTTAGCACTAACTCCATCACTTCAGCTTTGGGAAAGTAGCGAGTGGAAACGACAGAAGCAGAGTGACGATTACGACGCCCTACAAAGCCCAATAAACTGTAAATCGCCGCAACAGACCCAACCAAAGCAAATGCCACTGTTAGGTAGTAAATTGGTTCGCCCCAATAGGCATGTTTGAGAAGTAATACTGAGTGAAAAGCGATCAATAGGTACGCGACCGACATAAAACGATGTGACAGTTTAAACGGTTTGTATTTCACAGCCGCCCACAACGACGCCACCAGTAAAACGAGTAATAGGTAAAAGCCCCACTCTCCAATGTTTTCAGCAAAGCCGTGGAGTCCATTGACCCATGCTTCCCAACCAGACAATGTTCTTGCAGGGCCTGAACCATCATGACGAACAGGCTTAGCCAACACTTCAGACATCACTAGCCATTTAGGAATCTGGTACCACAACCAGTGTGTCACACCCATTGCAACGCCGCCTATGCCTAGCCATTTGTGGACTCGATACGCTTTATCCATACCGTTGAGCCAATTCTCAACCATAGGCAAACGCATCGCCAAGATCATGGTGATGGACATTAACATCAGAGACAACATACCCGAGTACTGAATCATGGCAGAACGCCATTCAAATACGTTGTTTGAAGCGAAGAGTTGCGGTTCCATCGCAAACCAAAAGGCTGACATTGTGGCAATCATTGCCCAGATGATATTGCGGACTGATTTCATTTTTTAACACTCATAAAGACGACATCATTACTTTAGCTTGCGTGATGTAAAGCGGCGTCAACATACGTAAATCTATGCAAAGGCTCTCGTCCGTTGGCTGTCGCAGAGATAAAAGAGACGGGCAGCCCACGCCCAAACTGAGCACTCTGCTGATCGATAGAGGATGCTTCTGCGTAAATATGACTTGGTTAGTGAACAAGTCGTCGAAACAAAAGTGAGAAGAAGAGAAAATATGAAGGAAATGACCCTTTCAAGACAAGATATCCAAGCAATGGATCAACGTGAGCGCGCTCGTTTAATTAACTCCTTATCGGGGTTCAAAAGCGCCAACCTTATTGGCACCTGCGATAAACAAGGGCTAGAAAACCTTGCTGTGGTGAGTTCTGTGGTTCATTTAGGGTCGAATCCACCTTTGTTTGGCTTCATCGTCCGACCTGCAGAAAGTCGCCGTCATACATTAGAGAACATCCTGGAAACTAAACACTTCACCATCAACAGCATCGGTGCAGGCTTTGTTCAAAAAGCCCATCAAACTTCCGCTCGTTACCCTAAATCAATCTCAGAGTTTAACGCGGTCGGTCTCACGTCCTATTACGATGATGTGTTCCCTGCTCCGTTTGTCTTGGAAAGTCCTCTGAAAATAGGCTTGGCTTTCAAAGAAAAAATCACAATTGAAAGTAACCAAACCCAAATGTTGATTGGTGAAGTTGTTACGGTTCACGCGCCAAAACGTGCTGTGATGCCGGACGGCTACCTAGATTTAGAAGCGTTAGATTTAGTCACTATTTCTGGGCTAGACAGCTATCATGTCACGCAGAGGCTACATCGTTTAAGCTATGCCAAGCCAAATAAGTCGCTGTTTCCACTGACCCACGAAGGTAGCCCAACCTCATGGGAAGCTTTCGAACACAATCTAACTCATTTTGTTCGGTAATTTACTCACAAAGGTGCTAACTTTCCCAACTTAACCCTATGCACCACACAACAGCGCTAAACTACATATATTTCCAAGGACCCCTTTGAAGTTAACCCACTTTAAATACAAAACGCGCAAAGGCCCAGACTACCGACATGGCGATCAGGTGTCATTCATGGACATCAAACAGACCTTCGGTATGGGCAGCATCCGTGTGGGCGCTTGGGTAACGAAAGAAGAGAAAGAACTGGCTGCAAATCTGATATTCGACTCGTTAGCAGACTTGGCTTACATCTTGGCTCTGCCGCCAGAAGCGATTGGCCTTCGCGGCACGCTCGGTTTAGCCTTTGGCAGTGGCGGAAGAAAAGGCGTACAAGCACACTACGCACCGAACCAACGAGAGTTAGCCCTCGCTAAGAATGCAGGAGCTGGTGCGCTCGCTCACGAGTTCTGGCATGCATTTGACCACTATATCGCAGAGAAAGCATTTGAGATTGGCGATACCTCCGGCCCTCGTAAGCAAATCTTGTTCGCCAGTGACTGTTGGTTACACGATAGAAAGGTGCGACCTCATCCATTAAACGAAAGTTTGATGTCTGTGTTTGACGCCACATTGCTTAGCGACAATAACTTGGACAAACACGATTACGTTGCACGCAGTGTTATTGCCGACAAAGCGACGTCTGCCCGCTACTTCTCACTACCCACAGAAATGATGGCGCGTGCCTTTGAGTCAGTGATTGAATCCTGTTCTGATATCGAAAACGCTTACCTAGTCGACGGCACAACCAAACCAGATATGTACCCTCTGTATCCAGACCTCACGCATCGCAAAGAGATTTATCAAGCGCTGCAAGGTTA
Organism: Vibrio sp. OPT20; assembly: GCF_963889365.1. Taxonomy (NCBI): domain Bacteria; kingdom Pseudomonadati; phylum Pseudomonadota; class Gammaproteobacteria; order Vibrionales; family Vibrionaceae; genus Vibrio; species Vibrio sp. OPT20. The sequence goes on along the minus strand of NZ_CAWPOA010000078.1, from coordinate 231,478 downwards.
CTTCGCGCCGTTGGGCCGATCTTTAAGTAAATAGCATTTTGAGTCAGTAACACTCTGCAGATTTACAGTGAGTGACATGTACCATAAGTTGATCATGTGTAATCTCTGAGATAACATGTACAACAAGCGGAACATGTACAATAGTTAATTCATGAATGATTAACTATTCTGTGTATATTGAAAGATTAAACATATCCAAAAACAACAGGGTAAATAAGTGATGAATATTGTTTCTTTTACTGAGGCAAGAAATAGCCTTAAGTCTGTGCTCGATAGAGTGGTAGACGATTCTGATGTTACGGTAATAACCAGACGAGATTCAGAAGATGCCGTGGTAATGTCTCTTGATCATTTTAATTCAATGCAAGAAACCTTGTACCTAATGAGCTCGCCTAAAAACGCTGAAAGATTAGCTGAATCCATTGCTCAACTCGAAGCCGGAAATACAACCGTTCGAGAATTGAATAATGACGAATGATCGAAAGATTGTATTTACAGATAATGCTTGGGAAGATTACCTATACTGGCAAACCCAAGACAAGAAAACGCTCAAGAAACTAAATAAGTTGATTGAAGCTGCCAAAAGAACGCCCTTTGAAGGGATTGGAAAGCCGGAGCCACTAGTCGGCAACCTGTCTGGATTTTGGTCAAGACGAATCGATGACAAGAATCGATTAGTGTATAAAGCAGATGACGATAACTTTTACATAATTGCTTGTCGTCACCACTATTAAAAGCAGTAAGCAGCACATAGAAAGGGCAGTGATGATCAGTTGGCCATCTTTAGTAAAACTCGACGGTGACGATGAGCTTATTTACGTCGCATCCGAACACGAATTTCGAGCAGAATGCTCAGACATGATCTTGGGTGAAGATGATTACCTGATTGATTCAGTTGGCGACAGTTACTCGCTTCAATCGAGCTCAAACCAACTGTCTCTAGCTAAACGAGCAGACCAGTATTCGGTTGAAAGCGTTACCAAACTGATTCGAAATCACGAGTTCCAAAAAGCAGAAGTGTGCCTGATGAAGATCCACTTCCTGACTGTCGAAGAAGCAATTCAATCTTTGGCTTTTGAGCCTCGCTAATACTGCTTAAGAGCTCGTATCAAAGCTAATTCCCAAGACAGATTAAACAAAAACAGCGCCAATTCAGGAGCTGTTTTTGTTTGTTGTCTAGCTATCTCAAAGAAAGCTAATTCATTAAGCGATAAAAACCTGAGCCAGTGCGTAGCCTAAGCAACATGCGCCTACAACACCGATTAAACCAACCGACATAAATGAGTGGTTGAAGTACCACTTACCAATCTTGGTAGTGCCAGACACATCGAAGTTTACCGTTGCGATATCTGATGGGTAGTTCGGGATAAAGAAGTAGCCGTACACCGCTGGCATCAAGCCGATAAGCAGTGCTGGGTCTAATCCTAAGCCAAGACCAACTGGTAGCATCATACGTGCAGTAGCGGCTTGAGAGTTCACCACAACCGATACGATGAATAGCGCTAGTGCGAACGTCCATGGGTAGTTGGTTACCATTTCCACGATGCCAGATTTGAACTGAGGCATTGCGTATTGGAAGTAAGTATCTGACATCCATGCGATACCGAAGATAGCAATCGCCGCCACCATACCCGATTTGAATACCACGCCGTTTGGCACATCTCGCGGGTCAGTTTTGGTCGCCAACAAGATGATACCTCCGAAACAGAGCATCATCATCTGGATGATCACTGACATCTTGATTGGCTTGTCGCCGTCTACGATGGTTCTGATCTCAGGCACCATCGCCACGATAACAATCACCACAATCGACAATAGGAAAATCAATACTGCATTACGAGCCGAAGTTGGAAGCACTTCATCCAAAGACGTCGCTGTGGTGCTTTCGATGCGCTTTTTCCACTCAGGATCTTTTAGACGCGCTTGATACTCAGGATCTTCGTTCAGTTCTTTACCGCGTTTCAAGCTATACAGAGAAAGCAAAAGTGTGCCGAACAGCGTTGCAGGAACCGTCACCATCAAAATCGAAAGCAGAGTAATAGAGTGTTGGATATCAGAAAGTTGTGCGAGGTAATAGACCACAGCAGCAGAAATTGGTGATGCCGTAATCGCCAGTTGAGATGCGACAGACGCAGCCGCCATCGGGCGCTCAGGACGAATACCATTCTTCAGCGCAACATCGCCGATGATTGGCATAATTGAGTAAACCGCGTGGCCTGTACCCAATAAGAATGTCATCGAGTAAGTCACGAACGGTGCAATCAAGGTAACGCGTTTCGGGTTCTTTCTCAGTACCCTTTCTGCAACTTGAAGCATGTATTTCAAGCCACCAGCCGCTTCGAGGATCGAAGCACAGGTAACAACAGCGAGGATGATCAGCATTACGGTGACAGGTGGAGACGTTGGTGGCATCTTGAAGACAAACACCTCGATAACCAAGCCAATCCCAGAAACAACACCTAAGCCAATACCGCCATACCGAGACCCGATATAAAGCACGACTAATAAAAATAGAAACTCAAAATACAACATAAGCAACCTTGCTAAAAATGTGGACTAATTATATTTTGTCCTTTAGTTCAGCCTTTTACTTATTACTTGGTCACACTATGATTGCAGGCTTCCGCAAATTGTTTTTTATAAGATTATGGTCACGCTAACACGTCTGTAAGTTTATGAATTGTAATAGGAAGATAGGCACTCAACCGAGATTTGTTATGTATGATAACCATTATTGTGTCTGTTAGAACCGCATGACCTATCAAACATCAGACTCATAACTGAACGATATTATTCCAACGCAAGTTAATCAGGTTTCGCCTCATCTAGAAGCATATTACCGAGACAATTCGTCATATTCTTACTAAACACTGACTCGCCTATCTCCAGGCACTATGTCAAAATACTCGTCCTCACGACGACAACACAGAAAGAACCACGGATATGAATTTTCAAGCTGCTATTTTTGATATGGATGGACTGCTGCTCGACACCGAGCGACTTTGTATGCAGGTTTTTGAAGAAGCATGTCACGCGCAAGGCGTTCCGTTTTTGCAGGATGTTTACCTAGGCATCATTGGCTGTAACGCAAAAACCATCGAACAGATTTTTAGAAATGGCTACGGTGAAGGGCTAGATTACCCAGCGCTGAACAACGAATGGCGCACACGCTACAGTGCGATTGTTAAGCACCAAGCTATCCCAGTAAAAGACGGCGTGATTGAGCTTCTTGAGTGGCTGAAATCAAACGACATTCCAATCGCGGTGGCGACCTCCACTCAGCTTGATATCGCGAAAAAGAAGCTTGAGCTGGCTGGCCTAGATTCTTACTTCACCTCACTAAGCACAGGCTGTGAAGTGACCAACGGTAAGCCTCACCCCGAGATCTACCTGCTAGCGGCAGAACGCCTAGGTGTTGCCCCTGAAGCCTGCCTAGCGTTTGAAGACTCAAACAACGGTATTCGCGCATCAATGGCAGCCAACATGATCAGCTTCCAGATCCCTGATTTGGTTGAGCCTTGCGAAGAAGTAAAAGCGCTTGGTCACACGATCAGTCCTTCATTGCATCATGTGTTAGCAAAACTTCAACAAGCTGCAGCTTAGGCTCTTATTACCGTTGATAACGCTTTAATCAACACAGAATAACCTTTCTATTAAGCCGACTCACAGAGTCGGTTTTTTTGTGGGTATTCCTTTTATAAAAGATAAAAACTCGCGCTTGAAACTGTTAAAGTCGATATGAAACGACACTGATCGATAAGCAACATTGATAATGGAGAAAGGGACGCGTGATAGAAAAATTTGAAAGCCAACTGCTTGATTTTGCACAGCAAGAGATGACACAAGATGCAGCGCACGATATCAGCCATATTAAGCGCGTAGTCAAAACCGCCAAGGCTTTATGTACTCAAGAGCAAGCTAAGCTTGAAGTCGTGCTGCCCGCCGCTTACCTTCATGATTGCTTCACCTTTCCCAAGAACCACCCAGACCGAGCCCAAAGCTCGATAATGGCGGCAGACAAGGCTATCTCTTTCCTCAAATCTATCGAATATCCTGCGTCCTATCTTGATGAGATCCATCACGCCATTGTCACTCACAGCTACAGTGCCAACATCACACCAGAAACCTTGGAAGCTCAAATCGTCCAAGATGCCGATCGCCTAGACTCTCTCGGTGCGATTGGTATTGCACGCTGCCTGTACGTGGGTCAAAGCTTTAACGCTGAACTCTATAACCACGAAGATCCATTCGCTGAACATCGTGACTTGGATGACAAGCATTACAGCGTCGACCATTTCTACGTGAAACTGTTCAAGCTGGCTGAAACCATGAATACAGAATCCGCCAAATTAGAAGCCAACAAGCGCACCGACTACATGCGCGGCTTTCTTGAGCAATTGGGCTCGGAAGTTTAACGGCTTAAAAAAGAGACACGCGATAAGGGAGAGAGAAGGATATGGAAATAAACCGCTTTAAAGCATCCGACGCCGACGAGATCGTCACTTGGTTCACATCACTCGAAGACTACGTACTATGGGGCGGACGAACCTTTGGTTGGCCGTTAGAAGCCGCCTCCATCATTGAACGTTCTCAAGAGCCCCATGTCGAGCTGTACACATTCTCCACATCTAGCACTAACTCGAATGCTAATGACTTGCTTGGCTTTATGGAATTTCAACGCATGTCAGACAGTGAGCTTCGCTTTTGCCGAGTCGCGATTCGCCCAAGCCAACGTGGTAAAGGGCTTGGGCAATCCATGATAGAAAGTGCATTAGAAGCGGCGAAAGAAATACCAGATGTCACCACCATCACCTTAGCGGTATTTAAGCAAAACCACGGCGCAAAACGCTGCTACGACAAAGCGGGCTTTGAGGTGGTCGACAAAGAGCCGAGCATGAAAGAGTTCAATGGTAAAACATGGCCCTTGTATCAGATGGAATTGAAGATCTGCTAACTTGTTCTAATTGTCAGACTGGTTTTAGTTAACAGATTTGTTTTAATTGCCAAATTTGACCCCATATCATTAAGCATTAACTACACACTCAAGATACACAGATGTAATTTGGAACCTTCAATGACCCAAGAAAAATTCGACACTATTTATCAACGTGCGGCTCACCGTAAAGGCGGAGCTGCCGAGCTCGAAAAGATTGTTCGCGCGCCCCTTTCCCAAGCCGAGCTATCGCAGATCACCGACGACCGTTGGCTAGCCGCCTTTACCGAAAAGGTATTCCAATGTGGTATTTCATGGAATGTGGTGAGAAAGAAATGGCCGCAGTTTGAAGAAGTGTTCTTTGAATTCGACATCGAAAAGATGCTGATGCTGCCGAACGAGATGTGGGAGCAGAAAGCGCAAGACCCGCGCATTATTCGTCACCTTACTAAGGTGATGACCATCCCTGCCAATGCCACCATGATTCACAACGCCAAGCGTGAAGCCGATTCATTCTCACAAATGGTTGCCGACTGGCCATCAGAACGTATCACCGAGCTGTGGGATTACCTGAAAAAACACGGCAAGCGATTAGGTGGTAATACTGGTGCCTACACTCTGCGCCAAATGGGTAAAGATACCTTCATCTTGTCATCAGATGTTGAAGCACACCTACGCAGCACCGATGTGGTGGATAGCGGTCGTAACACCAAGCGAACACAACTGGCAGCGGGTAAAGCCTTCAACGAATGGCAACAACAGTCAGGTCGTAGCCTGAGCGAAATCAGCCAGATCGTTGCCTACAGCTGCGGTGATAATCGAGTTTAGTTGGATTAAAAATGGCTTAAAGCTAAAGATTGCACACAGTTCCCTGCAAACAAAATGTTATAAGTCATTAACAAATAAGCGTGCATCGCACTTTCATCCGGTGGCATTGTATAGATAAATGTATACAATATAGAGTAACTCTCATGAATTATTCTCGATTAACCCAACTCGACTAAACAAGGGCCCTTATCTCTATGACAGCTCTCAAAAACTCTGTCTCCAAAGGTGTAAAAACGAAAGTAACAGGCCAGACTCAAGACGATGTTGTTTACTGCCATATCTTCGACGCGATACTAGAACAAAGGCTGCCACCAGCCACCAAATTAAGCGAAGAAGCCTTAGCAGAAATCTTTAGCGTTAGCCGCACCATTATCCGTCGTGCCTTACTGCGTCTCTCTTTAGAACAAGTTGTGGTGATCCGTCCAAACCGGGGTGCAATGATTGCTGCCCCAACGGTTGATGAAGCCAAGCAGATATTTAAAGCACGTGAAGTAATGGAAATTGCTATCACTGAGCTGGCGGTGAAAAACGCAACCAAAGCGCAAATCGAAGAATGCCGAAAGCTCGTTGTAAAAGAGAACTGCGCCTTTGACCAAGGTGACTACGGCTCCGGCTTACGCTTGTCTGGCGAGTTTCATATCAAGCTGGCTGAAATGGCTGAGAATGCGCCACTGCTGGCTTTCCAACGCAGTTTGGTATCGCAAACCTCACTGCTGATCGCTCAATACGAAACGGGCAACCACTCGAACTGTTCTCTAGACGAACACTCAGGCTTACTGGATGCGATAGAGTCAGGCAACGAACAACAAGCCGTAGAGTTGATGCAAGAACACCTAAGCCACATTCGTTCGAAGCTCAACCTAGACAGCAGCACAGCTTCTAGCGACCTGCATGTGGTGTTCTCTGATCTGCTTAAGAGCAAGTCATAGAAGATTCAACAAGCGCTTAATAACCATCCGTTAACAACTTTTTGTTAACAGCTTTTTATTAACAGCTTTTCGTTAACAAAATTGGAGAGAAGTAAGCCTCTGCGTTTACTTCTCTTTTTTATGCCCTCTCCCCTAAAAATAAAGATGACGATCGGCTCACATCCATCTAAAACACTGCCTATTCTAGCCTCAACAACGATCTTAGCCACTATAGAATCACTTCCAACAGTGCCACAAACCCTGTCATTATCTTGTATACATAGCTATCAATTTATTAATACCAAAAAACTGTTCACCTTCAACTCAACCCCTTATAAAACAGACAACTACGGTTAAAATAAAATTGTATACAATCCACAACCAAGACTATTTGTTGCATTTTTGTAAATAAATAGTTGACCACAGGGTCAGGATGGATAATTATTGACCTAGAAGTCAAAAAGAATACACATGGAAATATGTCGATTTACAAGGAGGTCTCTTGATTACTTTTTTGCTCAATCAGGAAATAAGACGTGAAGATAATCTGTCGCCAAATATGACAGTGCTCAACTACCTTCGTACCAAGGTTAATAAAACCGGTACCAAAGAAGGTTGTGGGTCGGGTGACTGTGGTGCATGTACGGTAGTTCTCGGTGAAGTGGTTGATGGACAGCTGCAATACCGCTCAGTGAACTCTTGCCTTACGTTCGTTTCAGCGCTGCATGGCAAGCAACTGATCACTATAGAAGATCTACAAAACCGAGATCGCTCTTTGCACCCAGTGCAGAAAGCAGTGGTGGATTTTCACGGTTCACAGTGTGGTTACTGCACGCCGGGCTTCATCATGTCGATGTTTGCGCTAGGCAAGAACAAACCCGATGCGAGCAAAGAAGACGTCATGGAATCACTGGCGGGTAACCTGTGTCGTTGTACTGGCTACCGACCAATTGTTGATGCTGCGATGTCACTTTCAACAGACCAACCTTTGATCGACCAATTTGCTGAACTTGAACGCAACACCATCAAGAAGCTAGAAGGCATTCAAGACACCGAAGCCAACTTACGCCTTGGTCACCTCACCGCTTTTTCCCCGAAAAGCACTGATGAGCTGGCCAAGCTTTTTCAAGCGCATCCGAACGCTAAGCTGGTTGCTGGCGGCACGGATTTAGCGTTGGAAGTCACACAATTCCATCGCGAGATTGAAACACTGATCAGCGTAAACCTTGTTGAAGATATGAAGGTATGCGAAGAGACCGACACCGATTTAATCATTGGTGCCAACCTTCCTATCAGTGACTCTTACGCACTACTGAAAAAACACTACCCAGATTTTGGTGAGCTACTCCACCGCTTTGCGTCACTGCAAGTACGTAACCAAGGCACCATTGGCGGTAATGTGGCGAATGCCTCGCCTATCGGTGATACCCCTCCTCTACTGATTGCTCTCGACGCGAAGATCAAACTTCGCTGCGGAGACGAGTCACGCACCATGCCAATTGAAGATTACTTCATCAGCTACAAAGTGACGGCGCAGAAAGAGAGTGAATTCATTGAACAGATCATCATTCCTAAGCCAACCAACGACAGCTTCCGCGCTTACAAAGTGTCGAAACGTTTAGACGACGACATCTCTGCGGTGTGTGGCGCGTTTGATATTCAAATTGAAGATGGCAAGGTTTCTTACGCTCGTATCGCTTTCGGCGGTATGGCAGCAACGCCTAAGCGTGCAACTCGTTGTGAAAATACGTTATTAGGCAAACCGTGGACAGACGCTAATATTAAGTTAGCGATGCAGGAACTGTATAACGACTTTGAGCCGCTATCCGATTTCCGTGCAAGCCAAGAATACCGTTCATTGTCGGCGGCCAACATGCTACGTCGCTACTTCATTGAACGACAAAACAAAAACAACCAAATCGAAACAAGGGTAACGTCTTATGTCTAAATCAAATTCCTCTGGTCACAAGAGCAATGCGATGACCCACGAAGAGATGGTTACCATTGCAAAACAAGACCTAAAAACTGGCGTGGGTAAAAGCGTTAAACACGACAGTGCAGCCAAGCAAGTCACGGGCGAAGCGGTATACATTGATGACCGCCTAGAGTTCCCAAATCAGCTGCATGTATACGCACGCCTGAGCACGCAAGCGCACGCTAACATCACCAAAATAGACCTATCTCCATGTTACGAATTCGAAGGTGTGGCAATTGCTATTCAAGCGAAAGACGTACCGGGTGAACTGGATATCGGCGCCATCCTACCGGGTGACCCACTGCTTGCTGATGGCAAAGTAGAATACTACGGTCAACCTGTGATTGCCGTGGCAGCCAATGATTTAGAAACGGCACGTAAAGCCGCACACGCTGCAATCATTGAATATGAAGAACTGCCTGCGATTCTTGATGTAAAAGAAGCGCTAGAGAAAGAACACTTCGTAACAGAAAGCCACACTCAACAACGTGGTGACTCGAAAGCCGCACTGGCAAAAGCGAAACACGTGATCTCTGGTGACCTAGAGATCGGCGGCCAAGAACACTTCTACCTAGAAACCCAAATCAGTAGCGTGATGCCAACCGAAGACGGCGGCATGATAGTGTACACCTCGACTCAAAACCCGACCGAAGTTCAAAAACTGGTTGCGGAAGTAATTGGCGTACCGATGCACAAAGTCGTGATTGATATGCGTCGTATGGGAGGTGGTTTCGGTGGTAAGGAGACTCAAGCGGCCTCTCCAGCATGTATGGCTGCGGTGATTGCCCACCTCACCGGTCGACCAACCAAAATGCGTTTGCTGCGCAATGAAGACATGCAGCAAACCGGTAAACGCCACCCGTTCTACAATCAATACACGGTCGGTTTTGACGACAATGGTGTGATACAAGGTGCCGACATTACCGTTGCAGGTAACTGTGGTTACTCACCAGACTTATCAAGTTCTATCGTAGACCGCGCAATGTTCCACTCAGACAACGCCTATTACCTAGGTGATGCAACTGTGGTCGGTCACCGATGCAAAACCAACACAGCGTCGAATACCGCTTATCGTGGCTTTGGTGGCCCGCAAGGCATGATGACCATCGAACACATCATGGACGAGATTGCGCGTTACCTGAAAAAAGATCCTTTGGAAGTACGTAAGGCGAACTACTACGGCGAAGAAGGCCGTAACGTGACCCATTACTACCAAACCGTTGAAGACAACTTTTTACCTGAGATAACCGAACAGCTTGAACGCAGCAGTGACTATCACGCACGTCGTAAAGACATTGCCGAGTTCAACAAGCAAAGCCCTATCTTGAAGAAAGGCCTTGCTATCACACCCGTGAAATTCGGTATCTCGTTTACTGCGACTTTCTTGAACCAAGCAGGTGCGCTCATCCATATCTACACCGATGGCAGTATTCATTTGAATCACGGTGGTACGGAAATGGGGCAAGGCTTGAACATCAAAGTGGCACAAATCGTTGCACAGGAGTTCCAAGTCGATGTCGAACGTATCCAGATCACCGCTACAAACACAGACAAAGTTCCGAACACATCACCAACCGCAGCCTCATCGGGCACCGACCTCAACGGTAAGGCCGCGCAAAACGCCGCAATGACCATTAAGCAACGCCTGATCGACTTCGCTTCTTCGCACTTCAAAGTGTGGCCTGAAGAGGTGGTATTTAAGAACGGCATGGTGCAAATTCGCGATGAGATCATGACCTTCAACTCGTTTGTTGAACTGGCTTGGTTTAACCAAATTTCGCTGTCGAGCACTGGCTTCTACCGCACTCCGAAGATCTATTACGATCACGAGAAAGCACGCGGTCGTCCGTTCTACTACTACGCGTATGGTGCCTCTTGTTCAGAAGTCATCATCGATACCCTAACCGGCGAAAACAAGATTCTGCGTGTCGATATTTTGCATGACGTGGGCGCTTCATTGAACCCAGCAATTGATATCGGCCAAGTCGAAGGTGGCTTTGTGCAAGGTGTCGGTTGGTTAACGACGGAAGAGTTGGTTTGGAACCAGCAAGGCCGCTTGATGACCAATGGTCCTGCGAGTTACAAGATCCCGGCGATTGCTGATATGCCAATTGATTTCAGAACGCATCTTTTAGAAAACCGTAACAACCCAGAAGACACCGTCTTCAACTCGAAAGCCGTGGGTGAACCGCCTTTCATGTTGGGTATGTCGGTATGGAGCGCACTGAAAGACGCAATCAGCTATGTCGCCGTCGATGGCGCGATTCCTAAGCTCAACACACCTGCAACGCCAGAACGTATTCTGATGGCGATTCAGGAAGTCACTGAAACGGCTCCGACTTCGGTCGATGCTCAATCAGAAACGGCTTAGGGCTCATATCGATCGTTTAGCTTGGGAAGCATAAAAAAGGGATTTAGGAGGACGTATGTTTAAGGATAATTGGATTCACGAACTGGCAAAACTGGAAGAGAACTACGAACCGTGTGTAATGGTGACAGTACTTGAAGACAGAGGCTCCGTTCCACGCGATGCGGGCACCAAAATGCTTGTCACTCGTGACCGAATCATCGCTACGATTGGTGGTGGTCACCTTGAACATGTGGCCACTAAAATGGCGCGTGAAATGCTGATTGCCAGCGAGAAATCACTCAAAGTAGAACGCTTCAACCTAGGCGCTCGCTTAGGCCAATGTTGTGGTGGGATGGCAACGTTAAGCTTTGAACCGATTGGCACTCAACAGAACCACCTTGTGCTGTTCGGCGCAGGCCATGTTGCCAAAGCGCTGCTGCACATTGTGGCGACTCTGCCCTTCCGTGTGACCTGGATTGATGAACGTGAAGAAGTATTCCCTGAAACGCTACCACACGGTGTGAAGAAGCTTGTCTCAGATGATCCAGTCGGTGAAGTAAAACACATGCCACCGAACAGTTATTACCTTGTGATGACGCACAACCACCAGCTCGATTTTGACCTAACTAAGGCCATTATTGACCGTGAAGACAGCCGTTACTTTGGCATGATTGGGTCACTCACTAAGCGCAAGAAGTTCGACTTCCGCTTAGAGCAACGCGGCTATAGCCAAGAACAAATTGAAACCATGCTTTGCCCGATTGGTATAAGTGCGGTGAATGGCAAACACCCTGCCGAAATTGCGGTGTCGGTTGCTGGTGAACTGATCGCACACTATCAAGGCCAAGCACTTGAACAAAAGCGCCCAACCAAACAATATCGAAATCAGGATTTGACCGATCAACACAGTCAACCAAGCGACGTAGGCGAACCACCATTGGAAGAGAAGATCGCCTAATAAAAGTCGCAAAGCTTCAGTGGCCATAACGTCGCTGAAGTCATTAAAAGGAAGTAAACATGACAACGCAACGCAAAGCTTATCGCGCCAGCATTTTACACAGCGTCGCCGACCCAAAAGATGTCGGTATCGATGAGTCTTACGACTATTTTGAAGACGGTGTTTTAGTGGTTGAGAACGGCCATGTCGTCGACTTAGGCCATGCCGATGAGGTATTGGCTCGCCAACCTAAAACACTCGAAGTTAAAGAATACAAAGACAAACTGATCACCTCTGGCTTTATTGATACGCACATCCACTACCCTCAAACAGGGATGATCGCGTCTTACGGTGAGCAGCTACTTGATTGGTTAGAGAACTACACCTTCCCAGAAGAAAAGCGGTTCAAAAATCCAGTTTACGCACACAAAGTCGCGAAGCTATTCCTAGACGAATTGGCAAGCAACGGCACCACCACGGCACTCGTGTTTGGCACGGTACACAAAGAGTCGGTTAACGTATTCTTTGAAGAAGCTGAGAAGCGTAATCTACGCATGATCGCGGGTAAGGTCTTGATGGATCGCAATGCGCCTGATTACCTCACCGACACACCGGAATCTGGCTATGCCGACTCAAAAGAGTTAATCGAAAAATGGCATAACCGTAGCCGTTTGCTTTACGCGGTGACACCTCGCTTTGCGCCAACCAGCACACCAGAGCAACTGGCTACTGTAGGCAAACTGCTAGAAGAATATCCAGACGTGTACATGCACACTCACCTTTCTGAAAACGAGAAAGAGATCGAGTGGGTGAAATCGCTGTTCCCAGAACGCGACAGCTACCTAGATGTGTATGACCACTATGGTCTGCTGCACAAACGTTCGGTATTTGCTCATGGTATTCACCTTTCTGATTGTGAATGTAAACGCCTTGCCGATACTGAATCTGCCATCGCCTTCTGCCCAACGTCTAACCTTTTCTTAGGCTCGGGGTTGTTCCGATTACCAGAGATGGAAGATCACGGTATTCGTGTCGGCGTGGGTACTGATGTAGGCGCAGGCACCAGCTTCTCAATCCTGCAAACAATGAGTGAAGCGTACAAGATCATGCAGTTACAGCATAAGAAGCTGCACCCAGCTAAGTCGCTGTTCTTGGCAACACTAGGCGGCGCACGTTCGCTGCATTTAGAAGACAAGATTGGTAACTTGGAAGTCGGAAAAGAAGCGGATTTCGTGGTGTTGGATCTACACGCAACTCAGCTGATGCGCTTTAGAATGGAACAAACCACCAAGCTTGAAGAAAAACTTTTTGTATTGATGAGCTTAGGTGACGACAGAACCGTTAGCGAGACTTACATCTACGGCGAAAAAGCTTATGACGTGAATTTCAAAGATTACAAAAAGCTCGTTAGTTAGGCTTAAAACCGAGTAACAATCGCTAGACAGCGACAAGCCGTCGTTAATTAAAAATCCGTCCAGATTTATCTAGCCTTTAAAGACCAGTTGCTGATGCCACTGGTCTTTTTTGTGCTTCATTCAAAGAAATATAAATTAACCGCTCACAGACAACGATCTTCGGTGACGCCAACTCATTATATTGATAGGTTAATGTTTATACATCTCGACTTCATACTTCACTTTAGCGTCTCTCTCGAACATTCGTTTCTCAGCTAAATGGAAGCACTACATCTAGAAAGGAATTCTATGTTCGAACAGGTCGTCAGCATTCTGTTTCCCGTTTTTACTTTAGCCAGTGCTGGCTTTGCGGTAGGTCGTTGGTTCAAGCCCGATTTCAAACCGATCAATCGCATCAACATGGATGTATGTATTCCTGCTTTGGTGTTTGCCTCGCTGACCACCATGCCTCTCGACACCGAACAACTGCCACTCATCACCGCTTCTTTGGTCGCGGTGTTGGTGCCCGCTTTATTGATGATACCAATCTGTAAGATCTTTAAGCTCAACTTCAAAGCTTGGGCTCCGCCACACATGTTCCGCAACAGTGGCAACCTGGCCATTCCTCTGTTCACGTATACCTTTGGCGAGAGCGCATTAGCCCCTGCTGTACTGCTGTTTGTGGTGTCAGCCTGCGTGCACATTAGTGTTGGCTTGGCGCTGTTGAGTGAAGGTAATCCGATCAAACAGATCCTCAAGATGCCGATATTCTTAGCCGCAGCATTAGCGATGACGCTCAACTTATCTGGCATTGCAGTGTGGAATCCAATCTACGAAGCCACATCGCTACTCGGCCAAGCAGCCGTGCCTATCATGCTGCTGTCGTTGGGTTCGCAAATGGTCAACTTGAAGCTAAGCGGACTCAAAGTAGGCTTGTTGTGTACGGCTCAATCACTGTTCACAGGGGCCATCGCCTTTGCCATCATCTACTTCTTTATTCCTCTGCCAACGCTGCACCTACAAATGATGGTGCTGTTCACCATGCTGCCACCTGCCGTGATGAACTACCTGTTTGCAGAACGCTTCAATGTCGAGCCGCCTAAAGTCGCGTCTATGGTGTTGTTCGGCAACTTCCTGAGTGTGGTCACCTTGCCTATTTTGTTGTCATTCGCGCTGTCTATGTCATCTTAAAGAACCGCGAACCTTCAGGTTTACGACCTTTAAAACTTAGCCAATCAATGAAAAGGGAGCGCAACTTAGCAAAGTTGACGCTCCCTTTTCAGACTATATTTTCTATTTATCTCAAGCTGTGCCTCTCTCCGCAAGCACTTCTTTAAATGCGAACATGCCATTTAACGCAGCTGGGAATCCCGCATACACCGACATCTGCAGTATCACTTCTTTAATCTCTTCCTCGCTGCATCCAACATTGAGTGCCGCATTCAAATGCACCTTAAGCTGAGGGGCACAATTACCGAGTGCGGTAAGGGCAGCGACGGTCGCGATCTCTCGTGATTTCAAATCCAAGCCGGGGCGTGAATAGATGTCACCAAAGGGATACTCGATAGTATATTTGGCAAGATCAGGGCAGATGTCTTGCAGGCTTTCAATAACCTGTTGCCCTGCTTCTCCGTCGATATGATTAAGTCTTTCTAAGCCAATGTCGAAACGTGATTGATTCATAGGTTTGTTCCTTTTTATGATTTACAGGAACACCTTACAAGTTAGAGTCGACTCTAAGTCAACGGACTTTTCCATCTCGATACAAACTAATTTTTTGCTCTAGCGCAGCCAGATGCTTTTGCTGCTCTTCGATATGGGACCGCAAATTCTGTTGATGTTGTTCGAGCAACACTTGGCGCTGCGAAGTCGATTCTGGCCCTAACTCCCTTAGCTTTGCGTATTCTAGAATCTCATCCAGTGGCATTGCGGTGTCTTTTAAGCGCTTCACGAACTCAATCCAGGTAACGTCCTTCGATGTATAGACTCGATGACCGCTACTGTTCCGCTGAACATTTTTCAACAAGCCGATTTTTTCATAGTAGCGAAGCGTGTGAGCCGACAAACCCACCAACTGAGAAAACTCACTCACATTCATTACTTCACCTTTTCTATCTGGGTATAGGAACTCAAACTATGCGCACTTATCTAATTTGAGCTCTGCGGTGACTTTCGTCAAACGCAACGCAATCGCGAAACACACTAAGTAAGGACTCACATACCAAAAGATACTTTCTAGTGGCTGCTTCACCTGCGCTTCTCTGGTTTTTATGTATTGGTTTTTCTGCATCTCATACTGACTCAGCATACCATCCACCCACACGGCATCACTTTCCACCAGCGATACGCTAGGCGCAGGAACCGTAAAATCCGATGCGTTGGGTAACAAGGTGAAATCGACATCTTTGAACGTGATCGCCGTATTCAAATACCACAAACACGCTTCATGGTGCTGAGCGTGATTATCTAAAGACGGCTGACCGGTGCAGGTATCACTTCGCAGCTTATCCAAAGAAAACTGCTGAACCGATTCTAAAATCGCCACCGCTCTGGTTTGTTCGGTTTCAACCCAATCACCCGCTACTTTCGCACGAATCTCAGACACCGCACCCAGCATCCCGATACCCGCCAAGAACGGCCATAAATAATCCATAAGCTTCCACTTTCGTCGGCTCAAGTTGAACCCACACCAAATCGGAAGATGAAAAAGGAGCGTTAGCCCAAGCGATAGCAAAACGAAATTCAAGGAGCTAGAGAGCATGAGTTCGCTATCAAAGAAGTTCTTCATAATGAGAGACTTGCCTGTATAACAAAGAGAAATTTGATACTAGATTCGATATTAGAAAAGAGTGTAAGAGGAAAGTAAAAACAGCACCAACCATTGGAGTTAGCGCTGTTTATTTAAGCAAGTAGCGGCTTTTCCATCGGGATGCAATCGAGGCTAATACCTCTAGGAGAGTGATAAGTGGAAAGTTCATCACCGATAAAACCACACGAACGATAAAATTCCGCAGCATTCAAGGTCGATTCTAGCTTCATTAACGGCAAGTTGTGTTGAATCGCGAGTTCCTCTAAGAACTGCAACATCTGCTTCGCTGCGCCTTTTCCGGAAAAATCTGGGTCCACAAAAATAGCATCAATCATACCGGTTTCGATGTTGATTTTACCGCTGCCAATCACTCGGTCATCGACTTGTGAAACGTGAAAAGTTTGGACTACATCGCTTATGAATCCATCAGACATTCCACCCTGCGTCCATATTGACAGCTGTTCTTCTGAGTAATAAGCCGAGCACTTGTCGACAATGGCACGGCTTCGAATATCGAAAATATCCTGAGCATCAGACTCAACCGCTTTTCTAATTGTAATCATAAGCCTACCTCAAGGAATCAATGGAAAATGTAAAGCCAGTCTGTGTCACTAACCCAATCTATCACAAGACGACTTGCTATTTCACCGCCAGCACATGCTCTATATAAGCCGACTTCTTTTCACGGTACTTTTCTTGAGACCAACCTGCACAACCCATTTTGAGGGTGTTGTATTGCTGAACTAATGCCGGGGTCGCACGTAGCTTGTCACGAAACCTTAGAAAGCATTCGAACTCAGAACCATTGGCGACCACTTGCAACGCCACATCATCCCCTGATGTAGACTCCAACATACACAGTTCCGGCGCTCTTAACGTATCGAGTTTCTCTGTAAAGCCGAGTGTTGCGAGTCTCTCTATAACATCCTCAAATTCGCCAAGTTCAACACCTACGAAAATATCTAGATCGCCCTTTGACACGGCAAAAGGAATAGAAGCTGCACCTACGTGCTCAACTCTCGCGTTAGGGATTAGCTTTTTGATGTCACGTTCGTATCGGATAAACAGCTCGTTGCAAGCCGCTTGGTATTGCTCCGCGGGGTAAAATTTCATATATCCTCACTCCGAATCACAAACTATTGAACACACCAATTGCTAACAGAAATAACACGATGCTAATAGCTCCGATATAAGAGATTCTGGTTCGCTCTTTTTCAGTTGGAATCAATGGGGGGAAGCGCCCTAATGTGAATACTTTACAGACTATCCAGCCAGCTCCGTAACCAATGAACTCAATCAATATCGACTGAAACAGATACCTAAAGAATGAGCTCAATGCTCTAAAATACGCGACTATCAAGTCTTCCATTTTTTGTCCTAACTAAAGTCAATTTGGAATAAAAGTGCCATGTGTAGATATTCATATCAAGAACCTTATACAGGACTGCGCACGCAATGAATCAGTTTAAACGTAAGTACTTACTATCGACATGCAATGATTCACAGAGTCTTCTTTCTCACCAACAGGCGCAACATAGTGAATTGCAGCTTCGGCATGTGCTTGGTCTGCGAGTTTACTGATAACCCATGCAGCTAAGTATTTAGACGACAAACAGCCACCCGCTGTAGCAATGTTACCTTCCGCATAAAACGGCTGGTCCAACACTTTCACACCTGATTCAATTACCCATGGCTTCGTTGTTAAATCAGTACAGGCTGGGACTTGATTCAGTAACCCCAATACCGACATTAACAAAGTCCCAGAGCATTGACCGCCAATTAATTGTACTTGTGGGTTAAGGCTTAACCTTGAAAGTAATTTAGCGTCTTGGGCGATATCGCGGGTCAACATGCCACTACCAAACAACACCGCATCAGCAGTATTCGCGAACTCTAAAGGCTGTTGAGATTTAATTGTGACTCCATTCATTGAAGTCACTGATTCTGTGGGACTAGTAATCTGCACATTCCAGCCAAACTCTTTCATTCGGTTCAAAATACCCGAGGCGATGAAAGAATCCAGCTCGTTAAATCCATCAAACGTTAGTACGGCAATATCCATATTTGTCCTTTCACATGCTTTTTAACTAAACAAATCGCCATTTATTTGCTCAAGAGCTTCTAGATGAGAAACTATAAGCTTTGGCCTCTTGGCTGTTATTCGCCCTTTTTCATCTAAACGACTAACAGTACCGACTAACTTACAACGCAGAAACAATAGTGGTTTATATTTTACGACACTACCGACATCAGGATAAGCTGTCAGAATATGACCTAAGTATTTAAACCCTAGAGAGTTTGATGTTTTATTTTCCCTTGTAACCTCACCTTCAATGACAACAGTTGTGCCGTGAACAAGCTCTGGCAAAACCATAATTTCATCGTCATCTTCACTCCCATCATTACAAAATATTGCTTTGTCCACTTTGCCGATAGTGACCTCATGTCTAACACCATCTTTAAACGTACCAATTTTAAGCGAACGCCCATCAGCAATATTGAGGGCTAATTCTTCTAAAAGTTTAGAGCTGGAATCTAAATAAAGATCTAATGCTGATTTAGGAACATATATATACTCTCCCTCATCGTTAGGGATACCTATTAGTTCGTTATTATCTTTAAACTTAAGGTTGGATAACTCAGTTTTCCCAGTACCTCCAATGTGTTTCCCAATTCGTGCAAACCACATAATTCCATCGAGCGCTTTTGAGAAGATTGTAGAAAAGCCAAAGTCATCAAAATCTTTCTCAGCCATTTTTGATGCAGCCTTACTAAAGTATGCTGTGGCAACAACCCCTAGCCCTGCTTGCGCCCAACCAGCAACAGTCTCAGGAACTAACGCTTCCCATGAGCCTTTCTGTACCCTCATAGGAATTTCGAAATCGATGTGTTTTAAGTCTGGCACTTGTTTAACTATAAGTTCTCTAATCGCTCCATCAAAAGCTAATAAGGCTTTTGCCTGCCTCCTTGCATCCATTAGCCCTTCTTCGACCAGCTCACCATCGTATTTTATATAGCCTAGATACTTTTCTTGTTCCATCATAAACCTCAAAGTCGATGGTTGTATTGATAGCTAATTATCAACACTGTTAGATTTGAGACTGAGAAAGCAAAAAACTCTAAGTAGTGCTATACATCAGTGCCTTAGCGTAAAAAACGCCTTTATGATACTACTTGGGTATGATATTGAGAGCAATTATATAAGCGTGATGCAGCTTGCGATTCGATAGGATGGTTACTTAGAACTAATAACAATTTTCACACAACAAAATTATATCCTTGAGTCAACTGAATCCAGCACACTTTCCTTTGTCCAAAAACAAAAAGCCCCGGTTATAGGAACCGGGGAAACAGGGTGGGATGAGTTTGGTGCGTGCCCGAAACCAAACTCTCCCCAAGCCTCACCTAAGACTCATGCTCTTAGGTAAAGGATTCACATCATTATTGAAGCGTAGCGCCTTGCTCTACCCAAGTGCCGATGAGTGCGCGCTCTGCGTCGGTCATTTGAGTCATGTTGCCGAGCGGCATCACCTTGGTTGTTACGGTTTGAGCAACAATCCTTGGGACGTTGGCTTTGATCTCTTCTGGCGTATCAAACATTACACCGGCTGGCGCAGCAGCAAAAGCGGCGTGACTAGGGGTTGATGAGTGACACACAGAACAGCGCTCTTGAATGACTTTGTTGATGGTTTCAAAGCTTACGCCTGCGCTAGCAGTTTGCATTGCGTGGTCTGCTGGTACAGCTTGAGAACTAACCGTAGTTGAAGCTGTGCCGTTCGAAACAACCTCTTCTGTCGCCGATTCAGTCGCGCTTACTTGCACTTCTTGAACCACTGGTGCTTGTACAACCGGAGTCATCTGTTTTTTCGCGTAAGGTGAGGTAACAAACGCGAGCGTGATCATACCCAATGCCGCTACAGGTACTGTCCAGGCAAACTTCTGGCTACCATGACGGGTGTTGAAGTAGTGACGCACCAAGATGCTGAAGATCGCTAGCCCAGCAAGAATCAGCCAGTTGTATTCCGAGCCATAAGTGCTTGGGAAGTGGTTACTGATCATGATGAAGAGCACTGGCAGTGTCATGTAGTTGTTGTGACGAGAGCGCAGTAGACCTTTCGCTGGCAATGCCGGATCCGGTTCGCGCTTCTCTTCAATCGCTTTCACCAAGTTGCGCTGTGCTGGCATGATAACGCGGAATACGTTACCCACCATGATGGTACCAATTATCGCACCCACGTGGATGTAGGCACCACGACCACTGAACACTTGAGTTAGGCCGTAAGTTGCAGCAACGAGCAGCACAAACAGCACAACGCCAAGCAACACGGGGGTTTTGCCTAATGGTGAGTCGCACAGTAAGTCGTAGATAAACCAACCGGCAACGAATGAACCAATACCAATCGCGATTGCGGTGGTTGAATCAAGGCCAGAGCCCGGTGCAATCAGGTAAATCTCAGCGTTGAGGTAGTAAACCACACCCAGTAGACACACACCGGTGATCCACGTGAAGTAGGCTTCCCATTTAAACCAGTGCAGGTGCTCTGGCATCTCTGGTGGCGCAAGTTTGTACTTCTCTAGGTGATAAATACCACCGCCGTGAATTGCCCATAAGTCGCCTGAAAGGCCCGTTTTTGGGTTTACTCGGTTAAGGTTATTCTCTAACCAAACAAAGTAAAATGATGCGCCTATCCACGCAACACCAACAATCATGTGAGCCCAGCGTATTGCTAAGTTCAACCACTCTGTAATATGCGGATCCATAATAAACTCCTGTATCACAACGCTTTAGCTAAGCGTTGCTCTTCCTTATTGTCGTCCGTTGGCAGATCGTCCAAATGCAACGCCACTCGGTCGCTGTCGAAATAAACTTCGTCACAGTTGTGTCCTTCGCCACCTCTATCGACGATCAAAAACTGGTCTTGATCGGTGAGGGCGAGAACTGGGTGATGCCACACCCCTTTGTGATAGTTCACTCCTTGACGGCCGTTGCTCAAGAAAGCTCGGCTATTGGCTAATGTTGGATCGTCGCCTTTTGGCGCAACAACAATTAAATAGGGTTGACCAAGTAATGGAATGAATGCCTGAGAGCCAAGTGGATGACGCTCTAACATTTTGATGGTCAGTGGGTAGCTCAACGGTGTGGCTTGGAAGATGCTGATGATGGCTTCTCCGTCTTGGTCTTGCACATCCGTTGTCGCTAGCTTGTGGTAGCGACGTGTTGATCCACTGTTGATCATGAAGAAATCACTATTATCGGACTCGATAACATCGCCAAACTCAGCAAAAGCCTGCTTGGTTAACGGTTCGATTGATAAACGACGTATTCCATTACTCATACTCATTTCCTTACCTATTTCGCTTTCGTACCAAACAGACGCAAACGGCTGATACCACCATCTGGGAATATGTTTGCACGTACGTGGGTAATCGCACCAAGATCGTTTACCTCAGAAATGAATTCGTGAATTTCGTGCGCTTGCAGCTTTTGTGCTGGCAACAGTTCACGCCAGAATAGGCTTTGTGTTTCTACTTGGTCGTCGGTACCACCTTTCACGTAAGCGGCTTGAATTGAGCAGCTGTCTGGGTAGTTACCTTTGAAATGAGCAGTATCCACTACGATGCGTTCGATGTTACCTGGATGACCTAGTGCCACGATAACCCAGTCATTACCCGGTGTACGACGACGTGCTGTTTCCCAGCCATCACCCATGTTTTCACCGCGGCCAGGGCCTAAGATGTTGGCTTTGTTGCCGTAGTGCTCATCGCTACATGCCAGTGCTCGGCCACCGTGTTCAACCGATGCTAGGTCGACTTGTTGCTGAGAATCTATTGCTTCCCAATCCACACTTGGTCGGCCATAAACACGTAGGCGCGCTACACCGCCGTCTGGATAGATGTTCAAACGTAGGTGCGTAAATACTTGGTCACTTTCGATCGCTTCAAGATGATGATGATCACCTTGTAGTGCCAGTGAAGGCAGAATTTCTTGCCACTCTGTTGAGTCAGTTGGCTCACCTTGTGGTGAATAACACGCGTCAATTGATGCCGAAGGTGGGAAGTTACCTGTGAAGAATGAGGTATCAATATCAACGCCAGCAATAGTGCCAGCTAGACCAAGGCGAACGACACAGTAGTCGTAACCTTCACCGCGTTTGCGTCTGCTTTCCCAACCGTCCATCCACTTGCCGTTATCGTCGTATAAGTCGTCTTTCCACTCTGGCGCTGCGTGGCTGAGCAAGCGGCTTTTATCAGCGAAAAAATCGTCTGTTGCGAAGGTAGCTTCTGCACCTAGTTTTTCGTCTGCAAGGTTTATGTATTGTTCAAATGTTTGGGTCATGTCCGTGTAATCCTATCCAATTAATCAAGTAATAATAAAATGAGAACTTAGTGGCTTATTCGCTTATAAAGCGTGCTCTTAGCGCACTAAGACTGGGCTGAGATAGCTGTTAACTCCGTTAACTTACATATCCCAGAGACGAAACATCGCGATCTTGTTGATCTCTTGAATCGCCGTAGCAAACTCAGTTTCACTATCATTTCCTAATCGCATCTCGAACGACTCAAGAATTTGGTAACGATTGGCTCCCTTCACCGCCATGATAAAAGGGAAATTGAAGCGACTTTTGTAGCTGTTGTTGTAAGAAGTGAATTTTTCAAATTCTTCGGCGTTGCACTGGTCGATGCCCGCCCCCGCTTGTTCTTTGGTCGACGACTCGGTGAGTTCGCCGTTTACTGCTGCTCGACCGGCTAAATCCGGGTGAGCATTGATCAAAGCCAACTGTTTGCCTTGGTCTGCACTTAACAAGGTCGATGCCATTTTCAGATGAAGATTCTCGATATGGTCATCTTCGGCATTCAAACCTTGGTCATACACCACTTCTGCAACCCACGGGCTGTGTTCGTAGACATCAGCGAAGTGAGCGACAAAGGTATCGCGGTCCATGGTTGTTGGTTGGCATGATCGAAATTCAGTCACGTTAAGCCTCCTTGCTTCACTGCTACTTTTGCTGTTGATGATTAGCGTTATTTGGTTGATATGGATGATGTTGGTGCCAGTGGTTGGCGATATCGATTCGACGACATAACCACACGCTGTCATGCTGCTTTACGTAATCTAAGAAACGTCTTAATGCAGCAATACGACCGGGGCGACCAATCAGACGACAATGCAACCCAACCGACATCATTTTCGGTGCGGTTTCGCCTTCCATATAAAGGGTGTCAAACGTGTCTTTCAGATATTGGAAGAACTGCTCACCCGAGTTAAAGCCTTGCGCCGTTGAAAAACGCATGTCGTTCACATCAAGTGTGTAAGGGATCACCAATTGCGGATGACCAGTCTCGGTGTGCCAATAAGGCAGGTCATCATCATAGGCATCTGAGTCGTAAAGAAAGCCGCCTTCTTCTGCGACTAAGCGACGCGTATTTGGACCTGTTCGACCTGTGTACCAACCTTGTGGGCGTTGACCCGTCACTTGTTGGATGATCTCGATCGCTTTGGTCATGTGGTCGCGCTCTTCAGATTCATCAATGTATTGATAGTCTATCCAGCGGTAACCGTGGCTACAGATTTCGTGACCCGCTTCGACCATGGCTTTGGCAACGTCTGGGTGACGCTCAATCGCCATTGCAACCGCAAAGACGGTCAGTGGGATTTCATATTCATCGAACAAGCGAAGAACACGCCATACACCCGCACGGCTACCATATTCATAGATGGACTCCATGCTCATGTGACGTTCGCCTTTGATCGGCTGTGCTGACGGGATCTCTGAAAGAAAGGCTTCAGACTCGTCATCTCCATGTAACAAACAACGCTCACCGCCCTCTTCATAGTTCAATACAAAAGAAACCGCGACGCGCGCATTACCTGGCCATTGAGGGTTTGGAGGGTTAGCTCCGTAACCGATCAAATTTCTTGAATAATCCTTATTCATCCAAGTACTCCTAACATAAGTGGTTGGCTTAGCCGCTCTTTAAGTGAGTCACCAAATGATTCAACCAAATGGATTCTCGATAAACAGAGCAACCTTACCCCTGTACATTTATTGTATACAATTATTTATCTCAATGTAAAGATTTTGTTATTCAAGTTAAATTTACGCACTATTACTAATTAAAAACAACAACTTAATAAAATCAAAACTCACCAAAAAACGATAATCAAGATCTATAAAGTCAGAAAAAACGACACAATAGTTAACATTTTTCCAACAATTCGCTTTACTAATTGTGTACAGTTCGTACATAGTTAGTGATAACAAAGTGACCAGTTGCATTCTTTGCAAGGTCGAAACAGACAGATAAACCACGGAACAGAGGAGCGCCAAAAGCGCTATTAAAGGACTATGGGAAGATTAACAACACACGTATTAGACACGACTCACGGCTTACCGGGTGCAGAGATCAAGGTAGAGCTTTATAAGGTCAATGAAGACTCAACAGAAAAGCTGGCGACGGTAATCACTAACTCCGATGGCCGAACCGATGCACCGATACTGGCAGGGAATGATTTCCGACCGGGGAAATATCAATTGGTGTTTTACGTAGCCGATTACTACAGAAGTAAAGGCGTGGAATTGGATGGCGTGCCTTTCCTAGACGATGTTGTTATTCGTTTCGGCTTAGATGACCCAGACGCGCATTATCACGTTCCTCTTCTCGTCTCGCCTTACAGTTTCTCAACCTATCGGGGCAGTTAGTCCCGTGTCCTAGAACTTCGAACTAGGCCCAACCATCGAATAATAAACAGATTCGTGCGTGCATCTAAAACGATGCGCGCTCATTAAGCACGCTCATATAAAAATACTAACAACGTTAATAGTTAGAATAAATAATTATAAAACAGATGGTTAGAACCAATGGCTAGAAAATGAATAGCTAGGGAGTTAACCGTTAGGAAACTAATAAATAGAGAGCTAGCGGCTAGGAAAAAACCTTAAAACTTAATATTGAAATCTCGCTGTATTCAATAAATGGATCACAACATAAAAGGACTTGCTGACATGAGTGAGAGTAAAACAGAAATACTCAACCAAGATGCGAATAACGGAATTTTAGAGAAACTCTTTAAAATTAAGGCCCACGGAAGCAGTGTGAAAAATGAGTTGGTCGGCGGTGTCACCACCTTCGCAACCATGGCTTACATCATCTTCGTTAACCCTCAAATCATGGCCGCATCGGGTATGGATGCAGGCGCGGTATTCGTCGCTACCTGTATTGGTGCAGCTATCGGTTGTTTGTTAATGGGGTTATTTGCGAACTGGCCTGTCGGACTTGCGCCGGGCATGGGCTTGAATGCCTTCTTCTCGTTCACGGTAGTAAGCGAAATGGGCTACAACTGGGAAGTGGCACTGGGTGCGGTGTTTATCTCAGGTATCTTGTTTGTCGGGATGAGTTTCTACAAAGTCCGCCAATGGATCATTGAAAGTATCCCTGTGAGTTTACGTTACTCCATGACTGCGGGCGTTGGTTTGTTCTTAGGTCTAATTGGTCTTAAAACAGCAGGTATCGTCGTCGAAAACCCAGCAACACTGGTATCACTAGGTGACTTCACTAAACCTGAAGCGCTACTGGCCGCTATCGCTTTCCTTATCATCGCTGTTCTTAGTGAGCGTAAAGTATTTGGTGCGGTGTTAATCGGTATTTTGAGTGTAACGCTCGTCGGCATGATGCTTGGCTTAGTGCATTACAACGGCTTCTTCGCGGCGCCACCAAGCTTAGCGCCTACGTTCCTAAAAATGGACATTATGGGCGCTCTCGATGTTTCAATGATCAGCGTTATCTTGGCTTTCCTTTTTGTAAACATGTTCGATACCGCGGGTACTTTGATGGGCGTGGCTGAGCGTGCAAACCTAACTAATCCTGAAACAGGCAAGATCGAAGGCCTAAGCAAAGCGCTGAAAGCCGACAGTATCTCAAGTGTGGCAGG
>NZ_CAWPOA010000078.1:192831-205359 GCF_963889365.1 Vibrio sp. OPT20 | reverse complement strand
TGCGTGTGTGGGTTGTCCGCCAGTAACCAGTTACGTAGAAAGTGCAGCGGGCGTTGCAGCAGGCGCACGAACAGGCCTATCTGCGATTGTGGTTGGTGTGTTGTTCTTAGCGGCAATTTTCCTATCTCCACTTGCTGGCATGATCCCCGCTTACGCAACCTCTGGCGCGTTGATTTACGTAGCGTTCGTGATGATGAGCAGCATGCAGCACGTTGATTGGAAAGACTTCACCAACGGTGCTCCCGCAGCCATTACAGCGTTAATGATGCCTCTGACCTTCTCTATCGCGAATGGTATCGCACTGGGTTTCATTACCTACACAGTGCTGAAACTGGCGACAGGTAAAACAAAAGACGTCTCGATTTCGATGTACTTCTTAGCGGCTATTTTTGTCGCGAAGCTCGTGTTCATCGGTTAATCACCCAACGTAACTATCGCTTGGCTTGTTCGCAGGCCGAGCTATCAAGACACATGCTAAAACAACATTTTTAAGAAAAAGCTAATTGTGCTAATCAGCGGGAAACACAGGCAGAGGAATATCAAATGAAACTTCTGTACACCCTAAATGAAAGACCGCCTCACGGCTTAACCTTCCTACTCGCATTACAGCACATGCTCGCCTCGATTGGTGGCATCGTCGCTGTTCCCCTTATTGTCGGCGCGTCAATTGGCTTGCCTAACACCGAGATCGTTTCATTGATCAATGCTGCGCTGCTGGCGTCAGGTATTGTGACCGTCGCTCAATGTCTCGGTTTTGGCCCTGTTGGCATTCGACTGCCCGTGGTGATGGGTTCGAGCTTTGCCTTTTTGGGCGTCGCCATTTCAATCGGCAACGAAGGCGGTGTCGCCGCGATCATGGGCTCAGCGCTTATCGGCTCGTTCGTGGTGATTGGTGCCAGCTTCTATATGGACAAGGTTCGGAAACTGTTCCCAACCGTGGTAAGTGGTGTAGTGGTTACCTTAATCGGCTTAACCATTTTACCGGTTGCCATGAACTGGGTCGGAGACTCTCCTGCCAACACAGAACAATTCGCCACGCTGCCAAAGCTGTTTCTAGCACTGATCTCTTTGGGGATTGTGGTTGGCGTATCGGTTTACTGTAAAGGCGCGGTTGCCGCTTCGGCCATCGTGATTGGTTTAGCGGGCGGTTATATTGTGGCGCTATCACTCGGCATGGTCGACCTTGAGCAAATCAGCTCTGCCGCTTGGGTTGGCGGACCTGAGCCCTTCAAATATGGCTTTACGTTTTCTGCGAGTGCCATCATCAGCATGAGCTTGGTGTACATCGTGGTTATCGCCGAAGCAACAGGTGACTTCATGGCACTAGGCAACAACTGCCAAACCCAAGTCAGCGGTAAAGACTTAAAACGTGGTCTATTAGGCGATGGACTTGGTAGTACCTTATCCTCGATTTTAACGGCAATGCCACTGGCATCGTTCAGTCAAAACGTCGGCATTGTAGGTATCACAGGTGTAGCAAGTCGCTATGTAGTGGCTGCAACCGGTGGTTTACTAATTTTAGGCGGTTTATTCCCGAAATTAGCCGCTATTGCCGTCACAATTCCGAAACCTGTTCTAGGTGGTGTGGGTTTTGTGATGTTCGGAATGATTGCCTACGCGGGTATCCGCATGTTGATCAAGGCCGCAGACACCAAGCGAAATGCCTTGGTAATCTGTGTTGGTTTAGCGTCTGGCTTAGCCGTCACTTTCGAACCAAGATTGCTGCAACACTTGCCGCATGATCTAGCGAACTTTCTTCACTCAGGCATCACTACCGGTACTATCATGACGGTGCTATTGAACCTTGTTTTACCAAAGTCTTCACGAGCAGAAGAGCAAGAAGCACTGGCCGAAAGCCAAGCGCAAGTTGAGCTAGAAATGAAAGAGCAAGCTGAAGAAGAACGACACTCAGACGAGCAATTAGAGATTCAGCAAGCAAGTACAGAAGCAGACGTTCAAGCAGCATCAGATGACCCTGAGCCAAAAACGAACTAGCTGGTTCACTGACTAACGTAAAACCTATTTCCGTAGGATCAGGGCTGATTAGAGCATTGAACGTTTTAACGCCCTGATTCGAATTTATCTTTCAACAGCAAATACCAATAAAGACCCTCTTCCCTGAAAAGGCTGAGATGGCTAAGGACTACTATGAATGGAAACCATCTGGATTAAGAATCCTCTCGCAATCTACACTGGCTCACTGGCTGATGCAGAAGGCGGTATTGTCATTAAAGGTAATACAATCATTGAGCTGGTTGGCAAACACAAAGAACCGACCTTACCCGTAGATTACAGCGTCGACGCCTCTCGTCATGTTGTGACTCCTGGGCTTATCAATGCGCACCACCACTTCTATCAAACCCTAACGCGTGCCTACCCCGGCGCACTCAATAAAGAACTCTTCCATTGGCTACAAAGCCTCTATCCAGTTTGGGCCAACCTCGATTCGGAGATGATGAGCCTTGCCACAGAGCTGGCGCTGGTTGAGTTAATGATGTCGGGCTGTACCACAGCGTCAGACCATCATTACTTGCTGCCAAACGGGCTAGAGCACGCCATCGATTTACAAGTTGAGGCCGCAGAGAAACTAGGTGTAAGAGCGATATTTACGCGCGGCTCCATGAGCCTTGGGGAAGATGAAGGTGGGCTACCTCCACGACACACCATTCAAACCGAACAAACCATTATCGATGACAGCCAACGCTTGATCCGCGATTACCACCAGCGTGATGAAGGGGCGATGATTCAAATCGCACTCGCACCTTGTTCGCCGTTCTCAGTCACTACCGATCTAATGAAAGAGACCGCTAAGATCAGTGAGCGTGAGAACGTGATGATGCACACTCATCTATGCGAAACGCTCGATGAAGAGGACTTCTGTATCGAGAAGTTCGGTCTACGCCCTGTCGATTACCTAGAAGATGTGGGCTGGCTGAATGAACGCACTTGGCTTGCACACGGCATTCACTTCAATCCAGAAGAGATCAAGCGCTTGGGTAAAGCAGGCATTGGCATCAGCCACTGCCCTACTTCCAACATGATGCTGGCTTCTGGTATTTGTAAGAACAACGACCTTGAAGCCGCTGGCGTGAAAGTCGGGCTAGGCGTGGATGGTTCGGCCTCTAATGACGGCTCAAATATGATTGCCGAAGTACGCATGGCGATGTATCTACAGCGCCTGCAGTATGGCTCTGCCAACGTTTCACACTTCGACGCACTGCGCTGGGCGACATCAGGCTCGGCACGCGCAATGGGTAGAACGGATATCGGTACGCTAGAGGTTGGTAAACAAGCCGACATCGCGATGTTCAAGCTCGATGACATTCGTTTCTCTGGCAGCCACGATCCGCTGGCAGCACTACTACTCTGCGGCGCTCAACAAGCTGATAAAGTGATGGTAGCCGGAAAATGGCGAGTTAACGATGGAGCAGTAATTGGAGTAGACATGGAGCAACTGATGCACCGCCACCACGCTGCTGCAATGAAGCTCGGTAAGCTGGCGATGAATAACAACTAACTAAGACACTTGCCCATCAAACACTGCAAGCAGAAGTGAGTGGTTTTGATGGGCAAACACCCAGAACATCCGCAAAGATTCTAAAACCCCATAAACATTCGAAAACACCCGAAAAAATCAGCAGGCATGATTGCCTCTCAGGCTATGTATTAGTCAGTTTACTTAAATAGTTCCATCCCTATCAGAACGAAATATAAACCTTCACTAATTGAAGACAAGCTAATTAAATACAATCTAATTTAATATTAACTAATAAAACATTCACTAATTAAACTTTCGATTAATATAAAGCAACCCGTACATTATCTGGCACAGATCAAATTTAAAACGCTCGTTCTATTTATATATTCATCAAATTAATCAACAGATTTAGTAATAATGGAAATTATGAGGATAATTATACTTTTATCACTTATCGCATTTATGAATAGAATAAAAACCTCTCGAGACCTTTCCATACCTAGCCTGACAAAAGACACAAGAGTAGTGACTTAAATATCATTAAATTCAATAGATCAACAATCAATCAATATGAATCCAAATATGTGATCTAAATAGAACTTTTCATTATAAATCTACTATAGATTGACCAAATCTTATAAAAACAAAAAACACATTAAAGGGGTCTATTTTAAAAACAAAAAATAATTATAAGAATAACAATATAAAACTATTCAATAACCCTTCATAAATATTTAAAAATGCCATCAAATGGTAGGGGGATTATTGTCTTTGTAAAAAGCTAATAACAAATCTAACAGGGCTAAACGATGAAAAAAATCACTAAAACACTCGTACTATCTTCGATTTCAATTGGGCTACTTTCTTCTTTTGCTTTCACTTCTCAAGCAGCGCCAGTTCAAGTTAACCAAGCGTCAGCTGAACAAAACATACCTCAAGTCACCTACGATACGATAATCGGTGAGAATGGCGTCTTTATTGATTTAGATACCGACAACTTTATTCTCAAACAGCAAGAGTGGTATCAGATCCAAGCCTATGTCGAAGGTGCTTTAGCACTGCCTGTGACAGAAGCCAGTATGAAGTCGACTTTAAGTATTCCTAACGACATTCCTTTCTCTAATTTTCAAGCACTGGTCGAGCAATACTCAAACATTCACGATACTGCCTTTTATTGGAAAAAAGATCTTTATCCAAGCATCGTTGGCCTTTCATTAAGCTTGGCCAATTACGCACAAATTAAAGACTACATGCTCACCCCTTTGAGCGATGCTTTGAATGAAATGTTGGCCAAAGCATTCTCGCCACTGCCGGAAGATATAGAAGCAGTAGAACGCAACAGAAAAATGGCGATTGCTTACCTAAAAAGCCTGCAGAACTTTTCCATGAAATACCAACAAGAAGTGTCTGACGTTGGCGGAAGTCTATTGGAATTTTCAGCCACACTGGACACGCAAAAATTGCAGCTAGATGTGTTGGAAGGTACCCATAACGGTTATCTAAGCGATGATGGCAGTGCGCTTCAGCAACGAGTGAATGACATCAATGCACGTATCACTCAACTCAACAAAGATTACACTCACTACGTTACGGTCGCCTCTACCGCAGTGACTTATGCTTGGTTCCCTCTGGTTGCAGGGCCAATTATGGGCGTCTACGGCGATAAAGCAGAAAAAGCACGCAAACTTCGTAACGAATTACAAAACGAAGTAAAAGAGCTTCAAGAGCAGTTAACTTACACGCAAAAAATATATAACTCTTATCATCGCTCTTCGGAGAGTATCGAGATAATTTCTCAGCAAATTGAAAATGCGATTCCACATATTAATAAGCTGAAACTGAATTGGCAGAAAATGAATGCCGACTTCACTTCACTGCTCGTTGCACTAGAACAAGCTCAAGATAATGCCGATATCATGAGAGACGATACCATGCTTGGTGCGATAGGCGCGCTTGCCAATACAACAGTTGCAGAAAGTAACTGGAGTAATATTAGTGAGAAAGCAAAAGCGTTCGCAAACAATGCATATATCCAAAAAATGGATTAGTCCCTATACCTATCGAAAAGTAGCGCGACAGATAAAATCGACGCTATATACAGAAACGCTATACACAGCAACGAAACTGCTAAAAATATAACAAGATAGCCAAATTACCTTCCGAATAAGAAGCCGCACCTTAAGCAAATTAAGGTGGCGGCTTCTGCTACCCAAAATTTGGTGACTACTAATTTCGACAGGACATAAATATGAGACTTCTACCTATTATTATTTCTCTTTCATTTTCTCCACAGGCTTTTTCTAGCGACTGGCTTGAACTGAACAATTTACCCAATTCAACCGAATACCCAACCTGGGTTCAATCTGCCTATTCCGATGTTGGCGTCTTATCGCGTTCAACATCCGATTTACACATCAACCTAAGTGACTGGATTGCAGAGCAGAACCTCTATGTCACTAAGCCTTTAAAAGTTGTCATTTTTGCAGATACGATTGAGGTTCCAGAGAACTTCAACTTGCTCGTAAATAACCAAAACATCCTGATTTTTGCGCGTAAAATCGTTGGCCAAGGCACGCCGACATTTGTGCTCGGACAACAAGGCTCTGCTGCCTCAATTTCTGTGATTGCGGGCGAGATAGAGACACCGATTAATGTGCTCGCTTTCCAAAGCGATGGCAGCATTACACGAGACGCTCTAGCAGGAAAAACTGGCGATGGTGAATCTGTAGTATTAGCAGGAGAGCACTACCGAAGAACCACCATCGACTCGAACATCACAGGGCAAATGAAATTGGCTTCTGAGCCTTTTACAGACATTGTTAATCGTTCTTTTGATATGGCCGCCAGCTTATACGATACCAACCCAGAACTTAGCCTCGACCTCATCAACTGGGTTGAGCAGAGCTTACGTTACTCAGGTTCAGTGGTAGAAGACGACCCAATCCTTTCAGACCTTTACTTGCAAACCGTCGCGTTCAAACAATTCATTAGCTTCAGTACCAAAGAGAGCCACTATGTACCTTATCTCGATAAGGTGTTGTACCAAGATAAATACGAAGCGTATCTGAAAGCGATGGTCGCGTATCAAGCTCAATGGAACATTATTCAAGATAGAAACACGGTCATTGAAGACAAGATTGAAGCGGCTAAATTGGCACTCGCTAACATCGAAGACGTTCTTAGAGCACAAACTTCAATCATCACACAAACCCAGTCCAACATAGACAAGATAGGCGATAGCCTGACCGAAGTAGATAGCCAATACAAAGCTCAGGAGTTAGTGACTCTCGATGCAAGAACGACTTATCTAGTTGGCGTAGAGAATTGGAAAACCCAGCAGCAACTCAACGCAGCTTTGGCGATTTTCAAAGCAATAGCCGAGATTGGCAGTGCAGTGAGTGGCGTGTTCACAGGCAACCTTTCAGGGGTCAATGACCTAACCGAGCAATTGGCTAAAACCCCAGAAGCATTAGAAAAAGCGAAAAACCTCGTCACCAATATCAAGTCTGTCACGGGCATTATTGATAGCGTCACCAAAACGATTTCTGGTATCTCTCAGCTCACCGCGGATATTAAATCAACCATCAAGTTCCAGAAGATATCCGAAGCGATGGATGGCTTTAACTTCAATATCCCAACCATCAATGAAAGCAATCTAGCGTGGGATCTGATGATCACCGAGATCCGCAGCAACTTAAGATATGCCGATAGCTTAGGCATTAAAGGGACAAGACAGTACTTACTAGAGCTAGAGAAACAGGTGCTTCTGGGTAAGGCAATTAACATCACCCAGCTTAACTTTGCTCAGGAACAAGCAAAGTTGGTCGACTTGTTGTTAACCAATAACGTAACCATCAATCAACAACAAAGACTGAATGATGCAATTGGGGGTTATCAGATAGATACCGACAACTTCGATTCGATTGAACGTGAACTGTCGAGAGTATTGATGCACTTCAAACGTCCGATGTACGTTGCTTTATCTAACTATGTTCAGGCATACGAATATTGGGCATTGAAGCCAAGCGAGATCACGCCTTCTCTCAACAAAAGCTACTTGGACTACCAGTTTGATTTGGCGTCCATCGAAAGTGAGTATGTGAATGCTCTGTCTTCTTTCCAACCCGCGCCACAAGATTTCACCATCGATAACTACACCATTTCCAGTCCAGAACAACTCGAAAGCTTTGCAACAACCGGACAGCTCAACTTCTCGATTCCATTAGAGCAAGTCCAACTCTGCTCGTTTGACCGCGTTAGGCTATCCACGGTACGAGTGTTCTTAGAGGGTGAAAACTTACCTTATGGCAAGCAATTCAACCTGCGAGTCTCCAGTTCAGGCAACTATGCCGATCGATACGAAAATCAAGATTACCAGTTCAGCTCTAACCCCGTTTCACGCGCGTTCTACTATCGCCTAGATGATCCAACCACCAATGACATCAGCATCATTAGCGATGGCGCCGTAGCGAATGAGTTCGAATACGCGTACTTCCAGCCCACCCCATTCACTTCATGGAATGTCACGCTTAACAACTTTGATAAAACCGAGCAAGCGAACAACCAGTACCTGAAAGATATCGAACAGATTCGCGTCGAGTTCTTAGGTAGCGGTATTCCTAACGGCAACAGTTGCTCCAATTAGCTAAGTGCTGCTTTAATTAATAAAGTGCTTCTCTAACTAACCAAGTGCAACCTCAATTAACCAAGCGTTGCTTTAATCCAAGGAGCTGAGGTTAAGGAGTAAGGTTCTGGAGAGAGTTCGTAACAAAAAAGGCCGACATGATGTCGGCCTTGTTACTTCTATTCGATTTTTAGAATCCGATTCACGGCCTAATCCATCAAGCTCTTAGACTTAATCGCCTTCTTAGAAAGCTCTTCGGCAAACGCTTTGATATCTGATTCAAACTCATCGACGCTTTGGCGGATTTCATCCAATTGAACCGTCTGCATCACTCGGTTTTCCATCACGATTTGGCCATTAACGATGGTCGTGTCGATATTGCTTGGGTTCGCTTGGTAAACCAAAGTCGCGTATGGGTCGTAATTAGGCATCATGTTCGCCGATTGTGTCTCTACAATCACGATATCCGCCTTCTTACCCACTTCAAGAGAACCAATTTGATCTTCCATGTGTAGGGCTTTTGCACCACCTAAGGTTGCCATTTCAATAACCTGTTCAGGGATCATAATGGTGCGGTCTGAATGCTTTAAGCGCTGCATATTAGCTGCGTAACTTAGGGTGCGCATGATATCGACTTGGTTTGAGCTCATTGGGCCGTCTGTTCCCAAGCCAATACGCATGTCAGCACGGTACATCTCCCACGCAGGTGCAATGCCTGTCGCTCCTTTGGCGTTCGCCATTGGGTTGTATGAGATACCTGCATCTGCTTGTTTCAATAGCTTTTGGTCATTCTCTGAAAGGTGGATACCGTGAGCAATCACAACACGCTCATCAAGTACGCCGATTTCATCCATGTATTCAACTGGCGATGTCGCTTTGGTTTCGTCTTTGATGCGCTTTTCTTCATTCGGGAATTCAGCAACGTGAATCAACACAGGCACATCGTATTGAGCAGACAGTTTATTGATTTCTTGCAGCTTATCTTTGCTCACTGTGTACACTGCATGTGGTGCATAAGCAGGCGTAATTAGCTCATCGTTTTTGTATTGTTCGATAAATCCCTTTGCGTAATCAATTCCGCCGTAAGGTTCTTTGGCATCGACCACCGGGAACTTAATCACGGTTTCGCCGAGCACAGCACGTAAGCCAACTTCTTTGGTCGCTTTTGCCATTTCGTCCATGTGGTAATACATATCGGCGTAAGTGGTTACACCGCTTTGTGCTAGTTCGATAGAGCCAAGCTTAGTTGCGTTGTAAATCAGTTCACGGCTTAGCTTTTCGGCTTCTAGAGGAAAGAAGTAAGCGAACAAGCGGTTCGAGATGCCCTCTTCTCCTAAGCCGCGGAACGCGATCATAGGTAAATGGTTGTGTGCATTGACCATGCCCGGCATAACGATTCCGTCTTGAGCATCAATCACCTTTTCAGCGCGGTATTGAGTCATCAAATCCTCGTTACCGACTGCGATGATCTGGTCGTTTTTCACCACTACCACGCCATCTTCAATCACATCCATTTCTGAATTGATGGTGAGAACCTGCCCGTTGGTGATGATCAAGTCGGCGTTGTATGTTTGCGTCGTGACTGTTGAACCGCAACCTGCAAGCAGAACTGCGCTGATGGTGCATGCCAAGCTTTTAAGCGTCATTGCTAAACCTTAATGTTATGCGTGTAATATTGTTAGCGACTTCATCTATAAGTTTCCAGCTTTTCGCTTTTCAGAAGAGTAAGTGCCGCCAATTTTCGCGATACTATAACCTGTCATTTAAATAAAATGGCATACCTAATCGAACCAAATTCAAGATAAATGAGTTATTGCACAACGGGTCACAAAAGTAGCTTTGCACATATGCTCACTCACATGCACAAACAAAAAAGGCCTGCAATCGCAGACCCAAAAAACATTCAAATAACGTTAGCTTTTCACACCACACCCTTTAATCACTAGCTGTGTGATGAACTCAGCGGCATCTTCATAGTCCTTATCATCGAGCTTATCTTTCTGCATCACGCTGCAAATCTGCCAGCCAAAATCAGCGTAGGTTTGAGTAGCCGCCCAGATGGTAAACATCAGGTGGTGTGCAGGGACGTCATCCATTAAGCCTTGTGCTGACCACGTTGAGAACTTATCGAGGATCATCTGGGATTGCTTATACAGCTCATCGCCAATCTCTTTCGGCAATACTTTAGCGCCAGACATCACTTCATTGGCAAATACCTTAGAGGCATGTGGATGATCGCGAGAAATGATCAGCTTGGTTTGAATATATTGAGACAAGGCTTCAACAGGATCGCTGAGCTCTTCAATCGGACGAGACGCTTCTAGTAAGGGCTGAGTGACGGTTTCAAGCACAGCGTTGTAGAGCTTATCTTTAGAGCTGAAATAATAGAATACGTTAGGTTTGGGAATGTCGGCCGCTTTTGCGATGTCAGCCATTTTTGTTGCGGCATAACCATGAGTGGCGAATTGTTCACACGCGACTTCGATGATTAAATCTTGATTCTTTTGTCTGATCCTAGACATATTGCATCCTTTACAGCTCGTTACTAAAATCATAGTAATCAACGTGCTTCATTAGTCCAGAAGATAATCTCAGAACTCAAGGTCACCGCATTGATAACAATAAAATGGCCGCTCTATTTGTTAAGAAGCGACCATTCCATACCGTGTTTTTGAACTGTTCAAGTTAAAGAATCAATATCGCTCTGAAGTCATTCACATTGGTCAGCGTCGGCCCCGTGGTAAGAAGCACATCGACTTGCTTGAAGAAGTCGTAGCTGTTGTTAGCATCGAGATAGTCTTGCGCTTTAAGCGACAAGCTCGAACCTTGTTGCCATGTTTGTGGGGTAATCCACGCGCCCGCATTGTCTTCCACGCCATCAATCCCGTCGGTATCAGCAGCCAATGCAAATATGTTGTCTTGGCCTTTAAGCTCGTTATATAGGCTCAACAAGAACTCACAGTTACGCCCACCGCGACCATTGCCTTTAACGGTTACTGTGGTTTCGCCACCGGAAAGTATCACGCAAGGCGTCTCAAATGGGTGCTTGTGATTGGCCACTTGCTTAGCCAACGCAGCGTGCACCTTCGCAACATCTCGCGCTTCTCCCTCTATGCAATCACTCAACACATAAGCGGGAATGCCTAAGCCTTCAGCTTCTGCTGCAGCGGATTCCAATGCCGACATCGGGGTCGCGATAATATGGTGCTCTGCATTTTTCCAACATACGTCATCTGGCTTTACGGTTTCTGACTCTGGATTATTTAACCATTCAAATGCCGTGCGTGGTGTTTCTATTTGGTAACGCTCTAAAATTGCCATCGCATCAAAACGCGTGGTGGTGTCGGGTACGGTTGGGCCAGAGGCAATCACACTAATGTCATCGCCCGGCACATCTGAAATCGCCAAAGATACGACTCTTGCTGGGTAAGCAGCCTTTGCTAGTCGCCCACCTTTAATCGAAGATAAATGCTTGCGAACACAGTTCATCTCATCAATGGCAGCGCCTGATTTAAGCAACGCCTTATTGATTTGTTGCTTCTCTGCTAGGCTGATGTCACCACCGGGCAAACTTAGCAAAGCAGAGCCACCGCCTGACAGTAGGCAAATAACCGTGTCGTCAGCACTCAAACCACTCACCAATTGCAGCATACGTTGGCTTACCTCTAAGCCCATCGCATCTGGTACTGGATGCGCCGCTTCAATCACCTCAATGTGTTCGCAAGGTGCGGTGTGCTCATAACGAGTCACCACTAAGCCTTCAAGATCACGCAGTGCGAGATCTTGCTGTTTCTTTGCCTGCCAAACCGCTTCAAGCTCTGCGGCCATCGACGCGGCTGCTTTTCCTGCTCCTATCACCACAGTACGCCCGGCTTGATTAGCAGAGCGATAAAAAATGTCTTGAGGAAGAAAAGGTTCGATGTGATTTTTAGGTAGCACCTGATTAACAGCACTTGAGAAAAGGGTTTGTAGAAACTGCTTAGCATCAATGTCCATCAGCCACTCCTTAGTTGACGGAGAAAAAAAGAACCCCGATACAAGGCCAAAGGGTGCCTGCTAAGATCAAGTTGGAAAGGAACAACTTCAACCTCTGCCTCGTATCAGGAACGCGTATAAAAGGAGACGAAACTACGCGATTTATAAACAAACTGTTGGGCTACGAATCGATAGCAGCCTTAATTAATTAGCGAATCGAGTGGTCAGAACGTTTCTCAATCGCTTGGATAAGCGCAGAGTGGTCCCAACCTTCGCCGCCCATTTCGGCACACTCACCAAATAGCTCTTGTGCATTTGCCGTATTCGGCAGTGCAACCCCTAGCTCTTGTGCGCCCGTTAGCGCTAACTTGAGGTCTTTTTGGTGAAGCGAGATTCTAAAGCCTGGATCAAAGGTACCTTCAACCATACGCTCACCGTGCACTTCCAATAT
>NZ_CAWPOA010000078.1:143164-192777 GCF_963889365.1 Vibrio sp. OPT20 | reverse complement strand
CTTAGAGTTAGCAAAGCCACCTAATAAAGCCTGACGTACTCGCGCTGGATCAGCACCGGCTTTCGAAGCAAATACGAGCGCCTCAGACACGGCTTCGATATTCAGAGCAACGATGATTTGGTTTGCGACCTTACAGGTTTGACCCGCACCGTTGTCGCCTACTAGCGTGATGTTCTTACCCATGATTTCGAACAGAGGTCGTGCTTTATCAAAGGCTTCTTGCTCACCGCCAACCATGATAGTCAGCGCCGCATTGATAGCGCCTACTTCGCCACCTGATACCGGTGCATCAAGGTATGAAGCACCGCCTTCGTTGATTCGCGCTGCAATTGCTTTGGTCGCGATTGGCGAAATTGAACTCATGTCGATAACCAGTTTTCCAGCTGCACCGCCCGCCATTAGGCCTTTCTCAACACCGTTGTCACCAAACAGGACATCTTCAACTTGAGGGGTATTCGGCACCATTAAGATAATGATATCTGCTGCTTCAGCCGCTTCTGCTGGTGAATGACAGACCGTTGCGCCTGCTGCCACAAGATCGACAGGTGCTGCATTAAAGTGATCCGACAGAATCAATTCATGACCCGATTTTTGAAGGTTACTCGCCATAGGTTTACCCATGATGCCAGTTCCGATAAATGCAATTTTAGACATGTTGTTCTCCTTAACGTTTGAGGGTTACCAGACGCAATTAACGGTACTGGTGCAGCCAACCAAGGCCTTCTGTCGTTGTCGTCTTAGGTTTGTATTCGCAGCCCACCCAGCCTTGATAGCCAAGCTCATCAAGATAGTTGAGCACGAATGGGTAGTTGATTTCGCCAGTACCCGGTTCGTGTCGGCCAGGGTTATCAGCCAGTTGCACGTGTGCGATTTGGCCAATGTTCTGTTGCATGGTCGGCGTTAAATCGCCTTCCATAATTTGCATGTGATAAATATCGTATTGGATAGAAAGGTTATCGCTCCCTACCTCTTTGATGATCGCTTTGGCTTGCTCTGTGGTGTTTAAGAAGAAGCCCGGAATATCACGGGTGTTGATCGCTTCTATCACTAAGCTGATGCCTTCTACTGCTAGCGCGTTCGCCGCGTAATGCAGGTTAATCACAAACGCCGATTGCGCGTCTTGTTGAGTGACACCTTGCGGAACAATCCCCGCCAAGCAATTCACTTGAGTACAACCGAGCGCTTTTGCGTAAGCGATGGCTTTAGGTACACCCGCTTGAAATTCTTCAACTCGTGCTGGGTCGACCGCGATACCACGATCGCCAGCATCCCAATCACCCGCAGGCAGGTTGAATAGCACTTGCTCTAAGTTGTTAGCATCGAGCTTTGCTTTGATTGCCTGAGCATCAAAGGCGTAAGGGAAAAGGTATTCCACACCTTGAAAGCCCGCTTCTGCGGCAGCTTCAAAGCGGTCCATAAAATCAACTTCCGTGAATAACATTGACAAGTTTGCTGCAAATTTTGCCATGACTCTGTCCTTATTCTTTATCTGTAAAAATCTGGTTATTTGTAGTAAAGCCTCGCTCTATTGGAGACTTTCCGTAGAGCTAAACCTCAACTCTACGGATACACATGACTTAATGATTACTTGTACGCCAGCGCCGTTGGAGCATCGCCACGGCTTTCGGCAAGCGGTTCAAATTCGTTAATAGCATTGATTTCAACGCCCATCGCAATGTTGGTTACTCGCTCAAGAATCAACTCAACAACAACCGGGACCTTATGCTTGTTCATCAGCTCTTTGGCTTGCTCAAACGCAGCGGCAATTTGGTCTGGTTCACGAACTCGAATTGCCTTACAGCCTAGGCCTTCAACAACCGCAACATGATCAACACCGTAGCCTTCAAGCTCAGGCGCATTCTGGTTATCAAACGCCAGTTGTACACAATAGTCGATATCAAATTGGCGCTGTGCTTGGCGAATCAATCCTAAGTACGAGTTGTTCACCAACACATGAATGTATGGCAGGTTGAATTGAGCACCTACCGCCAGTTCTTCGATCATAAATTGGAAATCGTAATCTCCAGAGATAGCAACGATATCGCGATTTGGATCAGCAGCTCGTACGCCTAATGCGGCTGGCGTTGTCCAACCCAATGGGCCAGCTTGACCACAGTTGATCCAGTTACGAGGCTTATAAACATGCAGGAACTGAGCGGCAGCAATTTGCGACAAACCAATGGTGCTCACATAGCAAGTATCACGACCAAACGCCTTGTTCATCTCTTCATAAACACGCATCGGTTTCATTGGCGCTTCATCGAAATTGGTTTTACGCAGCATGGTCGATTTGCGTTCCTGACACTCACTTGCCCAAGCATTTCGGTTTGGCAGCTTGCCAGCATCACGCCACTCTTGCGCCACTTCAACCATTAGCTCTAGTGCTGCTTTCGCATCAGAGACAATGCCTAAATCTGGGCAGAACACGCGACCGATTTGGGTCGGTTCAATATCAACGTGAACAAACTTACGACCTTCGGTGTAAACATCGACAGAGCCGGTATGACGGTTTGCCCATCGGTTACCGACACCAAACACAAAGTCAGAGTTGAGCATGGTTTCGTTGCCGTAACGGTGAGACGTTTGTAGCCCTACCATGCCTGCCATTAATTCATGATCATCTGGGATCGAGCCCCAACCCATCAAGGTTGGAATCACAGGAACTCCAGTGATCTCGGCAAACTGTTGCAACAATTCGGAAGCGCCAGCATTAATCACGCCACCACCCGATACAATCAGCGGTTTTTCCGATTGAGACATCATGGTTAATGCTTTCTCAACCTGCGCGCGGGTTGCTTGTGGCTTATAAGGTTCTAGCGGTTCATAGGTATCGATATCAAACTCAATCTCAGCCAGCTGAACATCGATCGGTAGATCAATCAGGATTGGACCCGGGCGACCCGAACGCATTAAATGAAAGGCTTTTTGGAATGCGCGTGGCACTTGTGCAGGTTCCAGCACCGTAGTCGCCCACTTAGTCACTGGTTTAGCGATAGATTCAATATCGACCGCTTGAAAATCTTCTTTGTGAAGACGAGCACGTGGCGCTTGGCCGGTGATGCATAGAATTGGAATCGAATCTGCAGTCGCAGAATAAAGACCCGTGATCATGTCCGTTCCCGCAGGACCAGAAGTACCAATACACACACCTATATTGCCTTGATTAGTACGCGTGTACCCTTCAGCCATATGGGATGCACCCTCTACGTGACGAGCTAAGACGTGGTCGATTCCTCCGAGCTTTTTCATAGCCGCATACATAGGGTTAATTGCTGCGCCGGGAACACCAAATGCGATGTCTACACCTTCACGTTTAAGCACCTCTACCGCTGCTTCAATCGCTTTCATAATTGCCATTCGAACCTCCAGTTCAGATTGTATACAATTAAACTAACTTTTGTGTACTATGAACCATCCTAGCTATTTATCAACCCCAAAATGAAACAATTTCGTTACATCACACAGCCGCTTTGAGTAAGCACTAACCCTGAAAAGCTTACAATTCATTGCTTTACATAAAATATCTTTACGTAAAAATAAATTACAAAAAGACCAAATGATAAATAAATGTTAAATACCCTTTGCTTGTTTACAATTTATGCAATATAAATATCCTTAAAAAGAGCATTTTGTATACAAAGTGACATCGTATTGTTTAAAGGAGACAACAATGATGAATGACGTAAAAGAGAGAGAAGAAGTACAATGTATGCAGGTACTTGGGAAGATGGACAACTCCGAGTACAAAGAGATCTTGTCTAAAGATGCATTAAAATTCTTAGAAGCTCTCGTCAATAAGTTTGGAGATCGCCGTCATACCCTGCTAAGTGACCGCGACGTAAAACAAGCTCAATATGACGAGGGTGAGTTACCCAATTTCAGAAAGGACACCATTTCCATTCGCCAGAATAATGAATGGAAAGTGGCAACACCGCCGCCAGAGCTGCTTGATCGCCGCGTAGAGATCACCGGGCCTATCGAACGAAAAATGGTGATCAACGCGCTAAACTCAGGCGCGAAAGTCTTCATGTGCTGCTTTGAAGATGCGTCTTCTCCTACTTGGGCCAATATGGTCGAAGGGCAAATCAACCTAAGAGACGCCAACCTTGGCACCATTAGCTACTTCGATGAGAAGAAGCAGAAGAGTTACCAATTAAACGACGATCCTGCACTGCTGATCGCTCGACCACGTGGCATTCATTTGCCTGAGCAGTCCATCCAATTCAACAATCAGCCTATCGGCGGTTGCTTGATGGACTTCGCCTTGTACTTTTTCCACAACTATCAATCACGTGCACAACAAGGTTTAGGGGTTTACTACTACATTCCAAAGCTAGAAAGCATGGAAGAAGCACAATGGTGGGACGATATTTTCAGCTTCACCGAACACTATTTCCATGTACCCAAAGGCACCATTCGCGCGACGGTTTTGATTGAGACACTACCAGCCGTGTTCCAGATGGAAGAGATCTTGTATGCAATGCGCGATCATATCGTAGCGATGAACTGTGGCCGTTGGGATTACATCTTCAGCTATATCAAAACGCTGAAGAACCATAAAGACCGCATCCTGCCAGATCGTCATGGGATCGGCATGGATCAAGAGTTCCTTAACGCCTACAGCCAACTGTTAGTACGCACTTGTCATGCTCGCGGCGCACTAGCAATGGGTGGCATGTCAGCCTTTATTCCAGCAAAAGACCCACAAGAGATGGCGCGTGTGACTGCCAAAGTAATTGAAGACAAACAGAGAGAATCTCAAAACGGACACGATGGCACATGGGTCGCGCACCCTGCACTGGTTGATTTGGCAATGTCGATCTTTGATAAGCACCTCGATGGCAAAGTAAACCAAATGGACTTCCAAAGCCCAGAGCATGTGATCAATGCAGACTCGTTGCTAAAACCTTGTGAAGGCAGCCGCGACGAAGCAGGAGTACGTAAAAATATCCGCATCGCGCTGTATTACATCGAAGCTTGGATTCAAGGCTACGGCTGTGTACCTATCTACGGCCTTATGGAAGATGCGGCGACCGCTGAGATCTCGAGAGCCAATATTTGGCAATGGATCCACCACGGCGTCACGCTTGATGACGGCCAAACCTTTACCAAACAACTGTTCCACTCTTGGCTTTACCAGGAGTTAGACACGATAAAACATGAAGTCGGAGACTCGCGCTATTCAGCAGGTCGATTTGAAGAGACAGCTGATCTTTTCTATCAACTTTCTACAGCCGAAGAGTTCGCCGCCTTCCTAACTTTACCCAGCTATGGGCTGTTACAAGAGTCCAGTTAGGACTCTTGTACCGAGATGAATCAGTCGATGATATTCACAACAAGAGTAATGATTGGCTGACTTAGCTTGGTACACAGCCCCTTGAAAAACTAGGAGATAACATGGGAAGTTTGACTCTACAACAAGCGTTAACCATCATTGATGGCACCTTACAAGCAGGAAACAAGATCCACACTGAGCCTTTGACGGTCGCCGTCTTAGACAGCGGTGGCAAGCTGATTTCTTTGCAACGTCAAGACGGCTCTAGCATGATGCGACCAGACATCGCGATCGCTAAAGCGTGGGGAGCACTCGCACTGGGCTGTTCCTCTAGAAAACTCGCCCAAGATGCTGACAACCGACCAGCATTCATCTCCGCCGTAAACGTGCTCGCACACGGAAACATGGTGCCAGTGCCAGGGGGGCTACTGATTCGAGATAAGGATAAAACGGTATTGGGTGCAATTGGGGTCAGCGGTGATATCTCAGACATCGACGAAAGCTGCGCCATCAACGGCATTGGTTGTGCTGAGCTATTCAGTGACGAGATGCTCCAAGCTTAGTCCGTCACTTAGCACCATATTTAAAACAAACCATACTGAAAACATTACTTTAAATTTTGATTCAG
Source organism: Vibrio sp. OPT20 (assembly GCF_963889365.1). Lineage (NCBI taxonomy): Bacteria > Pseudomonadati > Pseudomonadota > Gammaproteobacteria > Vibrionales > Vibrionaceae > Vibrio > Vibrio sp. OPT20. The sequence continues at coordinate 186,874 of NZ_CAWPOA010000078.1, read as the reverse complement.
CAACAAAAAACCGAAGCGATTAGGCTTCGGTTTTTTATTCATAAGCTGCGCCAACAACGCTAACGAATAAACTGCGATTGGACAAAAACACTAACGAACAAGAACCATTAAGCGCGTCCATTTAGCGTCTTCCTTCAACTTGTTAGACAGCCAGTAATCAACACTAAACGATCCCGCGCCAAGTACCGCTAACGCTAGATACCCACCAGCAACAGAGACGTTTTTGTAGAAGTGAATCATTTGCCCCGACGAACTTGGATCGAAGTGAAACATAACACCAGAAACCAAAGAGAAAAACGCAATCGAAAACGCAGTAAAGCGAGTCATAAATCCAGCTAGAATCGCAAGCCCACCACCAAGTTCAAGTAAGATAACCAAAGGTAATAAGTAAGCGCTGACTCCTTGAGAAGCCATGTATCCCGCCGTTCCTTCATAGCTAAATAGCTTTCCCCAACCCGCTTGAATAAACAAGTAAGCCAATAAAATACGAGCGAAAAAAGTCAGTGTGTCGTTCAATCTGGTGTTCATAGTTCTAAGCCTTGATAAGTTTCATTGCCGATAGGTTATTCGACTTAGCATTAAGATGATAACGAGAAAAATAGAACAACTTGTTTGAAATTTTAGTAGACATACTCGCATACAAATTACTGACTAAATCCGAAGATTAAACAACCTCAATGCTGTTACCATTGCCTTAAATTCATTGAAGCACTTGCTTTGAAAAAGTTAGAGAAGTGCTGGAGAGCCTCGGCTCAACCTAAGCCATCTAAATGAGTCAGAGAAATAACCCCGTTTAACAAGCACAAAAAAACCGAAGCTCATCACTTCGGTTTTCAAATCAGTTTGAGTTAGCTAAGTTCAATAAATTCAGCAAGCCGATCCAGCCAGTCAATTACTCGTAAGCACTCAGCCATGTTTTAAGCAACTGGTTAGTATTTTTCTTCTGACTAGTAGACAGTGATTTAACGAGCTTTTTCTGCGTTTCGACATGTTCGGTCATCATTTGATCAATCAGAATGAGACCATCTTTGGTTAACTGAACACTCACGCTACGTCTGTCTTCTTTACTGTGCTCACGACTGATCAGCCCTTTGGCTTCTAGCTTATCAAGGCGATTGGTCATCGCACCTGATGTCAGCATCATCGACCCGATCAGTTCTGACGGAGTCAGTCGGTAAGGCTTTCCAGAACGTCGCAACGTCGCCAGTACATCAAACTCACCCAGCTTCATGTCGTATTTTTTATGAAGCTCGGCAACTTGCGTCTCCATATACTTGGCAATACGCATAATCCGGCCCATCATTGCCATAGGCTCAGTTTCTAGCTCAGGCTTTTCCTTTGCCCATTGCTCTACTACGCGGTCGATAGCATCCATTTGCAATCTCGCTCCGTTATTAGTCTGATTACTTCAAACTAGTTTAACATAAAGATACTTTACAACCACTAGTTCTCAGTATACAGTTCACACAATAGTTATCTTAACGTAAAGATATTTCAGATGAACATATTATTAGCAATGATCCCCGCATTCTTTTGGGGAACAACCTATGCAGTGACGCAATTTACGCTACAGGAGTGGCCACCATTATTATTGGGTGCTTTGCGTGCGTTACCTGCTGGTTTGTTATTGCTAGCGGTAAAACCAACACTGCCTAAAAAAGGTGAGTGGCAGATCATTTTCACATTGGGCCTTATCAATATTGCGACCTTCTTTGGCTTGATCTTCGTAATGGCGTTAACGCTACCTTCGGCGATCTCTGGAGTGGGTATGATCTCTGTGCCGGTGTTCGCGATGATCTTCCACTGGGTAGTGAAAAAGCAACGCCCACATTTGATTCAAGCGCTGTCTGGTATTGGCTTGATCACCTTAGCGTGGATATTGTTTAATCCAAGCCAAATCGCTTTGAATCCAATTGGTTTAGGCGCCATGTTCGCCGCGATCATGTGTATTGTCATCGGCAGCAGCATTACCAAGTCACTGGGTAACCGCATGCATTGGTGGAAGGTATTAACGTGGCAGCTGATTTTAGGCGGTACGATTTTATCTGTCGCGTCTGGCGTTCATGCGTTCATCGACCCACAACCTTATGTTAATGCTGTCACTCATTTCGATACTCGCAACGCTATGGGTCTATTGTGGGTGATTGGGCTGAATACAGCACTAGGTTACGGCATGTATGTATGGTTACTGCAACGTATGTCGGTGGTTGATTTCACCTTCGGTGGCATCGCTAACCCGGTTGCTGGCATCGTAACAGGCATGGTGTTGATGGGTGAATCCTTCACTCCAGTACAGTACTCGCTAATGACAGGCATGATCGTAATGTCACTACTACCGCAGCTCATCCTTGCAGTAAGACAAACCAAACAAGTTAAGCCTGTTACGCAGTAGATACTGTATCCTAAACGTATTGATAAAAACGCGCCTTACATAGGCGCGTTTTTGTTGGTGGCCAGGCCATCGGTGAACTAGCAGAGATGGAACAGTGGGAAAAGGGTTGTGAACACGCATTAATAAACCCACATCGCCATCCTTGGTTCGGAGAAGCAAAGCGCGTTAAATCACTGAATGAATTACTCCGCATACTTGGTGTCGCTAAAGATATTCCTCTAGACACTGTCGGCTACGCCTGCGGAATGCTTGCTACGTCTAACCAGCCATCAAGCTCTAAACTTATTAACAACAGTGACCAAGACGCATTGAAAGCCGCCCAGCATCTGGCTGACTCACTAACTAAACCGACCCAACCAATAAAGATTCTGACCTACCAATTGTTTGATCACATAAAAATGGCTCGCCATTATTGTGAGCGATTAAATGAACTTGGTTTTGCTTGCGAATATCAAGTGCTCGAATTCCCGGACTTTTGCCAACAAAGCAATCTACAAAATGCGGATATATTGATCAGTGGTGAAGTGTTTTCAGACAATCTCGACAGCAGCTGGATGGGATGGCTACAAAGTTCTATTGCCTTAGAGGTTTGTTTAACTGACGAGCAAAAACAGTGGCGTAACAAAAGCCTTGAACAGCTATGGGGTCTCAATGACTACCACCAGCGACAATCGGCCTTTCTAGAGCTTGAGGCACAATTAATAGAGTTCGGTGTTTATAGACCGATTTTCCACGTAAAACAGCAACTCAATTATGCTAAAACAGTTAATCCTGTTGAGCAGCTGGCGAATGGTTGGATCGATTTCAACCAAATCACTATGCGTCGCTGAGTAGCAATATTTCTAGATAAGAAATCACCCCTTTATAGTCTGATTAAATAAAGGGGCTTTTTGCTTCATATCATGTCTTTCGTGTCAATTGAGCATACAGCGATCGACTTAAATCAGTTTCGCCGCTTCGGCCTCAATTTCAACTTTCCATCGCTCGTCAAAGAGCCCTTGTACAAACAGTAATGTCGTTGGGAGACCACCAACATCGAAAGGCAATCGCTGCTTTGCGGCTTGATAATCAGACATATCATTCCGATCCACTAAGTACAGCCTTACACTGATTAAATCTTCGATATCCATTTGGTTTGCCTGAAGCACACCTCTCAGATTTTTCCAAGCCAGTACAATCTGTTGTTCCGCACTTTCAGCCACCATCCCTTCGCAATCAATCCCTAGTTGCCCAGCGATGTGCAACCGCGTTGAACCTGCGGGGATTAACGCACATTGATGATAATTAGCGGCTGGAGCGGGTACTGAAGAAGGGCTCCATATCTTATTCATCATTACCCCTCAGAGGCTGTGACGATTTTTGACATGACGGTGATAATTGGCATATCCGTAAGCATCGCGCCTAAACGGTCAAAATCACCAATATCTTTGCGCCAAGCAATGTATTCATTAAAGTGAGCGGTACTTTTCCATTCTTCACATAAAACCAAGGAATTTTCTGCCAAATCTTTTTGATAAAGCTCCGCAGAAAGGTTGCCGTTAAAAGTACGAGTATCTGGCAATATTTCGTTAAAAAACTCAACGATCTCTGCCGTTTTATCTTCAGTATGGCTCAAGGTAAATTGCACTAAAATAGTCATCATTCTCTCCGTTTTCTTATTTTGTTAAGGTACGAGGAGAATCTTACTTGTTTGTTAAAATAGATAAATACAGTAATATTTGAAACATAGTTCGATTTAATAAGACAATGAACCACCATGAAAAACGAATTGCATCGCATGCAAGTGTTCGCCCAAATTGTAGAATCGGGCTCCATAACGAAAGCAGCTGATAAGCTAGATCTCTCAAAGTCTGTCGTTAGCCATCACTTACAAGGGCTTGAGCAACACCTTGGTGTGAAATTACTCACTCGAACAACACGTCGCCAATCCTTAACCGACGCTGGACAACGTTTTTATCAACGATGCTTAGAAATGCGAAAATTAATGTCGCTTGCGGAAGAAGAAGTGCGCGAGTCCTGTTCTGATTTTGCAGGCACTATCACCATCACATCCCCACACACATTGATGACACATCTTATTGGACCTGCAATGTGTGAGTTTATGAAAAGCCACCCTCGTATCGAGCCTCAACTATTGGCCAACGATATGCGCGTAGATCTTATCGAGAGATACATAGACCTGTCGGTCACTGTTGGGGCTCTTCCTGATTCAACGTCTCGTGCAATTAAGCTCGGAGAGCTTCATCAGGTACTGTGCTGTCACCCTGATTATCTTACTAAGGCGCAAATACCGCAGCCAATCACGCCAAGTGACCTCTCCCAATATGACTACATTGCCAATCAGTGGGAAGGAATCAACAGCCAAAGAAGCTTTGAAATTAATAAGGGCAAAGTAAGCACGTATCAATTCAGGGCAAGTCGAATCGGAGATAGCGTTCCGACCATCCGCATGATGGCCTTAAATGGATTGGGGATTGCCTGTTTACCTAAACAAGCAATTGAAGAAGACCTGAAAAAAGGGACATTGGTAAACATCTTGCCCAAAGATCAAGTTCTTAAAGCCTCTTTCTATGTCGTCCATAATTATGGGTTACAGGTGCCAGCCAGAATTCGCGCCTTTATTGAACACCTAAAACAACACGCTGAATCTTATTCTTAATATCTTTCAACCAAATTGCCATACGTCGCTAAACTGACGATTTATCGACCAACATTAAACCTCACAAAGAATAATGACTTTGTTTAAGTTATCTAAAATAAAATAATTTTCTTCAAAATAACTACATTAGAGATTTAATTTCCACAATAAACTCAAATTAGAGATAAAAAGGCAAAACTTTTCTCCGACTACCTTTCTATACTGTGCCACGTCATTAAGGCGCCACAAGCCTATGATTTAAAATAATTATTAATGAGTAGTCACCATGAATTCGAAGTCGCTAACTATCTTGCTTTTTGTCTCTGTTTGCTTAATTTGGGGAACCACTTGGTTCGCTATGGAAGTGGCATTGCATTCTATCCCACCTATTTTTGCCACTGCGTTACGTTTTTTACTTGCAGCACCTCTGCTTGCGGTATTAGCAAAAATCTTCAACCAACCTTTGCTTTTCCCTAAAGGTAAACGTCAATGGCTGCTTATTGTGGCACTGATGTATTTTGCTATTCCGTTCACTTTGATGATCTATGGTGAGCAATACATCTCTTCTGGTCTAGCGTCGATCATCTTCGCCAACATGCCAGTCGCTGTCATGCTGATGTCGGGTTTATTCTTAGGTCTACGATTGGCGAAACATCAAATCTTTGGTTTGGTCACAGCTGTTGTGAGCCTATGTTTAATCCTTGGCAATGAAATGCAAATGGGTGGTGATGACTACCTTATTGGCACGGTTTGCTTAGGCCTTGCTGTTGCCATTCACGCAGTGATGTATGTTTTAGTTCAAAAGCACTGTAAAGGCATCGAAGTACTTACCTACAACGCCGTTCCGAGCTTAATTGCTTCTCTATTCTTGTTCGCAGTTTCAGCGATGGGTGAAAGCGTGAATGTTGAATCCTTCACTTGGGATTCAATCTCAGCCGTGGTTTACCTAGGCTTTGTGGCGAGTGTTGGCGGCATTGTGGCTTACTTTAAATTAGGACAAGTTTCGACGCCTTTCCAAGCGTCTATCTGCTTCCTAATCTTCCCAGTGGTTGCGCTACTGATCTCTTGCTACATCAATGGTGAGGTTCTATCTGAACAATCTCTGCTTATGATGATCCCTCTACTTTGTGGCATCTTGCTGACCAAGGCACCAAAGGGAATCTTCAAGCTGCGTGGTGGATTAAAAACCGTAAGAAGCTAATCCGATTAAAAGTTAATTAGGTATTCCATTCAGCACATACAAAAAAGCTCCAATATCGCTATTGGAGCTATTTGTCTATCTCATCAGATTGAAACCAACTTAGCGCCAGCTGAACATCCGGACTTCGTTACCCTCTTCAGGCTTCTTAGGAATGTTTAAAGACAGCGCCAAAGAAACCGCCGCCATCACTGCACCAATGTAGAAAACCGTTGCAGGAGACGATAACCAAATCACACCAAACGCGACTGGAATAACAACCGCTGCAATATGATTGATGGTGAAAGAGACACCCGCGGTTGATGCCATGTCAGCAGGATCTGCAATTTTCTGGAAATAGGTTTTGATCGCCAACGCCAATGCAAAGAACAGATGATCGACCACATACAGCGCAGCCGCCCACTCGGCACTTTGCACCAAGCCATAACCGACAAACACGCCAATCAAACCAACATACTCGAAGATCAGCGCTTTGCGCTCACCGACTACACCAATAAATCGACCAATACGTTTGGCAAACAAAAAATTAAACAGATAGTTGATTAAGAACAGTAGCGTTATATCAGCAGCCGAGTAACCGAACTTCTCTACCATCAAAAAGCCTGCGAACACCGTGAAGATCTGTCTTCTTGCACCACTCATAAAGGTGAGAGCGTAGTAGAGCCAGTAACGCTTTCTCAATACCAATTTCTTATTTTGCTGAGTCTTGGTTTGAAACTCAGGGAAACCAAAGGTCATCACCAAAACTAAAATAAAACCGATGCCTCCGGTAATGCCATACACCCAAGCAAAGTCGAGTTTAAATTGCTCTAGCATCATCCAAATCGAGCCATAAGTGATTAACGAGGCTAACGCGCCAACGGAGATCATCTTACCTAGCATCTCTGGCGCTTCTTCTTTACTCAACCATTGCAGTGACAGAGACTGCTTCAGCGTTTCAAAATAGTGAAAACCCGTAGACATCAAAACCGTAGTCAGCAACAAGCCTGTGAGTGTAGGAAATAAACCGGTAATCGCCGTGCCTACAGTCAGCATCGCCAGCGATATCAACATAAAGCGTTGCTCACGAATGAATGCCAATACAAACACCACGGTAAACGCTAAGAAGCCTGGGATCTCACGAACACTTTGCAGCAAGCCAATATCGGCACCATCAAAGTTCGCTTTCTCAATCACGAAGTTATTCAGCAAAGCCATCCAGCTCGAAAACGCAATAGGGACAACAATCGAAATCAGTAATAAGAAGTTTTGCGGCGTTTTCCAATTCGTAACAGGTTCACTCATGAGTAGAATTTCCTTATCATTAATCCAACATCATACTCTCGTTTCATTAGAATCAACAAATGATTAACTTGGCATTTACAAGGTGAGCAACGAAACCTTTGATAGTAAAATTAGAATGTGGCGGTAAACGAGGAGGCTTTAAATGTCGAAAAAAATATGAATTATGAATTATGAATTATGAATTACACCATATCGACCTTAATAAGTGATTGAGTAGCATTCATTCGGTGTACATAATGCATCCTCATAGCTCTACAATGACTGAAGACTGAATGGGTATTATAGATAAGCAGCAAGAACGAAAAAATCCTCATAGAACAATTCTATGAGGATCTGTATTCTTAACTTACAAAGTAGCAACCTTGGAAGGAATCAGGTTTACTTTTAAATCAAAAGTAGAACTTTAAACCTGTTACCCCAGACCATTGTTCAGATTCTTTATAAGTTTTATAGCTTGCACCTAACTCAATCGCAAAAAAATCAGTAAAGTTTATCTCGCCCATTAGCGAGTATTTATTCATCGTATTTTTATCAACGTAAGAGTAACGATAACTAGGAGTAAAAGTCAGAAAGCTAATTGGAGTATATTTGAAACCAACATGCGCAGAAGGAGCATATTCACTAAACTCAAGTTCGCGTCGCTCTGCATCGATACGATTTACGCCAACAGATAAAAAAGGCACGACTCCATTGACATAGTTACTGTTAAACCCTAATCCAGCATAATGATCTCTAAACTGAGTTTTTCCGGTGCTCATCCCAGAGAATTCAGTTTCCACGAATACATTGTTAGTCAATGAGAAAGATAGTGAAGCATATGCGCCCACAAGGTCTTGCTCTTCTTTCTCTGAAAATTTGGATCCTAAATATTGGTCCAAACCTTCATTTTGCCCACCTTGAAGGCCAAAACTGAAACTATTAAAGTAATTCTGCTCAGCATGCGCAAAACTAGAAAACATGATAGGTAACGCAATGATTATTTTACTTATTTTTTTCATTATACATCCAGATATACATTTTATAAATCAAGGCTAAGGTACAACTTAGTTAGGGTGTATTCAATGATATTTTGTATGTATTTACATTAAATCTTATTAACAACTCGTCACAATTTGAAATATATCATAACAACACGTTAATTCTGTTAATAACCATTCATGACTAGACTTAATTCTATTTATTCAAGAAAGTTAACAGACACTGGTAAGATGTGCGACCAGAAAATATTAGATAGAATTCAACTGAATATAAAATTTATTAAATTCACTTTCATTAAATTATATATTTAATGAAGAAATCAAAGAATCCACCTACAACGTTGAACTATCAATGGTGAGAGAACCACCTATTAACATCAAATTGAATGACGTAAGAAGTACTATTTTCGATATTTATTTTAAGTCACAGTTTCATTTAATCGATAATGAATAGTACAATAAAAAATTCAACGCCAACAAAATCCAAGGTTTTAGCCATGCTCACTCGAATATCGGTCATTACTACTAGCTGTATTTTCATGTTATGGATAAATACAGCCTATGCTGATAATGAAAAATACCTCCCCCTAGATAGAAGTTGTTCTAGTATCGTTTGTAAGCATTCGATAGAAAATACTAGCTTCCAGTACGATAAAGAGGAAAACCTCGTATTCTCTTCGGACAAAACTTCTAACATGGATAAGATATCATCATCTTTATACGTCATTTTGGAGAATAAAGAGGACAAAAATAATAATGATATAGACACCATATTGGATGTAGTAGAACTTTGGGAGGAGTAAAGATCAGGAGGAAATTTCACACAACAACTTACCTTGAATTCCGATAAGGTAAATAGGTTCAAAGAACACCAAAAAAGGCAATATCTAAAACAGAAAAGCGCAATACAACACTTAAGTAATACCACGCTTTTAATTTCAGATAGAACTAGTAGCAAGGAAAAAAGTCAACCAAACACATAAGTTGACTTCCTAGCTCAACAAAAAATGTTCCCCTTCCATTGAACTATTAGGCTTACAGCGCCTTATAAAAAGTTAGCCATTCACCTCGTTCTAAGCCACTGACGTGCACACCAGAGATGCCACTTGAAGTTGTCGCATTGGTCGGAGAAAACGAGAGGTTTACGTTTTTGAATTGATCGGAGATTTCACTTTCCGTGCCCGTTTGAGAAAGAATGTAGCCCAAGTTCGTTGAACTCCAACTTGAATTGCCGCTGTCTTCCCACTTTTTGAGGAGTTCTTTGGTCACCAACTGGCTGCCAACCTTGAGAGCCGGGCCGCTGATATTTCGGAACTGATAATAGTCCGCACCCGAAGAAGTTAACGCAATCACCTTATCTTCTAACACATACAAAGACTTGATAGCATTGTTACTCAGAGACTCTGTTACAAGTAAGGTTCTCGTCATGTTATCAACGATATAAAGAGAACTTGCTGTGGTAATCGCACTGGTTTTTCCGTCTCGCGATGTCGCTATCTTGCTAATAGCAGAATCAACGGTCAGCTCCCCAAGTACGGTTTGTTGTATCGAGTTAGACACCCACTCAACCTTATTGCTATCCAACCCCAACAATATCTGCTGATTCACGACAATATTGGCTGTTTTAAGGTTTAACTTATCAATCGTCATCTTAGTGGATAGGTTAGCCGTATCGATAACTTCTGCCGCTAAGCTGCTGTTTGAAAGGTAATTCTTATAGACAACCAATGCTTCACTTTCATCATAAGATGGCATGACTTGCGATGAGGTAGCTTTCAATGCGTGACTCCAGCTTTTCATTACTAGCTTATTAGCACTTAGCAATTTGAGTTCTTGCTGTGAGTATATCGAGCTTCCGGTATTTTTAATCGCTAGTAACGAGCCACTTTGTAACAGAGGAACCACTGCTGCGAAGTTATCATTGATGCACGACTCACTCGATTTAGGCGGCACGGCTGGATTAGGTTTTGGAATGGGTGGAAGCGTGCCTCCACTACGACTGCTGTATGTATCAATCGCAAAAGCCTTCACGCCAACATCGTTATTATTCGAACCATTGAGGCTTGTGAGGAAAACACCATTAGCGCCTTGGCTATTACAAATATCACTCGATGTGGGTGAGACGTAAGCGGTCGGTTTGTAAACCTTGTATGCCTGAACACCATTTAGCGCAGGAACTAACTGAATGATTTCACTCGAGTCTACCGGTATTTCTCCGCCTCCAGTGCCACCTCCGTGATCGTCATCATCATCATCGTCGTCATCATCATCGTCATGGTCGTCATAATCATCGTCGTCGTGCGAACGGATACTAACCAGACCAGAAACCGCTTGAGATGCAGGGTCACCATTGATTGTCACCGGCTTATTGCGTGAAGAGCTATCAATTTGCATAACCACATCATTAGCCGTTAAAAACACAATCTGACTGCTCGCTGGATTCAGAGCTATCGACTTCGCACCAGACAATTGCGGTACCGATTGTGAACCGCGAACAACCAAAGAATCTTCAATTTGTAGATGCCGAGAAACTGTACCAGCAACGTCAATATTAGATAAGTCTAAAGTCTTATGTTCTATCATCAAATCAAGAGCATGGGCAATATTGGTATAAGAAGACTGCTTACCGTCACTTTGCGCCTTTTTCATAGATTTTAACAACAGATTTGATAGATCTTTAGACCCATGAGTTGAATCCAGCACACTAAAATTGATGCCAACATGATCGCCTAACTTACTTTGAAGCGATGCCTTTGCTTGCTCTACATCGTTACTTACCGTTGGGTTAAACATCATCTCGCTATGAATCAAAGTTGTGAAAGGCGTCACCACTTTCATACCAGGAGAAGCAGTCAAAATTGCACCATCATATTGCCTTTGCTGTGCGTACCCAGAAACATCAGCAATCTGTTTCTCTTGATCACTGCATACGCCATTCAGATCTGCATCAGCGCATACTAATGAATCTAGAAATGCATAGCCTGAAGCCGTAGACCCAACTGGGTTTTCGCTATCAGAACTACCTCCACATCCAGAGACCATTAAGACACTAGATATTGCTAGTGACAATTTGCATATTAAGAATTTATTGTGCATTTTTTCGACCGATTCACCTAGTTTATGATTTGATTGATAGTATTTTATTTTGCTATTAAATCACTTAACGAAATAAAAGATCAAATGATATTGATAATTACTATCATTTAAATTAATATCCTCCGCCTTTCCTATGGGTAATTTATAAATTATTTGGAGTTCAGGTGGTAAGGAATCCATACAAATTAATGAGTGTTTCACTCGTTTCCACAATGCTGATTGCTTGTGGCGGAGCAGAGTCAGATCCGAAGCTCAAACAGTCACAAACTAAGCTAAGTTCTCAGAATATTTCGGGCATAGCTTTGGATGGTTATTTACGCAACGCGAAGGTTTGTTTAGACAGAAACAGCAATGCCATGTGTGATTCTGCTGATGGAGAAATTGCCACTACGGACGCCGAAGGACGATTCCAACTAGACGTCGACAATGATGTCGCCCAATACCCAATATTGGTCGAAGCGGTTGCCGGTATAACTATCGATATGGATTCACCGAATCAGCCTATTGAATCCGGATTTACGCTAGAAGTACCGAGTAGCAATTCGGGCGTGATTAGCCCCGTGACGTCTCTCATTGCAAGTGTATCGAGAACCAGTGGAATCAGTTTTGATGAAGCAACCCAGCTTGTAGCCAGCGACTTAGGCATCGATAAACAACTGGCTGTTGGTGATTATTCCGCATCAAACTCAACCAAAAGCCGTGAAGTACACATGTTTGCGCGCGGTGTTACTCGCGTACTTCAGGAAGCACAAATGGCTTCTGTTGATGCAGGTGTCGACCAAGTAAATGCTCGAAAAGGATCTATGTACAAGCTGGCAGAGCTTGATTTAGCAGAATTTAAAGCCAAGACCGATTTGCTGTCTCATGGCGCATCAGGAACCGATAGCGCATTGAAACAACTTGGTAAGGAATACCGAGACCAACTCAAAGTTTCCCAAGAAGACATCGATGGAAATGAAATCATCACTAGGCCGCCAGCTCCTAAGCACGGTCAAGTCAATGATGCCTCAGACACCTTCGATTGGCAGCTTGTGCGTGGCTTCACTCACAACACAGATTACGAATATTCATTGGATTCAGGGAAGACTTGGACAACGGTAATTCGTAAGCCGATTGTTGTAGGGAAACTGGCGTTCGACAAAGGAGCCGTTCAAGTTCGAGTTGCTGCGTCTAACGTTCGTAATACCCCTGCCGGAAAGCCCATGCTTTCAGACAAAGCGTTTACGCTAACGACAGTGCCTGCTGCTCCAGCCTGGATTAGTGTGAATAACGCGATCAATCAATTTGATTGGGCATTTGTCGACTCGTTTAATGAACTAGGTTTGTATGAATATTCATTAGATAACGGCTCAAACTGGACAAAAGCGACTGAAAAGCCTCAAGACATTCCAGATCTAGATATTCCAGTTGGACATCTAAAAGTTCGTGTAGCCAAAGATGACTCGCTAGGTCACCCAACAGGATTAAGTTCAGCATCAGAACAATCGATGACGGTAACCCCAATCCAACCAGTAAAACCGGTATTGGAATTTGCTAACGACAGCACCAATCAGATCAACTGGCTTTGGGTTAATGGATACAACGACCCATCTTTCTACGAGATTAATCTAGGTAATGGTTGGCAGGACGTCACCGCACTGCCGTATCTTGTTGGCAATGTTTCACTTCCTGCAAACACGATTTCGGTTCGCGTTAAGTCAAATGCACTGGATGCCCGCCCCGCGGGAGTTCCGTTGGTTATCAGCTCTGTATTCACTCGCTCAGAAAATCAACCTATAGCACCAACCTCACCGATTGTTGACGATGCAGAAAACACATTCGCATGGACAGACGTTGAAGGATTTACGGGAAGTGATTTCTACGAATACTCTCTCGATAGAGGCATTACTTTTACCCCTGTAACTAGCAACCCACAGGCTATCCCAGATGAGACGTTTGCCAAAGGGCAAATCTGTGTAAGAGTAAAAGCAGGTACAGATCCTCAACATGATCCTGGCGAAGCGCTGTGTTCAGACAAGGGCTACTCTGTTACTCCTAGTATGCCTGCCGCACCGACATCACCAAACTCTCATGACGGATTAGATACATTTGACTGGACGTTTGTTACCGGGTTTTCAGAGGTAACGGATTACGAGATCAATGCACTCAACACCGGCTGGGCAGTGGTTACCACAAAACCATATCAGCTAAATGACCAAGCTTACGCTATCGATTCAATCCAAGTACGCGTTAAACGAGATCCGATTACGGGTCGTCCTAGCGGTTCAGAGTTAACCAACGATGTCGCGTTTACTGTTCGTCCGTCAGCACCAAGTGCCCCGACTGGTCTGGTGGTTAACGACACCGACAACACGCTCGATTGGACATACTTCGGCGAATTCACTCAGCCCGAGCACTTCGAAGTCACACTCGACTCCAGTTCAACTTGGACAAAAGTAACCGCTAAGCCTGTAGTGATTGGCAATGTAGATAAGAACATCGCTGAAGTGCAATTACGAGTAAGGCAGAACCCAACTAATGGTATGCCTCATGGCGCATCAGCATTAACAACAGAAGCCTTTACTAAGGTGTTTGAAATACCCGCGCCAACCTCGCCTAAAATCGTGAATACATTCACTGGTAGTAACCCAATCAATACCAATGGATTTCAATGGGATTACTTAACCGCCAACGTTGAGGGTCAATCGGTTCGTTTTGACCAAGCCGAATACTATGAGTTCACCAACGATAAAGGTGTCACTTGGCATCCTGTTGTTTCAAAACCTCAATTTATTGGCCCAGAAGCGTACGACAAGGCTAATGTCGGAGTTCGACTAAAGAAACAAGCAAAAGAAGGCGTTTCCAATTCAGTCAGTGACACCCTTTGGGCTACAGATGCTGTTAGTAGCTTCACTGCATTAAAATTCGTACCGATGAAAACCCGTTCGCAGGTCGCTGATTTTAGTTACGGTGGCTCATGGAATACCTACTCCTTAAATTGTATTGCTGAATACGATGACAAAGGACAAGGGGAACCGACGTTCTGGGCAAAACGATTCTCTTCAGAAATCAATACCGTCTTCGATAAAGTCGCACAACTGGATGATTGTGATATCGCTGGTTGGACGCTTCCAGACACCAATGAAGTGATTACGCTATCGCAACGAGATCCTGCAACACTGCCATCAAATCTAAGAAGTGGTGGTTACTTGGTATCGAATCAGTCAATGAATATATTAGCGGATAAAAATGGCGTCGCTGTCACTATCAACAAAGGCCAGGAATCTGTTGAGCAATATTATTCAAAATACGCATACGCTAAATGGCAATTACCATCGGGTGCAGAGTTACTTACTGGTGTAGACAGCGCGACGACTGAAATAACCGCATTTTTGAGTACACAAGATACAAAAATTAACGCTACGGAGCTTTATTTAGAAACCTGGCTAACCGACAATCAATCTAAGAGCAAAGGTTACGCTGCATTAGAAGCGGAAGCTCAAGCTAAAGTAGTAGAACTGCAGGCTTTGACCCAACCATGGGCAGATGATCTTAAGAACACAAAGCTAAAGCTAAAAGCTCTTGAGTTTCAGGCCTCTGTTGCTCAAAGCCGAACTGATGCTGAGAGCCTTGAATTCATTAACAAGGTAAAGGCGTATAAGGATCAAGTCGCTAAATTAGAGCAAAACATCGTTGTACTAAGCGCACTAGTCTCTGGTTCTGAGTTTGCTCAAAAATTAGCGCTCATGCAGCAAAAGTCCATAAGTCTATCCAGCTCGACCAACGCACTAAGCTCAGCGTCATTGGCTAAGGACATTCACCAGGCAAGTTTAGACCTGTACAAGGCTATCTCAGACCTAGAGTATCAATATGGCATGGTTAATTCGTTCACAAGTGAGCTGAATACATCAACACAATCGATGGGCTCGGAGTTTGCCACCCTAACAACATTGTTCCAGAAGTTTGTCGGTGAGATGAACACGACGGCCAAAATCCACAACTTAGTACAATCAAAAGTGCTAGCAAAAGATGGACTGAAATTGGCAAAAGACAATGGCTTTAGCGTTTCTCAAACAGACGCAATGGTAAGCAGCCGCTTTGCTAAATTGGACGAGTTAGGCAACTACCTACCAAAAAGCACCACCTACCAACAAGGCTGGCGTTGTGTTGAAGACACTAATATCAAAGGCAAACGCCGAGTATGGACACTGCTCAAAGACGGCCGACCAAATGGTGCTGACGATCTTGCCTATGATGCTTCAGCGACCGGATACGCCAGCATACTAGGCAGCAACGAACTACTCGCTAGCACGAATAACAACAAGCTGTGTGGTTTTAGTGACTGGGAAGTTCCACACTTAGCGCAGTTGCTGTCGATTAACACCAAAGCTGTCGAAGGTTCAAATTCGAAAATGACCTTGGATACAGACGTATTTCCAAATTACTTGGGACTCAAGCCAGAATACGACAAATCTTATTTCGATAATGGAACCACGTTTTATTACTGGTCTAGTGCAGCAAGCGGTGATCAACAATACATCACAAGTTACGACACTAAAGAAAGTAGCCAAACCTTAGATAAAGCTCGTACCGATGGTTCTGAAGACAAAGTCGTCTTAGCTCGATTATTCAGAGAAAAGTCTGCTAATTATCAGTATCTAAATGCGCAAGGAACGGTAGTAACCAATCGACAAAATGCAGTGTGTGCTCAAGACACAGACAGCAACTTGGTTTGGCAACTCTTCTCTCGAGGTGATAGCAGCCGTTTCAAGAAATACGTAGATATTGCCCCTCTTATCACAGCACAAAACACCAAAAGTATTTGTGGCAAAGCCAATTGGCGTTACCCGACAAAAGCTGAACTGTATAGCCTATTGCCACTTAACAACGAAGTGTTTGAGTTCAACGAAGCAACTGGTGGTAGCTATGGCTACTACATCACCAGCGACCCTGCACCTTATGGCCGCTTCAAAGGGTTGAATATGACGACGATGGCGGAGACTGACGTGTCTACCGCGAGCTATTCATCAGCTTATCTATATCGATTAGTTGCAGACTAACGACACCTTTATTAATGACCACAGCAGCCTCAGCTGAGGCTGCTTTCATCTAGGAAATAACAACATGTTTAACAAGAAAAAACAGCGCGGCGCGGCCGCTATCGAATACGCAATTCTCGCAGCAGCAATGTCAGTGGTCTTGCTTAATTTTGTAGGCGGCGAGAATGGTGATCTAACCGAAGCCATTACTGACACTTACCAGACTGTCGTCGATAAGCTCAAAGACGCTCAAAAATCAGAATAAGTCCGTTTACCGTAAATTAAAGGAATAGTTATGACTGCCAAGCGACTCATGTTGCTGTCGTTATTTTGCTCGGTGCTCGGATTGTCCGTTTTACTGTTGAGTCAAACCAATAACGAGTCTGCGAGCACCTCCGTATCGGCTGCTGAGAAAACGATCAAAGTGCTGGTTCCAACTCGCACTATCGAGATAGGCCAAACCTACACTCCAAACTCGTTTCGATGGAAAGAAGTTCCACAGCAAGAGTTAGAGAACTACATCGACCACGTGACACCGGAAGATATTTCTGCCGACCACACGATGTCAGGGCTAGCACGCACCAAACTCGTCAAAGACTCAATATTGTCGAAAGCGGACATTACCGAACCCGAAGGTGGCTACTCGCTCTCATTGAAGTTGCAACCGGGCTATCGCGCGATTTCAGTCCCTGTCGATCAAGTCACGTCTAATTCAGGCTTCATTGAGCCGGGCGACCGAGTAGATATTCTCCTACTCGGTTCACAAGATGGTGAGCTACTTCGTTATGGCAATTCATCTCAAGGATTGTACGTTACAACGATAGTGCATGATGCAAGAGTCTTGGCGTTTAATAACAAGCAAACGGCAGAATCTTATCAAAAGGCTCGGGAATCGAATGGTTTCGAAAATGGTATCCCTGACGACAGCAGTGTCTCTTTAGAAGTGACACCCGAGCAAGCAAACCAAGTGGTACTTGCGAAGCAATTAGGAAAGTTAACGCTTGTATTACGCGGGCAAAACGAGGCTCAAGATCAACCTCAACACGCAAATGCCGTGACGCTGAAAGTCATTTCTCCAGACACAACTCAGGTATTACCTGACGTGGGTTTGGTGGAATTTAGAGCCGAAAATAAAACCGTCAATAATAAAACTGGAGCTGATAACAATGGCTAACATCTGTCGTTGGTGGAGTGTTCTCCTACTATCAAGCCTATGTGTCTCTTTTGCATCTACAGCATCAACATTTGATGTGACGATCAATGAGGCGAGAATGATTCGCTTACCTGAAAAAGCGAAATCCATTTTCATCTCTAACACCCATATCGCTAATTACCAAACCTTAACCAATACCAAAGTGATGATATTCGGTAAGCAAGCTGGCAGCGCTACGATCACCGTTTTGAATGAACAAGAACGCGTGATTTATACCAACAAGATTCGCGTCACGCATAACAGCCGCGAGTTCAATGAACTGGTTAAAAACAAGTTCCCAGAAGCGTCAGTCAACGCGGAATCTCTGGGCGGAAAGTTATGGCTTAAAGGACGCGTTCCTTCTCCGATGATGGCACACAATATCGTGTCGCTCGCGAAAGGCTACTTATCCCCTATTGTCGGTTCTACCGAACAACAAGAGAGCTCGAATTCACAGGGAAACAGTAACAACAGCAGTAGTTCAACCAATCAAAATCAGCAGACTCAACTCAATGATGATGAGCTGATCAATCAATTGGTTGTCACCATGCCAAATCAGGTCAACATTCGTGTAAAAATCGCTGAAGTCTCAAGAAATGTATCCAATAAGTTGGGCATCAAATGGGGTTCAATCGCTGGCGGTGTGGGGCAATTTTCATTTTCAAAGCTGCCTAATGTCAGTAGTTGGGGCAAGCCGAGCATTACTGCTCTGATTGATGCGCTAGCAACCAACGGCATGATGTCTGTGCTTGCTGAACCTAACTTGACCGCAATGTCAGGTGAAGATGCTGAGTTTTTGGTTGGTGGACAAGTACCGCTACCACTGATTACGGCTGACACCACTCAGATTGAATACAAGGATTTCGGTGTAAAACTGAACTTCACCCCAACCGTGCTCAGTCAAAACCGTATCAGCTTAAAAGTAAATCCCGAGGTCAGTAACATCTCAATCGAGAGCCAACAAGTGATAAACGGAACTAACTTCCCTTCTTTTACTTCTCGTAGCGCCTCCACCACCATTGAATTGGCAAGTGGGCAGAGCTTTGCTTTAGGTGGGCTATTGAAATCGGAAGACATCGAACAACTACAAAAAGTCCCGCTCATCGGTGAGATACCAGTACTCGGTAGCCTGTTCCGCTCGACTGAATTCACTCGTAGAGAAACAGAGCTGATCATCATTGTAACGGCTTACCTAGTTCAACCGACTCGTTCGGACTCAATGCCACTACCAACCGATGGCTTAATCCCATTGAGCGATGTTGAACGTTTACTGGCATGGCCAAGAGAGCAACAAAAAACATCAAATAATAAAGCGACTTATACCGACAACCAGAAGCCTCGCTTACTGGGTGACAACGGGTTCTACTACTGAGGACATCATGAACAAATTATCCTTATTACTGCCCGCTCTCATTGCGCTTGCGGGTTGCGCGCCAACGCCTACAACCCAACAACCTTCTGTGGATGTGGTGTCCGTGACAAACAAACTGACTTTAACACTGTCGGGCAAAACGTTATCGGCTCAAGAGAAAGCTGATATCTCTGACTTTATTGCTCGCCGAGGCACGCTATCCAACTTAATGGTCAAGATTGAAAATACGACTCAGAAAGGAGAAAGCCAAAGTGAAAAAGTTAGGCTTCGTCTGATCGAGTCAGGGCTCTACCCTTCGCAAATTTCAGTGTCAGACACTGCGGCGCAAGGTAAAGGCGACATCACGATTTTTGTTGAATCTTATCGTGCCAAAGTAACGGCATGTGACGCGGGTAAAACACCAAGAACCACACTCAACGCCTATCGTACTCAGCGCAATTTTGGCTGTGCGAATGCCAATGCACTGGCGCAAATGGTCGCAAATCCAAAAGACCTGATAGTTGGTCAGCCCATCGACAGTACACAAGGACAAAAAGCGGTGTCCAGCATCGATAACTACTTTGCGCCACCAGCACAAAACCAACAGACAAACTCTGGCTCTTCGAATACCACGCTAGGAGGTTCGCAATGAATCAAGTACACAACTTAACGGTACTGATCGCGGCATCGGAGCAACTCGATACATTAGCGCTCACATACACACTGAATGATTTCGGTATCAACAACATCACAACCTCTTCGAATCAAGAAGATGACGTAGTGAGAGAGGTACTTAAGAATGACGTTAAAACCATCTTCCTCGATGTATTGAATAGCGAATTGCCAGAGTCGAAACAGGTTGTGCAACGTTTAATACAACGTACTGGGTGCCAAGTTATCGCGATTGGTCATTCAACCGAAATTTTTGCTTACCGTGGAATGCTCGCATCCGGTGCCAGTGACTATTTAGTCAACCCTGTGACACCACAAGATCTTGAACACGTCTCCTTTGCTGCTTTGCAACTCAACAACGAAAAACGAAATGAAAAAATCGTTTCCATTGTCAGTGCAAAAGGTGGCTCAGGAAGCAGCACCATTATAGCGACGTTATCGCAGCAGCTTGCCGAACTCGATAAACGAGTAACTTGTATGGACCTCGATTTTTCGATGGGTGATTTAGATTTGCTACTCAATGTCGAAGGCAACACGGCGTTGGTAGAGCTTTTACAATACCCAGAAAGATTAGAACCTCTCGTGTTTGAGCGCAGTGGGATCAGTGTGTCACCCGAGCACACGCTCTTTACCGGTTATCTACCTTTAGACACCACACCATTTTGGCCACAAAAGAGTGCATTCGATCAGTTTACAAAGTTCTGCCTGCAAAGTTCAGACTACTTACTGATCGACATTCCGACCTATTCATTGCGTGACCAGGTTGGCTTTGAAGCGCTTAAAAGTGCCGATATCCGAATCATTGTGGTCGAGCCTACACTCAGCTCCATTCGCAATGCAGGCCAGATAATCAAACGACTTCAAAACCAAGCAGCTTCACAAACCATTGTGGTGTTGAACCATTGTAAGTCCGATTCCGCATCCCTTATTTCGGTCAATGATGTGAAGAAATCACTCGGTACATCCGTAGACGTCATGATTCCATTTTTGCCTAACCATTTCTTGAGCAAGTCATCGCTTGGTCAGCCTGCCCATAAAGGCAATAGGAAAGTGAAGCTCGCGTTTAACTCTCTACTTGAACTAGTCACTGGTGAGCCGCAACAAGGCAGCCGCCGTTTTTGGAAGCGAGGCGCATAATGTTTGGTCAGAACACACAAGCCATAGATCCGATTGTAACGAATAGAGCTCGGTCTCATGAAGCCCTCTCATCAACACCCTCAGTTCGTGAGCATTATCATGTGATTCATGAAGAGGTCATCAAGGCGATCGATCCATCGGTTGTAGTGAGCTTAAGCGCACCCGATCTTGAAGCTAGAATTGCCGAAATGGTGTCAGATATCGTGGTCTCTAAGCAGTTACCGCTTGGTCACAAAGATGTCGCTCATTCAGTGGAACAATTGCTCAATGAGTTTCTAGGATTAGGCCCACTGCAGCCCTTAATTGAAGACCAAGGCATTACCGACATCATGGTCAATGGGTACCGTGAAGTCTACGTAGAACGCTCAGGAAAATTGCAAAAAACGGCAGTTCAATTTCGCAATGAAGAACAACTTCTCAACCTAGCGCGACGCATCGTCAGCAAGGTCGGGCGAAGAATCGATGAATCGAATCCATTAGTCGATGCTCGATTGGATGATGGTAGCCGTGTCAATGTGATGATCCCACCGCTAGCGCTTGATGGAACCTACATTTCCATCCGAAAATTCAATGAGAATAAGCTAACACTCAGCCAATTGGCTCAGTTTGGCGCAATGTCGAAATCGATGGTTAAGCTTATCGATATTATTGTTCGCTCACGCCTTAATGTGCTTGTTGCGGGAGGCACTGGTGCAGGTAAAACCACACTGCTCAATGCGATGTCTTTTAGCATTTCACCTCAAGAACGCATCATTACCATTGAAGACACCGCAGAACTGCGTCTACAACAACCTCATGTTGTACGAGCAGAAACCCGCCTAGCCAATGCAGAAGGCTTAACGCCGATTACTCAGCGAGAATTGGTGCGAAATGCTCTACGTATGCGACCAGATCGTATCATTTTAGGCGAAGTTCGTGGCGATGAAGCCTTTGAAATGATGCAGGCAATGAACACCGGCCATGATGGTTCACTCTGTACATTGCACGCAAACTCGGCGACTGATGCACTAGTTCGCATGGAAAACATGTTGATGATGAGCCAAGCGACTCTGCCTCTGTTCTCATTGCGCCGCCAAATCGCAGACACCATCGATGTGGTTATACAAGTCGAAAGAATGCGTGATGGCAAAAGACGCATTGTTTCGATCACCGAGGTGCAAGGGTTAGAAGGAGAACAATACATCACTCAAGATTTGTTCAAATTCAAGCCGTTATCAGAGGATCAACAAGGCAACCTGATTGGCGAATACAAGAGTGCTAAGTGCGTACCAAGCTTCAATGAAAAAGCCAAATACCACCAACTCGATGCTCAACTAAGAGTAGCGATGGAGCTTGAAGCCTGATGATCTTAGTTCTCACTGTTTTCGTTTTGTTTATCGCGATCGGGTTACTCAGGTTGAGCTCAAAGCAAGCCACCGTCAATAAACGGCTGTTATTGGTAAGCGGCAGTCAACGACCGCTTACAGCTGACGTTTCAATCAAAAAAACCAACCACCAGCGTAGCAACAAACTGCATGCTTTCTTTTTACGAATGAATGCATTGCTGCCAGTTTGGGATAAGTACTTTATTGTCTTATCAGCTATCGGTTTCCCAGCATCAGGCCACATGTTATTTCCCCAACTGGCAATGCATCATCAACTTTTCTCCGCTGTTGGACTTTGGGTTGTATGCACATGTGCCTTGGTGATGTACCGCCGAAAAATGCAGGTAGAAGAGTTCGAACAAGGCATCATCAACGTACTTGGCTTAATTTCTAGAGCGGTGGCTGCGGGGCTCTCAGTCCCACAAGCAATTGAACAAGTGTCAGAAACCCAACCAGGGCTATTAGGACGTGAGTTCTCCTATATTCGCGATAACTTAACGCTCGGTTTAAGCCTTCGACAAAGCCTCGATGATGCATGCGTTCGCCTTCCTTACAGCAGTTTCCGCTACTTCTCGGTCGCGTTGATCCTGAATCAATCGAATGGTGGCCAACTGCGCGACATTCTTCAAAGCTTAAGCAGAACCATGCATGACAATCGAGCGATGAGAAAAAAGGTCAAGAGCTTAACCTCGGAGCCTCGTATGACAGCCCTCTTTCTTTCTATCTTACCCTTGGGGTTATTGGGTGGTATCTATTTGATGGAACCCGCCATGATAGTCCAATTGTTCAACACAGAATCGGGACAGCGGGTACTAACCTACGCCGTCATTAGCATCAGCTCAGGCACACTCATTTTGAACGCTCTGACTCGTAACAGAAGGTTCTCATCATGATGTATGTTGCCTTGCTTCTGTTGGGATGTGCATTACTACTCACAGTTGTCGCACACTTGTCTTCCTTCAAACGAGATGTTGTCGCTGAACGACTGACTCGCGTATCGAGCTACTCCTCTAAGTACACCACCGCTTCAAGTAAATGGCGCTTCCAAGGTGCAAAACCACGACGCCAGAAGTTAATCCTCATTGGCTGGTTGAGTCCTAATGCAGAGATCTATTTTCTTGGCTTAAGACTACTGACGATGGTGACGGGATCTATTGCTTGGTACGTCACTCGAATCCAAGTGCTTAACATGAACTCTGTAGCCGAATGTATCGCAATCGCCATTGTGGTTGGCATCCTGTTCGACCGCATTCTAGATTGGCGCGTGAACCAAGTCCGAATGCAAATTAGCCGCGTTATTCCTGATGCCGTCGATCTGATGGTGGTATGTGTCGCATCAGGCCTAACACTCGAAGCGGTATTTCGCTGTGTCGGTGAAGAGATGCGTGCGATCTCTCCAGCATTGTCACGCGAATGGCTACTCACTGCGACTGAGATATCGGTTCTTGATTCACCACAAACGGCACTTTCAAACCTAGACAAACGAGTCCAGCTTCCTGACATCAACAATATTGTGACCACCATGAATCAAGCGCTTCAATACGGCACGCCTCTCGCTGAAGCGTTAAAGCTGATTGCCTCTGATAGCCGCCAATATCACTTCTTAGAGCTTGAAGAGTGGGTAGGAAAAATACCAGCCAAGATGTCATTCCCTTTAGTGGTCTTCATCATGCTACCTGTCGTGGGCATTATTGTCGTGCCAATCATGTTATCCCTTAAACAAACTCTGGGGGGCTTATGAACAAGATCGTTCTCTTGGGTTTAGCGCTGATTTTGGTTGGCTGTCAGTCAACGAATAACGTTGAAAAAGAGACCTCTGAAGATATGAAAGTCGCCGAGGTTGCACTGATGAATGGCAAACCAGAAAGTGCCATGGATCTGTACCGAAAGATGCTGATATCGAAGCCTGATGACCCACAGTTACTATTGCTAATGGGGTCCGCTGCGAATCAAGCCAGTCGTTATGATGAGGCACTGCATTATCTAAAGCACGGTATCGAGCTTAATCAATCGAGCGCGATTTACAGAGAACTTGGCCGCGCGTGGTTGGCGCTTGGTGAGCTTGAACAAGCCACATCAGCTCTCGAAGAATCTGTCAGATTAGTCGCAACTGATGATGTCGCCCACAACAGTTTAGGCGTGAGTTACTCGCTCAATAAGCAGTATTCAAAAGCGCGTGAATCTTACTCTCATGCCCTCAGCTTGATGCCATCCAGTAATGAGTATCGCAACAACTTAGCCATG
Source organism: Vibrio sp. OPT20 (assembly GCF_963889365.1). Lineage (NCBI taxonomy): Bacteria > Pseudomonadati > Pseudomonadota > Gammaproteobacteria > Vibrionales > Vibrionaceae > Vibrio > Vibrio sp. OPT20. Next base: position 162,311 of record NZ_CAWPOA010000078.1, on the reverse strand, counting down.
GCTTGGATACTCGATGGTAAACCAGAGCAAGGGATCCGAATTCTGCACCCGATCTTTGTCCGAGGTGAAGCGAGTGTAAAACTGCAACTCAATCTAGCACTGGCTTATGCGCTTTCTGGAGACAGTGCGTCCGCGAAAAGTATCGCTCGTGCACATCTATCTCAACCTGAGTTCGCCAACAATAGTCTGTATTACCAAGAGCTTGCTGCTAAAACAGAGCAAGGAGAACAGTGATGCTCTTACGTCAAAAAGGTGCGCAGAGCGTCGAGTTTGCAATGTTGGTGGTACCGTTCCTGATACTGATCATCGGTTTCTTTGAGATCTGCCGCCTGCTGTTGGTCAACATCATCCTTGATGTAGCCGTTAATGCGGGTGTTCGTGAGGCCAAGACACGGCCGATTAGTCCTATTTCAGACCAAGCTTTTGCCGAGACTATCGCAAAGTTCCCACTGATAGATAAGAGCAAGCTCGTCTTGGATCCATCGCCGCTATACGCCGAAAACTTCTCAGATTTAGTTAATGAGAAACCGGTATCCAAAAGCAGAGCAGTGTTAGGCGAGTACAAGGTGTCTTACTCATTTTCATTTGCCTTATTACCTAATCTATCAACTCAGTTTTCTGAGTCTATCGGCAACATGACAACCTTGAAAAGAAAGGTACTGGTTAGTTATGACAACAAATAAAACACCTCGAAAAAAACAAGCGGGTTCAGCAGCGATTGAATTCCCCTTCGTTGTACTCGCACTCATGATCATTTTGTGGGGGCTTGTTGCTACCTACCGCTTATTCAACCTACAGACTCAGCTCGACAACGTGACATATAACCTAGTCAACGCCGTTTCACTAACGCAACTGAAACCAGAGCAAGGCCCAAACGGATTACCTAATACGTTAAAGGATCAGCTTCTCGATCTCGCCGAACGTTATCTTCCGCAAGACATCAAGCGCAGCGATATTGGGTTGGTACTTGAAAGCCGTGTATTTGATACCACTGCTTCGAACTGGGAATACAAGCACATCCATGCCGGGATCATCTGTCAAAGCGACACTCCTCCCATCGAGAAACTAAAGGCACTTATCGTTGAGGGTAGCGGCGACCCTGCGTTAGTTGGAAGACCATCCACCTTGGTTCAACTCACTTTATGTGTGAATACACCGTTTGACTACAAGCGACTCAATCTTCCTAAAACACTCTCAAGTTCATCAGCCGTGATAGGAAAGCATTATGGTTAAACCAATATTCGGCAGCATTGCGCTTAAAAAACAGCAAGGCTCCATGACCATTTCATTGTTGGCGTTACTGTTTCCCGCGCTTTTCATCGCTGTTGGCACCCTGATGATCTCCGCACAAGTGATGGTTTCAAATCGAGCAGCGCAAGCCGCCGATTCGGCCGCATTAGCGTGTGCTTTTGCTGACCAAGCCACTCTCCCAATGATGATGGCTTACCGAGATTACTATCACCCAACACTGAAAGGCGTGAGTGGCTTAACACCAGAAAACCAAGGCTGCCGTATTAGTTTGGGTTATTCAGTTTCAACATTACTGCCTAACTTCAAATATGAGAGCTATGCAAACAAGGTAACGGCGACAGGTGGTGGTTATAAAGGTGTGGTTGAAAGCAAGCAATCTTCGATTCCAACGGAGCTGGTTTTAGTACTTGATGTGTCTGGATCGATGGGTTCAAACATCCAGTCGTTGAAATCCATTTTATCCAATGCATTGAATACGATTCAATCTCAGAGCAATAACGCTAACGATTTAGATTCTGTAAGCATTTCAATCGTTCCCTTCGACTCTGGAGTCGCAGCGCAGCGCCCACCTTGGTTATCCAAAGAAGCGGCAGGAATCTACTGTATTGATGGGCTTAGCTATCGCAATGGCAATTTCTCTGCGGCACTGACCGTCGATAACCTCGCGACGCTTCACTCAGAGCGACCAGTGAAATTTACACCGCCAAGTCAATGGTTAAGCGACTGCAATCAAGACTCACCAATGCTGCCATTGACCAGCGTATTTTCCCGCGTCCAAAACTCGATAAACAACCTAACAGCAAATGGCGGTACTCGCTCTTTTCACGGCTTGTTATGGGGAGTGAGACAACTGATCCCTAGCTGGCAACAAGCATGGGGAATCAACGTCAGCACAGTACCCGAAACCAGAAGAAAGCTAGTGCTCTTCACCGACGGTGCTGACGAAGGAGACACGTTTGACCAACTGGTTAACGCCGGGTTCTGTACTACCGCAATCAATCAATATGGCATCGAAATGAACTTCATCGGCTATGGCGTCAGCCCTTCTCGAATCGCTCAATTCGAGAACTGTGCTGGGGATCCACAACGCGTGTTTAGTGCCACGAATACCACCCAACTCAACGAGTATTTTTCCGACATTTTAGCCGTTGAATACTCGGCAACCATCAAACTCACTCGCTAATCCAAACAAAGCATTTGATTCGAAACACCTGAATTTAAGCATTGAATTAAAAACAAACAAGTTAAAAACAATATGGAGAAAAACATGTTTACACGAGCCCTAACGCTATTGGCGCTGTGCCTTTCTTTACCTGCAATGGCTTATCAAGAAGGGGATTCGTTGTCGCCAGACGTCATCGAAAAACTTCAACTCAACAAGGATGAACTGACCATTGTCGACTTCTTTGCAGAGTGGTGCGTGTCTTGCCGCGAAGAGCTACCAGAAGTTAATCAACTCTACACCGAACTCAAAGGCACAGGCGTCACGTTTAAAGGCGTTGATGTGGATGAAGATGTTGAGGTTGGCTTGGAGTTTCAAAAACAACTCGGACTGGAGTTCCCTATTGTTAACGACCCTGAACAAGCGTTGATCGCAGAGTTTAAACCTATCGGCATGCCTGCGCTTTACTACATCTACCAAGGCAAGGTTATCAAGATTCGTTTTGGTGCCATTAACCACATTAGTGACGTGATTACTGATGACCTCACCAAGATGGGAGTGCAACTTTAATGCTAATCAAAGTCACCCTTGTTGGGCTACTCGCTATTCCAATGACGGCTAATGCCACGCTAGAACTCGACCTCAGTGGTCTGGGCAAAAAGCCCGTTGAGCAGCAAGCCACTGACAAAAACGAAGGTCCTCTCGTTGAAGAGGAGATCATCTCCAGCACCGTTTATTCAAGTGGCGGTGATTATTCAAACCAAGAAGCAAAACGTGCAACCAGACGAAACATTGAAATGGTTAAACCCAAGGCAAAGCAACTGGTTATCGAACAGAAAGCACCAGAAGAGAGTAACAAACCTTCTGCTTTGGCTTTCGTTGATGAGTTCCTTGGTATTGAACCCGTAAAGCCTTGGGAAAAAGGCACATTGGCTCAAAAAGAGATGAAACCCGGTGGCACGGTGCCTGAATTCGACGTCTTTTCTGAAAAGGTCTTCGCTTACAAACAAGGTTCCGTCGGCGGCAGTGGTGTTGGTGGCGGTGGCTGTGGTTGTAACTAACCGATCCATCAACGAACAAATCAGTATTTAAAAAAACAAAATAAGAAAAAAATGAAAAAATTACCAATTACGCTGCTGAGTGCAGCGGCAGTGGCTAACGTGGCATTAGCTGAAGATCATATCTCTGTTCATTACCTTAGCTATGAGGAATACGATGACAGAGTATCAGCCAATGACACCATGGTTTCGATTGAGAAAAGTATCGGCTTAGATTGGACACTCAACGCAGAGATAAGCTACGACAGTGTTTCAGGCGCCTCTCCAGCATGGGGGCCTACAACACCTCCTGCTTCCAATGCCGATCAGGTAAGCCGCGCCCTGAAAACTCAACAAGCACAGAATAAAACCGACGAGGTTATTCGTGCAGGCTACGATCCTCACCGCAGTGGCTATGAAATCCAAAAAGTAGGCCTTGAAGACACTAGAAAATCCATCAGCTTAAGCGCGACCTATCGCGATACCTTACGTAATGAATGGACTCTCGGTGGTAACGCCTCTCAAGAAGAAGATTACGAAAGCCTTGGTATCAATGCCAAAGGTTTGGTCTATGCCGATAGCACTAAAAACCGCTCTTACAGTCTAGGTGGCTCTGCCCTTTTCGATCAGACTCAAGCGTTCGGCAAATACTCGTTGGCTTCATCAAACAGCCAGAGCTGGGAAGACATTTTCACGGGCAGTTTAGAAGCCGGATTATCACAAACCTTCACGCCGAATCTATACAGCATTTTTACTGCTTACACGGGTTACCGTAGTGGCTATTTGAGCAATCACTATTTAACGGTTCTGCGTGAAGTCGATATCAACGACGACGGAAAGATCGATGATGATGAAGTGTTCTTGGGACAAGATTCTCGACCGGATACGCGACTCTCTGGCGGTATTAATATCCAAGCTTTTTACTCAGTGTCCGACAGTCTAAAAATACGACCAAGATACAAATGGTTTATGGATGATTGGGGCGTAATGTCTCACCAGTTAGGCGGCAAATTATCTTGGCGAGTGAGTGAATGGTTAACCTTGGCACCGGGCTATTTCTGGTACACGCAAGATGCAGCCGATTTCTATCGCGATCCAAGTAGTGCCGATCCTTCTTTTGCATCGTCAGGCTACGCAACTTCAGACCTTCGCTTAGGCAACTTCACGGCCAATGCCTATGAACTAGGGGCGAGTATCAAGGTACATAAGAAGTTACGCTTAAATGCGCTTGCTGCGTACTACGAACAAAGCAACGGTTTTGAAGCACAGTGGTGGGCTGTTGGAGCAACCTATGAGTTCTAACCTGCCCTTTGTACATCGCTTTCATGCCATGACCGTACCGTGTGAAGTGCAAATTTTGTCGATGGATTTGGCTAACTTTCCAAAGGCAAGCGCAACAGCAATAGCGACTGAGATAGAGCAAAACACACGCCGATTGGAAGACAAATATAACTTCTACTGCGATGACTCATGGCTAACACAGCACATTAATCAGCGAGCATCATGTGATGTCGAACTCGATTCCGAATCTGCCGAGGTTTTCCAACACCTCGACCGGTTAAGTCAACTGACGTTCGATACCTTTGATACTACGGTTGGCAGCATCAAACATCTTTTAAAACAAAAGCCGAAGATGTTGCACAGCCATGCTTTCCAAGCCTTGTCTTCTGCTTTGGGTAAGCAAGCGTGGGAGCTGAAAGGAGCAATGGGTCTAAAAGGAACCGTCGTTCTACAAAGGGCCGTCGTTCTACAAGGGACCGTCGATCTACAAGGAACACTGCTGCACGTCCCTGATTCCCGTACTCGCTTCGACTTTGGCGGCGTCATCAAAGAGTACGCCGTCGACCAAGCCGTAGCGATCGGAAAACAACTCGGCGCGACGTCGATGTTAGTGAATTTTGGCGGTGACATCTATGCGTTAGGCACCAAACCGGATGGCTCGGCATTTAACATTGCTGTATTAGATCCAAGAGACAACAAGACCCCATTTTTCGCCGTTCCGTTAACGAACGCAGCGCTCACGACCTCAGCTCACAGTGAACGCCAAGTGCAATTTGGTGACAAGACCACCTCTCATATTCTGTCAAAGCAAGATGTCGAGCAGAAGATCCTTTCTGTTACCGCTATCTCGTCGTCCACATTGGAAGCCGGCGTGCTCAGTACTTCACTGACATTGAATCCCAACATATCAGTACCTGAAGATAGCGCTGTTATCTACATCGACGATCAATTACACATTCACCAAAACACGGAGTTCCTTCATCCATGAAGTGCTACCTACTTACGTTAATTCTATTGTTTAGCGGATTGTTACATGCTCAAGAAAACGAGTTTCTTCCCGTTGAAGAGGCCTTCCCCGTCACATGGGAAGCCACAGACCAAGGCGCGGTCATCAGCTTTGATACCCACAAGGGTTACTACCTGTATCAATCTCGATTTTCGTTCAAAGGGGAGTCGTCATTATCAACGTTAGAACCGAATTATTCGCTGCCAGGTGAAGAGAAAGAGGATCCTAACTTTGGTAACGTCATCGTGTTTCACGAGCCCGTTACCGTTACTGTTCCTTACTCGGGAAGTGGGAAACTCACCTTGCGTTATCAAGGTTGCGCAGACAAAGGACTTTGTTATCTGCCGCAAAAGTTAGTGCTCGATTTGCCGATGTTCGAAACCGTAGCTGAAGCCCTAGTTGAGGACCCATCAAACTCTCTATATCAAACCCTAGGTGAGTTCAGTGAAGATACCAATAGCTTATCTTCGTTCCTATCCCAAGCGGGCAAGTTACAAGCACTACTAGTATTCTTCCTACTTGGATTAGGTTTATCACTGACCCCATGTGTACTGCCGATGATTCCAATCTTAGCCAGTATCATCGGTGGCGAAAAAGCGATGACAGGCAAGAAAGGGGCGGCACTCTCCAGTTCCTATGTTCTGGGTATGGCGACCAGCTATGCCATGACGGGGATCTTAGTCACCACCTTGGCAAAAGGCGTCAACCTGCAAGCCGCGATGCAACAGCCTTGGTTGTTAAGTAGCTTTGCAGCGGTTTTTGTTCTGCTCGCATTGGCGATGTTCGGATTCTATGAACTCCAACTGCCTGCCGCCCTGCAGCAAAAGCTCAACAGCGGCTCAGACAAGCTTGGCAGCGGTAAGATCGCCAGTGTCTTTGCCATGGGCGCAATATCAGCCTTGGTTGTGTCACCTTGTGTCAGTGCTCCATTGGCTGGTGCGTTGCTGTACGTCTCAACAACTCAAGACTGGGTGTTTGGCGGAGCGACTCTGTTCGTTATGGCGCTTGGTATGGGCATACCGCTTATCGCTATCGGCGCAAGTGGCGGGCGTCTGTTATTAAGAAGTGGCGCTTGGATGGTGTCAGTTAAACAAGTGTTTGGCGTGCTGTTGTTAGCTGTTGCTATTGTCCTGTTGAGCCGCTTTGTCGCTCCATCGGTCATCATGATCTTATGGTCGCTGCTCGCCATCGGTTCTGGTGTACATTTCGGTGCTTTAGAAGCCGCACAACCGGGTTGGGCGCGTACTCGTAAGTTTTCTGCTTTGCTGCCACTGAGTTACGGTCTCATTCTATTTGTCGGATTCTTCTTAGGTAATACCGATCCTCTTAACCCGCTCGCGAATAGAGAATCAACCCAATCCATTGCCGTCACTCCCTTCGAAAAAACTGACTCTATTGTTCAGCTAGAACAACAGTTACAAACCGCAGCGAGCAGCGACCAAAAGGTGCTAGTCGACCTTTACGCAGATTGGTGTGTGTCTTGTAAAGTGATTGAAACCAACGTGTTCAACGACCAACAAGTGAGCCAAAAACTTAAAGAGTGGAAGACAATAAAGCTTGATGTGACAGAAAGCTCTCCAGAGCAAATGGCGTGGCTTAATGATAAGAATGTATTTGGCCCACCAGCAATTTTCTTTTACTCACCCGCCAGCGGTGAAATAGAGCCTGCGCGTGTAATGGGAGATATTGATAAAGAGAGTTTCAATAAAAAACTCAAACTTGCCAATAAGCTCGCTTACACACGAACAACAGAAGCTGATAGCCAAACGAACTAAGGCCTACGCTAGATAAAATCAAAATCGCCCAATCATAAATTGGGCGATTTTTTCTTATTTGGTTTGCAGATATGAGGCAATGTATTCTGGGCTTTCTAGCTGCTCAATCACCGTTTGAGTCAAATGCTCAGTATACGGGTTTATCTTCCAATGCTCTGGACTCCAGCCTTTTACAAAACGTTGAAAATCAGCCCACGCTACATAAAACATTGGTCTCCATGAAGCTTCGACTTCATCGAACGAAAGCTGTGGCTGATAGTACGTCAATGCCTCTTCCAAGTATCGGAAGTAAGTCTCTAACATCTGTGATTCAAGCTCTGCACAATCTTGTGGCCTCACTGCGCTGCTCATAAATAGAGCCACGTCTTTCATCGCACAACCATGACCCACATATTGGAAATCGACGGCAGCTGCGTTTTGGCTTTCTGAATCAAAACAGAAATTGGCAAGCTTGGCGTCGCCATGTACCAAAGTTTGATATGGACATTCTTTTAGTAAACGGTCGATGTGCTGTGCTTGATTCTTCAATGGTAAGTCAGTCAACGCATTAAACTCATCAGGGCGTGTGTCTAAATGCCAGTATGTGGCGACTTGCCACAATGAGGCTGATTGTTCGTGGGCAATATGGATATGCTTTGCATGAAAATTAGCGAGCCACTTTAGGCAGGCATCACGTTGTTTTTGCTCGATTGAGGTGTAGGTAGACGCGCATTCGTACGGAGTATCTTTGGTTGCCAGATCGTCAGAAACAGCAAGCACATCAAACTGAGAAACCAACGGAAAGCCGATTTCGGCTAAGTCTTGCATCACAATCAGCCACTCGCTTTCTTGTAGCTCACAATGCAGCCCTGCAGGTACAGGGCAACGCTCATCCCACTGTTGAGTGAACGATTGATACCAAGCCGTTTCCACTTGGTAAGAGTGCACCTTTCGTTGGTGAGAGAGTTTGGTATTCCAACCTTTTGGGTGTTCTGCTTTATCTGGCAACGCCACATGTTTAACAATCACACTTTTCAGTTCAGTATGGCTTTCTTGAGAAAAGACCAAGCGAACTAACTCGCCATATCCACCCCACAGGCGTTGAATCACTTGGACATCAAACCCTTCATGACAACCCAACGAGGTCGCTATTTTTTGATAAAGCTCATTTTGATAAAGCTCAGGTTGAGCCCGATTATTTGACGATATTGATTGAGACATATTACTCGTTGCTATGCTTTATCAGATAGAAGATGTGACCACTGAGGCTGCCTATTCATGTAGTGAACGACATAGCTACAAACTGGCACAATTTTGAAACCTGCTTGTTCAATTTCAGGCAAGACCGACTCCATCATCACCTTGCCAAAGCCCTTGCCTTGTAGTTCATCAGGGATTCGTGTCGAAGTGATATGTAGTACATCTCCGTCCTTTTGATACTTAACGACCGCGAACTGGTTGGGTTCTAGCTCAACTGTGATCTGGTTCACTTCTTGATCCCATTTTACTGCCTGCATTCTCAACTCCTGCAAATAATTGATACGACAAACAATAAAAGTTTGAAGTATGAGTTCCTTGTAATAGACTAACGCAAGTGCATATAAATAAAACTAAGTACTTACAAACAAAGTAGTTAATTCAGTGCCATCGGCTTAATATAAAAACAGCAATGATAAAAGGCACTCTATAAATCTATGTGAGTACGCCCACTCAATCTAGCACGTAATAACCCCTTGTTAGCAAGTTACCAATATAACTAACAGACGCATGTTGGCGCATGGAGAATATATAATGAACGCACCACTGAAGAAGCCTTTGGAGCATAATCAGGCACTTCAAGACCCTCGTAACCGCACCGTTTCTACGATAAACAGCACCGATGCACTGGCCATGATTGAGCACGGCAGTGAACTGACATTAAATGTCTCGACTCCGGTTGGCACTAAGTTTCTCGCCACCACCAAATTTATCGGTACACACAGTGATAACTGTATTGTGGTTGAGGTTCCCGAGGTATCCAATGAAGATCTGAATTTTTTCTTTCAAGAAGGTTTTTGGATGACCGCTCGTGCCTATTCTCTACGAGGTGAAGGCGCACTTATTCACTTTAGAAGCCAAATTCACCATAAGATTGGTGAACCCTTCCCTATTCTTGTGCTTTCGACACCAAGCACGATGCAAGTCACTCAGCTGCGTAAAGAAACACGCTATGAAGTGAACTTGGCTTCAAGAATTATCTTCAACGACCAACGAGCAAACTGTGAGATAAGAGACTTATCGAAAAGTGGTTGTCGTTTTGTGACCTCACCGACCTCTCGTGCAATTCAGATTGCCGATCGAGTGTCTATCGAGATTACACCTGAAAACTACAATGGCCCTCTTATCCCTCCATTGAGAGGCATCATCTGTAATCTGCAAAAATCGACGCACTACGCTCGATACGGTGTGGAATTTGATGATATTGGCCGCGCTAACGCTAAACACTTGTTGGCAAAATTGAAGTTCGATGGCACCAAGCTCTGCTTACGAAACGGCTAAGATCATTTAACACGCTGCGCTCGTCTAATTCGTAAATTGACCAAATACAACTCACTCACGAGCAAAGTCGCAACCAATAAAAAGCCATCGACTCTAGAATCGATGGCTTTTGCGTTTTGGCTGTTTTTATCTGTTTATCTGGGCATAAACTAGCTATCTAGCTATACAACTATTTACGCAGTGCGTTCAGTTTAGCTTGAGCGATTCCAAAAATAGTATCAATTGGATAGCTACCCTCATCACTTGCCTCACCTGCGGCTTTGCCTGTGAACAGTTCAATCGCCTCTGTGACATGGTCAATGGCCCAGATATTGAACTCGCCTTTTTCAACTGCTTTCACGATGTCACCGCGCAGCATTAAGTTATGAACATTCGAGCGTGGGATTATCACGCCTTGTTCGTTTGAACGTCCTTTGATTTCACACACATCAAAGAAACCTTCAATTTTCTCGTTCACACCACCAATAGGCTGAGACTCACCGAACTGGTTCATTGAGCCGGTAATCGCAATATCTTGGCGGTTTGGCTGCTTAGAAAACGCAGACACCACCGCACAGAACTCGGCCATACTCGCACTGTCACCATCGACGCCACCATACGATTGTTCGAAGGTGATGTTAGTGGTGAGCGGAACTTTGGCCGTCTTACCAAACACTGAAGAAAGATAAGCAGACAAGATCATCACCCCTTTCGAGTGAATACTGCCACCTAGGTCTACGTTTCTTTCAATATCAATCACTTCACCGTCACCGTAAGCGGTGGTAGCCGTGATTCGGTTCGGCGCACCAAACATATGATCGGTAGTACTGAGTACAGAAAGCGCATTGACCTGCCCAACCGCCTGACCATCTACGTGGATCAGCGTTGTGCCGTTAGTGAAGGTTTCCATTACGCTGTCTTGCAGTCGTCCGACACGCATCTGTTGGTTAGATAACGCTTGGTCGACGTGCGTTGCACGAATCAAGTTCGATTTTGAGCCTCTCGCTACGTAGTTTGACTCACGAAGCAGATTCGCAATGTGTGCCGAGTGCAGCGACAACTTACCTTGGTCACCCGCCTGACGAGAACTGTGCTCAATGATCCGAGCAATCGCTTTACGATCACAATGCAGCATGTTGTTGTCATGTACGATGCTCGAAATGAAGCGTGCATAATGCATTTCAGAATCCGCAGTACGCTTCATCTCATCTTCAAAATCGGCTGTGACACGGAACAGTTCACCGAACTCCGCATCGTAATGTTGCAGCAGTTGATAAGTGCGGTAATCACCAAACAAAATGATCTTAACGTCTAATGGAATGGGTTCTGGATCAAGCGATACCGCTCCCGTTAACGTGACCTCTTTTTCTAATGAAGTGAAGCTCAATTGACGCGAACGTAGCGCGCGCTTCAGGCCTTCCCAAACATAAGGCTGTTCGAGGACTTTAACCGCATCCATCAACAACACACCGCCATTGGCTCTGTGTAAGCTACCGGCGCGAATCAATGAGAAGTCCGTAAATACAGTGCCTTTAAAAGTTGCCGTCTCGACATAACCAAACAGAGAGTGATAATTCGGATTCTCTTCAACCACGATCGGCAGCGTCTCCTCCTTCTGGCTCACAATCACATTAACCTTGTAACGACGTGGCATTTTCTTATCCAAAGAGGCGGTCGCAACTTCTGCTTGCTCTGTGCTCTCTTCCAAGAAAATATCTGCGTTGTCGACAATGTCTTTACGCAGTGCCGTCAGGTACTTTTTGATATCTGGATATTGGCTGTAGTCTTGCTTCAACTGCTTGATGAAGTGCGTGATCACATCTCGCGCCGTATCATCATTAAGCTTTTGAATTTTCTCTGTATACGTCTCTTCAAGCTCGGTCAGTTCGCGAGAAATGGTTCGTAGGCCCACTTCCAATCCATCAATGGTTTTATCGAACTGGTCTTGCTCTTCCGGCGAAAGTAGATCAAAGCTCTCTTCGGTATGAAGATCATCCCCATTCATTGCGACAAACTGGTAATCACCCTGAGTGGTAATCGTCAGGTTGATGCCCTTGTCTTTCGCTTCTTGGCTAATTGTTTCGAGCGCAGCTTGTTGCTTCGTGGCCAATTGGTTTTTAAGCCTATCTGCACGGCTAAAGTACATCTCATTGTCGAATGCGAGCGGCATGGCTTTAAGCAATTTACGCATCAGCTTTTCAATGTCTTGCTTTAAGCTGCTGCCCACGCCACGTGGCAACTTGAGTACCTTCGGTGTACGAATATCTTCAAAGTTCGCGATATAACACCAATCAAAAAGCTCTTGGACCTCTTGAGTGTGTCGGTTTAGATAGCGCAAAATCATGGTGCGCTTACCCAAACCATTTCGCCCTATCGCATAAATGTTGTAACCCTTTTCCTTGATTGACATCGCGAACTCAACGGCCTTTTGTGCACGTTCTTGCCCGACGATTTCGTCAATTGGAGCCAGTTCTTTGGTCGACTTACATGGTAGCTTATCGAGTTCCGCTACCTTATACAGCTGTTCTGTATTGAGTCTTTGCATCGCCATCGCCGCCTCCTTAGTCCTTCATTACTTGGGTGTAGATAAAATCAGTGTAGATGTAATTTCCTATAAATTTAGTGACTTACGCAACATCGCTGTTCAACTGAGCAAATAACGCACAATTTGAGCCATTTTTAAGAATAACCGGCCACTTTATTTACCAACTTAACATGTGAATGATTTTAATTTGCATTTGATAATAAATATCATTAACATTTTCGGATATTATAAATTGAGGATGTGGATATGGAAATTGAACGATGCTGGATGCACTACCTAAAAGCTGAACAGTTAATGGAACAAGGTCACTGGCCAGAAGCACAGCGCCTGTATGGTGATGTTCTAACGTCTCTTCCTCACCACATCCAAGATGCTGCATACCAAAGCGACATCAAGCCCTGCCAATTTGCCTGTCTACTTGCAGGGCTTCGAGACGCAAGTGTCGCTCAATCAGAGATTTTCAACCGTTTAGGCCATCATCAGCAAGCCTTCGACACCTTGAATCAGTCTTACGCACTGATGCAATTTATCTCTCTCGAAAGTACAGAACTGATCCAACGCACCTATTCACTGCTGGAAAAACAGAGTGAAGATCTACTCAATCACTTGATCGCTTTTTGCAGTGCTCAACGCAGTTCGTATTGGATGCTCGAACTAGAACAAATTCAACGTGCTCATCACCATTTTGGGCAACTTAAAACCACGTCAGAAGTGAAATCTTCACCTAATGTCTTAAATTGATAAGGATATATCATGTCGGACCGGGCCATACTTAAAGTCAATAACCTCTCCGTTAGCTTCACAACCAATGATGGAATCATTGATGCGGTAAAAAAGGTTAACTTTACCCTTAATTCTAGCGAAACCTTGGCCATTGTTGGTGAATCAGGTTCAGGTAAATCAGTCTCTTCTAACGCACTCATGCGTTTGCTCCCTGATAACGCCATCATTGATGCTCAATCTGAAATAGAATTTGAGGGGCAATCAATACTTGGCAAGACTGAACGAGAAATGCAGTCGATTCGTGGCGACAGAATCGGCATGATCTTTCAGGAACCGATGACCTCTCTCAACCCATACCTGCGCGTGGGCACACAAGTGGCTGAAGCCATTATGTGTCATCGCAATGTATCGAAATCAAAAGCAAAACAGCGTGTGCTAGAGCTCTTCAATCTTGTGCACTTACCAATGCCAGAACAGGCTTACAACAAGTATCCGCATGAGTTTTCAGGCGGTCAGTTACAGCGCATCATGATTGCGATGGCTTTGATCAACGAGCCCGACATTTTGATTGCCGACGAACCCACCACCGCATTGGATGTGACCGTACAAGCGGAAGTGCTTTCTCTTATCAAAGAAATCCAAAACAAAATGGGCATGGCAATTTTGTTCATCACCCATGACCTTGGCGTCGTGAAACATTTTGCCGACCGTGTTTTGGTGATGTGCAAAGGTGAGCTAGTTGAAGAAGGGATGACTCAAGCCTTATTCGAGAATCCAAGACACGATTACACACGCATGCTGATTAACTCGATTCCTAAAGGCGCTAAGGTTCCTGTTGAGGCGTCAGCTCCAGAACTATTGTGTGCTGACGATATCCGAGTTCAATTCTTAGTTAAATCACATTTCATCAAGAGTAAAAGTCAGTATTTCGAAGCCGTAAAAGGCATTTCGTTGAATCTTAAACAAGGCGAAACGCTAGGCATTGTGGGTGAATCAGGGTCAGGTAAATCGACCCTTGGACGTGCATTAATCGGCTTGCTGCCAAGTACCGGACGTATTGTTTACAAAGGCCAAGACGTTAGCTTATTAAATGATAAAGAGCGTCACAAGCTCAAGAAAGATGTCCAAATGGTGTTCCAAGATCCTTATGGTTCTTTATCACCACGCATGACCGTTGGGGAAATAATCACCGAAGGCTTAACGGTGCATCAACCTCATCTATCCAAGCAAGAACGTTTAGAAAGAGCGCGCAAAGCATTGATTGAAGTTCGCTTAGAGCCGAATTCAATAAACCGTTATCCGCATGAGTTCTCTGGCGGACAAAGACAACGTATCGCGATTGCTCGCGCACTGATTCTAGAGCCCTCTTTCATTTTGCTGGATGAACCAACTTCGGCACTCGATCGCTCAGTACAACTGACCGTGATTGACCTGCTAAAAGACATTCAAGCCAAGCACAATATCGGCTTTCTGTTCATCAGCCATGACCTCTCGGTAGTGAAAGCACTGTCGGATCGTGTATTGGTGATGCAGAAGGGTGAAGTGATGGAAGAAGGGTCTGCAGAAGAGATTTTCAATGCACCGAAAAATGACTACACCAAGAAGTTAATCGCAGCGTCATTCGACTTAGAAAATAAATCGAAAAAAAATGCGGCGTAACGGGAACTAATCAACATTAACAGCGTCTTATATGTACATTCTGAATAATCTCCTAATGGATTGAAATCTAGAATGGATATAGCAAAACTGGTTTGGCCGCCAAAAGAAAAATGTCGCATGGATGCGACATTTTTCGTTTCTGGCGTATATGAAAAATCAACTCAGCGATTATGAAGGTTTGCTAAAATTGACGGACTTTAAACAGGGTTAGCTGGTAGTCGGGTCATAATCGCCGAGCGGCTTCGCTCATCTCGTTTTTGGACAAAAGTTACTTAGATATAAAACTCTAATTAGCTCTCCTGATCTTACTTTTTTGGATGAAAAATGGCATTTATCTCAGTTGCTATTAAGTATGTTTCGAATAGATATTCAAAAGTAGCAATTTACTGGTTCCGTCATGCTTACCCTAGCTGAGCACGAATGCTAAATCTTTTGCACCTTCC
Organism: Vibrio sp. OPT20; assembly: GCF_963889365.1. Lineage (NCBI taxonomy): Bacteria > Pseudomonadati > Pseudomonadota > Gammaproteobacteria > Vibrionales > Vibrionaceae > Vibrio > Vibrio sp. OPT20. Next base: position 146,933 of record NZ_CAWPOA010000078.1, on the reverse strand, counting down.
CACCCGAGCTTAGTTCTTTTACATATTGTGAATATAAAGAAACCTCCAATGTTGGAGGCTTCTTGGTTTCTACACTTTAACAACTAGCGCGAGTGACAAAGGTGATATCAGATATTGTCACTCAGGTTGTTTGTACCTTCTGCCTCAAATTGTTCAATCTCAGACTCGGTTCGCCACTTGCCGTTGTAAAGGTACTTACACTCTGGTAGTGGCTCTTTAGCAGCCCTTAAATCAAACACCTCATCAGTTTGATATTCTCTACTACAAACAGGGATACTAAAGAGCCTTGATTCTGGCTTTGCTTCAAACAGCTTTTTATGGTCATCGACCTCTGTACAATTCAGTTTGTAGACCTTTGACATTTGCGCGACCATGGATTCTAAATCCGCTTCAGTTTTAAAGAAAACATAACAATCAAATCGGTCTTGTGAGCGAAAGATAGTCTTATGAGCAGTATCTCGATATCTGCATATGTCATGCTTAAAATAAAACTGGATCACTTTTCTTTTCTTGTGGTACCCAGCAAACAGCCAATCTTCTCGTTCACCCACTTTAATTTCGGTTCTCTCATCGGGCTGGCGTTTTAACATACCAAATGAGAGTAAAATAAGGGCGCCAGCTCCCGCTAATGCCATTGGGCCAACCACCGCTACCATCGTCACACACACCACCGCGCCTATCCAACCAACAGCTTGCGTGGCGGTATTTACCCACTTAGGCATATTGCGACGCTTTTTCATCACAAAGCCCTTGTCAGAAAAAATGTAGTCATACCGATAATCGAGGCCGATGGTAAGGTAGAAAGCTCCAGACACCATCACCGACAAAATAAAAGAAAAAATGGTTGCACCAACCGTGTCACTTGTATGTATCAAAAAAGTTAATAGGAATGGCGCGCTCACAAATGGAAGCGCAAATAGTTTGTAGTAGTAGCGAAACGGCTCTTCTACATCATATTTGTGCCACGTTGTTAAATTGTTCCCTGTAAGAATCTCTTGTTCTTGTGCCTCTTGGTAAACTACCAACTCTTCTGGGGTGATATAAAATGGTGAATATGCCAAGGGTTACTCCTGAAAACCTAATGTGCCGACAACGGGGGTAAGTGATTTCTGAATAGTGCTTTGTTTGCTATTGTCTGAAATCACACCATAAGTTGCACTCTGTTTTACGCCGTTTTGGAACCAATACTCACGCTTAGTTGGGGCATCATCTTCCACATCGTACGCTACTTGCATGGCAAGGTATCGATCGGCTTCTTTGATCGGTAATGTTACCTTATACACCAGTAATTCTTTGCTAGCTTGGCTCTGAGTTTGTAGCGTGACTAAATCTGCGTTTTGATGCCACGAGCCGGACGTCAATTCATCTTCTGTTGCCTTGGTATTTGTACTCACGGTAATACCATTCGTTGCAGAATGACGTGGCAGTTGAATATGCACGTCCAAACCAATTAATTCACGATGTGTGTAACCCGGATAGGCTTGCACTTTTTCAATCGGCTGATGGTATACTGTTGGCTGCTGAATAATGGATTGCAGGTCAAACAGCGCTTGACGTACTAATGCTGAATTATGCTTTTCTCTTTCAGGCAAGCTCGTAGATTGGCTCCACTGAGTACGACTCGGGTGATAACCCCAAGGCAGTTTATCTAACCATTTTTGGAAATCGTCTTGCTTCAGCTTGTTCAACTTATAATTAATGGCTAGGTAAGTAACAGTAAGAATAACTAAAGCTGCCGTTACCGGACCACCAAATAGCAAGTTAGTCGAAAAGGTACCACTAGAAGCTCCTATGAACTGGAACACACCAATTGCACCAGTTAAACCAAGTGTTGCTATATTTGCTACATGCAGGTATTTTTCAAGACCATAAACCTCATCAGCACTCTGCCAAGAACGATATGCCTCAATACCTGAAGCTAGCGCCCCCAAAGCCCCTGTGATCGCGAGCCATTTATTGAATACCTTCAAGTCATCAAGGATCAAGTTTTCAAAGCCACTTGCATTTCGATCTACTAACTTTTTAAGAGTTTTCAGCGAGTGCTCTCTGAGTTCGTCACTCCCCTTCACGCTCTCCCACAACTTACCCGTCCGAATCCCCGTCCACGCGCTGGCGGTGTAAAACAGCTTTTGTTGTATGTCTAAAAATTCATCTGAATTCATCAAGCCAGTATCGGCAATACTGCTCATGGCATCGGTCAAGGCAATGCTGTTAAACAGAAGAGCGAGAAACCCCAACCCACCTGCGTTTTCGAACAGTTTGTGTAAATCACCTACGGCATCGCTGATTACCCTTGTCCTAAATTCTACCGTTGCTTTTGGTAGGTCGTCCGGAAGTATAATGCGTTGTGGGTATTCTAACGTCGCCACCGCTAATGATTTTTTGAGTCGACGCTGATTCTTTAACGCCTCTTTATACTTAGCCGTCGCCTTGCGCTGATTTTGATTCACCTCAGCAATAATGAGGTTGTTTTTCTTTAGCTCAGCAAGATTATCTTCAATGCGCGTTTTCCAATCCTTAAATCCTTGAGCATAATTGTCGTTAATACTCACTGGCATCGTTTGCGCCATACGCTCAGCTATAGTCGCTCGCCATACGAAACCATTTCGTGACAATGGCTTAGCCAGTGTTGGCATCAATAGAATGGAAGCTTGAGAGGTAAAACTCACACCCAGCTCTAACGTCCCCTTTAAAGCAGCGCTGATAGAGGCTTTGAATAGGGTATCGAGCTCTTTAAAGCCTTTTGCCAAGTCTTTCAAAATGTCGGTTTCGGAGGTGTTCGGGTTTGTGACAAAGTCCATGACCTTCGCATACATCCCCGTTTTATTGCTCACCGAAGAGACATGCTTTAACCATGTATCTTCATCGCTTGTCGATATTGATAGGGGCTCGGGAATTGATTTTTTCAACTCATTATAGACACTTCGACTGAAGCCTGAGGTATAGAGTGGTAATAAGCTGGTCGGTTTCTCCCATTGGCTTTCTGCCCAAATGCGGTCTTCTTCTTCAATCACAAGGCTAAACGCTTCTACCGCTGCTAGGTGAAGCTGATAGAGGCTATATTGCGTCTCCTCGTTGTAAAGGTCGAAGATACGTTCAAGATGATGAGGAGTGAGCGTTTCTAATACCGAAATAAAGTCACGCTTTACGGAAGTCACTTGAGCAAGAATGGTCTCTTTTTGCTCTGATAGCGCCTGCATTTCACTCAACATCTGTTTCCAATTGAGCTGCTTGCGCCAGCGGTCGCTAGCAATCCACTGTTCGTAGTAGCCAAAACGACTGGCGGATATACCGTATTTCTCTTGGATAGACTGAGCAACAGCAGACTGTGTATTTTGACTGGATTCAATAGCGCCCGAAGAAAATTGGGCAGGGTAGCCTGACTGAATCGCCCCTTTGTTTTTTTCAGCTAAATTAAGGTGGGTCGATGAATCATAATATTCTGCCATGTCACCATAGAAGGCAAGCTCTTGGTGATTGCGCTTTACTCTCCATGGCATGTTTATTTCATCACTCGCCCCAAACATGGATAACTGCATGGCGGTTTGCATCAAATGCCATTGATTCGAGAACTGGTCAACGAAAAGGCGGTAGGGGCTGGCGGCACCTACAAAATGCAGTGACATGTCTTGTATGTCTGCAGCGTAATCTTTTATGGCCACAAAATAGGCGGCTTCCTCTTCAGGAAACGTTGCCGTTAAATTACTTTCAGAGGCAACGGGTTTGAATGGGGAGGCAGCTTCATCGGCTTGTGTACTCACTCCTGAAT
>NZ_CAWPOA010000078.1:26819-143107 GCF_963889365.1 Vibrio sp. OPT20 | reverse complement strand
CAGCAAAGCGACCATCATCGACAGCAGAGGCTTCGATGTCTGCCACTTCAGAGAGCTGAGCGATAGGCGCAATATGGTGCTGTTGCGAGTTCGCTGTGAGTACCACGGTTTGCATACGGTCAATATGACTGCTGGGGTTGTTCACTACAGCAAGAAACATTTTCCATGTCCACCGGTGCTCTGAAAAGCAGAGGGATAGAAGGCTTCCTTCAGTATAAGTAAGGAATGTACTTGGGGACTCTGGTACTCCCCTCGTCTCGGATTCTGGGCTTTCTGCTGCCCCGAGCTTATGAAGCGTGAATTGTGTCCCTTTCAATTCATATTCATCAAGGACCTTCCTCACCGAATCATAAACATAAAGCCAACCATCGCGCACCTGACGAAGTGTATAGCCAATAGTGTTGAGCTTTGCTGGCCCTTTACCTTGCCATTTAGTTGGTAAACCAAACGGTGAAGCGTCTTCACTATCTAGCTGGTCGATGGCGTAGCGGACGGGAATGATATGGGCAGGCCCGACGTCTTTGGGTTCATTCCTCTGCGTCATATCAATCGTTCTTGGCTCAGGTTTTGAGGGCGGATCTATTTTCTTGGTTTCTCCTTCCCAAAACATGCTGCGCTCAGGTGGTGAGCCTGCAATATCATTTGAAGGCGCTGTTGAAGTTTCAGTCAATGAAGATAAGGAACCATCGCTTTCATACGCAGCAACGGCTTCTTCGAGCGTGTAAGGATGGTCATTCCACAGCATGGATGTTTTGGGAGGAAGAGGGTTGCTCATAAGCTCACGAAATCGATAAGGTTAATATTACCTGCTTTAAAGCAAGTTTTAGACCAACGTCTAGCCCTTATAAAGCGCTGTTACGGTTGTTTCATAAACGAAAAATTGTACGATTATCCAATAACTTGTACGGGATTTCTAACTTTTGGTTAAGGGGCTCTGTAAGTTGTTAGGAGATGTCTATTGTGGCGGGAGGACTTGAGGAAAATACAAAATATGAGAAATAATCAAAGGAAGGCAGGAGTGTGCCTTGATGGCGTATTTTTCAATGTCGTTCAAGCCAAAACGTGCATGACCTCAGTCCATGAGTCGCAGATTTTGAGGCGGATTCGTGATAAATTAGTCCCAACAAAAAAATCGATTAATCACCATAAATATATATGAATGACCAACTAACCCCAATCAACAAAGATCATTTTAAGAAGCTTATCCGACAAGAACTGGAACCCATATGGTTTGATACAGAATCAGCTAACCCTGATATGTCTTGGGTCACGCCTGCGGTGTTAGAAATATTGTTTACTGAGTTGATAACTCATACTCGCGGCAACCAGTCAAAGGCCGCAAGGATTTTAGGTATCAACAGAGGCAACTTCAGTAAAAAATTGAACCAAATCACCAATAGTGAATTTGGACTGGTTTAGAGGGCCGATACGTATCTATCAAGCCTATTATGCCTTGTCGATAGTGGCACCTCTCATTATCACCACAAACAGAGCCCTTTGTTAAAATTTAACGGCTATACCCAACGGTGAGTGGCACGCTAGGTTCGCGACTAGTGCCGCTCAATACTGAGCGACTTCTCGAGAGTCGCCTTTGTCCTGAAGCGACATTACAAATATAAACCCCCACTATTTCTGCATGAATCTTATTTCCGTGACATGAGCTGTATTTGGGCAAATACCCGCAGTCTAGGATCGCGAATATTCTGGCCGAAAATGATAACGGGGCAGAAGTGTTTTAGCTCACCTGCCCCATATTGAACAATGTGAACGCGCAAATATAAGCAGTGAGATCGATAGCTTTACTCAGCGACATTCCTGCACCATGGTTCGCATTGACATCAATACGAATCATCACGGGCGCACCACCTTGATGCTTGTCTTGAAATTAACGATACAAAGATTTGGTCGATTCTCTCACTATCAAGTCAATTGGTGGCAGTCGAGCTTCATGCCTCTCGCCAGATAACAGGTTCAAAATCGACTGAGCACACACTTCGCCAATCTCTTCAATCGGCTGTCTCAACGTCGTCAGGGCTGGCGTGAAATACTTAGACGTCGGCAAGTCATCAAAGCCAATCACAGACACATCTTCTGGCACTTTATAACCGTGGTCAGACAGCGCCTTAATCGCACCGTAAGCCGTTTGGTCATTTGCAGCAAACAAGGCGGAGAAGTGAACCTTAGATTCAATCAACTCTACCGTTTTCTCGTAGCCAGACTCACTACTGAAATCACCCTGTTTAACGAGTTTTTGCATCACTTTAATGCCCGCCTCTTGAAGTGCTTTCTTATAGCCTTCAAAGCGATTTCCTGAATCAGGTTGACTTGAAAGCCCCTTAATATGAGCAATATTCACATGCCCTTGTTGCAGTAAATGTAAGGTTGCCATGTAGCCACCCAACACGTTGTCGATATTGATCGAGCGGACGTTATTCTCAACAAAATCGTAGCCAACCATCACGATAGGGATATCTTGTGCATACTTAGCAATCTCTTCCTGAGTAATGCTTCCTGTCACGATGATCATTCCATCCACGTTACTTTTTGCGAGATACTCCAACGCGTGCATTTCTAACTTTTTCTGCCAATGCCCTGTCGCAATCACTAATGAGTAGCCTTGAGCGATCAGCGTTTTTTCCATGTCGTTGAGGATACGACTGGTGTAGGGGCTATCAGGGTGTTGCACCAAGACACCAATAGTGAGCGAGCGTCGGTTGGTGTTTTCTTGCATTTGGAAGTTAGGTTTGTAGCCCGTGTCTTTAATGGCTTGCTCAATGTTTTGGCTTTTATCATCAGACACATAAGTGGTTCGATTAAGGAAGCGAGACACGGTGCTGGGAGAAACGCCAGCCAGTCTTGCTACATCGTATACTGTTGTTTTTTTTGTTTTAGTGCGCATCTCGAATCCCTAATCAAGTGACATTCGGGGAGCTTTAAGCTCCCCATCAGTTTCAACCTGCATACCACTGCTTTAGCTGAAAATCGTGTCATTAAGTTAATACAAGTAGGCGAAGATCATCCCCGGTCTAAAGTAGCGACCAGCCGTATATTTCAAGCCAGTACTCAGTAACCATTTGTGTAAGCCTGCCAGCTTTTCTAACGGAATTTCACCGCTCACCATTTTAACAAAATTATCAGTATCTTTCGTCAAGGTTGGATTAATCCGACCGTCAGACAGCACACAGTTTTGACATTTAAGTACACTTAGCCAGTTTTTCGCATCATTTTGCGTCAATTTAAATGCTTCTATAAGATCTTTCTCATAGACAGACACAGAGCAATTGAACCCTTCTGGCGCTGCAAATGGAATTTTTGAATAGTCATAGAGTGCGGTATACACGGTATCCATCAATGTTTCTGCTTGCTGGTTTTTACCTGCCAGACTCAACGCCGTTGCGACACTAAACTGCACACCAATCCACACATCTTGAGCCTGAAATGCCTCATGCGGTGAACCGTCGGCTAACGTCATATTCGCAACACCCAACTTAGGACTATTAATTTCGAAGTTGTGCTTATAAACATAGTCCAATGCGCGTTGGATGTTCTCCTGCGGGAAAATACCGTCTAAGCCGATGAGCTTTAGGTAGCTGTCGGCCAACAAGGCATCACCAAAACTGTTGTCAGAATCTGGCACTAAATCTAAGTATTCTTGAGTAAAGGCTTGTGGCGCCGTCTCACTCAGCAAGCGTTTCTTAGAGACTCTTTGAGACACCTTGCTGATGCTGATTGAAGTATCTGTTTCATTGAGATACTCATTCAGAGTGTTCTTATCGGCAACCGCATCGCCCGTCAAAGTTAGGCCTAAGGTTTCCAGAGCTTGATAGCCTTCACCCGTTAGATGCTTGGCTTGAACTGGCGTCACGAAGAAATGGTAGTAACCCTCTTTGTCATCCCACAAGCTTTGCTCAACTGTTGCTAACGCCTTTTTCGAACGCGTTAAGTAACCGCTAGCTAGTTCGCTTTCGCCCATCAATTGTGCAAGTTCGCTCGCGGCTTGCAGGCCAGCAACCCACAGGCTCGCACAGTAAATAGAGATGCCGTGAGACGCGAGGTTATCGAAGGTATCGTCTGTGCCACGGGTGAGTGGTAAATCGTCACCCTCAGCGATCAAATTCGATAAGAAATCGATGCTTTCAGTTACCGCTTGCCAGCACTCATTAACCACAGAGAGATCTTGGGTGTTTTGATAATGGCGGTACACCATCAGAATGTATTTTGGCGCTAAGTCCTTCCACTCTTTCACGTTGTGCCAGCTGTAAGCATCGGGCTGGATGTCGAATGGGCTACCCAAGTCGTGGATTACCGCACCTCGAATGGCACGCACACCTTGGTACTTGTCATCAATCAATTCGGCATTGGGCGTCGCTTCGTATTCCCAGTATCGGCGCTCGGTAAAGTCTTCCGCTAAAATGGCTTTCGAGAACTCTTTCATCACACAGCCATCAAGTTCAGGCAATAAATAAAGCAACGAGAACGAGCCGTAGAAATACACATCAAGAGAGTTAAAGAATGGGTAGTCGACACACTCTTTAACCAAGAATTTATCTTCTTTATCCCATACCGTTGATTCTGCTAGGAAGGACAATGAGTTCATCGCCATCGTTGCATAGCGAAGTGCCGATTCAGGCTGCGAGATCTTGTTTTGAGCTTGTTCTAGGAAAGCGGTTTGTTGTGCGACGATCTGCTGCTCAATCGCTTCGAGCTTTGGCAACATGTCTTCTAACATAGGTAATGCAGGCTTTACTTGCGGGTAGAATTGCGTGTAAGCCTTATCTGAGTGCCAACCATTAAGCATGACTTTGCTGTGTGCCATCACCTGTGCAAAACGCAGATCAACAGACTCACCCGCTTCTAATTCAACCTGAACCACAACCAATGCGCTCAATGCTTCGCGCCCTGTGTAAATTCCTGTTTGGAATTCCGCGTTGGTACGGCCTGTTTTCAGTGCGAACTCTGTTTGCTGAGCAGTCTTAGAGGTATAAAGCGTTGGTTTGACAGAAATCGAAACCTTACCAGATTCAGTCAAATGGTTATCTGCTTGAACACCAAACACCACTTCGCCTTCAATATCGCTTTGATAAGGCGATTGGCTAGACAGTTGAACACCCGTAAAGCTGCGACTTTCACCCTTTAAGTTAACCACTTCATGCTGCTGAGCAATCGGATTTTGAGACAAGGTGCATGCCGAATCCTGAATACCATCACGGCCTTTTTGGTAGGTTGAACCAATCAAGTTTTGAAGCGGCTGAGCAAGCGTAATCACGCGTGGTTGCGATGAATTATTGGTTAATTCGAAGTGATTCCAGTGCATCGGTAAAGAACACAGGCGTTTGTTCTCTTTAACGATCGGAGAGACTACCTTACGCTTTATATTAATATCGTCGAAGCTATTGTATTTATATTCAGCCAGTGGATATAAAGCTTGGTATTCTATATCCCTGCCATTAACACCATCTATATCACTGCCATTGATACTATCCATATCATTATTATCACCCGCAGTGAGTGATAATAATCTCGTTGTATCATTTATTAATAAACCATTAAAGAAATCTAAGGCTACATATAATTGACAAATAGTTGAACCTGAATCTTCTGCAATCAACAATTGAGTCTTATTTGAAAATTCAACGTTCCATTTTGTAAAGTTAGTTTTATTTTCTTGGTAGAATCGACCATTTTTTAATGCTGTTTGAATGAGACTAATCGCATTCGACATTTCTCTACTTTCAATCTTTTTTCCATCAAACAAAGCAGGATAGAAGTTCAGGTGAACGCTTAGCTCTTGTTCATTAAGAACTTGCAGCGTGTCGATGGTTGGCACATTCATCACTGACGCATAAAAATCATTAAAATTAATAACTTGCTCTGAACAATCGACAAAAATTCCCGGAATAAAGCTGAAGTTAGGCGTGTTGCCGTTTGGTGTGAGTGTAAATGTGTTACCAATTCCGCCGACTGCCATACCGGTATTTTCTGGTGTAGTCGAAATTGGCGTGTACCAAGGTTGAATAAATTCAACTGCATCACCTTTTTTACACAAGTGTTCTGAATTTCCTGAGTATCTCGTATATGGAATTTTATTATTCATTTTAAAACCGCCATTGAATATTTTTTTCTTCTTGTTAATATCTTTTAAAAATGGAGACATCAACATGTTTAAAATTATAAATGAAAAATTTGGAAATATTGACTCTGTCACATTAATAAACCACCAACATGGTATAGAACTTCAAATAATCAATGGATTTGGTGCTGTTATTAATAAGTATATCGTAAATAACAGTCCATTCTCTTTTATTTGTGGTTATCAGAATTATGATGAACTGATCAACCAACATCCGTTCTTTTCCCGCAGTGCTAAATTATTCCCTTTTCCAAACCGTTTAAACTTAGGTCGTTACAGTTTCGATAACCAAAACCATCAACTCCCAGCTAATTTTCCTTGGTCTGATCACGCCGTACACGGCCTGATCTACAACCAACCTTTTTCAATCACAAACAACGTAGCCACTGAAGAATCCGCCAGTGTGACGTTGCAGTATCAAACGTCATCTTTGCATCCTGCTTTCCCGTTTGCGTTCAACCTTGAAGTCACCTTCACTATCGATATCACGGGTAAACTCACTTCCTCAACGACCGTCTCTAATCTTGGTGATTCTGCATTCCCATTCGGTGATGCTTGGCACCCTTATTTCTCACTCGGCACTGAGCTAGCACAATGTGGACTCGCTATGTCGCCTTGCTCTGAGGTCATCCACGAAAACGACCTACCCAATGGTGAAAAACTGGCTTTTGACTGTTTGTCTTTGGGTGATTCACTCACCAATCAAAGCTTAAATCACTGCTTTGAATTTGATTCCAAGACAACGAATCAACTTACGTTTACGCGCTCAGATTCGTCTGCCGCAATTCGCTATCAACAAGATGCAAGCTACCCATTCGTTCAGCTATACACGCCGACTAGCGAACAAAGTATTGCAATAGAACCAATGACTTGCCCAGCTGATGCATTCAATAACCAGATAGGCTTATTGACGCTTAGCCCGAACCAATCTCAGACCTTTACTTGGCAATGCCAAGCTAGCTATCAACCACAGTGATGCAACCAAAATAAAGCGACACTAAAGAGAAACCAAAAAGCAATAAAGGGCGCATAAAGCGCCCTTCTCTTTGTTAACCTAAAATCACCTCGATGGTGTGCTCACCAGAGGTAAACACTGGCGCTTTATTACCTGAAATCAGGTCACCATTTACCTTCATTTCAACCACACCCTTACACACGTTATTCGGGTTAGTGACATGAATATGATAAGTCGCACCACGGAACTGACGACGGACTTTGAACTCAGGCCACTCAGCAGGAATACATGGGTCCACCAGCAAGCCATCCACTTCCGGTCGAACACCTAGAATCCATTGCGTACCTGCAACGTATGTCCAAGATGAAGTACCAGAAAGCCATGCATTTCGGCCTAAACCAAATTGCTTATGTTCGTCACCCAAAATGTTTTGTGGGTAGCAGTAAGGCTCAGATTCGAAGGTATCAATGTCATCGTTCTTAGAAGCCGGGTTGATTTGACGGTAGTACTCGTAAGCACGCTCACCGTTGCCCATTTTCGCTTCTGCGATCATCACCCATGGGTTTGAATGCAAGAAGATACCGCCATTCTCTTTTGCACCTGGTGGGTAAGTTGAAACACCACCTAGTTGAGGATCAAAACCGTTGTAACCCGGTGTTGAAAGCTTAATGCCATTCGCTGTATTCAGCTTGTTGTAAACCGAATCTAGTGCTTGCGTTGCACGTTCTTGAGTCGCGAAACCAGAGATCACAGGCCAGCTTTGACCGTTAGTGTAGATCTGCCCTTGCTCATTTTTATGAGAACCGATCGGCAAGCCCTGCTCATCAAAGTAACGAACAAACCATTCGCCATCCCAACCGCACTCATTCACCGTACTCTGCATCTGTTGGTACTGATCGTTAAACTTAGCCGTCAGTTGCACTTCGCCACGCAGCTCACATAAGTCCAACATGTCGAGCAGTGCTTTGCCGTACATGTTCGCCACCATCATTGACTCGGCACCGGTTGGCAGGTTCACCGTGTCGTTCCAGTCAGCAAAACCTAGCAGTGGTAGGCCGTGCTCACCAGTATTGCAGTAAGTAAATTCAATCGCGCGGCACAGGTGGTTCCAAACCGTTCCCGTTTCTACTGGGTTACCCGCTTTGTCTTTTTGATAAAACGGGATCTCTTTATTCAAGAAGTCTGCATTGCCCGTTTCTTTCACATATTGCGTCACCGCGTAGATGATCCACAGGTGATCATCACCGTAGTAATCCGGGCGATCTTCTTCTTCGCGCGAATCACCGGCGTTCGCTTCCATCGTTGATGGGAAGAACTGATGCATCGCAGAACCGTTGGTGTTCTGCACAGATAACAGACGCTCAATGAACTCACGCGCCTCTTCTGGCATGTGAGTAATCACGCCCAACGTATCTTGCGAAGAGTCACGGAAACCGATACCACGAGCACCATAGCCAAGCTGATACAGAGACAGGTAACGAGACCAGTTTTTGGTGGTGTGACACTGACGTGGGTTATGTACATTAAGCATTGAGTTCATTGCAAGATCTGGCGTTTCAACCTGAACCGCTTGTAGGTAACCATCCCAATGTTCAGCCAGTTCAGCGAAAGCTGAATCAACCACTTGATGGTCACGATATTTAGCTAGTAAAGGCAGTGCAGCTTCTAGGCTCTGTTCTTGCGCGATTTGTACAATCGTACGTTCTGTCTGCTCTGGAGATAACCAACCTAGGCGCAGGTTCAGTGCGCCAATGTTGTCGCCACGCAAACACTCAGTATTGCCTAATTCATCATTGTTTAGTGCTTGTGGTGCTGCCCATGTACCGTAGCCCAAATTACCTAGGAACGATTGGCGATCACCATCAAAAGACGTCGCAGGGCGATCCGCTGTCATCAGGTTCACCGCGTAGTCACGCTTCATAAAGGCATACTGCTCAAGCACGGTATGACCCGATTCTTGCTGATGCGCTTTAAGCGTCATGGTTTGTGGCACCCAGTCAGCATTAAGGAGCTGTTTAAGCGCATCGAAGTGTGTAAATTCGTACACAGGTACCACATCAACGTGCAGTGCTTTGTCTGAAATGTTGGTGACTTTGATGTCTTGTAGCAGTACTTGGTCAGCTTTTGGCACGAAGAAAGTCGCTTCACAACGCACACCAAAGGCTTCTGCAATGATGGTGGTGTAAGACAAGCCTGTGTGGTTTTCAAACTTATCTAGCGGCTTCAAGGTTGGGGTGTAGAAAGGTGAGAATATTTCTACGTTGCCCGCTTCATCACGTACCTTGAGGTACATGGTCGAGCCTTTAAAATCTGAATTTGGCAGTTGTGCAATGTACTTAGTGATACGGTTGAGTGCAGGATCCCCCTTACACAACAACACGCCGCCGTTGCTATCTACAATGCCACCGAAATCTAATGTGCCGACATAGTTACACCATTTGATCGGTGTACACGGTGTGGTTGCTACGTATTCTTTGTTTTTATCGTCAAAATATCCGAATTTCATCATCACTATCCCTAGCCCCTCCCAAATCAGGAGGAGCCAAAACAATTTGTCGTAAGTTGGTTGGTGTCAGCTCAATGACTGATTTAAATTGATTGGCTAGCTCGCTAGCGAGTTCTCACTCAGAGCATCGAACAAGTGGAAAGCATCCAAATCCAAATAAAGCGTCAGATCTTTTACATCGACTTCAGCCGCTTGGGTTTCAACCATCAACGGTTGACCGCCAATTTCTGTTTTCAGAAGAATGCTTGCGCCCAGTAATTCCTTGTCTTTGATTTTCACAGGGAATGGCAGCACGCGGTCGTGGTCAACTTGCTCGGCACGTAGGTGAATGTCTGTTGGACGAACACCAAAATGCAGCGCTAGGTTCTTAGACGCCAGAGACTTAAAGCGCTCAGGCAGTGGGATCTGAACATCGCCGATTTCAACGAAGTACTCGCCTTCTTTTTCAATCAGTTTTGCTTCCAACATGTTCATTGACGGGTTACCAATGAATTGCGCGACAAACTTGTTTGCAGGACGCTGGAACACCTCGGTTGGTGTACCAACTTGAGCAACATAACCGTCTTTTAGGATCACGATGCGATCCGCCAATGTCATCGCTTCGATCTGATCGTGGGTTACGTAGATCGTTGTGGTTTTTAGTTCACGGTGTAGGTGTTTGATCTCTTCACGCATCACGCCACGAAGTTTTGCATCGAGGTTAGATAACGGCTCATCAAACAAGAAAACCTTCGGCGTACGAACCATCGCACGACCCATTGCCACACGCTGACGCTGGCCACCAGAAAGCTCTTTTGGCTTACGATTCAGTAGTGGATCAAGCTCTAGCATTTTCGCCGCTTTTAGTACTTCTACGTCGATTTCTGCTTTTGGCATACCTTTCAGTTTTAGCGCAAAGGCGATGTTCTCGTACACCGTCATGTGCGGGTACAGTGCGTAGCTTTGGAATACCATCGCCAAGTCACGGTCTTTCGCGTCGACTTTATTCATCAGCTTGCCGCCAACCACGATATCGCCAGAGCTGATGCTTTCAAGGCCAGCAAGCATGCGTAGCGTTGTCGATTTACCACAGCCTGATGGGCCAAGGAAAACCACGAACTCACCGTCTTCAACCGTAAAATCAAACTCTTTGACGACTTCAACATCACCGAATGATTTTTTGATGTTCTTAAATTCTACTTTAGCCATTATCTGTTCTCCTCAGCGCGCTCTAGCAGCATATTTCTGTACGCAATTGCGCTCTGTTTCAATGTTCTTTCTTGGGTGGTGTAGTCAACATGGACGATGCCAAAACGCTGGCAGTAGCCGAATGCCCACTCAAAGTTATCCATCAGGCTCCAAGCGAAGTAACCGTCGACTTTCACACCCGCTTCAACGGCGTTGTGAACCGCTTCGATATGACCTTGGAAATAACGAACTCGTTGGTCATCCATCACTTGTCCGTTAACGCGCTCGTCGTTACCTGCAGCACCATTCTCTGTAATGTAGATAGGTGGCATATTTTCGTAACGAGCATCCAGTCTTACCAATAAATCGGTTAAACCTTGTGGGTTGATCTCCCAGCCAATGTAAGTGTGTTCAGCTTCAGTTTGTTTCACCGATTCAATATCGCCGTTCTCATTGAAGCGAGCGACATTGCGTGTGTAGTAGTTGATGCCAATGTAATCAACCGGAGCGCTGATGATGTCTAAGTCACCTTCAAGGATCATTGGCATGTTCATCGCTTGGCGTTCAACCACCAGCTGTGGGTACTCGCCTTTCAATACTGGGTCGATGAACCAGTGGTAGTTTTCCGCTTCACAGTAGTCTGCTGCCGCTTGGTCTTGTGGCGTCAGCGGGTAAGCTGGCGTCGCGTTGAATACCACACCATGCTTAGCATGAGGTGCATTCTTGCGAAGGATCGGCATTGCCAAACCGTGTGCCAGCATTAGGTGGTGAGACGCTAGGTAGCCCTCTTTTTCGCCCTTGATACCTGGCGCATGTTCGCCCCAGCGGTAGCCTAGGAATGCAGACACAAACGGTTCATTCAGCGTGGTGTACACGTCAATGTTATCGCCAAAGTACTTACTCACCACTTCTGCGTATTCTGCGAATTTGTAAGACGTTTCACGGTTTAGCCAACCGCCTTTATCTTCAAGGTATTGCGGAAGATCCCAGTGGTACAAAGTCACATACACCTTCATGCCACGAGCATGACACTCGTCGATGATCTGACCGTAAAACTCTAGACCTTGCTGGTTGACGACACCGTCTTGCGGCAAGATACGCGGCCATGCAATTGATAGGCGGTAAGCATCAACACCTAAGCCTTGAATCATCTCGATATCTTGTTGCCATAAGTGGTAGTGGTCACACGCCACATCACCATTGTCGCCGTTATCGACCTTGCCCGGCGTCTTGCAGAAAGTGTCCCAGATAGACGGTGTACGACCGCCCTCTTCAACGCCGCCTTCAATTTGGTATGAAGATGTCGCGACACCGAATACAAATTCCTTACTGCGTAACTTTGAATCACTTGGAAGTTGATATTTATTCATTGTTATAACCCTTAAACCTAACCTTTGACTGCGCCGGACGTTAAACCACTGATCATCTGTTTCGATGCGAACAGGTAAGTAATCACGAGCGGTAAAATAGAAATTGTGGTGCCTAGCATTACCGCGCCCCATGGCGTATTCGGAATGCCTTGAACGCTTCGAAGCGCTTGCGTAATAACATAGTTATCTGGGTTGTTAAGCACCACGAGAGGCTGCATAAACATGTTCCAGAAGAAAACGAACTGAACGATAGCCAATGTTGCGAGTGCTGGTTTCATCAGTGGCAGTACCACACTCCAGTACGTTCTGAACTCACCAGCACCATCCAATTTCGCTGCTTCAAGTAGCTCTTTTGGAATCGATGCAATCACGTGCTGACGCATCAAAAAGATACCAAATGGTGTGGTTGTGAACGGTAGCCATACCGCCATGTGGTTATCCAGCAAGCCTAAGAATTTCACGATCATGAAGTAAGGGATCAAGCTAAGCACCGGCGGAATCGCCATTGAGCCAACCAGCATGCCGAACAACACGTTCTTACCGCGGAACTTAAATACAGCAAACGCGTAGCCACCCATGCTACAAAACAGCAGCGAGATGGTGGTGCCTAAGAAAGCCACGTAAATCGAGTTAAACATCGCTTTCCAAAACGGCATGATTTCAAGCAATTTGGCGTAGTTAATCGCCAGGCTATCGCCAATCGCAAAGCTAATGCCCGTACCGAAAATTTCAGAACGGTCACGCGTTGATAGCAGCGCCGACCATACAAATGGAAAGACTGTAATCAGCGCTGAAACAACCAGTAAGATGCCTAACATGACCATCAAGATCTTAGTCAGAATGTACATGCTGCGTTCGCTTGGCATCAGTCCACTTAGTGGTGAGGTATTTGTCTTAATTGATGTCGACATCTTAATGTTCCCCTAAGCCTTTCTTACCGAAGAGTAAAAATTGAACCAATGTACAAGTCGCGATGAGTGCAAACAGTAACCACGAGATAGCAGATGCTGTGCCCATTTCTAGCCATTCCCAGCCCACTTTGTAGAGGTACATCGAGATAGTTAAACCAGACTGGCCAGTACCACCTGTACCACGTGTTAGTACGAACGGTTCTTCAAACATTTGCAGGTTACCGATGATGGTCATCGTGATAGCAAAGAAGATGAATGGACGAATCATTGGTAGTGAAATGTTCCAGAAGCGGCGGAAGGCATTGGCACCATCCATACGTGCAGCTTCTAAGATGTCTTTAGGAATCGTCATTAAACCTGTGGTGTAAAGGACGATGTTAAAACCGGTGTATTTCCAGAAAACCATGATTGCGATAGACGGCTTCACCATAGTGGCATCGTCTAACCAACGGATGGGTTGGAAATCGTTAACCCAAGCGAATGCCCAACCAAACAGCGTGCTATCGGCTAGTGCCATTAGCGTTTGGTTAATAATTCCTGAGTTAGGAGAGTACATATTGAAGAAAATCAGTGACGCTGCGACCGTTGATGTAATGAACGGTAGAAAGTACGCCGATGTTAGCCAGTGACGCATACGGTCACCCATTGAAACCAACATGTAAGCGACGGGAATAGCGACTAAATGCTGAGCCACACCTGAAGTGATCGCTAGCCAAAGCGTGTTCTTCAATGAACGCCATAGCCATGGGTCCGTTAAAGCAATGTGATAGTTCTCAAAACCAACGAACTCCATCGCATCCATGCCTCTTACCGGGTTCCACTCGTGGAACGACAGGTAAACAGAGAACAACAGCGGGAAGATCCCAAATACAGAAAAAATGATCAGAAACGGCAGAAGAAATCCATACGGTGTAAGCGCTTTCAAATTTAGACGAGAAAAAAGGCTTTTGTCCGCAGGTTCTATCGTTGTGCTCACTGTATGATTCATAGTAACGACCTCTTAAAAAGGAAGCGCGTTATCCACGCTTCCTCACTTACTTAAAGTAAAAACAAATTAAAGATTACGCGTGCGACGCTTGATTAGACGCTCTGCCTCTTTAAGCGCAGTCTTGATGTCTTTACCTTCATCAAGTACTTCCATCAATGCGTTCTCTAAGATAATAGAACGTGCAACGTGGTCGCCTTGTGCTGGAGATACTGGTTTGATGTTTTGCGCCACTTCAGCAAAAAGAAGACGGGCTTTTTGTCCACCTAGGAACTCCATCTCTTCTTGGAAAAGCTCATCGTCATACGTTGTGATATTCGCTGGGAAAGCGGCAATCGTTTCGAAGTGCTTAAGCTGTACTTCACGGTCAGTCGTCATGTATTCAATAAGCGCCCAAGCTTCATCTGGATTGTCTGATTGAGTTGGAATTGAAAGGAATGAACCACCCCAGCTGCCGTAGATACCATCAGGTAGGTTTTCTACTGCCCACTTACCTTTAGTTTCAGGAGCAATCCAGTTGTTTAGGTGACCAAGAAGCCAAGCGCCAGAAAGTTGAGTTGCAAATGTGCCGTTGCGGAAGCCTTCGTACCATTCGTTAGACCAAGCCAGAATGCGGCCGTCTAAGCCTTTGTCGCGAATTTCTTTTGCTACTTCAAAAGCGTGAACAAAACGCTCTGATGTAACCACTGGGTTGCCATCTTTATCGAAGTACAGACCTTCACCTTCAGGAACGGTCGTGAAGATAATCGCTTGTGCCACGTCGGCTGCCGAAGCGATAAGTTGTACGTTTTGCTCTTTCAGTTTTTCACCAGCAGCGATGTATGAATCCCAATCTTTGATTGCTTCTTCTACATCAATGCCCGCTTTTTCGAATACGTCGGTACGGTAGTACATAACACCTGGACCTAGGTCGACAGGAATGCCGTACATGTCGCCGTCAGCGCCTTTACCTTGTGCCCATGCGTAAGGTGCGAATCGTTCTTCGTATTTATCTGCACCGTAGTTTTCAGACAGGTTAACTAGGCCGCCAGATCCAACAAATGGACCAATTTTCTCAACGTCGACAACAATCACATCACCCGCACCAGAACCCGTTGCAAGGTTCGTTGTCAGTTTCGTGTGGTGGTCACCGTGGTTGTTCATAAGGTAATCAACTTTGATACCCGTTTCCTTTTCGAAATCAGGCAGTAATACCTTCAGGCTGCTATCGAAATCAGGGAAACCGTCGAAACGAATTTCTTTGTCTGCTGCATTTGCAGCTGTTGTACCTAATCCTAAAGCAACCGCGCATGAAAGTGCTAAGGTCTTAAATTTCATGTTCTATCCTTAATATTTTTATAGGGTAACTGGTAAATCCGATACCGAGTTTCTAGTGACCAACGTCGGCAGCAATTTAAAGTTCACGTCATGTTTTATTTTTTTTAGCTTCTGTAGAGTGAGCTGTACTGCTTCAACGCTCATCTCTTCAATAGGGAAATTAATGGTGGTCAAACTAGGGGTCAGATAGCGCGCGAAGATGGTGTTATCGAAGCCCACCAGTGATACATCTTTAGGAACAGACAGCCCCTCTTGATGCAACACCTCGAAGGCGCCAAATGCCATGTGGTCATTCGAAGCAAATACTGCTGTGAAATGACACTTACGATTAATCAGCTTCTTCATAGCACTGATGCCCGTCTCTTCAGTAAAGCCCGCTTCCGAGACTAATGCTTCATCGTATGGCACACCCGCTTCTTCCAAGGCCTTTCGATACCCCTGCAAACGCCCCCTAGCATCTGCTTTATCTAAAGGCCCGGTAATACACGCGATATCTGTATGTCCCTTTTGCAAAAGATATTGAGTAGCGAGTAGCCCCCCGACTTCGTTATCAATATCAATGCAACTCATCGCCATTTCTGGGATGAAGCGGTTAATTAAAACCACAGGGGTCCCCTGTTCTTCCAATTCAATTAAATAATCATCACTGAGCAGTTGAGTATGAAGAATCAAAGCATCAACACGACGCCCCAACAGAAACTCCACAGACTCACGTTGCCCTTGCTCAGTATTCGAACCCGCTGTAACTACAGCGTGGTAACCAAAGCGGCGTAGGTTCTCTTCTATGCAATGCAAAATGCCTGAATAGAAAGAGCCGCCAAGTTCTGGAACAACAACACCCACACTACCAGTACGACTTGAAGCCAAGGCTTGAGCGATAGAGTTCGGGCGATAACCCAATTCTTTGATCGCTTTTTCAACCTTTAACTTCTTGTCATGACTGACTCTGCTAGTGCCATTAATAACCCTAGACACTGTCGCCTGAGACACACCTGCATGTTCTGATACGTGTTTAATTGTTGCCACTCGAACCTCGATACTTCATTAGCTTGTAACCGCTTACAAAACGATTATTAAAGAAAGGCGTCTTGGTTGAAGTGAGTGTCATCACACTAAAGTTGGAGGTAAAAAGGCCAGTTGTGGAAATCATGAAAGCGCTTACAGATTCACTTCACGCCATGAAACTGTTTCATGAGATTATTGTTCATATTATCAAGATGGCGCTCGGTTACTTGTTCGTCAGGTCAAACAAGTCCGCCTAAATCCATTTTTTTAAAACGTCATTTGATGATGAATCCGCAGCTGACGGCAATATACACGGGGAAAGTGACCTTGTTATTTCAATGGCCTTTCGAAATTGTATGAGAACATTTCACGGTGATTTTTAGCTCAAAGCCTTTTCATCAAAAAACCAGATACGAAAACGCCCAGCGGAAGGCTGGGCGTGAAATCATGGAAGAAATTAACTGGCTCTAATCTTTGTGATTAGATGATTCCGCTAACTTAAACTCTTGAGTTAATGAGAATTGCTGTTGCGACATAGTTTCAAGCTGTTGACCGTGGGAAAAAAGCACTTGAGAACGTTGCGAGTTATCTTCAGCCAAGGTGTGTATCTGGCTGATATTTTGAGTGACTTGAGAGGCAACGACTTGATGCTCTGTCGTCGCGGTCGCAATTTGATGACTTCGTTGCTCTACTTCGTTGAGAAGATCAGACACCGTCGATATCGATTGATTCACTTCGCCAGTTTGTTCTACGCATTGAATCATACCCACCATGCACTGATTGATCTGTTCAACCGCCAGTTTAGAGCTAGTTTGCAACTGCTCGATCTTGTTGTGTATCTCTTGCGTAGAAGCATTAGTTTTGGCCGCTAACACGCGAACCTCATCCGCAACCACAGAGAAACCACGCCCTTGTTCTCCAGCTCGCGCGGCTTCTATTGCCGCATTCAACGCCAGTAAATTGGTTTGCTCAGAGATCCCAGATATCACATCCAGAATGGACCCAATACTGGCGCTTTCGCTTTCAAGCTGACCAATGGTCGCCGTTGATTCCACCAGCTTATTTTCTAAGCTGCCCATCAATTCGACGCTTTTATCCATGGTCTTTTGCCCATCACTGGAACTGGATACCGCGTCGGTCACTAGCGTTAGAGTTTGGTTGGCCGCCTGAGTAATTTCCGTCACTGAGCACTCAATTTGTTCCATCGCTGTCGCTACCATCACCGTTTGATTGGTTTGTTCTTGCATCGCTTCATTCAAAGAACGACTGGTGCTTTGGTTCTCAAGGGAAGCTTCCTTTAAACGTGTTGAGGAGTGGCGCATGTTGTCAATCATTTGGGTCAGGTGACTGATCACCAAATTGACTTTATCGCTCACCAAACCAAATTCATTATTGGCTTGATACTGAACCATCACGCTCAAGTCTTTTTTGGCGACTTGGTCTAGTGCACTTTGCAGTAATTTACTTGGCTTGCGAATCCCTTTAGCAATGTTCAGCCCGATTAGCAGCGCAATAAAAACCGACCCAATAGCAATGATGGCCTGCATCAAGAGTGCTTGATGAGAGAAGTCCATCGACTCGTTATATAAACGTTTAGCCGTGTCTTCCGCGTACATAGAAAGCTCATCAAAATGGCTTAACTGCACATCAATGAGCTGTTCGATCTCCACTCTTTGCTGAGCAATGCTCTCATGTAGCTTCACGGTTTCCATATGCGTTGACACAGATCCTTGCGCTGAAAATACATGTGAAGCGAGCAGTGATAAAGACTGTTTACTGCGGCGTAACAAAGATGAGTCCAGATTATC
This sequence comes from Vibrio sp. OPT20, assembly GCF_963889365.1. Lineage (NCBI taxonomy): Bacteria > Pseudomonadati > Pseudomonadota > Gammaproteobacteria > Vibrionales > Vibrionaceae > Vibrio > Vibrio sp. OPT20. The sequence goes on along the minus strand of NZ_CAWPOA010000078.1, from coordinate 124,953 downwards.
CAAATCTGATACAGCTTGTTCGAATCGCTCTTTACGACTTTGTAGACGACGCTCTACACCACGAACCTCCGATGACGTTTGCAGAGAGAAAGCTTCATTCGCTTCTGCTGCAATCAAACTCAACTGAACCAACAAGGCTTCTACCGCTTTTTGCGTGTCACCCGAACTCGTACTCGCCAATTGATTCACCAAGGTGTTATTGAGTTGTCCTACCACAGATTGAAATTGTTCCTGCTCCATCGAACCGAGATCTTTACTATCCAGATAAGAGACGTATAAGTTTAAGGACTGTTCTATCTTATTGATGGTGGCAACGCCCGTTTCTTCAATATTTTGGAGTATGGGTTCAAGTGGTGAGTCCGATTCAGCCTTGCCATCAAACCAATTTAACTGCTGCTGATATTGCTCGATGTTACTCACGACGGTTTGTTTCAGCGGTTCGAGCTCATCAATGTAGTTGGCGGATAAATAGGGAGTAGTGCTGCGATTAATGTCCAAAAAACGAATGGTGAGCGTGGAGGATTGGAGCATTAAAGGAGTGGCTTGTTGAGTTATGGTTTCGATGTGTGTGGTTATGTTCTTGTTACTGCTAATACTCAACCATGCGCTACCAAGCATGATTACGATCAGCGTGAAGAAACCTAAATAAACTCGAGACACGATGGAAGAAAGCCTCATCGTTATTCCTTGATCTAGTGGCGAAAAAAAGGGCACAAAAATGTGCCCAAGAATGGAGTTAATTGAAACGTGCCCTAATCAATCTGCCTTTAGGGCTAAAATGGACAGTATTACGTGCTCTTAACAAGCATAGATATTTGAAAGCATGGCTCCTTGAAAATATGCCTAATTCAAAGAGCTGTTGTTTCTAGCTTGTGATTACCACCAAGCTTCAAACATTGCGCCGAACGACAATGTATCAACATTGGTTGTCTTCACTGTGTTGCCTTTCGTTTCTACATCACCCACGGTTGTGTAGAAGCGAAGCATTGGACGACTCCAAGGTAAGCCACCTAGAGAAACGTTTTGAGACAGCGTTACTTTCCACGCATTCTCTTCACCGTCGTCATCGTAATCAACCATGCCGTAGCCAGCTTCTAACCATGTAGAGTGAACATCATCCCATTGGTACTGTGGACGAACGATACCCGCGTATTCAGTATTCTCACGATCTAAGTCTGAGCCAGAATTGTCTTTGTAAGACACTAAGTAATCAATGATGAACTGTTCAGATGCAGCGTAGCTACCCTCAACACTTGCATACAAAGTCTGGTAATCACCTTTAAGGTCATATACAGATGAATCGGCACCGTCACCGTACTTAACAACCAACTTGTTAGACTCACCCAAGCCTAATGTTGCACCTACTAGGTATGCCGTTTCATCACTGACTTTTGGATCACCCGCTACGTCTGAGTCTGCTTCATCTGAAGCAAAACCATAGTTTGCATAGAGGTCTAGTTGACCGATACCCGCGTTAATTGAGTGAAGTTTAGAAGTAATTGCGTATCGACCGTTGTCATTTACGAGGCCGCCTTTTACTTGGCCTACAAAGCCCATATCTAGCTTCGCGCCGCCGAAATCTAGGTTGTTAAAACCAGCGCCTTGACCATCGTGTGTCATCCAGAAGTAATCATTCAAACCTTGTTGCGGACGTTGATGGAAGTCGCGACCAGCCCACATATAAAGTTCTGGTTGGCTTTCAAATACATTGGTTACACCTGCGTACATTTTTTTCATACTCAGGCCGCCGTCGTCAGCCCAAGCGTCTGCTTCCCAGTGGTCAGCCATGAATACGATGTCCCAAATCGCACCATTGTCAGCTTGGAAAAGCTTAGCTAGCTGAACCTCACCACCATTAGCTTCGTTACCCAAACGACCGACAGAACGACCTGTTGTACCGATGTCTACGTAACGCTCATCACCGCTCTTGTAGTGAGCGCCGTAACGAGCATAACCAGAGAAGACGATGCCATCTGGCACCTTAGTTTCTGCTGTTAAAACTGCGGGTTGTTGATCATTAACATAATCAATATCCACAACCTTAGATTCTAACTCTTGGATTCGTTTTTCTAATGCTTCGATATTAGTATCAGCAGCAAAAGAAGAGAGTGAAGCAAGCGATGCCGCCACTGCGACCGTTATTGGCAAAAGCTTAAATTTTTGCATTGTATTTCCCTATTATTTTTTTGAGTTTTCATCGAACAGGGAAATATTAAGCAATGAAAGAGTTGAAAAGTTGGTCGCTGTTCACACTGATAAATCAGCTTAAATGCCATGAAACTTTTAGAAAATCCATGACGAAAACTACTGATTTTAGATCAACAGGTTATAGTGAAAAATGCGTAAAATATCAGCTTGAAATCGCTTTCATTTCATCAGTAATGGTGGCGGCTATCACGGAAAAGGGTGCCGAAAATTAAAGAGAACGAGGTGTGAATTTGATTGGTTTTCATATATATGAAAAACCTCAAAATCTAAGGCAGATTTTGAGGCTTTTTGGTCTGAGTAAAATACCCAGTTATCTAAAATCAAGTATTCGCTACAATGAATCTAGGGACTCAATTCCCATATTGAACAGGGTAAATGCGTAGATATCAGCAGTGAGATCGATCGCTTTACTCAGCGGCATTCCAGCACCATGGCCCGCATTAACATCGATACGAATCATCACGGGGGCACCGCCTTCATGCTTATCTTGCAGCTCTGCAATGAATTTATAAGAGTGAGCCGGTACCACGCGATCATCGTGATCAGCGGTCGTCACCAATGTCGCAGGGTAATCCGTGCCACGCACCACATTATGAACCGGAGAATAGCCAAGCAGATATTCGAACATCTCTCTGTTTTGCGCTGATGTACCGTAGTCGTACGCCCAGCCTTCACCAGACGTGAATGTGTGGTAACGCAACATGTCCAACACCCCAACCGCAGGTAAAGCCACTTGGAACAACTCAGGCCTTTGTGTCATACACGCCCCCACCAACAAACCACCGTTAGAACCGCCGCGGATCGCTAACTTATCGCTACTGGTGTAGTTTTCTTCAATTAAGAACTCTGCAGCAGCAATGAAGTCATCAAATACATTCTGTTTTTGTTGTTGTGTACCCGCTTTGTGCCACGCCTTACCGTATTCGCCACCACCACGTAAGTTCGGCACTGCATACACACCACCCAGTTCCAGCCAACTGCCCACCGTTCCCGAGAAGGAAGGGGTTAGGCTAACGTTAAAGCCACCATAGGCGTACAACATGGTTGGATTATTACCATCTAACACTAATCCCTTCTTATAAGAGATAAGCATCGGAACCTTGGTGCCATCCTTCGAGGTATAGAAGACTTGTTTAGACTCAAATTGATCCGACTCAAACGGAGACTCAGAGCGTTGGTAGATTTCAGAACTTCCAGATTCAACATCAAAAGAGAAAATCGTTGGCGGCGTTACATAGTTGGTAAAGGTGTAATAAAGCTGAGTTTGCTCTTTTTTACCACCCAAACCACTAGCCGTTCCTAGCCCAGGTAAATGAATTTCACGAACCAGATTGCCTTGGTAATCCAGCTGCTCAATCTTAGACACCACATCGACCATGTAGTGGGCAAACAAGTAACCACCACCCGTGCTGATATCTAACGGCTGTGGCTTTTCAGGAATGATTTCGAGCCATTTCCTATCGCGAGTATCAAAACTCACCACCTTGCCATTAGGCGCATCGAGATTGGTGTATAAAATGAAGACTTCATCTTGGTTATCGATGAGGTAAGTATCGCTATCCACATGATCAATCAGCGTGTTCAGCGATTGATTCTCTGAACCTAAATCGATATAGAACAGTCTGTTACCCGATGTCGACTCTCGCCCTAGAATGATCAAGTAACGGTCGTCTTCGGTGGTGTAACCCGACACATAGCGGTGCTGCTCGGCGTTATTCTCACCAAAAACCACTTTGTCGCTAGCTTGCTCTGTACCCAACTCATGGAAGTAAAGTTTGTGCTGTTCGGTACGTGCAGAAAGCTGGCTACCGTCTGGCTTATCGTAGCTAGAGTAATAAAAGCCACGATTACCCAACCAAGAGATTCCAGTAAATTTCGCGTCAGTGATTTCGACTTCGAGCTGTTGTTTGGTCTCGGTATCAATCACAAAGATCTTGCGCCAGTCGCTACCACCCTCTGAAATACTGTACGCCACTAGGCTGTAATCTTTAGAAAACGACACCGAACCCAGTGATGTAGTGCCATCTTCCGAGAAAGTGTTCGGATCTAGGAAAACTTCTTCTTGTTGCCCTTCTTTCTGACGATAGAGAATACTGTGATTCTGCAGGCCATCGTTCTTATAGAAATAGGTGTGCTCACCTCGAACAAACGGCTGCGAGCTCTTCTTGTAGTCTTGCGCTTTCGCTAATCGCTCTCGCAGTTCAGCGCGATACGGAATTTGAGCAAGGTAATCGAACGTGACCTCATTTTGGCTCGCCACCCACTGCGCGGTTTCGTCGCTTCTGTCGTCTTCTAACCAGCGATAAGGGTCTTCAACTATGTGATCAAAATAGTCATCGCTGACGATCTGTTTGTTGGTGACTGGATATTGATACTCTTTTAAATAGCTCATCGTGATCCTTATTAAAAATAATGTGAAATCGTCAGGTAACGCGTTCTGATGTGTTCAATCAATAACTTAATCTTGTTCGGTGGCTGGCGCGTAAAGGGGTACACCGCATAAATACCGAGCTTCTTGCCGACTAAATCAGGGAAGATATCCACCAGCTGGCCGTTACGAATGTCGTGATAAACCAAACAGCGCGGTACATACGCGACCCCATGACCGCCCAACGCCGCCTTTCTTAATGCCGTCGCATTATCGGTAGAAAAAGAGCCCGAGACGCGCACTATGTATTTATCGTTATCAGTGAAGCCATCTTTACTATGCAGAAATTGCCACTCACTGGCACCCGTTGTTTGATAAGCGTATTGCAAGCAGTTGTGCTCAACCAAATCCTTGGGCTGCATCGGCTTACCATTCTTGGCGATATAAGACGGAGAAGCACATACCACCCATTGAGAGTCCAAGATATGACGGGCAATTAAGCTAGAGTCTTCCAAGTAGCCGGTTCGAATAACCAAGTCGAGACCATCATCAACCAGATCCACAAAGCGATTGTTAAGAGACATATCGACCGTTAAACCTGGGTGCATATTACAAAACTCGGCAACAGCGTCTGCCAGAATCAAATCTCCGGAGATAGTAGGCACTGACATTTTGATATGACCACTAACATTTTCACCAAAGCCTGAAACTGCGTCCATAGCCTCTTGAGCCGCCTGCTTCACATTTTTGGCTCCGTGTAACATTGCCTTACCCGCCTCGGTAAGCGTCAATTTACGCGTGGTTCGATATAATAGCTGCACGCCAATCTCTTCCTCCAAACGCGCAATTCTCTTACTAACTACCGAATTTGTAAGGTTATTTTGCTCTGCCACCTTACTAAAACTGCCCAGCTCTACTACCTGTGAAAACAGGATCAAATCGTCTGCTCGCATTTGATTATGCCAATTTTGGAATTAATTATTTTCATTATTTCCCTATATCAATAAAAAATAAAGGGGTAAATTCACGCCAAATTAACAAAACAATTACAAAAACAGCTTTTGCAATCACATCGGTTACAAATAAAGCGACTCTAATTACAACAATTGAATCCTCGAGATTCAGATTACACCTACAAAACTAATGACGTGTTATTCACTTCAAACATGAACGTTTGAAAACAAGTACGAGGAAGTACCCATGAGTGAAACTCTACTAGCATTATTGGCCTTTTCGCCAATAGTTGTTGCAGCGATTCTGCTGGTTGGCCTTAACTGGCCTGCAAAAAAAGCGATGCCCGTGGCATTTGCGTTAACCGTTGCTATCGCCCTATTCGCATGGGATATGTCTAGCACTCGCGTGCTGGCTTCAGTATTCCAAGGCTTCGGCATTACCGTGTCGGTTCTCTGGATTGTGTTTGGCGCCATCTTCTTATTAAACACTTTGAAACACACCGGAGCTATCACCACCATCCGCAACGGCTTTACTGACATATCAGCAGACCGTCGTGTACAAGCGATCATCATCGCTTGGTGTTTTGGTTCATTCATTGAAGGTGCATCTGGCTTCGGCACACCCGCTGCAATCGCCGCTCCATTGTTGGTTGCCATCGGCTTCCCAGCATTAGCCGCTGTACTGATGGGCATGATGATTCAATCTACGCCAGTATCATTCGGCGCGGTTGGTACACCTATCATTGTTGGCGTAAACAAAGGTTTGGATACGCACAACATTGGTGAAAGCCTGATTGCCAATGGTTCAACATGGGATGCTTACCTACAACAGATCACATCAAGTGTTGCAATCATCCACGCCTGCGTTGGTGTGATGATTCCTGTCTTGATGGCGATGATGCTGACTCGCTTCTTCGGTAAGAACAAAAGCTGGACTGAAGGTCTTGATATCCTACCGTTCGCACTGTTCGCCGGTGCTGCTTTCACTATTCCCTACGCACTAACGGGTGTTTTCCTAGGTGCTGAGTTCCCATCACTGATTGGTGGTTTGGTTGGCCTTGCGATTGTTGTAACAGCAGCAAAACGCGGCTTCCTAGTCCCTAAATCAAAATGGGATTTTGAAAGCGAAGATAAATGGCCAGCAGAATGGCTAGGTTCTTTGAAGATCGATTTAGACGACAACAAAGATCATAAAAAGATGAGCATGGCGATGGCATGGGCACCTTACGTGCTGCTCGCTGTCACTCTAGTTGCTAGCCGTGTGAGCCCTGAGTTCAAAGGCCTACTTAAGAGCGTTAGCCTTTCTTTCAGCAACATCCTTGGCGAGACCGGTGTAAGCACAGCGATTCAACCTCTGTATCTACCAGGCGGCATCTTAGTCTTCGTCGCGTTGGTTGCGGTTCTAATGCAATCTCGCAGTGCAGCTCCACTGGCTAAAGCCTTTGGTGAGTCGAGCAAAACTCTGATAGGCGCTGGCTTTGTGTTGGTGTTCACTATCCCAATGGTTCGTATCTTCATTAATTCTGGCGTGAACGGTGCCGATTTAGCAAGTATGCCAGTAACCACTGCAAACTTTGCAGCTGACCTAGTCGGCGGCGCATTCCCAGCGTTAAGTGCCACGGTGGGTGCGTTAGGTGCCTTCATTGCAGGTTCGAACACCGTTTCAAACATGATGTTCAGCCAGTTCCAATTCGAAGTAGCACAAACACTGTCTATCTCTAGTGCAGTGGTTGTTGCTCTGCAAGCCGTTGGTGCTGCAGCAGGTAACATGATTGCGATTCACAACGTGGTAGCCGCATCGGCGACCGTAGGCTTATTAGGACGCGAAGGAGCAACACTACGTAAGACAATCATCCCAACGTTCTACTACTTGGTGATGACCGGAATCATCGGCCTAGTGGTTATCTACGGCTTCAATATGACAGACGCACTTATGTAAACCATAAGTCGTTACAAAAGCACTTGGCGTTAATACTCAATTCCCCGACTGCAACACCGTCTAATAAGACAGTTGATGAGTTTCGGAATGGATACTAAAACACATCAACACCCCCGGGTATTAACGCCATTTTATTGCTTAACTGTTTCACTGTTTATTTGCTTCATAGATTAATTGCTTCACTGGTTATTTTATTTATCGATGAGTTGCTTCACCGATTAAGAAACAACAAACACTTACTTTTCAAGAATTAAAGCAGCCCAAGCCAAGCTCTCATAGAAGGGCAACATCCCAAGAATTTAGGACTGAAATTATGATCATATCCGCATCGACTGATTACCGCGCCGCAGCAAAAGCGAAATTACCACCGTTTCTTTTCCACTACATTGACGGCGGTTCTTACGGAGAACATACCCTACGCCGCAACACGGCCGATCTTGCAGAGATCGCACTCAAGCAGCGTGTCCTCAATGACATGTCGGACCTAAATTTGGAAACCGAATTGTTTGGCGAAAAGCTAGCGATGCCGATTGCATTAGCTCCTGTTGGTTTAACAGGTATGTACGCACGACGTGGTGAAGTACAAGCAGCAAAAGCCGCCGACAACAAAGGCATCCCTTTTACCATGTCGACCGTATCGGTATGCCCGATCGAAGAAGTCGCACCTAAGATTGAGCGCCCAATGTGGTTCCAACTTTACGTGCTAAAAGATCGTGGCTTCATGAAGAACGTATTGGAACGTGCCAAAGCGGCAGGCGTAACAACACTGGTATTTACTGTAGACATGCCGGTACCTGGCGCTCGCTACCGTGACATGCACTCAGGAATGAGTGGTCCGAATGCAGCAATACGTCGTGTATTCCAATCTATGCGTCATCCTAGCTGGGCCGTTGATGTTGGCCTTTTGGGTAAACCACACGATCTTGGCAATATCTCTACTTACCGAGGTTCTCCAACCAAACTGGAAGACTACATCGGTTGGTTGGGTGACAACTTCGACCCGTCGATTTCATGGAAAGACCTAGAGTGGATCCGTGATTTCTGGGACGGCCCGATGGTCATTAAAGGCATTCTTGATGAAGAAGATGCAAAAGACGCCGTGAGATTTGGTGCAGACGGTATCGTAGTTTCAAACCACGGTGGTCGTCAGCTAGATGGTGTTCTATCAAGTGCTAAAGCACTGCCTGCAATTGCAGATGCGGTAAAAGGCGACACCAAGATTCTGGTCGACTCTGGCATTCGTACTGGCTTAGATGTGGTTCGCATGATGGCGATGGGCGCAGACTGCACCTTGCTTGGTCGCTCTTTCGTCTACGCGTTAGCAGCGCAAGGACAAGCAGGTGTTGAGAACCTACTCGACCTATATGACAAAGAAATGCGCGTTGCCATGACATTAACAGGCGCTAAGACAATCAAAGACTTAACTCGCGAATCTCTGGTAGGGCTAGATTAAATCTCAACAATTTAGATTCGGATTCGGATTCGGATTCGGATTCGGACTCATGCTTTGGTCTACTTAGACTGAAGTTCAATCGGTGTCACAGCAATTACACTGCCGTTGTGACACCGTTTAAGCACTGGAAAATAAAATAAAAAAACTAGGGCGTGTTGATCTTTCGAGCTGATTTTTGCAGCGAGTTGCTGGGTATTTATACAAGGCAGAGGCGTCGATGTGTAGCTAGCCTACATAAGAAGCCGATAACGTAGTAGAAATGGCCAGCAAACGCTGCCCGAAGGGTTCAGCTAAAAGCGTTTTACTCTTTGTTGAGGGGGATTTGCTTAGAGTGACTAGGCTACTTCCCCCTCGCCGCGATTAAAACGCTTTTATCTCGAACAAAATTTAATCACGAAAGGTCAACACGCCCTGAACAGTGCCAAATAAGAAGCACAAGGAAGCAAAGATGGAGACAACCACATCCCATGAGCGAGCAATAGACGCACAAGCTTATCAGCAGCTTGAAGCGATACTGGCTCAAAAAATAGAAACGGAACGCATTGTCACGCAAGAGGCAAAGCGATTGGCCTACGGCACCGATGCGAGTTTTTATCGCTTGGTGCCGAAAATGGTTCTAAGGCTTAAAAACTTAGACGAAGTGATATTCACCATTCAAAGCTGTCGCGAACTCGGCATTCACTTTACCTTCCGCGCCGCAGGCACCAGCCTGTCAGGACAAGCGGTTTCAGACTCGGTACTCATCACATTGACCGACGATTGGCGTGGCCACGAAATTGTCGATAACGGCAATCAGATCATCCTACAACCAGGGGTAATTGGCGCTGATGCTAATAAATACCTTGCCCCTTTCCAGCGTAAAATCGGCCCAGATCCAGCTTCAATCAATACCTGTAAAATCGGTGGTATCGCGGCGAATAACGCCAGCGGCATGTGTTGTGGTACTGCGCAAAACTCGTATCGCACCGTTGAGAGCATGAAAATCGTATTGAGTGATGGCTCCCTGCTTGATACGGCAGATAACGCAAGTGTTGAAGCTTTCAAGCAATCACACAAAGAACTGTTTGAAGGTATTGTCGAATTACATCAACAGACAGCTTCAAACCAAGAACTCGCTGACAGAATCCGCCATAAATACCGCCTCAAAAACACCACTGGCTACGCGCTCAATGCACTGGTCGATTACCACGACCCAATTGAGATCATCAAACACTTGATGATAGGTTCTGAAGGCACGCTAGGCTTCATCGCTGAGATTACCTACAACACGGTGATCGAACATCCGAACAAAGCTTCGGCTCTGTTGGTGTTTGCCGACATCGAACAAGCCAGTAAAGCCGTTACTACGCTATCAAAAACACCCGTTGCTGCGGTTGAATTGATGGATGGCAGAGCGCTACGCTCAGTAGCTGATAAACCGGGTATGCCTGCATTCATGCCGAACTTGGATTTAGAAGCCGCAGCGATTTTGGTTGAATCACACGCCAGCTCCCAGCCGGACTTAGATTTACAATGTAAATCAATTTTGGACGCATTGACTGAATACACGATTGTTGAATCGGTGCCTTTCACTTCCGATCCAAAGACAGTCGCAACTCTGTGGGGCATCCGAAAAGGCATGTTCCCTGCCGTTGGAGCCGTTCGTGAAGTTGGCACAACCGTTATCATCGAAGACGTGGCTTTCCCTGTCGAAAACCTCGCTAACGGTATTCGAGAGCTACAAGAGCTGTTCGACAAATACGACTACAGCGAAGCGATCATTTTTGGTCACGCCCTCGAAGGCAACCTGCACTTTGTATTTACTCAAGGCTTCGACAGTCAAACAGAAATCGATCGCTACGGCGGTTTCATGGACGATGTTGCCGAGCTGGTTGCGGTGAAATACCAAGGTTCTCTAAAAGCAGAGCATGGTACTGGTCGTAACATGGCGCCTTATGTGGAATTGGAATGGGGCAAAGACGGCTATGCCTTGATGCAACAGATCAAAGCGCTGTTTGACCCAGAAAGACTGCTCAACCCCGGCGTTATCATCAACGACAACCCAAATTCACACATCACCAATTTGAAGCCAATGCCTGCTGCCGATGACCTTGTCGACCGCTGTATTGAATGTGGCTTCTGTGAGCCTGTTTGTCCGTCTCGTACGCTGACTCTATCACCACGCCAACGCATTGTTCTGTACCGAGAACTACAACGCCGCCGAGCTGCAGGTGAAGAAATAGAAGCAAGCGAACTAGAGAAAACCTTCGAATACCAAGGCATTGATACCTGCGCGGCGACAGGCCTGTGTGCCGAGCGTTGCCCAGTGGGAATCAACACCGGCGATTTGATCAAGAAGCTTCGGATTGCCAAGTACGAAAAATTTACGCCAATCGCTAAGTGGACAGCGGATCATTTCTCGACCACTACTAAACTGACTAAAGCAGGCCTCAAAACCAACCAAGTGGCGAGCAAAGTATTAGGCGCAAACACAGTCGGCAAGCTAACCAACGGCTTGCGCTCAATAACTAAAGGTGCGACGCCGGTTTGGATGCCTGAGATGCCGCAATCCAATAGTCACTCGCTAGTCTCATCACCAGTGACGGCAGAATCCTCAAGCAATCATAAGAAGGTGGTTTACCTCCCTTCCTGTGCAAGTCGAACCATGGGACAACAAAGCGATGCGGGCGACCAACGTCCTCTAACTGAAGTGACCATGTCTTTGCTTAACAAAGCAGGGTTTGAGGTAATTCTTCCGAAGAAGCTAGACGACCAATGTTGTGGCATGCCTTACGACAGCAAAGGGATGACCGATTTAGCCCAATCTAAAGCGCAACAGCTCGAAGAAGTGTTGTGGCAGGCCAGTCGTCAGGGTGAATACCCAGTCTTAATGGATACCAGCCCATGTGCTAAACGCAGTATTGAACAGTTCACCAAACCGTTAGAGGTATTAGAGCCGACAGGGTTTGTGAATCAATACTTGCTTGAGCACCTGACACTTGAGCCGCTGCAAGAAACCGTGATGTTGCATGTGACTTGTAGCTCTCGTCGAATGGGCTTGGAAGGCGCGATGTTGAGCCTTGCTAAAGCGTGTACCGAAGAGGTCATCGTTCCTGAGCATATTCAATGCTGTGGTTGGGCGGGTGATAAAGGTTTTACCACGCCAGAGCTGAATGAAGCGGCGGTACACCCACTCAAAGAGCAAGTGCCGAGCAACTGTACTCGTGGCTTCAGCAACAGCCGAACCTGTGAGATCGGTTTGTCACATCACAGTGGTATTCCGTATCAGTCAATCTTGTACTTGGTGGACGAAGTCGCGCAATAGCATCGTTCATAGCGCAAAGGTATTAACTTAAACCTAAAACGAAAAATGGCAGCCCAATCAGGCTGCCATTTCTTTATTCGATTTAAAACGCATTACCGAGCTAGATATTGCTGAGCTAACGGTTACTGAGCTAAACGCATCAACTCTTCTGGTAAGTAGTGTTCTGCTTCTGCGCCTTTGGCGATTAAGTCAATCACTTGGAATTCGCTCATGTCACAAAACTCTTTGGTCAAGTAGTCGCGAAACGCTTTCTCGTTCGGCCACTTACCTCGCACGATATAGCCATCTTCTTTATCGAAATCTTCCGTTTCAAAGAAGGAAAAATCGGTCATACCAATATTGTGGCAATACAAAACGAGATACATGTTGAATCCTTAACGCTGAACATTTAACTAAGCTAAAAACCGATCGACAACCGATCCGAAAGCCAATTCAAAAAAACAGGCTCAAGGTTACAACATAAATGCCAAATCGAACACTCTATCGAACACCCAATCAAGGACTTAAGCAACCTGCACTTTTTCGTTAATCATCAAACATCATGTTGATGGCTGCGCCTAACAGAATCAACCCAACAATTGGCCCCATGACTGCCAATGGCGCGCGTTCAATGTAGGGCAAGTTTTCTGCAATCATCAAACCCCATTCGGGTGCAGGCGGTTTCGCTCCCAAGCCGATGAAGCTAAGCGAGGTCAGGCTCAATGTGATTACTGGCAGCCTCAACATCGCGTGCCTTAGCAAAGGTGGCAATACATAAGGAAGCAAGTAGAAACGGAAGATTCGAAGCTTGCTGGTGCCCCACAATGGCGCGAGGTGCGTATAAGGTTGAGCCTTTGCTTCCACGATCAAGCTTGAACAGTGAGCAGCCAATGGTGCCCAAGATACCAATACAATCGCGATCAATGCGCTGTTCGGGTTCATCCCCGTTAAGCCAGCAACCAGCAGGCCTGCAATGATGTAAGGGATACCCTTAGTGATCTCGATAAGGCCTTGGCTAAAGCGGGTATTGAAGCCCATGATGATGCCTGTCACCAAACTCAAAAACGTCGCCAAGATACCGGCTTGGAAGGTCGCGACCATACCTGAACCGATTCTCGCTAACAGATCTCGGCCAATGCCATCCGCGCCTAATGGTGCTTGCCAACTTGGATCCGCTAAGCGAGCAAATTGACTGGTGTATGGGTCACGAAATGCAGCCCAAACCACGATTGAAATCAGGAATGAGAGTATTGAAAAAGCAACAGCACGCTTGGTGCGGCTTTGTGTAAAACGAAACGAAGAGTGGCTACTAATGAGCTTACCGCTTTTCAGACTATGACCCAGAATCAGCTGTTGAACAAACAAACTCATGCTGCTCACAGCAATTGAAAATAGCAGCAATACCAATAAGCCGCCCTGCAGCATTGGTAAATCTTGCGCCTTAGCTGCGCCTAAGATCATGCGCCCGATACCCGGAATCGAGAAGATAAGCTCAACCGCGACCGCGCCACCAGTCAAACCAATCACGATCATCGCTATTTGTGGGATCAGGCTGCTCAGCGCTCTTTTCAGCGCAAAACGAATAATTTGGTTGGAGTGAACGTTGGCACTAAGCCAAGTAATCACCCAAGGCTCATTGAGAACGCGTTGTAAACTGTCTCTGAGTAGGCGACTAAATAGGCCACTGGCGGGCAATGCGAGCGCTAAACTCGGTAACCAGATATCTTGCCAACCTTGCCAACCATACGGCGGCAGCCAACCTAACCAGATAGAGAACACCAGTATTAATACCGAGGCCACTACGTACTCTGGCAAGGATATTAATACGGTGCTTAAACTACTGTAACTCTGCCCTAGTTTGCCCTTCTTCCAACTGCGCAAAGTAGCAAGCAAGCCTGCACCGCACAGCACGAAAGTCATCACCAATGCGCTAGACATCAAAAACAGGGACGTAGACGCTGTCTTTTGAATGCCTAATGCAACCGAAGAACCATCAATCCAGGATTTACCTAGGTCACCCGAAAAAGCACTTCCTATCCAGTCGATCAGGCGCTCGCTCGCCGAACGGTCAAGCTGAAGATCAGCGCGTACCGCTGCTAAAGCTTCAGGCGTAAGCAGATGTTGTTGCCCCGCTCTCGCACGCAGAATGGATTGGCTTGGGTCGATGCCTGCAATGTCAGGCATCAAGCCAACAAGAATCACCACCACAATCAGTGAGGCGATTCTTGATAACCAAGGCGTCAAGAGAAATAAGGTTCGACGCAGAGTCTCAGCAGATAGCATCTATTTAGTTAGCCTGTTTCGCTTGTTTGATCTGTGTAGTTTGGTCAACTAAACGGCGCTCACTTGGGTCACGAACCACATTGCTCACGCGCTCGCTTTCACCTTGAATCACACGTTCGTGAAGCAGTGGAATAGCAGCGAAGTCGTTAAGGATTTTTTGCTCAGCTTCGATGATCGCTTGCTGACGCAGTGCGCCTAGTGGTTGCAGATCAGCGTGAGTCAGTGCTTGGTCTACTTCTTGAGAACAGAATTGACCAAGATTGAATGAACCCTTACAGCCAAAGTCACTCATCATGTAAGCCACTGGGTCACCAGAATCTAGAACCGTTGCACGAGAAAGGATAAACGCATCGAACTTGCCTGATAGCGCATCGTTTTCGATCTGAGCGTATTCACGGATATCCAGCTCAACCTTGAAACCAGCCGCTTCAAGTTGTTGCTTCAGTAGCGCTGCCACTTCTGGAAGCTCTGCACGGTCGGTAAAGGTACCGATAACAATGCTTTCACCGTTTGCTTTTAGAGTTTTGTCTAATGCCTGACCTTCAGGTCGAATTGGTTCAGCCCAAGCAAGAGCAGGACCTAATAGACCTTGTGCAATATCCGCGTGGTTCTCATAAACGGTATTCACGATTTGCTCTCGGTCCACCGCAGCAGCCGCAACCTTACGCAAGTTAATATCGCTGAATACGCCTGACTTGTTGTTTAGGTAAAGCGTATTGGTACGAGGCATCGCCACTTCATAAAGTAGGTTCGGATCAATGGTCGCGATTTGTGAAACGGGCACTGCTTCAACGATGTCTGCCGTGCCTGTTCTTAGAGCCGCAGCGCGCGCAAAACCGTTAGGAACGTATTCTGCAATCACAGATTCAACCTGTGCTTTTTGACCCCAGTAGCCATCGAAACGTTTTAGCTTCGCGCTGGTTGTACCGTTAATTTCAGTCAACTCAAATGGGCCCGTACCTGCACCCATTGGGCTAACACGGCCATCTTCTTGGTAAGCACTTGCTGCAAGAATCGCTAATTGAGGGCTTGATAAACGGCTTGGTAAAAGAGGATCATCAAAGCTGGTCTTGATCTCTACGCGGTAGTTGTCCATCGCTTTCACTTGTAGATCGACACCATCTAGAATGCGTGGCTTAGGTGCAGCCTCAAGCGCTTTCTGCAAAGAGTTCACTACGGATTCTGCGGTTAACGTAAAGCCATCATGGAATTTAACGCCTTGGCGAATAGTGAACTGCCAAGTCAGTGGATCAAGATGTTTCCAATCAGTCGCTAGCATTGGTTCTGCTTCTGAGGTTGGGCTCAAGTTCACTAACGTTTCAGCCGTACTCCAACGTGATAATTTGAACGCATCATCAGAAAGTGGCGATAGGCCCGTTCTTGGTGGCTGCATCATCGCAACACGAATTTCAGATTTGACCGCCGCATCGCTCGACTCTGGTTGAGAGTCAAAGCAGCCCGTCAAAGGCAGAGCCAACGCAAGCGCGCAAGCCAGTTTGATTGAATTAAAACGCATAGTTATTTTTCTCTGTAGCTGTGTTGTGTTAATAAACAGTCTTTCGTTAATAAGCAGTATTTCGTAATAAATAAGGTTGTGTTTAACAAGTAGATTTCGAAAGTGGCTGAGATTCGATCAGCAACTGAGTCGCAGGGTGAGCAGGTGTGCTCATCACTTGAGGTGTCGGTCCGTGCTCCACTATCTCGCCATGGTCAAGAACTAGAATTTCTTCACGAAGCGCCTTTGCCGCACCGAGATCATGCGTCACCAAAACGATTCGCATGTCGCGCTTATTTTTCAGTGAGTTAAGTAAATCCAGCAACCTTTGACGGTTCACAGGATCAAGGCTGGCAGTCGGCTCATCGGCTACCAACACTGCGGGTCTAACGACAAGAGCCCGAGCGATAGCCACACGTTGAGCTTGGCCTGTAGAAAGCTGATTAGGTTTCAATGAGAGCAAACTGGCAGGTAAGCCCACGTCCAATAGCGTCTCTTCAATAATGCTTTCATGATTACCAGAAACGTCTAAGTTGCTTAGCGGTTCGGCTAAGATCTGTCGAACGGTATAGTAAGGGTTGAGACTGGTATGAGGCTCTTGTGGTACCAACTGGATCAAGCGACACACCCTTGCCTGCGTTTTGCTATTGCGAATCGGCAGCGAATGGCCAAATAGGCTGATTCGGCCAACAGTCGGTGATTTTAGGCCAAATAACAGCTCAATCAGTGTCGATTTTCCGGCACCAGAACGGCCAACAATGGCTAAGCTTTTGTCTTCAACATTGAGGTCGATGTTCTGTAGCGCTTTGAACGCCTTACCACCCAGCCAACTTGGCACTGAGTAATAATGAACTCCGACATTCTCGAACTTAATCTCGATCGGTGTTTGTGTGTCTGAATCTATCACTGGCATTAACGGCGAGACTTCTGAATTTAGTGGTAAGGTCGGGCTCATTCGATTAAGTCTCTCAATGAACAACAGAAAGCGTGAGAGCTTGATTCAAGCGCATGTTTTGGTGCGCCGTAAGCCACCACTCCACCATCATCGATGACCAACAACTTGTCACACGCTAATGCGCTGTGCAGGTCATGAGTAATCAACAAGCCACCGATTTGTCGCTGTTTAACATTGTCTTGAATCAGCTTAAGTATCTCTTGCTCTGTCACCGGATCTAACGCGCTGGTTGGTTCATCGGCGATGATGAGATCGGCGTTACTCAGCAAGCCAATCGCAATACAAATCCGTTGACGTTGCCCTCCCGAAATTTGGCTCGGATATAACGGCAAGATGGTTTCAGGGTTAGGAAATCCAAGCTGCACTAACAATTCAGTGAGTTTGATCTTGTCTTGTGATTTAAGCTTAGTGCGCGTCCCCGTCAATGCCAAACTGAGTTGACCTTCAATAGAAACCAGAGGATTTAATGCTTGAAGCGCATCTTGAAAGATAACTGCGGGGCGCTGTGCTGCGGTTCTTTGCAACATAGGCAAGCCACACACGGCATCGCCAGAAAGAGAAATATGGCCTTCAACCTCAACCGTATCTGGCAGAAAACCCGCAATCGCGCGTGAAAGCATAGACTTACCAATGCCTGATGGACCCATGATCGCCAACAGCTCACCTCGATATACATCGAAATAAATATCTTGAAAAAGTGTTCTCGAAGAGGTTTTGATCGTTAATTGGTCAACAGACAGAAGTGGGGCGTTCACGCAGATACTCATAAATGAATGTTATAACATAACAACTCTATCATTAAGCCTACATGATGAAAAGCGAACATTGAACCGTATCGCATTTTATTTGCTGTTTGATTGACCATTTTTACTAGGTCATTAGATAGAAAAAGCGCCCTTAGCATAATGCTGTCAGGCGCTTTCAAAAGTACTGGCAATAACGATTGTGTTTCTAACCTAATGACACGCCGCGGATGCACCTTCTGTTGGAAGGCACTTCTGCTTAACTTGTGCGATGAACGGATACAAGAAGGCAATACGTCCAAGATAAAACAAGGTAAACGCCAACCACAAACCATGATTGCCCCACATATCGATTGATAATGCCTGTACCGCTAAGAAAACCAACAAAGTAGCGATGCTAGAGTCCCTAACCGGACGCGTGGTACCCGTTCCGGTAAAGATGCCGTAAACCGTTAAGCCAAAGCCAGACACCAGCGGGAACACAATCAACCACGGAGCCATCTCTTGATATAGAGCGACAAGCGTTGGGATATCGGTAAACAAGAAGACAATGTTGTCTTTGAATACCAAGGTGAGGAAGGTCAGTGCGGCAATAAAGCTCGCCGTCCATTGGAAGTTAAGTCTTAATACACGATCCAACATTGAAGGGTTTTTCTGACCTACCGCTTTACCCGCGAACACACTCGATGCATTGGCAATGCCGTCAAACATGTAACTGACAATGAAGGTCACCTGCATCAAGATCGCGTTAGCAGCCAGAACATCGGCACCCAGTTTAGAACCAGTACGCGCCATCATGTTGAAGAAAACTAAAATACAGATGGTACGAAGTAAGAGATCAGTATTTGAGGAGATGATTGTCGATAGGTCTTTCTTGGTCATCTTCGAACCTTGTAGGAACTCAGAGATCGAGATATTGCTGGTCTTAATCACCAGTGTCATACCAATAGCGAAGGTGGTGACTTGTGCAATCAAACTTGCGTAGGCCACACCCGCAACACCCAAATCGAAATAAAGTACAAACACCGCATCCAATACAATGTTCAACACGTTACCAAACACTTGTGTGTAAAGAACTTCTTTGGCTTTCGCCTGCCCCATTAACCAACCAATAATGGTGTAGTTAAGCAGTACAAAAGGTGCACCATAAATCAAAATACTGAAGTAGATATGCGCGTGCTCAGCCACTTTTGCTTCAGGTTCTATCACCCACATCGCGCCTTGCCAGATGAGTGGTTGTATCAAGATAAAGATCAAACCTACCAAACCAGACAACACAAATGGACGCATCAAGCTGCCCGCTAAATCAGAACGATTCCCTTTGCCCAGTGCCATCGCACTTTGTCCCGTGGTACTAACACGGAAAAAACCAAACAGCCAATACATGGTGTTCATAATGATAGTGCCGATCGCCACGCCACCAATCAATTCAGCAATGCCAAGTTGGCCGATAACAGCAGTATCCACCGCACCTAACAAAGGCTGTGTCACCGTAGAGATGATGAAGGGGAAGGCGATTTTAAGATAATCTTTATGGGTAATGGTCATATATTCTATCGAGTGATATTAAGAATTATTTGCAATTAGAACGGAATGCTATCGCTTAATCCGTACGTTGTCATCAATTACTGAGGTAAATTATCAACAAGCTTTCTCTTCATTACATCACCAACATAAGATGCCTTTCAGCCATTGAGTGAGCAAATTAGCCACAACAAATGAGTAAAGCCACGCTCGACAAAAAACAACAAAACCAATTACCGATCCAATTCATTAGTTAGCCTGATAAAGACTCAGTAAAAACTCACAGGGAGGTAGAAATCAAGCTCAAACACTTCATCACTATTAAGAAAATGGTTCCGATGATAATGCACATACGCAGGAGTCGAACGCTGTTTGAAACCAGAAGCCGGCAACCATTTTTCCAATACCATACTGATCTGTGGTAGCAACTCACCATAACGACCATTAAGTCGAAATACGGCATGCAAACCGCCTGGAATCACCATCTGGTTCACGACACCTCGATACTTGATCGGCTCATCTATCGCGATGCACGCTACATAACGACACTGATCCATTTCAACCCAAGCAGGGTTAGAGTGATGCAAGCCGAATTGACTCGAAAAATCACGCTGTTCAGAGTTCGCCCATGCTTTCAATATCAACCACGCATTACGAATGGATCGGTTATAGCCAGTATGTCGAACATAAGCTGCCATTCGGTCTGATACTTCAACAATTTTAGGTTCCGGTAACTCCCGCTGCGACACATTCAAATAGCCTGCCGCCACTTCGGGATCTTTCAGGTAAGGTTTTTCTGCAATCTGTAAATCATGCTTACGCCATTCTCCGGGCGACATATTAAAGGTCGCTTTAAATGCTCGGCTAAACGAAGACACAGAGCTAAAGCCACATTTATGGGCGATCTCAACCACAGACGAGCTGGTATCGAACATCAATTGATTAGCCGCATACTCCATTCGAGTGCGTCGAATGTATTGATGCAACGACTCCCCAACCACACTTTTGAACGTGCGATGAAAGTGTTGCTCTGAATACGCAGCAATCTCAGAGAGCGCTTTTGCCGACAAAGGCTGACTGATGTCTTGGTGAATATGGAACAAAACATCATTGATTCGGGATATGTGTTGTCGTGACATCGTTCAAATAGCATAAATGGACATGTTTAAGAGCATAAACGGACACGCCAGTTTTTACAATTGCCGTGTAATATCAAGCGATAGAATAAAAACGATAAACGACGAGACACAACACATGGAAATCGCACAGTCATTACAACAGATTCAATCTTCATACATTCGAGAGATCCTCGCAGCCGCAAGCGATCCAAATGTTATTTCGTTGGCCGGTGGTTTACCCGATGCGAAAACATTCCCTATCGATTTAATGAAGCCTACGCTAGAAAACCTAGCGAACATGCCTGAAGTTTTCCAATACGGTTCGACCGCCGGTTATGGCCCGTTGCTTGATCACCTAACACAAAGCTACCAATTGCCAGAATCTCACACGGCCATGATCTGTACAGGTTCTCAGCAAGGTTTGGATTTGATTGCTCGTGCGTATGTTGACCCGGGTGATGTGGTTGTGATGGAAGCGCCAAGCTACTTAGGTGCGATGCAGGTGTTTGGCCTAGTTCAAGCAAACATCGCTACCGTGTCTCAAACTGAATTTGGCCCGAACCTAGATGAACTGGAAACATGCTTTGCCGAGCAAGCGCCAAAAATGTTCTATGCCGTGCCTGATTTCCACAACCCAACCGGTGTGTGCTGGGCAACAGAAACTCGTCAAAAAGTGGCTGAGCTGTGTATCAAATACAACGTAGCCTTCATTGAAGATGCTCCATACCGTGAGCTACGTTTCACTGGTACGGAACTGCCATTGGTTTCTTCGTTCTGCCCTGATAACTCTATCGTTCTTCGTTCATTCTCTAAGATTGCATCGCCAGGCCTACGTATTGGCGCGGTAACAGGCAAACGCAGCTACCTTGAGCCACTGATCAAAGTGAAACAAGGCGCTGACTTACACTCAAGTGTACCCATGCAAGCGCTGCTTGTTGGTCTTCTAAAACATGAAGACTTTGGCGTGCATATGGAAAACATTCGCACGCTATACAAGTCTCGTTATGAGGTGCTGTTCTCAGAACTAGAAAAACAACTGCCTGCAGATTGTGTGTTAAAAGCCGTCGATGGCGGGATGTTCATTTGGGTTGAGATCCCAGAGTGCGATACCTTCGAATTAGCTAAGACTTTGCTATCGAATGGCGTCGCGGTAGTACCAAGCCCTGTATTCTATCCAAAGGCCGATGAAGCTAAAGCTGCACTGCGCTTAAACTTCACCAACGCCAACCCAGAAGAATTGACGGAAGCGGTGAAACGCTTAGCGGAAGTACTGAACCAAGCGTAATCGCTGACGATACTGACCGCTTTGGTGATTGCCTGATCGGCTTGTTGCCGAGAAAGCCGCAACGAATCAGCATTAAGGGCCAATGTCATTCTCAACAAGAGAGTCACATTGGCCTTAATTTTAGGTCGCTATAAAACACAGAAAGGACATCACTTTGCCTCATTGTATTATCGAACACTCATCCACTGTTGATGGTCAGCAACTCAATCAGAAAGTGTTTCTCGGCGCGATGGAATCTCAGTTGTTCTCACCAACAGGAGAAGACATCAAAGTACGCAGCCTTGCCTACCAGCATTACCAAACTGGTGAAGTAAAAGAAGACTTCGTGCATGTCTCTGTGCGTATTTTGTCTGGGCGTAACGAGAGCATTAAAACGATGCTCTCCAGGTCCATTTTGGATCAATTACTGACTCTTCCACTATCCAATGCTTCGCTGACCGTAGAGATCATTGATATAGAGGCAAGTAGCTATTCAAAAGCCTTAGTTTAAAGGCAAGTCACAAACGAACAGCCCCTCAAATAGAGTATTTTCAAAGCATTAGTTAGACAACATGGAGCAATAAATGGAAGTGGTGATTGGTAACAACCCTGAATTGATAATGAAAGCACAATCCATTCGTCATCAAGTCTTCGTTGTTGAACAAGGCATACCGCAGATATTGGATCTTGATGGGCTCGATCCTGTCTCACATCATGCACTCATCACCGATGAAGATAATTTAGTCGCGACTGCACGCTTGCACATTGATGAATCAGGACACTCAACTATGGCGCGAGTTGCTGTTCTACAGCCTTATCGAGGATTTGGTATCGCATCTGAAATTGTCACGGCACTTCTAAAACATGCCTCTGAACATGGTGCTAAAGTAATTGAAATCCACGCCCATCAATACCTAAAGAATTACTATGAAAAGTTTGGCTTTGAGTTCATTCGTGAAGTAGAAATCGTCGGGGAACACCAGCTCATTGAAATGAGATACAACATAAGTTCGTAGCCAAATATTCAATCAACAACAAGATATCACTACTTATCTGAGCTAAAACTGCTTATCAAATAGCTACCACCTCCACACACCTAAAACCACACTGGTAATAATGCTAAATAGCCCTACTTTTGGTTGGTTTTTGTCCTTCCTTGGCTTGGTTATACTGCGGCGGATTTTAATAAGCCAATATGGGCAAACCTGAGTAAATCAAACTCAGTATGTATCATAAAAGGCAACGCTCTGGATTTACGTTCCAGCTCGCAGAAAGGAAAAACCATGTCTCAATATGTTGTATGTGCTCTGTATAAATTTGTAGCACTTGATGATTACCAAGAAATTCGCCAGCCACTCACTGACGTGTTAGAAGCCAACCAAATCCGCGGTACTTTGCTACTTGCGAGCGAAGGCATCAACGGCACCGTTGCAGGTAAGCGCGAATCTATCGACGCTCTTCTTAAATGGTTCAAACAAGATTCTCGTTTGGCTGATGTTGTTTACAAAGAGTCGTTCAACGAAGAACAACCATTCAACCGCACCAAAGTTAAGCTTAAGAAAGAGATCGTAACCATGGGCGTTGAGGGTATCGACCCACGCCACGTTGTCGGCACTTACGTGAAACCAAACGAATGGAACGCTTTGATTTCTGATCCTGATGTGATTCTGGTTGATACTCGTAACGACTACGAAGTGGACATCGGTACATTCAAAAATGCTGTAAACCCAAACACAGAAACCTTCCGTGAATTCCCTCAATACGTTGAAGAAAATCTCGATCCTAAGAAACACAAAAAAGTCGCGATGTTCTGTACTGGCGGTATTCGTTGTGAAAAATCAACGGCCTACATGAAAGAGCAAGGCTTTGATGAGGTTTACCACCTTGAAGGCGGCATTCTTAAGTACCTAGAAGAAGTACCAGAAGAAGAGAGCATGTGGGAAGGCGACTGCTACGTATTTGATGGTCGTGTTGCAGTAAACCACCAGCTAGAGAAGAGCGGCTACGACGTGTGTAACGCTTGTCGCCTGCCAATCACTGACGAAGACAAAGCCTCTGAGCACTTCGAGAAAGGCGTAAGCTGCCCTAAGTGTATTGATAAGCACAGCGACGAGCAGAAAGCCCGTTTCCGCGAACGTGAAAAGCAAGTTCAACTGTCGAATGCTCGTGGCGAAACCCACGTAGGTGGCGAAGCCGCTCACCTTATCGATCAACGTAAGAAAGAAAAGCTAGCACACAAAGAGCAGCAACGCTCTGGTAAGAAAGCGAAGTAAGCTTTCTGCTTTCAACACACATAGTTCTAAACATGTAACGATAAATAGTTAGCTATATACATACAAAAGGGCGCAAGTTCGAAGATGATTCCTCGAGTTTGAGCCCTTTTTTGATCGCTTTACGGCTTTGTGTTTTGAACCACATTTCTTTCGATAAATTGCTTCTATACTGTTAATAATCCGACTAGAGAGGAAGTGCCAATGCTCAATGAAAACCATGCCTTTATCTTAGATTTCCCAGATCTTAAATTAGACATTGTTCAGCTCAACCACGACGACGAAAAATTCAAAGCAGACATGCAGAAATACCACCAACTCGACTACGACATCCGTCAGCTAGAAATCTCTGGCAGCCCTATCGATGACGACAGCATGCACAACCTCAAAGTTGAACGCATGGCGCTAAAAGACTCGCTACACAAACAGCTCACGCGCCACCACGCACTTAAGATCGTATAGAAAAATCAATCCAAAACTCTATTTTAAGCCATGCACTACGCATGGCTTTTTGGTTTCATCACATCGCAAATCTAAGCTAATTCGGCTTCTTCAATTATGTTACTGTTTGCTTATTCAAAGGCGTTTGATAAGGAAGCGGACACTGTGGCAAGACAAGAAGAGAATATACAATTCCAGCTCGTTTCAAATCATGAATTCGAAGAACTATTTGCGTGTGTGAAACAAGGTATATTCATACACGTAGATGACGTTTTCGGTTGGGATGACGACTTCCAACGTCAACGACTTTTAAACGATTACCATCCCTCTTGGTTTCATTGGGTATACCGAGGAGAAGAGAGGATTGGACTTGTGTGTTTTAAGCCTTATGACAACGCATACCATATTCATCTGCTGATCATTTTCCCTCAAAACCAAGGCCGCTCACTTGGCAAGCAAGTCATGACTCTCATACATAAGAGAGCCATGGAAGAGCAACGAAGCCAAGTCACTCTATCAAGCTTTAGAAGTAACACTCGCGCCATTAGCTTTTATCAGTCACTTGGCTACCGAGTTGTTGATGAAGGAGATGATGATTTTGTGGGATTGGCTCTCAACCTAGCTAACTCTCAGCCTCGCTAACCATAGAGAAAATACAGATAGCGAGTAGATAGAGAGCGTTTACGTTAGCGCGCGCTTGAAATATCTAATTTCTCAATCAACGACGGAAAACCCCAACCGTTCTCGCCTTCGACCACAGGTTCTCCGGTCAAATACTCAAACAGCGTTGGCGCTAAAGATCCGTTAGCTTCAATTTTCAATTGCTGAGAGTTATCGCCAATTGGCGCTCCCCAGAATCCGATGAAAGCATCTTTCTCTAAGTAATCCTCACCAGCATGACGACCCGGCACCTTGGTGTTGTAGCCAATTCCCGCTTTAGGGAACAAGTTAACCGTGCCAGCCCTATCTTCAAGGTAGATATTAGCCAGTTGATTCACTGAATCTGGTCGAAGTGTTGGCTGCGTCAATGAAGTCCACTCAGCACTGCTACACCACGTTGTCACATCCGCTTTAACCGCTCGGTTAATACACTTGTCGACCAATTGAGAATATTGTGAAAAATCAGCTTCGCTTGGTGATGCTAGGTATGGATTTAACCTTTGCGTATTGAGCAAAATCGGCGCTCGATTGTCTTCCAATGACTCATAGAAAAGCTTGTCACCTTCACGTGTGATCAATTCATCGACCCGTTTTAAATCACGGTTGCCAATCACACGAACAGCGCAACGTTGTTGATCACATGTGCTTTCTCTTACGACCATATAATCAAGACTCTCAGGCAAGCGTTGCGCTATCTGATTGATGATGTCTATGTTCTGACCAGCTGGCGCTACAATCGGAGACCACTGCGTGAGTTCTTGGTAAACCGGCTGAACCTGCCACCCTTGAGCCGAATTAAAGAAGTCCATCATGAAGTTACCACCAGCAGTAGAGGCGACCACCACATCCAATTCCTTCGAGCTTGGGTAGCTTAGAGCATTGGTGATTTTAGGCCCTTCCCCCTCGTCTGAAGATATCTTCTTAACCACAATTGGATACTCTAGCTCTGCTTGCAAACCTTCAAATACCTGCTTTTCGGGATTGAGCGCGTAGAACACTGGCGTTAAACCATGATCCCCAGCCATGCCCCATAGCGTTTTATCGTAAACGCCCGCACTACGGTAAGTTGCTTCAATCTGGCGAATCCAATAGTCCAGTCGGTTAAGCTCTCCAGTCGGCATCAGAATTTCGTCACTAAAAGGACCGGTAAAGTGTGCGAAGTGATCCGGCCATGGGTTATACACCAAGGTGTAGTCTGGCATCCCTTTTCCATCTAACTCGGCAAACTGAGTGATCGACTGTTTAACCTGAGCTCTCTTTGAAAACTTAGTGAAAATATCAAAGCCAGATATTGACTGATACGCTTCAATATCTTCAATCAAGGCTTGACGCTTTTCTTGCAAAACCACTTCGACTTCTGAACGTTCTTGAAGCTCTTTAACGCAACGTTTCTCACCATAATCACGCAGTGACTCACCCAAACCTAGGTTTACTAGCCCGTCGTAAGTGGTATGAGCATTCCAATCATATTGAGCGTTGCAGTTCAGCGTTTTCAGGTAATCAAGGCGATCAAACATGGTTTGTACCTTGTTGTCTGCCATCAACACATCTAACTGCAGGGCATCATTACCAAAGAAGTAATACGCTCGGTCGATCTCTCGGTCAACAAAGTGGAAATTAGGGATACCCGTACCACCTTGCCCCGATACTTTCGCGCCCGTTTTAATGATCGGTAGATTACGTACGCTTATCGTCGGAGTAGAAGAGATACCCACTCGGCTTATATTATTTCGATTCTCTTGATAGAGTTTTTTGAAGAACGGAAGATAATTCGGATCACGGTAGGTTTGTTCAGACAGAACCTCCATGAACCTCACCTGCTGTTGATGCTCAGGCTCAATCACCGTTTCTAGCTTAGGTTTGTATTGCGCTCGGTTTTTATGATTTTGGTAAGCAACAGAAATGAAAGGTGAATCTTCATCGACCAAGCCTTCGATCAAACCCTGCTGTAAACCGTCGACGGTCACTTGGACCGCAAAACGTTTGTGCTGTTGGGATTCTAAGAATTGTATTAGCGCATCAGGCTGGTCACTGAACGCTTGTTGCATCCAATCATCGAGCGCTTCTGCACGTTCTTCTTTAAACACAAACTGTCGGTAGGCTTTCAGCAAGTTTAAGCGCACAAAATCAATAAGCGTGATGGTAAGAGCTTGTGCTTTGTTATTCGGCTTATCAGCGTTTTCTGGTTTACCATCTTCTGCAATCGCCAACATTGCAGACTTCATGTCGCCGTCATCCATTCCCAATGCCGCTTTACCGATCAAATCAACAATGATCGGTTGAATCTGAGCGATGATCGCTAGATCTTCAGGGCTATTGGTTAAGTATGTGTAATTCGCAGGGAGCGTGTCCATATCCTGCCAAACACCAATTTCGAATAACGCATCGTAGATAACCACCATGTTGGCAATGAACTGTTCATCGATACGAATACCTTCATGATGTCCCGTTGCTTCAGTCGAGGTATCTGGCTCGTGATGATCTGAGGCTGGCTTATCTCCAACATGATAGAGGCTATGTTCAAAGCCCTTTAGCGCCTGCTTATCATAAACCGTCGACAAGTAAGATTTGAACACATCTTCACTGCCCAAGCCTGAATAGCGGTCGTAATAACTATAGAGAAAATAACCCAGAGGAATTGAGTACGTCGGGTTAGATAACTGAGCAACGACTCTGGCTTTTGTTTTGACATCTAAAGGGAGAGCGAGAATATACGCATCTAATGTAACGCCACCAATCGTGAAAAGAGCTGCATCACGAGTGAGTTTGGCAGAATAACTTAGGCTTGAAAGCACCTCATTTTTCAACACTTCACTGGAGCTAAAAACGCCACCAATGACGGGCGTTGTTGATATATCAGCGGCACTCGGAGCTGACGTAACCGCCAACGATAAGACACTGAATAAACTGGCGTAACTGCGAACGTGAGAATAAGAGCTCATCAAATTTCCTTTAGATCAACACACTTCTATAAATGCGACTTATTGTTTCAGTTTGCATTTATTAGTCAACCTATGAAAACGTTTGTTTTCTGATTCGAAGAGCTCTTATTGTTATGAAATGTTCATTCTTACTAATATCTCTACGACTTTACCGCATACCCAAAGCCCGAAAGCTTTCTAATGTTAGACGACAGCTATTCCCCTAATTAAACGCTCTGGCCACTCGGCCGTTACTGCTCAATTCGTAATGGCCAATATAGGCTGGGATAAATACCGATTGCCCTTTAGTAAGGGTTAAATGCTCACCTTTCTGACTCATTAACGTTAAATCATCGTCTATCGCCATTAAAATTTCAGCACCGCTTGTGATGACTTCTTCTTGATGAGGGCGATGAAAGATATTGAAATCAAAATCACTGACAGGAATATCATAACTATCACATTGACCCAGTTTTGAGGGCGCTAACAACAAGCGTTCGAACGGAATTGGCGTGAATTTTGTACAGGCGACTAACTCAGCGACATCAATGTGTTTTGGCGTTAAACCGGCTCGTAGCACGTTGTCTGAATTTGCCATAATCTCAAGCCCGGTTCCCTTAATGTAAGCATGCGGAGTGTTCGCATTCAAATACATAGCTTCACCTGGCTTCAGTGTGATCAAGTTAAGCAGAAGAACACAAAACAGACCGATATCGTTCGGGTATTGCTGGCTAAGCTCAGTAACCAAAGCAAACTCAGCTTGGTCTTGATGAGATGCTGCGTAAGTCAGAAGTTGCTCTAATGCTCGGTGTTTACGTTGGTCATTCAACGTTAGCAGATCTCGAAAAAATGCTTCTAAGCCTAGAGAATCAAGGTGGTTGCCAAACTCTTCAACCAAATTAGCCAGCTCGCTCGAATCCAACTTTCTGAACAGACCTAATATTTCATCGAACTCTCGAAAGCCATTCATCGCTTGGTATTCAGTGATCGCGTAAACCAATTCAGGTTTGTGGTTCGAGTCTTTGTAATTACGATGCCCTGCGGTCAGAGGAATGCTTGCTTGCTCTTCTCTAGCAAAGCCAATTTCAGCTTGACGCTTGTTTGGGTGAACCTGAACAGACAACGCTTTTTCTGCAGCCAAGATCTTAAACAAGAACGGTAGCTCACCGAACTCCTGCGCAATATCGCTTGATAGATAAGCGGGTTTATTCTTGTTAATCAATTCAGATAGAGGCACCAAATGTTGGTCCAGCTTGACCATTGAGCAACCTTTTGGATGCGCTCCCATCCAAACTTCCGCTTGCGGCTCTTGTGACTCATTCTTAAAGCCAAACAGTTCACGTATCGAAGAAATACTCCCCCATGCATAATTTTGGATGGTGTTTTCCATTGGGAAAAATGAGTGTTCTGAGAAGTGGCTGAGTGACATGGCGTTTTCCGTAGTGAGCCCTTTGAACACAATTCAGAGAGCTGATTCTAATAACGTAAATAATTAGAAAGACTACAGAGAGCAGCTAGAACCCACATGAGATGAGGTCTTAGACGCAATAGGAAAAATTCTTAGAAACGGGTGAGAACGGTGAAAAGCGTGAAAAGAGTCACATTCGAATGCTACGTATAAAAAACGCTGAAGATAGGATAGCTGCACAATAACCAGAGGACCATTAGCAGCTATCTTATTAACGAAGAAGCCCCTTAAAAACCAGAGCGAGCCTCTGCGCTTTTCTGAGGTGATTGAGCTTGTAGGAAAGGCAGTAGCAGCAAGCCAATAACGGCCGCACAAGTCGAGATGGTAATGAAGAATCCACTCCAGCCATAAGTTTCTAGAACGAGCGCTAATGGGTAACCAGAAAGTGCTGCACCCATGTAAGCAAACAAGCCAA
The DNA here is from genome assembly GCF_963889365.1 of Vibrio sp. OPT20. Lineage (NCBI taxonomy): Bacteria > Pseudomonadati > Pseudomonadota > Gammaproteobacteria > Vibrionales > Vibrionaceae > Vibrio > Vibrio sp. OPT20. The sequence goes on along the minus strand of NZ_CAWPOA010000078.1, from coordinate 95,192 downwards.
CAAAACCTGTCGCCGCCCCAGCAGAGTCTTTGTGCGAGCATTCTGCCGCCGCCATGCCAATAAGCATTTGAGGACCAAAAACAAAAAAGCCGACACAAAACAGCCCAGCCGCTTGAAACACAAAGTTGGTTAAAGGCATTAACCACAATGCTGAAACTGAAAGAAATATGCCGATGGCAAACAAGATGTTCATTGGACCGCGGTTGCCACCAAACAGCCTATCCGAGCCCCACCCAGCAACAAGTGAACCAACGAAACCGCCAATCTCAAACAGAGACAAGGCAGCGTTGGCGTTTATCAAACTGTAATTGTGTTCTTCGGTTAGGTATAAGTTACCCCAGTCGTTGACCGCCGTTCTTACGATGTAAACCAGCACATAGCTAAAGGCGAGCAACCAAATGTACTTATTGCTGAACACATAGGTTTTCAATATTTCTCGATAGCTTAACCCTTGTCCATGGTTCTCTTGCGCCAACTCTAGATGGTCACTGCGCCACTTCCCTACCGTCGGGAGTCCCATGGTGGTGGGCTTGTCACGTAAGCGCCAGCAAACGATAAGACCGATAAATACACCAATCACACCTGGCCAGATAAACCCAGCTCGCCAACTGAATTGCAGCGTTAGATAACCCACGAGAATAGGAATTAGCGCCCCACCAACGTTGTGTGCTGTATTCCATATAGCCCAGCGAAAGCCTCTTTCGGAGCGAGAATACCAAGTCGTCAATAACTTAGAACACGATGGCCAGCCCCAACCTTGGAACCATGCATTAAGCACCCAAAGCGAGATAAAAGCAGCCAACGAACTAGAAAAACCAAACGCGATATTGATCAAACCTGTCGCGATTAGGCCGAGCCCCATGAAGTAACGCGGGTTCGACCGATCCGATATCGTGCCTGAGATAAACTTAGATAAGCCATAAGAAAGATAAAAGAGCGTGCCAATTAAGCCGATATCGCCTTTGTCCAAGCCAAGGTCGGTGATCATGGCTGGCGCGGCATAATTAAAGGTTTTACGAGTGAAGTAAAAACCGGCATAGCCGACATACATTCCTATCATGATGTGGAGGCGCCAGTAGCGATAACTCTGATTGATCTCATCATCAGTTAGAGCATCACTCTTTGACGTTGTCGAGCGCAGAAATCCAAACATATTCGTTCTCACACTTTAGGTAATGTAACGCTGATATTGGTACCCGAAGATGAGCCATTAGCGTTGATTGTCATCTTGCCACCGAGCGCCTGAACACGCTCTTGCATACCACGAACCCCCATTCCTTTGAGAAGGTCTTGCGCTGTAAAACCAACGCCATTGTCTGAGATCCGAAGATAAGCCTGATCATCTAAAATCAGTTCAATTCTGATTTCGCTCGCGTTGGCGTATTTAGAGGCATTGTTTAGAGATTCTTGGCACAGCCTGAAGATAGTGACCTTGAGCGTGTCACTCAAACACGAGTAATCACCTTGCCAATTTAACTGGATATCAACGCCATGATCCGAAAACTCCATCTCTCGAATAAGCTGTTCCACGGAATCTTTTAGGTCAAGATCGTCCAACATCTTAGGTCTTAGTTTTGTAAGTAGACGTTTGGTGGTGTCATAAACATTCAAAGACAACGACTCAATCGTGCCCGCACAACGAATACTCATTTCAGCGGCATCAACACGCTTAATAATGTTTGCTTGAGTGCGAATCGCCGTGATGTTCTGACCGATTTCATCGTGTAGCTCACGAGCAATGTCACGACGAACCGATTCTTCAGCCGTGATTAGCTGACGTGAAAGATTTTGATTTCTGGAGAGCTCACTGCGCAATTTCGAATTGAGGTCTTTTTGCTTTTGAACCGCAAGGCCAAGCAATATACCGGTAATAGTTTGAGCCGATAGAGACAAGAGTAAGTCGGTAATTTCGAGTTTAGACGTTCCGCTATGAGCAGCAATCAGCGCAACACTGTTTAACAGAGTCGCCAGTAAAGCGCCTTGCCACCCGTAACGTACGGCCAGCAAGATAATAGGGATCGCCATACAAAATGGGGCGAAGCGCCTTAGTTCATCAGGCAAACTGGTTTGTATCAAAATACTGGCCACCAGCAACACACTGTATAAAGCGATGTGACGGATTTTGAACTCTACAACATTATGGATTAAGTAAGAGCTCAGTGGCGCCCACTTATTTTGGAATAGGTAATTCCATACCAGATAACACATAGGCACCAGCATCAATCCACCCGTGATACTCGCTAACCACACCATGTAAACGGCTGGAACATGAGAACCCACCACGGCAACGTTAATTAATGCGGTAACCATGATTAAGCTCGCCATCACTAACAAGTGACGATTTTGATCACCATAGTAATAACGCTTGGCAAATAGAGTGGCAGGAATACTTAATCCACTGGCGACTAGTATGGTCAGCCATTGGGGTTCATCAAGCAATAACGCTAACGCGATCGCAAGTCCCCACTCTGCAATATAGATAGCAGGCCAATAGTGAGTACGAGTGTGCAGCGTCATTCCCAATCGAAGTGAGAATGGGAAAAGCAGAATGGCTAACTCAGGGTCATTAATAAAATAGAAGGCAATAACCCATAAACAAAACCATGCACAGCCAGCCATAAAAACCCCACATAGTGAAGTGGCTAGATAGGAGCGCATTAGTACTGATCTTGAGTGAACAATTTAGCTAACTCAACGTTGTTCTTAACATTGAGTTTGTCCATCGCATTGGCACGGTGTACATGCACCGTTTTATGACTAACCCCTAGCTCAACGGCGATAGATTTCACATCGAGCCCTGTTGCCAATAACTGACACACTTCGCTTTCTCGGCGGGTGAGTTGGTTTAAAGAGGCTTTATTCTTCATTGGTGTCGCAAGCTTTATAGCGATATCGGGCGTGAGATAACAGCCACCATTTGCGCTCGTATGTACGGCTTGGATTAACTCATCTGGGCTACAGCGCTTACTGAGGTAGCCTTTAGCTCCTAACTCTAATGACTTCTCAACCATTGCCGGAGAGTCATGTACGCTCAGCATGATACTGGCAATGCCTGATGGAATTTCTTCCAATAAGCTCAAGCCACTTTCATCCTGCATTGAAATATCCAAGATAACGACATCAGGGTGACAACTTGGCAATCCGAGGCGCGCTTCTGCCGCAGAGTTAAATTCACCCACGACCGTAATATCAGTTTCAAGACTGAGTAATTGAGCAAAGCCCGAACGAACAATGACGTGGTCATCAACAAGCGCAACATTAATCATGATATTAACCAGAATTAAGAGTAAGAAAGAAAAATAGCCCCGACAGGAGCTATTTAATATTAAGTTTATTGATAGAGATGATACTGAATCGAACTAGCGATTGGTATGATCTCACGTGCTTTAATCAAATAAAGCACGTGATAATAATTACGCGTTTTGAGCAGCTAGGTGCATCTTCTTCGCGTGACGAATTTTCTTCTCTTCCGCAACCGCAACGAATAGTAATAACACGATACAAATGGCAGCTGACGTATCGAGTGCTGCGAATGTCCCTTTCCAACCCGTTAAGCCAAAAATTGGCGTTCCATCCGCAATCATACCTAGGCCAAGTTTGGCAAAGCTGTCACCAATTAGGTAAGCAAATGTGCCTTTCACGCCGTCAGCAACACTGATTGCTTTCTTAGGTACAAAACCTACCGCAGCAACACCAATCAACAGTTGAGGACCGAACACTAGGAAGCCCAGTACGAATAGTGACGCTAGGTACATGAACTCACTCGTTGCATTTTGGTAGAACTCTAGAGAGACAATAATCAATCCAAGCGATACACAAGCAACTAAAGCACGACGTCCGTTCGCAAGGTCTGATAAATAACCCCACATCAATGTGCCAACCAGAGCACCGACTTCAAACAGAGTAAAGCCTGAAATAGCCGTTTCTTTTGATAGGCCTAGCTCTTGATACGCGTAAACGGTAGACCATTGATCGATACCGATACGAACAATGTATAAAAAGATATTCGCGAAGCAGAGCAACCAGATCACTTTGTTTTTTAGAATGTATTCAACAAAGATCTCTTTCTTGGTCATTTGATTTTCTTCAGCAGCGGTATCTTCTTCGCTAATTTCTTCATCAAACAACTCTTCAACCGTACCTAGACCGTATGCTTCTGGAGAATCATTACCAAAACGCATGCCAATAAAGCCGACCACAATCGCGATGATAGATGGGAAAACAAACATACCAATTACGTTGCCATCAAATAGGTAGTTTGCGCCAAACAGAGCAACACCAGCAGCACCCGCACCACCCACGTTGTGCGACATATTCCAAAGACCTAAATATGAACCACGCTTATTGCGAGGCGTCCATTTAGTGATGGTTGAGTAACTTGAAGGGCCACCCGTACTTTGGAAAAAACCACTCAATGCGTAGAAGGCAACCATCATGAATAAGCTAGCACTGCCGCCACCCATACTGAAGCTGAAGCCCAACATGGCAATACCAGAAAGGACAAGCATGAATGGCAGGAACTGTTTGGTATTTTTACCATCGGCGTAATAGGAAACGACGGTTTTACCAATACCATAAGTAATTGAGAAACCAAGACCGATAAGACCTAGATCCGTCATTGATAACCCATAAGTAGAAATCATGTCGTTTTGCGCGACATTGAAGTTCTTACGGATCAAATACATGGTTAGATAACCAATGAACACGACTAGGTAAGATTGTAGGAAGGGTTTAAACCACATTTTTCTTCTGGTTTCGACCGGAAGATCCAGTGTCGGTTTTCGAACCTGATCTAGGAACTTTAACATTGTGAACTCTCTTATTATTTATGAGGTCTGCACGGCATAATTGCGACCATGCATTCTTTGTTAGTTGACCGTGAAATAATAAGGAGTCTAAAAATCGACCGCATGAGAGAGGGTCTTAGAATAACTAGGAAAAATTCCTAGTTCAGAATTGGGAGTCAAGAAAGCGTGAACAGCATCACTTTGTTTACGGTCTGTTATGTATTGATATTACGATAACAAAAGTTACTCATTTCAAGGCTGATGAACTTTGTAAACGAACAGACACAAGTGAAACACTTCGCCTAAAAAAAGCGCCAGTGTCGATTCATCACCATCAAACTCCATGGTATGCCCGATACTGGCTCAACATTCATTCCTATTGAAATAGATTCGATAGGCTTGTTACGCTTTGCGCGAATCGAACTACAGTCGTTTACCGCTGCCGTCTTCCCACATCACTTCGCATTCATCTTTGATAGCTGCTTTCAATAGTTCGACTAGCGGAAAAGCTCGGCTACCGATATTAACAGGCGCTTCAACAACCTCTTCTTCATTGTCGTCATCCGCATTTTCTTGCTCTACCGGTTTGCTCTGCTCTGCGGCGATCGCAGTACGTAAATTATCCAGAGCTTGAGGAACGTCTGGAGCATCAATGGCTCCTGGGATCGCGCCACTATGTCCAAGCATCTTAATGAACTGAAGACCGACTTCACCAAACATCGTGACACTAGCATGAGCCTTGCAACTAAAAGTAATTAACATAATGAGCCTCTATCAAATTTAGGTATCTATAAACATTTAGCTATCTACAAGCATTTAGCTATATACAAACTATGTTGAGTAAATCATTGGAAAGCAAGTACATAATAACTAAATCGCTTTTGCCAAATCGAACCTTGATTATCCTCACGCTCGGACAAGCTTGCGCCGTCAGTGATACACATCACTATTTATTATTGGTTGATTACTTTTTAATATAAAACCTTGATAACAATCACACTAAATAGCCATCTAAACCTCTGCGTAGCTTATTATTTAATCTACTATTAACTCCATTATCAAAATCTTTGGCACAAATCACATGAAAAGGCTGGTCGGCAGACACCTAGAAGAAATGGCGGACATACGATCCACCCGCAAGCAAAAAATTGTCCACTCCTTTTCACTGACTGCCGCTGCGTTATTCATTTTCTACACTTGGGCTTACTTCCAAGGCCAACATTACACACTGTCGGTTTTCGAATTGTGTTTTGCACTGATCGCTATCTCCAATGCATTTTACGTAAGAAAAGTCATTAACCCTGAATATTCCGAATTGATTCTGAGTGGCGTTCTTCTAGTACAAGGGGTTATCCTATTCTTGTACAGTCACGCGATTCCCGACCGGATACTTTGGCTCTATCCGATTCTGGCAGCCGTCATTTTCATTAACGATTTCAGAATTGGCATTATCTTCAGCACCTCATTTTGCCTGTTTATCAGCACCTTAATTACGGCGATGCCCAACAACTTTTCTTTGCCATTTAACAGCACACACCGATTTATTCTTAGCCTGTTTACCATGAGCTTGGTGTGTCACACATCCGCTTATTACTACACAAAAGCCGTCAGTTATATCCAACGTCTTTATAAAGAAGGCATTGAAGATCTCGCCTACAGAGACCAACTTACCGGATTGGCAAACCGTTGGAGCTTTGAGCGCTGGGCGGTGGAAAAGCTTGCGACAGTGGATAGTGAGCGATCACTTACGGCATTGGTCTTTTTAGATATTGACGACTTTAAAGGCATTAACGACAGCTACGGGCACGACGTAGGAGACAGTGTCTTACAGCACTTTGCCAATCGCTTGAGTAACAACATTCGAACCAGAGACAGAAAAAGCCATGAATACGACTATTCAATTGCGCGCTTTGCTGGCGACGAGTTTGTTTTGATGCTCTATGATGTACCTACTCGTAAAGATCTAGACGGTATTTTAGATAGGATTTGTGGGTTATTCGAAAGTGGTTGCCAGACAAACGAGAGAATCAAGGAATTGACGCTCAGTGTTGGGGTGTCTTTGTATCCGCAAGATGCTCAAGAGCTACATGAACTGACGAGATGTGCAGATAAAGCGATGTATGTTGCCAAGCATTCAGGAAAAAACCGATACGCTTATTATCACGACAATCCAGTATCGACATTGATCGAAGAACTACCGACGAACCTAACCTTCTCAGAATCGGATTCATCTGAGCTTGAAGATTGTCTTGAAGCAAAAGTCGAAGGGAACAATGTTACGCTGTTAAAAACGCGTCAACGTTAACCATTAATATCGCTGACTGCTAAACGCACTAACCTGCCATATACATAAGCCATAGGCTCACTAACCCGATCACAATCATCCATACGACTTGTCGTGTTCGGTTTGGGTTATTGCCTCTAGGTCTCACTACCGTTTTAAAAGCAGCTTGCTTAGCCGACTGAATAAACGGTGCTTCAATCGCACGTTTTTTTACGCGACGTTTAACCGCGCTGTTCGCAACCTCGGTAAAACGCTGCCCTTGCTCCGTTGTAAAATCGTTATCAAAGCCCATCCGACCTTGCCTTTCGCCATGTTTTTGCTGTACTGCCATAGCGGCCTCCTTGGCGGTCTACTCTATATTGAGTATAGACATAATTTCATATTGTTACCTGTTCAAAATTATTGTTACCTGTTCAAAATTTTCGAATAAGTCACTCAACGCTATGCCATCTTCTTTTTAAATCGAATTACATAAACTACAGCTATTCAAGTTTATGAGGATTTCAAAATGACGAGTGTAAGAACAGTAGATCATGTGATTGCAGCACATGCCACCTCCGATGGTGATGGCGTCAAAATCCAAAGACTCGCTGGCTTCAATAACACGCGTTTCTCTCCATTTTTGATGATTGATGAACTTAAGTCGGATGAAAGCAAAGACTATGTTGGAGGCTTTCCTCCACACCCTCACCGTGGGATAGAAACGCTCACTTACATGCTCCAAGGTCACTTCCAACACAAAGACCACATGGGGAATGTTGGAGAGCTACGCAGCGGTGGCGCGCAGTGGATGGCCGCAGGTCGTGGTGTTATTCACAGCGAAATGCCAATGATGGAAGAAGGCGCACTGCATGGCTTTCAGGTTTGGATAAATCAACCTGCGTCACACAAAATGCTGCCCGCGCAATATCACGACTTCCAGAGTGAAAGCATTACAGAACACCAAAGCGAACAACGTGGTTTATTGAGAGTGATAGCCGGTGGGTTTGAACTGCATAACCAAACTGACGATGATTCAGAGGCTTTACGAGCGCAAGGTCCATTGCAAAAGACAGGTGTGCCATTAAGCGTTGCGGATTGGCGCTCTCATTCTGGGCAAAAAGTGACGTTAGGGACTAATGTTAATCACAATGCCATGACTTATGTGTACCGAGGCAGCATTAAGATCGGCGACAAAGTGATCAAGCAAGGTCAGCTTGCCCTGCTCACCAAAGCTGACTGGCTTTCTTTAGACAGCTTAGAAGATTCAGGTGTACTGGTTTTTTCTGGTGAACCGATTAATGAACCTGTTGTGCACTATGGTCCGTTCGTCATGAATTCAATGGAAGAGATTGAACAAACGATTCAGGATTACAACAACGGCGTATTTGAGACTTACTGATTTACCAATGTCTGTTTTTGAGCTTTGAATTTTGAATCGAGAATTGAAGATTGAAGATTGAAGAGATTTTGCAACGAACAACGATTTGGTCATCCATTTGATGACTGCAAAAACAAGTGACACTATCCACTGCCGGTTACTATCACTTATTTAACCACGCTCCTAGAGCGTGGTTTTTTTCTATTAAATCAGAGACCAACGGTGCCCTAATTAAACGAATTTAGAGCGAGTTACAGATATTCACACAGGTAAGCTGTCGCTTCTTTTACCTGTAGGTCGAATGAAGAATCACCCGCAACGTCAAAGGACTCACCAGATTGGTATGTCGTCCAGTCATCATCACCAACACGCTTTACAATTAAAGCACCTTTAACAACGGTCATCTTTTCTGGAGCCGCAGTACCGAATGTGTATTCGCCAGCTGCCATCACACCAACACTCACATCAGCGCCTGCTTGGTTAAACGCTAACGACTTAACGCCACCTTCAAAGTATGTGTTTTCTTTAATCATTGTACTTCCTTGTTATCTCAAAATTGCAATTATTGGACTCAACGAATGAGCCTATGCGTAAATCTAGGTGATAATTGTTTTAACCAATTCGAGACTGTCCTACAAGAAATAAATACGCATAGCTTAGGCATTTCTTGAATTCGCTTTCATTGATAACGTAAATACCAAGGAATCAGGCAAAAAATCGCCAACGCAACCAAATTTATTGGAACATTCGATCCTGCTTCTAACTCTTATAACAATTTTTGCAAACTAAGGTTTTAGTTAATAGAATCTAAAATAATATCAGTGGGAAAATGAAGAAATAATGGCAAAAAAGTCGGTCAAAAGCAGAGATTTATTTGCCAACTCGTTACTCTACAGCTTCCTATTAGCTGGTTTTATGATTGCCCTCACCGCGGGCTATTTTGCTTACCAAGCCCACCAACAATCTGTCAGCCCAAGCAATGTCTATGGCACATGGATAGAGATTGCAGCACCACCTTACAATACTGATACCCTGACACTTTCAGATAATGGTGTGATGATGAATCATCGCCTCATTGCTACCTCGTTTGATTTTGATGGCAAGATTGTCACGATTAGCACAGGCTCTGGAACCACCGTTTACACCATCAGTGGTACTTACGATTCTCCTCGCTTGAAGCGACTAGAGCCAAGCGTACCATCTCAGCAATTTATTAAAGAAGGCTACGAGGATACTGCAGCTGGTGATACCCACAGTGTTATGCAACAAAGACGCGCTTCCTTAGCCGAGCAATTCAAAAGATAATCCCCTTCTCAGTCTTCTTCAGTCGTCTAAATAATAGTCTTCTCCGTAAAAAGTATTCTCCGCATCACTACTTTCATATTTACCTACCGATCTGCACCGCTCACCCAGCACACTTCGCTTTGTGATACTGCTTCAACTTGCGATATTTTCTTATCGTTTGTCGCATCTTTGCATAACTTCATGTCGTGGATTTTCACTTATGAGATTTTACTTCTGAAGGGTGTTTTATTTTATAAAACATGGACTCAGCCTCTCACTCATTAAGCAACAGAATTGTAACGAAATACTATTTTTTAGTTGTCCATCGAAAACGGATTTATTTTCAGTTATAAAATTAAAACTCTCTCGAATACTGACTGGGAAGCTCCTTCAAAACTGACTGGAGCCGTTTATGGGGCCATTTGGTTCTCGTAACCTTCAAGGAATGAGAGAAATAGTATGATTCGTATAAATACCTGTGCGGCAAGCATTGCTCTAGCGCTATCTGGTACAGCATTAGCTGCTCCAACAGCACCTAGCATCGACATGTACGGTTCCAACAACCTGCAGTTTTCTAAAATTGAACTCGCGATGGAAACCACATCAGGCTACAACCAGATGGTTAAATATCACGACAAAGCAAAGGTCGACGTCAAGTTCAACCAATGGAGCGGAACGTCAGGAAACACGTACAACATCTACTTCGATGGCGTTAAAGTTGCCACTGGCCCTATTACTGGTAGCCAAACTACAGCTTCATTCGAATACGGCCAAGGCGGCTTATTTCAGATGGAAATCGAGGCGTGTGACGAAACAGGCTGCGCCAAGAGTGCTCCCGCTCAGATCACGATTGCAGATACCGATGGTTCACACTTAGCGCCACTTGCAATGAATGTTGATCCGAACAATAAGTCATACAACACCGACCCAAACACGGTAGTAGGCACTTACTTTGTTGAGTGGGGTATTTATGGTCGTGATTACACGGTTGATAACCTACCCGCTGACAACTTGACCCATATCCTTTATGGCTTCATCCCAATTTGTGGTCCTAATGAATCAGTAAAATCGGTAGGCGGCAACAGCTACAACGCACTCATGACAGCCTGTCAGGGTGTAAACGATTACGAAGTGGTGATTCATGACCCTTGGGCAGCTTTCCAAAAGAGTTTCCCGCAAGCTGGTCACGAATACAGCTCACCTATCAAGGGTAACTACGCAATGATGATGGCGCTAAAACAGCGCAATCCAGACTTGAAAATCATCCCATCAATTGGTGGTTGGACACTGTCTGACCCGTTCTTCGATTTCACTACAAAAGCCAACCGCGACACCTTCATTGCATCGGTTAAGAAGTTCCTAAATACATGGAAATTCTACGATGGTGTCGATATTGACTGGGAATTCCCAGGTGGAGGCGGTGCTGCTCCCGATCTTGGTGACCCTGTAAATGACGGCCCTGCTTACATTGCATTGATGGCAGAGCTGCGCGTTATGTTAGATGAGCTAGAAGCGGAAAATGGTCGCACTTACGAGCTAACTTCTGCGATTGGTGTTGGTCACGACAAGATTGAAGACGTGAACTACGGCGATGCTATCCAATACATGGATTACATCTTCGCAATGACTTACGACTTCTACGGCGGTTGGAACAACGTGTTAGGTCACCAAACAGCACTCAACTGCGGTAACTTCATGCGCCCTGGTCAATGTGATGGCACAGGGCTTGATGAAAATGGCGAACAATACACTGGCCCAGCTTACACCACTGACAACGGCATCCAGTTGCTGCTTGAGCAAGGCGTTCCTGCGAACAAACTTGTGGTTGGTACAGCGATGTACGGTCGTGGTTGGGAAGGCGTATTACCTTCATCACTCACCGATCCTACAGACCCAATGACGGGTGTAGGTAATGGCAAACTAACCGGCAGCTCAGCGCAAGGCGTATGGGAAGATGGCGTTATTGACTACAAAGGCATTAAAGCGAACATGCTTGGTGCAAACAACCAAGGCATCAACGGCTTTGAATATGGTTACGACGAAATGGCAGAAGCGCCTTACGTTTGGAACCGTACTTCGGGCAAGCTAATCACATTTGATGATGACCGTTCAGTGAAAGCAAAAGGCGCGTACGTTCGTAGCCTTGGCCTTGCGGGTCTATTCTCTTGGGAAATTGATGCAGATAACGGCGACATCCTCAACGCAATGCATGAAGGCCTAGCGGGCGGAACAACAGATCCTGTAAACCGTAAACCAACCGCAGCAGCGGGCGCAGACCAATCGGTTGAAGGCCCAGCTTCTGTTTCTCTAGACGGTAGCGCTTCAAAAGACAGCGACGGCACGATTGCGAGCTACGCTTGGTCACAAGTAAGCGGTACGGCAGTAACGCTGGCCAACTCGAATGCAACAGTTGCAAGCTTCGATGTGGTTGAAGTCGCTCAACAAGAAGTACTAACGTTCAGCCTAACGGTAACTGATAATGAAGGTGCTACTGCAACTGACACCGTTGTTGTAACGGTAACTCCTAAAGACACAGGCCCAGTCAATACAGCACCAGTTGCTGTGGTTACGGCTCCGGCTGAAGTGAATGCGGGTGACGTAGTCGTGGTTGATGCTTCGGCTTCGAGCGATGCTGACCAAGACACATTAACCTTCACATGGGATGTACCTGCTGGTATTGATGCAACGGTTCAAGGTTCTTCAGTGAGCTTTGTCGCGGCGGAATACACGCAAGACACGGTACTGAACTTCTCAGTAACAGTGAGTGATGGTACAGATACATCAGTCGCTGCTGCATCAGTGAACGTTCTTAAGAAAACCACAGGCGGCGGTACGTGTACTAACGCTTGGGATTCAAGTGCGGTCTACACTGGCGGCGACCAAGTAACTCAAGGCGGTAAGGTTTGGGAAGCGAAATGGTGGACAACAGGTGAAGATCCAACAACGACAGGCCAGTGGGGCGTGTGGAAAGAGATCGGTCCTGCAAGCTGCTAACTAAAAATAGTGCTTAGTTAGATACTGACTAAGCATCAACTAAATCCCTAAAACAAAGGCCAACCAGATACTGTCTGGTTGGCCTTTTTATTTATGTTTTCTGAGCTTTGAGCTTACGATCTTTTTACTGGCGTCCTACTGACTTGCGCTCGTTATACCAATCACAGTAAGCAAGTGTTCAAAAATAGCGCAGGAAAAAAGCTTGAGAACAAGGCTGCTCTTTTCAATAAATAGTTTCGATAAGTAGTTATTCTACAATCAAAAAATCTAACGACGTTATCGAGATTTTTAACAAGCTAGGGTGAACAGTTATTTACTACGATTGGTATTAGACTTAGCCAATCAAGTTATCAAAGCTCTCGAATACTTGTGGGCACTTCATTACTCGCCCGTGACCCTGCCCTTGAGTCGCAATCAAGGTAACGCGACCCATTTCATTAGCAGCACGCTGAGACACATCAAACTTAGTAAACTTGTCTTGCTCGTCATGAACAATGATCGTCTGAGACTCACGAAGCGCTAGCTTTCCATAGGGATCAACAGACTGAATTGGGTAGTTAAACTGCTCTTCCACTTCACCCACGACCGCCTCAAACAACTTCATTGAGTAACCAGAACGCGCAACGCTACCAAATAGGTTTTCTAGATAATCCAACACAGGTGCAATGAGCAACAAAGGTTTGTTTTCTAGTTTAACGTGCTTACACTCCAACGCAGAAGCGGTACCCATACTGTGACCGACCAAACCTGCCACTTCCCCCACCGAATCTAGAACAGCTTCCAAACCATTCACAAACGCTGGGATATGACCATGTACGCCATCACTGCCACCATGAGCAGGATGATCGTAAGCCAAGGCCGTAAAACCATTAGCAGCAATATGCTCCATCAGAGGGAAAAACTGACTCGCGGTGCCAGACCAACCATGGGTCAGCACCCAAACGGGGCCCGTACCCAGAGAGTATGTCTTCAATACACCGTCACGACCTTTGATTTCACTTTTAATCAAACCTTTTGGATCGGCATTCTTTTGCTCGGTACGCATCGGAGTGAGCAGCAGTTTACGTGCCGTTTTCTTTGCGTGGCTCGGCGCTAAAATGTAGTGCAGATTGGTTGTAGCGCCAATCAAGCTACGCTTGAAGCTGAATTTGTTCGATGTATTGAAATAGATTTTGTCACTCATGACCGTTCCTTGTATCGCCATCATTATTGGCGGATCGAGCTCGGCCCTAAAAATCGAACGACCGTGCTATTTGTTGATATAAAAAATGGCGCTACTGCGATTTATCATCGCTTACCACCACTTCTCTAAAATTTTGTTGTAAACCTTACCTCAGCAAGACTCACATGATTTGCGAGTTAACCTGCTGTATGTATTAAACCGCTTTCCAGCTAGCGACCAAGCGCTCAACACCACTCCAAAAATGAGTATGGCTCGCTTGCTGCCCTCGCAATGAGTAAAACAAGTTCGCACTTAAATACAGACCATATAACTCAAAAGTTGCCTGCTTAGGGTCTAAATCAGCCCTGAACTGTTTGCTCTCAACCGCTTTTGCTACCTGAATCGTCAAGTAGTCAATCCACACTGAAATGGTTTTCTGCAGTGCCTTCTGAATCACAGAGGTTTCGCTGCCTGCATCTTTCCAAGCGTCAATAAACATGCAGCTGCCTTGGAACGAATGGTTCCAGCCCAGCCAGTTATCGAGCAGTTGTTTCAGCTTGGCTTCAATATCACCGTCGCCCAACTCTCTCGCCGGAATGATGACTCTTTCAGTGAATATGGCGTTGGAATATTCGAGTACAGAGAGTTGCAGGTTCTCTTTAGAGTTGAAATGCGCAAACAATCCACTCTTAGACATACCACACTGCTTGGCTAATTCGCCAATCGTCAAACTCTCAAGACCATTCTCACTCGCAAGTGCAAATGCATGGCTCAAAATATACTCTTTAGTTATCTTTCCTTTGCTCATTATTCACCAATAATAAATCTGATTCTTTATTTTTAGCACGTTCGTACTTTTTTTCAAGTTTTTTAATTAACCCTTGGTATTCATTTTGTATTATCAAAGAATTGTGGAAAAATGCGACAGTATTCAAAGGAAATTGAAATCGACTAACAAAGGAAAAACAATGAACACACTTTGGGAACAGTTTGCGTTTTCGGCGTCAGTAACAGGCCCTATCTGTTTAATGCTGTTTCTCGGTGTGATGCTCAAGCGAATCGGCTTAATCAATGACAATTTCATTGATGTCGCATCTAAGGTCGTATTTCAAGTCACTCTACCCGCGATGCTATTTCTAAGCATTGTTCAATCGAATCACAACTTTTCAGCCAGTAGCGCGTTAGTGGCGTTTGGCGTCATCGCAAATTTTATCTTTTTCTTGTTCACGATTTTCTCAACCAAGTTGGTATTCAAAGGTTCGAAAGATCAAGGTGTGATTGTCCAAGGTGGATTCCGCGCTAATACCGCGATCATCGGCCTCGCCTATGTGGCTAATATCTATGGCAACCAAGGTGTGGCATTGGCGGCTATCTATGTCGCATCCCTAACCGTGCTGTATAACATTCAAGCTGTGATTGCACTGACACCCAAAGGCAAAGACACCGGCGCTAAAGCCATTAAAGTAATCGTCAAGTCCATCACCAAAAACCCGTTGATCATCGCTATTTTCTTAGCGGTCGTCTTCTATGCGCTTTCAATTCCTATTCCAAAAATGGTGGCTGACGCTGGGCAATACTTTGCCAATATGACATTACCTTTAGCCCTGCTCTGTACTGGCGGGTCGCTGGATATTAGCTCGCTCAAACAAGAAAAGTTGTCGACGTGGTTCGCCTCTAGCTACAAGTTAATTGCCTCACCGTTACTGATTACATTGGCTGCTGGGTACTTAGGGTTTGAAGGGCTCGATCTCGGGCTTATCTTCTTGATGAGTGCTGCACCAACGGCAGCGGCAAGCTATGTTATGGCTCGTGCAATGGGAGGAAATTCAACCCTGGCGGCTAACATCATCGCGCTCACGACCGTTGTTTCTCTTATCACTTGCACACTAGGTATTTTTGCACTCACCGCAATGGGTTTAATATAGCTGCGACAGGCTTCAAAAAACCGACACAAGCCCTGAAATAAAGGTCATAAGCCTTGATTTAGGACTAACTGATTGGGCATAAAGGCTGCTAGATTTCGTAAAAATTTTACTAAGAGATCTGATATGTCTTCCGTTCAACATACGCCTTCACAACACATCGCCAGTATCGAGTTAGGCCGAGTGATTGCTATCTTGGCGATCATTGGTTTACACGGCCAAATGGCACTCACTTATTGGCAAATAGATGAAGTGCCTTGGATCGGTTATGTGCTCAACCAAGCCGCTCGTTTTGCGGTACCTCTGTTCTTCCTGATTTCTGGTTACCTTATTCAGCCCAAGTTGGCTGCATTGCCATGGGAAACCGTCCTGAACTACTCTAAACCACTGCTTAAGGTTTGGTTGGCATGGAGCATCATTTGCTTAGTGATGCCATTCAATCTCGCGAAGGTAGAAGAGTTTGGCTATCTAGGTGAACGTGAAGGCTATTGGGGTTTCTTAATGAGCACTCCTCTTAACTCATTCTTAGAGGGAGGTCTGGTGCATCTGTGGTTCATTCCTGCCCTTGTTTGCGCAGTGTTGATCATCGCTTTATTGATTGAATTGAAACTCAACAAACTGCTATTACCGATCGCGATTGCACTCTATGGCTATGGTGTTTTGGCAGGAAGCTACGCAACGCTGACCGGATTAGAAGCACCCTTCTTCACGCGAAATGGCCCGTTCTTTGGCACGTTAATGGTGACCTTAGGTTTCCTTATTCGTCAGAATCAATGGAAGGTGTCATCAACTAAAGCGTTGGTATTATTAGCGTTAGGCATGTTGATTCACTTTGCTGAAACGGCATGGCTCACCACGTTCGACGTCGGATTCAACACGAATGATTTCTTGTTTGGCACGGCGCTATGGGGGATGGGCGTGTTTATGTGGCTTTTGGCTAATCCAAACATGGGTAACTACGCTTGGGTTCGTGCCATTTCAAATCGCATGCTGGGTATCTACGTTTGCCATCTGCTGATCATTATCGTGTTGTTCAATGTCTGTGGAGCTTTAGGGATTACGGAATTGGCAAAAGACGTTACGGTATTTTTTGGCACCGTATTGTTGAGCTTCGGGTTGGTTGTTGGAATCGAGAAAACACCACTGCGACGCGTGCTACTTCGCTAGTCTTTATGCCTAAAACTATCCGCTAAATCAGTTTTAAAGAGCCACAAAAAATAAAGGCAAGATAACGGATTATCTTGCCTTTATTTCATCATGTCAGTAACGAGACTGTGTCACTCGTTGAAGTGTTATCGGAACGCCATTGCGCCCTTACCAACACCTTCATAAGCGACGATTTGTAGTGATTGGCTTTCCGCTAGGCTAGGCTCAACTTGATCCGCAATATAGCCTGCCAGTAATTCCACCGTGGTATCTGTCGGTAAAATTTCCGTCTCACTCTTAGCAATCGCTAGCTCAAATTCGCCTTGTGGCGCGGTGTAGCAAAAACCATAGTGACTTTCATCATTAACACTTTTCGCGTGTTCACTCAGGTTAAGTGATGAAACAGAAACTTGGTCTTCTTTAGAACCTAAGTAAATGTCTTCCCAACGCTGAGCAAATGCTTGTTCGCGTTGCTCGTCACGCTGACCATCGACCACGATTTCTACTGGAGAACGGTGACCATGGGCGATGCGTTGGCAATTACCATCATGCTTTTTCAAACCATGGGTGTAGTGGTAGAACGCGCCATTAATGTTCTCATGACGTAGGGTGATCTCTAACCCTGTGACGTTACTTGGTAGGTTATCGCGAAGAATATTGTAAACGTGTGCGGTCACACTCTCGATGGTGATCGCTTCTGCATCAATCAGGCAATATGCTTCATCAGGGCAATGTAGATGAAGACTCTTGTCACCACGCAACACATCAACCTTAGAGTAGCCCGCTTTGCTCGCTTGAAGAACAATTGCAGCGCTTTGCATTGGCAGCAGCAAACGGTGATCAACGTGCTCATCGACAAGCTGTTTGATCTGCTTTTTGACCTTGCTAAAATCCAGCACCATGCTCATTTCATTAAGTTCACCAGACATGGTGACATCTAAAATCCAACTATCTCCTACGACCCCTCTGTGTTCACAGATGTATGAAGAATCGATAACGGTAAGGTCTCTTACAAATAGGTTCAAGTTGAACTCCTTAATACTTTAATGAGATACGGGAGGCTGAATAATGTCCAGCAGGCACTTCGTCTCATTGGTGTCTAGATAAAATAGGACGAGCAGGATGTTACGACAAGCTTAAAAAGTCCACCTTTTTAGACCCTCTTTTGAGAAAAGAACAAACTCTGCACAATTTCCGCTAAAACATAGACCAGCCCAATGCGAATAGCCATATCTTGGGTAAGGTTGCCGAGCGTTTCACGATACATTTTGCTTTAGCCAAAGGCGCGGTGACACCCCAGCAACATGCTGAAAAGCGCGTGAAAATCCCGAATAACTGCTGTAACCCACTTCATCAGCGACCCAGTTGATGGGCTTATTTTGCAATAACAGGGATTGAGCCACTGAGACTCGCCACTTTTGCACATAATCTCCGGGTGTCTCACCGACTTCTCGTTTGAACGCTTCAATAAACTGAGTTCGAGACATCGCGGCCAGTGACGCCATTTCCGCAATCGAAAAATGACGAGCAGGCAGTAGGTGAACGGCCGTAACCACCGAAGCCAATCGTGGATGAGCTAGGGCTGAGAATACCCCTTGATCAATTTGCTGCTGTTCAATGAGGTGACGAAAAATCAAAGCCATCAAGGCATCACTTAACTTATCCATTAGATATTGTTGCCCCGACGATTGTTGTCCTGAAGATGCTTGCCCCGACTCTCGAAACAGCACCTCTATCACTGGCATTAAGTTAGGTGCATCCGCAAACGGAATCACTATCACGTCAGGCAGAGCAGACAATAAAGGATTCATCTGCCCTGAACGATATTCGACATTCGCACACACGACCTCAGCACCGTCTCCCACACCTTCAATCACATGTGGTGTGCTATTCGGCAGATAAACAATGCAGGGCTGTGACAGTTGCCTGTACTCCGTGTGCGCACTAGACAAGGTCAACTCACCCGCGCTCAATACATGAAGATGCCCTTCTTTACCCTGCTGCGGCTTAAATGACGACACTCCGCACAAATTGCCAGAATAGAAAACACCGGTACGTATCGAGAAGTGTTCCATTAGTTGTGAAAGCAGATCCATGCATCCTCCGAACGATTCGCTTACTTTTAAGTTCTTTTGTCCCTCTATAGACCGGACGAGTGGGCTAAATTATTTCAAACAAGATAACCAACACTGACAAGGAACTTGATATGTCACACATGAAATCGACCAGTCAAAAAATCACTCTATTGGCCGCGTTACTAGGAACCAGCTTTTCACTGATGGCAGCAGACATCGACATGAGCGTTGATAGCAATGACATCGCGATCAAAGGCTATGACCCAGTGGCTTACTTTACTGATGCTGGTGCCGTTCAAGGTTCATCAGAATTCACTGCTACTTATAAGAACGCTATTTATCAGTTCGCAAACAGTGACAACCGAGATCAGTTCCGCACCAATCCTGAAGCTTATGCGCCTCAATACGGTGGCTATTGTGCCTTTGGTGTGGCTATGGGTAAGAAATTTGAGACCGACCCTAACGCATGGAAAGTCGAAGATGGAAAGCTGTATCTGAACTTAGACAAATCAGTACAAAAACGATGGTTGGAAGATACGCAAGAGTTCATCCAAGACGCCAACAGCAACTGGACAACCATCAAAACCGTAGAAGCCTATAAGCTTTAGTCTATAAGCTTTAACCTACAAGTTTTAGCCTAGTAACTTTAACCTTTATCCATTGCCCATTAATAAAAACGGAAGCGGCCGAACGCTTCCGTTTTCATTTCGACGTTCCAAATCTTAATAAGCCTCCAGCTATTGCTATCACCACAATAAATAGCGATGCGCAGCTCAAATCAGGAAAAACCCGTCAGCCTTTAGCACGAATCAAGCCCATTTCTATTCTATACTCCTAGAAGATAAGCTTTTCTTTTTATGGAAGAATAATGATATTACCTAGGATTTTGGTACTCGGGCTCTGCGCCTTATCAACACTGACTTATGCAGCTCCATGGCAGTTCGTAAAAAGTGAAGACGGCATCATCATTGATAAGAGGCCTCACAGTGAAGGCTTAGTAGAGATACGAGCACAAATGCAAACGCCCACCACTTACTCCGGTTTTTTACTGTTATTGGAAGACAGCGAGAACGTGCCAAACTGGATAGACAATGTGTCGCAAAGCCGTGTCTTGATGCAGATATCTGAGGCAG
Source organism: Vibrio sp. OPT20 (assembly GCF_963889365.1). Classification (NCBI taxonomy): domain Bacteria; kingdom Pseudomonadati; phylum Pseudomonadota; class Gammaproteobacteria; order Vibrionales; family Vibrionaceae; genus Vibrio; species Vibrio sp. OPT20. The sequence goes on along the minus strand of NZ_CAWPOA010000078.1, from coordinate 75,045 downwards.
AAAACATCGTCTATACCCAATTCAAAGCGCCTTGGCCTGCTAGAGATCGCGATATGGTGACCTACTCAAAATACAGCATTGAGGATGGGCAGTTTGTCTTGTCGATTAAAGATGCCTCTAACTATTTGGCGAAAGAGTCGGGGTATATTCGAATTTACGATGTGGACGCACTTTGGACGCTGCAACCGCTCACTAATGGCAATACTTACATCACCTACACCGCATATGCGAACGCAGGTGGCATCTTGCCAAATTGGTTGATGAATAAATTATCGATTGGCAGTGCACTGAGCACGTTTAAAGGATTGAAAGAACAGCTACCAAAGTACCAAGATCAACAGCACCCTAACCTGCCAAGCGAATCTCGTTAGCTGTAGAGATAATTCCAGTCGCTAACCGAAAAAGCCAGATAGGCTATGGTCTTCTGGCTAGATCGCGAGCCAAGATAAGTGCTAAACCAAACACCTGAAGAAACAGGGCAATATTCTTGTAGAAAGCCATTTTCTCATCAAGCCTTTGGATTAACTCAACCAAGGTCAGATTATCCAAATAGTAGTCATCAATTCGTGATCGTTGCGATTCTTGGGCATTGTTTATCAGCATCATAAGCTTAGGTAAATTAGCCAACGAGATGGCCGGCACCTCATCACTCACCCAACTCCGAAGTTGTCCGCGAAGCGCTTCATCAAGAACAGTGGCAGGTTGAGCGATTTCTGAGGATAGCTTATCAAGGTGAATCAGAATCGCTTCACGCTTACGCTCTAAGGTTTCGATCGTATTCCAGGACAGTTGTATAGAATACACATTGCCGTATTTACGATCGTTGTATTCCGATTTCTCCGCTTCAATTTTGTCCAACACCAAGCTCGACATGACAATCGCCATGATGTTGAGTATTAGCCCTGCAAGGACAATCGCCCAAGCAGGAGGAAGGCGCAATGCCATAATGCTCCCTAGAACATTTTATCAAAAGGTAGGTAAGCTAAGTTTAGGACAATCAAGGAGATCATGCAGATAAGCGTTAACACCATACCCACTTTTCTGCCTTTGAAATTCTTCGCTAAGATCCCTTTAGCGTGAATCACTCGCCCCAGAATAAACGCCACACCAATGACATGAATAAGCCACACACCAGCCCCATTCATCTCTAGCAACCCCATCAAAATCACCGTGATTGGGATGTAATCCATCGCGTTACTTTGTGCCGAACGTGCTATCTGTAACGACTCAACACCGCCATCGGCATGAGCAACAAGATTGATTCGTCTTTGTTTAATAACTTCAACCGCCAACCAAATCATTACTACCGTCAGCAGAGCTGCGTAAAGTGCTGTAACCATCATATTTCCCTATTGTTTTGTCTTAACTCAGTGTTCTTTTCTATCTTTTCGACATTAACCGCCAAGATAAAATGATAATCACGCCCGAGCACTTGTAAGAGATCTCTCACACCGAACGTAAGAGATCACAATCAAGCTTCGCAGAAAATTCCTAAAATACAAACCCAACCCCTTGTTTTGTATGAATCCACGCATATTTCTTTCGGCTAGTGAGTACATTTATTTCTTGAGGTGGATTGTGAGTAAAGCCTCTGCAGTGTTTAATACACATGTCGACAGGGAGTTGGCAGGAACAGGAAAAAGCCTAACGGATTAGGTATCTTCAGGATGAAGATTTGATGGCTTAGGATGAGTTATCAGCAAGGAAGTTTTGCTCTAGGATAGAGTCGCTTGTCAGGATGATGAGTTAGCAAGGACACCGCTAGGAAGGCGATGAATTGGATAGGTTAAAGGATTTAGCCACGTCAAGGAACGATGCAGGGAGCACCAGTTACCTATTGAAAGATAAGTAACGCGCAGTAGCAGGATGGCTACGAAAAGAATAGACCCCGTTTGGTGAAAGCCAAACGGGGTTTCCTTTTTTGTAACGTCTAAAAGCTGTTAGTAGCTGACCGTTAATAGTAGCTAACCGTTAAAAGTCACGTTACAAAATAATGTTCATCAAGAACATTGCACCAAAGGCATTCAATACCGAAATCGCGATCATCACCGGGATATAACGACCTTCAGTACCAATTGGTCCCATAATACGACCCATGTATTGCACCTGAGAGCCCATCAAGTAGATAGCTGGCGCCAAGATAGCGATATGGTTGCCGTTCAGGATGCCTTGGTCAAACAGCGTGATAACCACACCCACTGCGCCACCCATCGACATCCAAGCGCCAATCAATACTGCTGCCGCTTCACCAGGTAAACCAAATACCGCCATGATTGGAGCAAATACACTGCCCATCAAATCCAGCGCACCGGTGATCTGCAATGCCTTGATGATCACAAACGCCATCAGAACATTCGGTACCGTAGAGGTAGTCGCAATAACCCAGCCTTTCTTAGCACCTTCAACGAAAATATCAGTAACCATTGGTTTCTTTGCTTTAACTTCGCTCATTATGCTACTTCCTCTTCCAGTTTTTGTTCTTTGTCTGATTTTGGTTTGTCTTCTTTGCCTTCAGTAATGTTGAGGTAAATACGGAACAGGTTCGCACCGACAAACTTGAAGATGAACATCACAGCCACAGCCAAACCAATTGACGATGTTACCGCCAAAGAACCATCCATCGCCGTTAGAGTGAACAGAACCGCACCTGAAGAGAAAAAGTTAACGATCGCCGCGCCCGCCGTAAACTGGAACATGGTGAAGACATCGGTTTCACGCTTAGTCAGATGCCCTTCATCTTTCAGTTGTCTGGTCATCGCAGCACCCGCATCGGTACTTTGCAAAGAAGCAATCAGTGCCAAGCCTGAGTTACCCGGAATACCCATTAGAGGGCGAAGTAGAGGTGTCAGTAGTTTACGAGCCGCGTCCAGTGCACCGTAGTGCTCAAGTACGTTGATCATACCCAGTGCAAACATCACTGTCGGAATAAGTGTCAAAGCAAAAATGAAACCGTCGCGAGCACCACTACCGCCTTTACCGCGCAATGACGTCGTTGCCGCTTGGATACCATCGGCCGTTTCACTGACATCGTAAGCGACCTTACCAAATGAACCGTTGAGCGTTGTAAAATCGAGCACTCCATACCATTCATTGGACTGCATTAAACCTGAAAAGAACACAATCGCGAATGCGAGTGCGATATAGCTGCCGATCGTAACTTTACGATCGGTTTTAGTTGGATTAGTCATAAGGACCTCTATACATCTCGTTTATGTGGAACAGAACACGTATAGATAGTGCAAACTAATGAGCAATAGGTTAATGACCAAAATCAAATAGCGTATCGGTTTGAACAAAAGAACCACAGCAACATATAAAACTGTGATTTAGATTTAAAAGCAGAGACATACGCTAAAATAATTAGAATATTTCACATACAAAACTAAACAAAATTCGCTTCAACAGCGCAACCAAAAACGCACACAATCACCACACAAGTAAGGTTTCAAATGACAGGTTTTTACCTAGTCTGATCTCTGATAATGATGTAAGTGATCTCTTACATGCTTTTTTGTTCAATTTTAATTCGATTATAATACAGCGGCTTAAATCATGGTTACTCTTCTAAAATGCAATCGTTTACCTATTGTTGGTCGAGTTTTGAACCGTGGCTAAACCGTGAGCCATTTTATAAAGAATTTGAGCTTAATTCGAAATTTCAACCCTTAGAGGTGCTATAGACTTCGCGCTGCCAATATCGAAGGAGAACGGTGGTGATGATGATGGAAATGAGAACGCTTAAATATCAAGTAATGGGCAAAGGCATGTGGATCACTGCAACGGTATCTCGCGCAGTAGCGGACAAGCTTGCGCTGGAATATCAATCCTACGGCTGGCCTGTTGAAGTATGTGCCGCAGAACAAACACTGACGTTTGATCTCAATGCTGCATAATATTGGCAATGGCGAATAAGCTCTATCGGTACTAAACTCGGTAGGGCTTTTTCCCTATAATCTCTATTTTCTCTATGATTGACGAGTTGCCGATGATCGACCGTTTTCCTATGAACGACAGGGTTCCTATAATCAACGGCTTTCACTGTGACCTCACGTTTTCACCCAATCTACTGTTTTCTATATAATCTATTGAATTATTAAGATATCTATCACACTGCACATGGTTATTTAGGTCTACGCTTTTACCCGTGTTAATAACTTATTAACTTCGGAGCGTAATCCATGTTAGGTATCCAGCTTTCTGCTGTTCTCTCTTTATTCTTTTTTTCTACGGTAGCAGGCGCTGCCACTTCTCAGTTGGGAGAGCCACTTAAGCTAACCAGTTCATTTGCTGGCTACCTATCGCTGACTATTTTCGTTGTCGCCTACATCGTGGTGATGATGGAAGAATACCTAAAACTCCGAAAATCCAAGCCGGTTTTACTTGCTGCGGGCCTGATCTGGATCATCATTGGCTTCACCTACCAAGAACACAACCTCACTGAGGTAGCGAAACAAGCGCTCGAACACAACCTGCTGGAATATGCCGAGCTATTACTCTTTCTGCTCGTCGCCATGACATACATTAGTGCTATGGAAGAGAGAAGACTGTTTGATGCGCTGCAAGCGTGGATGGTAGGCAAAGGCTTCAATTTCCGCTCTCTGTTCTGGATAACCGGTATTCTCGCCTTCTTTATCTCGCCTATTGCCGACAACCTTACGACAGCTCTATTGATGTGTGCCGTTGTTCTCAAGGTTGCAGGCTCTAACCCTAAATTCGTTAATCTCGCTTGTGTGAATATCGTGATAGCCGCCAATGCTGGCGGCGCGTTCAGTCCATTCGGTGACATCACAACGCTAATGGTGTGGCAGGCTGGTTATGTGAGTTTTAGTGAGTTCATTCCTTTGTTTATCCCTTCGGTGATGAATTACCTCGTCCCTGCGTTGATCATGTCTTATTTTGTACCCACGACTCAGCCCGACACGGTTCATCAACACGTTGAATTAAAACGTGGTGCAAGACGAATCGTATTCTTGTTCATCATGACAATAGCGACCGCGGTTGCTTTCCATGCCGTACTCCACTTCCCTCCTGTGATGGGGATGATGATGGGACTCGCCTACCTGCAGTTCTTTGGTTATTACTTACGTAAGACTTTACCCAACTCACTCGCGAAGAAAAAAGCGGTGGCGATCGCCAATAACGATGAAGGCGCCCTGAAACGACTGGGGTCTGTTGTACCATTCGATGTATTTCGAAGAGTTTCGCATGCCGAATGGGACACATTGCTGTTCTTCTACGGTGTCGTAATGTGTGTCGGTGGCTTGAGTTTACTTGGATACTTGGAGTTAGCCTCGGGCGTGATGTATAGCCAATGGGATCCAATTTGGGCCAACGTCATGGTGGGGATCTTATCGGCTATTGTCGATAACATTCCGGTGATGTTTGCCGTGTTATCCATGGAACCCCAAATGTCGATGGGCAACTGGCTACTGATCACCTTAACCGCAGGTGTCGGTGGTAGCTTGTTATCTATAGGCAGTGCAGCAGGTGTGGCATTGATGGGGGCAGCGCATGGAAAATACACCTTCTTTGGACATCTGAAATGGATGCCAGTGATCATGATTGGCTATGCCGTCAGTATCGCCGCTCACCTATGGCTGAATGGCGATCTTTTCTAATTCGGAGATCTTTTCTAATTCGAACTGTCTTTCAAAGGCTTCTCAACAAGTGTCCAGACGTTACTCAATTGTATCGCTGGGCATTGGTTGCAAGTTAGCATCTCGCCCTGTTGTTGAATGCGCATAACTAGTCTAGAGTCAGTTCGACTGCTTCCAGAATTGAACTCAATGGTGATCAAGTCATCATCAACACGATAGGTTCGAGTAACGGACTTATCCGCTGTTTGATAAGTCACTTGCCCGGATTCAAAAAGTAGATAACTGTCATTATCTGCGTTCTCATACATACCTTTGAACAGAGCAAGCTGTGGAAGCTCAAAAGGTCGGCTGGTATCAGTTAAACAACCGGTCAGCAATAATACAGAGCTGCAGCCAGATATAAGTAAGGGGAATCTATTCATTTGGGCATCCTTGCCTAGAGAACATAGTCAAAGAATATGCAACCAAATCGATATTTTCCAGAAAGCGTTGATTTTAATGCAAAGTCACATTTTAAGAACCACTAGTTTTCACCATGAGTGATACGTGATCCTCGGTCTGCATCTCGACAGGCTCATTGCTAAATCGCTTGCTAGTCTTGCTCTCTTCCCTCTATCACCAATAAGCGCTGTTTACGTTCTACACCACCCGCATACCCGGTCAGCTTGCCATTTTTACCAATCACACGGTGACACGGCACAATCACTGACACCGGATTTTTTCCATTCGCTAAACCCACGGCTCGCACCGCTTTGGGGTTACCAATCGCGTCGGCCAATTGTGCATAGCTCCATGTTTCTCCATAAGGAATGGTAGTAAGAGCCTGCCAAACCGATTGCTGAAATGGCGTGCCCTTTGCGGCGATCGGCACAGAAAACTGGATTGATTCACCAGAAAAATAACGATTGAGCTGGTCGGCGACCAATTCAAAGATCGGAAAGCCATCATCTTGAACGCCTAACTGTTCTGGCTTGGTGGTGTATGTTTCAAACCAAAGGCCGAGCAGCCCTTCATCGTTCGCCTGTAAAGTCACCGTGCCCAACGGGCTCTCATAATAAGTAAAACGGTTAGCCATAATATCTCCTAGCCTGCTATTGCATATGTTTGTGGGTTGCAGATGTTTTTGGGCGCTCTTTCTATTAAGACTGATTCCAACAATGGAACGTGGCATAACTTCCCCAAGGCGAAACACTCTCTGTATTGATGGCTGGGCGATGCTCAATGAACTTCTTCACCACCAGGTCGCCAACCAACAGATGATTAGGTTCACTTAACCCGCGAAGTAGCGCGTATTGAATCGTCCAAGGCCCAATGCCCTTTAGCTCAATCCACTTAGAAGGATGTTCGGCTTCATTGTCGACCATGTATTCGGCAAAGCGCTTTAAGGTCTCTTTGCGACTTCCCGGCATTCTTAAGAAGCTGACATCAGCCTCCGCTATCTGTTTAGGAGTTGGGAAGTAGGCTTTCTCTTGGATTACAGACGACTCTTGTGAATTAGCAGGATCTTCTAAAGAAGATGCCGAATGCGTTCCAGAAATCTCTCGCACCAACAAGTTAAGCTGACCAATGGCCGCGGTTACCGAGACTTGCTGTCCGAGAATCGCTCTTACTCCTGCTTCCCAAGCACTCCACACGCCAGGAATGCGGATGCCACTCTTAGCCACCAAGTTAGGATCGATAGTCGTAAAGAAGGCCTCGACCTTGGCGATATCGACGTCAAGGTCGAACATACGTCGAATGTTGGTAATCAAGCTTCTTAACTGGCTTATATCGTCCAACTCAAATTCAATATCTAAGCGGTTCTCTTTGGCCAAAGTAGCCTTGAACCAACCCTTTGACCCATTAACATTCACTGTGCGTTTGTAATAATCTTCGCCAACGTCCTCTACACCTTCAATCATTCTTCGTCGATAGAAACCCAGCAAATGGTTCCAGTCTAATGGGCCGTGAAAGACTAGCTGAATATGATTGCTCAGGTTTTCACTTAGCTTTGTTCGTCGGATTTGGCTTGGCGAGAGCTGAAGCTCTTTTAGAAAGGCATCATTGAAACGACGCGTGCTATTAAAACCACTCGCAAAGCCAACATCGGTAATGCTCATGCTACTGGTGTGCAGCAACTGCTTGGCAAACATCAATTGGCTATAAAGGCTATATTGCTTCGGCGACACGCCGATGTAATTGTCGAATAAGGTTCGTAAATAGCGGTCTGAAATGCCTAATCGAGTGGCAAGGTCGACGATTGACCCTGAGTTCAGCGCACCATGATCAATCAACTGTAAAGCACGCAAGAAAGTCGTTTCAACACCTTTCCAAGCTGGAGAAAAAGGCGCGCTGTCTGGCCGGCAACGTAAGCATGGGCGATACCCAGCCTTCAAGGCTTGAGCTTGATGAGAAAAATACTCGACATTTTCTTCTTTGGGCGGGCTTGCTGGGCAAATCGGACGACAAAAAATTCCGGTGGTTTTTACCGCCGTAAAAAACATCCCATCAAAGCGAGCGTCTCGCGCATATCGAGCCAAATGGCACTGTTCACTCGTTAACGTACTGTTGTGATGAATATTTCTCGACATGCTGTGCTCTTCCCATTTGCCATAACTTTTACTCCGATACCTAAAAGTTTACCGTGAACTGTCATTGTCGCTAGCCACTTTCGGAACTGAAGGTTAGATAAATCACAAAAAAGGGTTTTCTTTTCACGCAATTCGACTAAATTTAACCTTGAGAAGAAACTCTTCTCACAACGTCAACGATAGGTACTTAGCACACTAAGATGCAGAGACCTGTCGAATATAAAAAGGAAAAGGCTATGGTTCTTCACACGTGTCGTATTGTTTTATCAAACCAACAGGTTCTCACCAGTCAATCAGTCGAGCAGTCTCTCAGCTTTCTTGAAGACGAAGCGAGTAAGGGGATTTCTAAAATTGAGATTGACGCAACGGATGGCAATCAAATCCATTCATACCTGTCACACTCTCTTGAAGAGTCTATTGAGAATCTAATGAATCTCTAGAATTTTCGAAGAATAGTGCTTTGAAGTGATAGGGCTTTAAAAGGTTACGCATACCAGGCTTAAACTGATTTATCCGAGTTAGGGTTATCTCTGACTTGGCAATGAGGATCATCTCTGGTTTAAAACGAAAATGGCTCCCAACTATATAACTAGTTAGGAGCCATTTTTTATTGAATCTAATCAACAAAGCCGTTGCTTACCGCGAATGCCGCTACTCTGGTGCTTGTTCAGCGGCTTGTTGCAACGTATAAGCGGTCGATGGATCAATCTCGTTAACCAACTTCTCGACCTGCATGATCGCATCAACCGAGGTGCTGCTTTTGCGGTAGCTGAGATAAATTGGGCGATACCAATCTTCTACCCCTTTCACCTTATGCAGCTGACCTGAGTCGATAAAAGGTTCAACCATAGAAACAGGTAAATACGCACTGCCACCTTTCTCTAAAATGAAATCGAGGGCAATACGAGCCGTAGAGGTACGTAAATACGGAGCTGGAACTTTTGGGTGACGTTCTGCGTGTTCTGAACCGAAGCGCGTTCCCCAATCGACATACACATACTTATGTTGGAACACAGATTCCAGATCATCTTGCTGCGTTGATACCAACACCAAAACCAAATCAGCGACTTTTTTACAGTTTAGCTCTTCCGCTTTAATTTGATCGAAGGCGAAAGCCATATCTAAGGTTCGCTCTAGCAAATTACGGTTCAGTTGCTCGCGCCCCATCACCTCAGCCATGAAGCCATAACCACCAAACGAATCGGTCACTACGCTTAAACAGTTTTGCAGATACGCATCCCAAATATTCGGAGTGCCACCTAGTGTTAACTGCAAGGCTTTTCCACTCTCTAACGACAGCTCAAACTTGGCTTGTTGTAAGGTGGATACCATCACTTCAGCATAACCAATCAAACGCTCACCGGAAGAGGTAAGCTTGATGTTATTGCGGTCACGAATGAAGAGCTGAGTATCAAAATAGCCTTCAAGCTGTTTGATCCGCGCACTCACCGCTGCTTGTGTTAAATACAAGTTTTCAGCTGCGCGCCCAAAGTGGCGCACCCTTGCAACCTCAAGAAAGGTTCTAAATACTTTCACATCCATCAAAAATACATCTCTGTAATAAATCTGCTAACTAGCCGATCTAGGATTGTTTATCGTAAAGGCAAAAACGTTTTGTTTCCTATTTTAGCCTTTTAACAATATTTTCGCGTGAGCAATAAACACTAATTTCTATCTAACCACATTACTGAGGCTGATATGTCTGAGACCGAATTCCGACACGGAAAAAAACGTTTTTATGACACCATTAAATTCCCACGAGGGTTCGCTAAGTCAGGTGATTTTACTCTTTCAGAAGAAGAAATCCTAACCTTGTTTGGCGACACTATGCTTGCACTTGAGACTGGTGAACTAACACCGACCAATGCTGAAGAAAGACATTTCATCAAAGTATTGGCTCACCCGCATAAGGCTAAGTCCAAGTTAGACCGTGTTTGGTTGAAGTACATTCAACTGGCTCGTGGACGCCGTCGCTTTCATACCCTAAACGGCTGCAAACGCGGTGAAGTGCCTAGGGAAGAATACGAAAGAGAGTTAGTGTTAGAAGATTAGTAAAACTGCTCAAAGTGATACCTAATCACTTTGGGCTTTTTTTTCATAGCATATTAGCGGCAACTTAAAAAAAACACGCATCTTCTTCATAATTGGTAAGTTTAGCCAACCTGTCCAGTTTTACCAATATTTATAGAAAATTCATAGTGATAGCTTTGAATAATCACTATTCTTAAATATACCCATGCTCATTCACGCCTGTCGGTGATACTTCCTCACTTTTTCTCCTATTTTTGCACGGCAGTGCCACATAAGCATCACTCTTTGATCATACGTCCATTGCACTCCTGACCAACCATCCAACCACTCATCCACTCAACAAAGCTTGTTGATCTTTCAGACCCTGAATCAAACCCACCTGACGATATATGACAAACGTATTAATCTTGTTTAACGCTACCAAATATCCATACAATAATTGTGCAAATTTGAGAGTTCTAGTCACAGATACGACGAAAAAAGCAAAAACTTGACCTAAAACAATAGCGGAATTTAATAACTTATTTTATAATGCGAATTAATGTTTCAGAACACTATAAAATTTTATTTCTAGGGGCAAAATCAATGAGACTTATTCCATTAAGCAACAAAGCTAAAGTAGGTAAATGGGCTGCTCGTCACATCGCAGATTCTATCAACAAATTCGCTCCTACTGCTGAGCGTCCATTTGTACTAGGTCTTCCTACTGGTAGCACACCTCTAACTACTTACGCTGCGCTAATTGAGCTACACAAAGCTGGCGAAGTAAGCTTCAAGCACGTTGTAACATTCAACATGGATGAGTACGTTGGTATCGACCCTAACCACCCAGAGTCTTACCGCACATTCATGCACGAGAACTTTTTCAACCACGTTGATATCCAAGCAGAAAACATCAACCTGCTAGACGGAAAAGCTGAAGACATCGATGCTCACTGTGCAGCATACGAAGAGAAAATCCGTTCATACGGCAAAATCAACCTGTTCATGGGCGGCGTAGGCATCGACGGTCACATCGCATTCAATGAGCCAGGTTCTTCTCTATCTTCACGCACTCGTATCAAAACATTGACTGAAGACACTCGTATCGCGAACTCTCGTTTCTTCGATGGCGACATCAACCAAGTTCCTAAATACGCACTAACTATCGGCGTTGCTACTCTTCTAGATTCTGAAGAAGTAATGATCCTTTCTCTAGGCCACAACAAAGCGCAAGCGCTTCAAATGGCTATCGAAGGTTCTGTAAACCACATGTGGACTGTTACCGCTCTACAGATGCACCGTAAAGCTATCATCGTTGCTGATGAGCCAGCTCAACAAGAGCTAAAAGTTAAGACTCTACGCTACTTCCAAGAGCTAGAAGCTGAGAACATCCAAGACCTATAATCGGTTGTCTTGAATAGAAAGCCGTTTTTAATAGAAAAGCGTCTTGAATAGAAAAAGCCACTGAGTGTGGCTTTTTTTGTACCTGCTACTTTTGTATTTGATAAGCGGGGGAAAGTGTCGAGAGTTTTTGATAGACACAAAAACAACAAAGCGATTTCTCCAACGAGAGAAACCGCCATCATTTTAAGCTTTGGATTGAAACGAACGAACAGCTACAAGATATGTAGGATGTGGAACAAGATAAGCAGGACTGCAAACTAGAACTAAGAACTCAGAGCGTTATCTCGGCATAAGGTCGTGATAATGTCAGTGATAGCCAAAACGATCGTCGACTTCACTTTCTGATTGTGTCGACCCAAGAACATTTGAAGCATTGGGCCCGACATGGTTTCCACCATCTCCGAGTCATATTCGATAGGCATTATGCGTTGAATCGCCTGCACCTTGTTGAGCTCAAATATCACGTCGACTTCTGTGAAGCTGGTGTCTTCACCTTGTATTTTCGCCCACTCTTTCAAAGTAACGAAAATCTCTAAATCATCGTAGAGCTCTTTACTGATCACACCAAGCCCTAATAGCAGCTTAGCGCGGATCATAATCTCGCCCAACGGACCGCCACTGTTGAGAAGTGGTTCAACAACAAATTTAATTGCCGTGTCGTCTTTCTTGAAAATGTTTTTTAATACGGCATCTACCGTGTCGTCCAATGCATCGTAAGCCGCCATTAGACAGGCGCTAGCGCTCTCAGCTTCAGATAGAGCTTCGAGTAATTCAGTTTCGTGGCTAGTTTGTATTGGCATAACGGCTCGACAATAAGAAAGTGCCACTGGTGTGGCACTTTGATGGTTTATCATTTCAATGCTAGATAAGCTTCTTCCGCTAGTTTAACAACTTCTGAGTCACTATTCAGCTCAGAATAATGCCCTAATGTCTCAGCAAACCCTTTTTCTGCGAACATTGCTTGAAGTTCAACCGCTTGTGGGTCGTCTTCATTCTTGTAATGGAACGCAGCTGCGATTGCTTTTACTAAGTGAACATTCGGTAGGCCGTACTCTAATGTGCCATTCAGAGGCTTAACTAGGCGGTCTTGTGGGCTCAGTTTACGAATTGGCTGACGACCAACACGGTCTACTTCATCACGTAGGAACGGGTTAGCAAAACGACCAAGAATCTTTTGGATGTAGGCAGCGTGAGCTTCTGGATCAAAGCCGTAACGCTGAATCAGAACCGCACCACTCTCTTCCATCGTTGCTGTTACTTCAGCTCGGATTACGTCATCTTCGATAGAGTCTTTGATTGTCTCGTGACCCGCAAGTACACCAAGGTATGCCGTTACCAAGTGACCCGTATTTAGCGTGAACAATTTACGCTCAACGAAAGCCATTAGGTTGTCAGTGCATTCCATACCTGGGATGTTCGGAATCTCACCCTTAAATTGTGTTTGATCTACGATCCACTCGCTGAACGTTTCAACGGTTACGGCTAGAGGGTCTGTTTCGCCCGCTTCTGCCGGTGGCACAATACGGTCGACCGCTGAATCAACAAAGCCAATGTGCTCTTCAGTGAAGGCTTTCATTTCATCAGAAAGGTGCTCTAACACTGCTGCTTTTAATTGGCTAGTACCGCGAACCATGTTCTCTGCCGCGATAATGTTCATTGGTGCCGTGTTGTTTGCTGCTGCACGCTTTTCAATGCCTTGAGCGATAGATTTAGAGATGATTTTAAGAACAGTAGGGCCAACGGCTGTCGTCACAAGATCAGACTCAGCGATGCAATCTACTACAGCGCTTGTCGCTGAGTTTACTGCTGTCACGTTCTTAACCACTTCTACAACACACTCTTCGCCAACAATCTTAACTGGGTATTCTTGGCGTTCAATTAACGCATTTACAACCGTTTCATTTACGTCAGCAAACGTAACCTTCATACCTGCATCAGAAAGAAGCTTACCAATGAAACCACGACCGATATTACCTGCACCAAAATGTAACGCTTTCATAATTTTGACCTTATAAATATTTGAATCTAGATAGCTAACGGCTCAACAACATACCTTGGCGATGTGCCTTAGGCATTAAGCAGTAAGCTATTCAGACTGAACCTTGTAAGAAAGATTAAGACCGAAATGAGGCCAGTAGGGGGATACTGGCCTCCTTCACTCAGGAGCTTGACTAGAGCTTTTTAGTTTCCGTTGAGAATACGTAGAACATCAGCAGGGTTTGTTGTGTTCTGTAAGCATTCCACAGCTTCTTCATCATCGAGTGAATTGGTAATAGCCATCAGCACCATGTTGTGCTCATCGCCTTGTGCGGCAATACCGATAACCATCTTCGCGATATCATCTTCATCTTCGCCCCACTGAATACCTTCAGGGTACTGACAGAAAACAATGCCGGTTTTTTGTACATATTGTTTCGCTTCGATTGTGCCGTGTGGCACAGCGATAGACTCACCTAGGTAAGTAGACACAAGCTCTTCACGAGCAAACATGCCGTCTACGTACTCCGGTGATACGTTGCCAAGTTTTACTAATTGTTCGCCAGCAAACTTGATTGCGTCTTCTTTCTGAGTCGCTTTTAGGCCAAGGAAGATGCTGTCGTCTGTCAGTGCAAGCTTGTTGCCTTCTTGTGCTGCAGCTGCAGCAGGCGCCGGAGCTTCTACTTTCGCTTCACCGCTTAGATCATTTGTAGCCTGAGCTTCTGTCAGCTCAGCAACTAGTTGGTCGTATACGCCGCCGTCTAGGAAGTTGCTTAGAGACATATGCATCGCACCTGGCACAGTGCTACGAGCACGGTCTGTTAGGTCTTTATGCGTAATAACGATTTGCGAATCAGCCGGCAGGTTGTTGATTGCGTAGTTGGTCACTTCAATGTCTAGGCCAGCTGTTGCTACTTTCTTACGTAGTAGACCAGCACCCATTGCACTCGAACCCATACCTGCATCACAAGCCACATAGACAGCTTTCACATCCGCTAGGTTTACACCAGCTTCTGATGCTGCACCTTTAGAAGACGCTTTCATGTCTTTCATTTGAGCCGATGCTTTTTCTAGTGAATCTTCATCATCACCTTGAGCTGAAGTCTTAAGTAGGATTGAAGCTACGATGAAAGACACAGCCGTTGCAGCGATTACAGAAAGTACAACACCGATGTAAGAGCCTTTTGGCGTCATCAGTAAGACTGCGAAGATAGAACCTGGAGATGCTGGAGAGATAAGGCCAGAATCGAACACTACGTTAGTGAATACACCCGCCATACCACCTGCGATTACCGCAAGAATTAGACGTGGGTTCATTAGAACGTAAGGGAAGTAAATTTCGTGGATACCACCTAGGAAGTGGATGATAGATGCACCAGCAGCAGATTGCTTCGCGCTACCTTTACCAAACACCATGTAAGCAAGTAGAAGACCAAAACCAGGACCTGGGTTTGCTTCGATTAAGAAGAAGATTGAACGACCAATCTCTTCAGATTGCTGGATACCTAGTGGAGAGAAGATACCGTGGTTGATTGCGTTATTTAGGAATAGAATTTTCGCAGGTTCAACAAAAATAGATGCTAGAGGTAATGCACCTGCTTCTACCATTGCGTTTACGCCAGCAGCAAGTCCGCCAGATAGAATCTTAACCGCAGGACCAATCACGATGAACGCGATGATCGCACAGATCATGCCGATGATACCCGCAGAGAAGTTATTCACTAGCATTTCGAAACCACTCTTCACTTTACCGTGAACAGCTTCATCGAATTTCTTAATTGCGATACCACCTAGTGGACCCACAATCATTGCACCCATGAACATTGGGATATCAGTACCAACGATAACACCCATTGTCGTGATGGCACCCACTACCGCACCGCGGTCACCACCAACCATTTTACCACCGGTGTAACCAATCAATAGTGGCAGTAGGTATGTAATCATAGGGCCAACCATTGATGCTAACGTTTCGTTAGGCCACCAACCGGTTGGGATGAATAGTGCAGTAATGAAACCCCACGCAATAAATGCGCCGATGTTTGGCATTACCATATTGGATAAGAAACGACCAAAGTTTTGAACCTTAATCTTTGCTTCTGGTGATAACATAGGTAGAACCCCGTAATGTATTGGTTGGTCAAATGACCGAAAGTGTGTACTCAAAAGTCGATTAAAATGTATCACAACATTTCCAAAATGCACCTTAGCCCAACTTTTGCGACAAACATCACACACAAAAAACACTTTAGGGTTAACAAGAGCACTTTAGATCACAAAAACACCATGAATTTAAATTACAAAGCCAAATTGATGAGAATAAATATCATTAACACAAGATCTAGATCACACTTTATTTTGTAATACTTAAAAATAAATAGTGATGCAAATCACACTTAATAAAATGCAGCATCTAATATCTATATAAACCGTATAAAAGAACATCGTGTCACGTATAGAAAGTATGCACCTAGATGAGCAAAATCGCTAATTATGTAATTTAATTACAAAAGAACCACATTTCCCACAACATCAAAACCAGACATGACTTTCTACTAAAAACATAGACCAGTGAGCTGCAGTTAGCATTAGTAGATGTGATATGGTAGTTACCAGTGCTATCACATCATGTATCCCTCCAAAACCCATCAGCGGATCACTCTGCTATTTGAGAAAAGACTATGTCAGACAAAATTTCCACATCCGCACTTGCTAAACAAAAAGGCATAGAAGCTAAAACTTTATTTAGCGATCTAAAAACAGCGGGTTATATCGTGCGCTCACAAGAGCGCTGGGTTCTTACAGAACGAGGAGAAAGCTTTGGTGGGGAATATGTCGAACATAAGAAGTTCGGTGTCTTTATTGTCTGGCCAGAGAAACTGCTTATCGATTTAGATTCATTCTCAGGCAACACATTGACCGCCACTCAGCTCGGCGGTGCCTTTCAACTCAGCGCAAAGAAAATCAACTTATTGCTCAATGAGCTTGGCTGGATAACAAAAGAAGACGACGGCTGGCATGTCACCTCTACAGGCTTAAAAGCCGGTGGTGAACAAAGAGAAGATAAAGCGACTCAAAACTTATTCGTGGTATGGCACGACTCACTGGTTCGCAATAAACGTTTGAAGCAGTCTGTTGTTGAATTCCTAGGGCATGATGCTGAAAGCCACTCTACTGACGTGTCATTTTCCAGTTTTCGTCAAAAATTCGAAGCGAAGCACCGAAGCTTAGATGGGCATTATGTTCGTTCAAAGGGAGAGCTGATCATCGATAACTGGCTTTATATGGCAGGAGTGGTTCATGCGTACGAACGTCCGCTGCCGATCTCAAAAGAAGTAATGAGCGATTTCTACCTGCCAAGCGGCAAGGTATACATTCAGTTCTGGGGAACAGATTCAGGCCCTATAGAAGAAGACAAACGAAATGCGACCAAGAAAATTTACCAAGAGCACGGTTTTAGCTTGATTGAACTTAACCCTGAAGATATCCCAAACCTCGACAGCGTACTTCCCTCTTTATTACGCCAATATGGAATCAAAGCGTACTAACTGGCTGATTGTAGAAAACCAACACACATCCAGATCACACTAATTAAATCATTATGGACATTATCAACCATAGTGATTTGATGTGTTCGCTATTTTTCCCGAGTCATTATTCTATTATCTTACACCCATCGACTTGAGCTACCGCAGATACTCGATTTATGGGGGCATGTTCGATAGCCATTTAAGCGTTAGGTCTTTTAGAAATTGACGGTTCTAGCAACGATTTTGATAGAGATACTGCCTAAATGCGTTATCCGTTTATTGTTGACGTTACCGAACATAAAACCCTACAACATTTATTATTGATAGATATTAGGATTCAACATGACTCATCCAATCATTACTGATCTAAACACTCGTTACACAGCTAAAAAATACGATGCCGACAAACGCATCTCTGCGGAAGACATGGAAGTAATCAAAGAAGCACTTCGTTTATCAGCTTCTTCTATCAACTCTCAGCCTTGGAAATTCATCATCATTGAGAGCGACGCAGCAAAACAACGTTTCCACAATACTTTCGAGAACATGTTCCAGTTTAACCAACCACATGCGAAAGAAGCGTCACACACGATCCTGTTTGCTCACGATCCTAAATACACTAAAGAGAAATTCGCGAAGCGTGCTGATACAGAAGTAAGTTCTGGTCACCTACCTGCTGAAATGTACGAGCAATTCTTAGGTGCTTACGCATTCGCAGAAATGAACACAGACGAAACGGGTTTCAACGGTAACTGGACTAAGTCTCAAGTGTACATCGCACTAGGTAACACAATGCACACACTGGCTCGTCTTGGTATTGCATCAACACCGATGGAAGGCGTAGATGCCGCTATGATCGGCGAAGAGTTTGCTGACGAACTGGAAGGTCACGTTGTTGATGTAGCACTGGCTATCGGCTTCCACAAAGACGGCGAAGACTACAACCACGGTAAACCAAAAGCGCGTCTAGCGCTTGATGAAGTGGTTACTACGCTTTAATAGCTTGTATTTATTAGTGGCTTCAAAGCACTAATAGGTCTAGTTAATTTTAATAAAGCTAATAGCTTTAACAGTTAAATCACACTGCCTTATTTGGCCAGACTCTCGTCTGGCCTTTTTTGTATCTGTTATTTATCCAAGCAATTACCAACTATTAACCATCAACCATCAACCATCAACCATCAACCATCAACCATCAACCATCAACCATCAACCACTTAGTCATAAAGACACACCAAGTCTATTTTGATTACATAAACCACAATGTCATAAAGACACATCATGGCGATCAAAAACCAAACAAACACCATAAAAACAAATACTTAAAAACATGGCACAACTAGTGCAATGAGAGCCTTAGATATTTAAATAAGGTATTATCATTATGACTATTCACGTTAAATCAAATGTTCATTGGGTCGGCGTCCATGATTGGGAAACCGAGCACTTCCACGGTAAGGAATACCACATGAACAAAGGTACGAGCTATAACTCGTATCTGATCCGTGAAGAGAAGACAGTGCTTGTCGATACTGTCGATCATCGCTTTACTGAACAATTCCTTTCAAACCTAGAGATGGAAATCGATATCAACGAGATCGACTACATCATTTGTCAGCATGCAGAAGAAGATCACTCAGGCGCCCTCTCTGCGCTACTGGCTAAAATTCCGAACACGCCGGTTTACTGTACGGAAGCGGGAGTGAACTCCATCGTTGGTCACCACCACCAACCAGACTGGAACTTCAGAACCGTCAAAACCGGTGACACTCTTGACGTCGGTAACGGAAAACAACTGATCTTCGTAGAGATGAAAATGCTGCACTGGCCAGACTCAATGGCGACTTACCTAACCGGTGATGAAATCCTGTTTAGTAACGATGCTTTCGGCCAACACTACTGCGACGAGAACCTATTCAATGACCAACTAGACCAAGTAGAACTGCATGACCAATGTCTGCGTTACTTCTCAAACATCCTGACGCCTTTCGCGCCTTTGGTGAAAGCGAAGATAGAAGAAGTCCTGAGTTTAGGCGTGCCAATCGATGTTATTGCTACTTCTCATGGCTGTATTTGGCGCGACAACGCGACGCAAATTGTTGAGCAATATTACGAGTGGTCTAAAGCCTACAAAGAAGATCGTATCACCATTGTCTACGACACCATGTCGAACAACACTCGCATGATGGCTGACGCAATCGCAAAAGGTATCCGTAAAGGCAGCCCAGAAACAGCAATCAAAGTCTTTAATATCTCTAAGCACGATAAGAATGACATCCTTGCCAATATCTTCCGTTCAAAGGGTGTACTCGTTGGCTCATCGACCATGAACAATGTGATGATGCCGCAAATCGCCGCGCTACTTGAAGAAGTACACGGCCTGCGCTTTGCTGGTAAAAGAGCCGCAGCATTTGGTTCTTCAGGGTGGACTGGCGGCGCGGTAAAACGTATCGACGCTCGCTTACGTGAAGCCAACTTCGAAGTGAGCGCACCTCAGCATATCCACTGGAAACCAGATACAGACGCACTTCGTCAATGTATTGATTACGGTATAACACTGGCCGAGGTTTGGCGTGTGAATCCAGACGAAGTCAGCGCACCAAAGCAAGTATCACGCAATGTTACACCGCTTGAAGCCACACCAGCACCGGCAAACACCACTGCCGAGCTCAAAGACACGACAGAGCAGGAAACAGAAGTAGCTCAAGATAAGTCAAACCACAGCGCAGATTGCACTTGCTGGCGCTGCACAGTGTGTGAATGGGTGTACGACCCACAATTGGGTGAACCCTACCAAGGCGTTGAACCAGGAACACCTTGGGCACAAGTGCCGGATGACTTCCTTTGCCCAGAATGCCATTTAGGCAAAGAAGTATTTGTGGAGAAGTAACATGTCGAACATTGTGATTGTGGGTGGTGGTTTCGCCGCCCTACAAACCATAAAGATGGTACGTAAAATTGACCAAGATATCGCGATAACCATGATCACGGCAGATGCGGGAGTTGAGTACAGTAAGCCGAATCTTTCACACGTATTCAGCCAAGCTCAAACACCACAAGCCTTAGCCGTTAATAACGCTCAACAATTGGCTGAGCAGTACAACGTAGTCGTCAAAACCAAGGCTTTAGTCAGCGAAATCGATACCAAGCAGCAGTGTGTTCGTGTTGATGGACAAACTATCCATTATTCGAAGTTGGTATTAGCAACGGGCGCGACGCCTTTTATACCACCAGCGGAAGGGCTTAAACACAGCGCGACCATTACGTTAAATAGTTTGGAAGAGTTCGAGAAACACAAAGCTCAGATCGATGACGCTCAACGCATCACCGTAATGGGTGGAGGCTTGATTGGGGTCGAGCTCGCATTCGACCTTCAAGCTGCGGGCAAAGATGTCACGATTATCGAACCCGCAAGTTATCTGTTGAATAGCCTTGTGCCACCTTTCGTTTCGCTTGAATTGGAAAGGGAACTGACAAAAGCAGGGGTTACCGTCGAAACCGACTCTGTGATTCGTCGAGCGACTTACCTGTCTGATGGAGTTAGGCTACAAACCACCTCTTCTCGGCTAATACGAGCAGATACTGTGATTGCTGCAGCAGGATTAAGGCCAAACGCGCAGTTAGCCACGCAAGCGGGAATAGAAGTAAACAGAGGCATTGTGGTCAATGACACCCTGAAAACCAGTGCTAACAATGTGTATGCGATTGGTGATTGCGCTGAAATTGAAGGTCGTGTGATGGCCTATTTGCAGCCCGCTATTTTGTCTGCAAACGTGTTGGCGAAGCAGCTGACTAAGGATAAAGGAGAGATCAAAGTGGGCGAAGCAAAGCTCAGCTTGCCTCATATGATCACCAAGGTGAAAACACCGAGTTATCCTATTCAGCTCGCAGGGCGCGATATTCACACTGCTCAGAGCTGGGAAACGCGATTCGATCCTAAAGGCATTGTCGCCAAAGGCTTCAATGAAGATAACCAGTTGGTTGGATTCATTGTCACGGGAGAGCACAGCAAAGCCGCGTTCCCTCTTCTTAAAGAGCTACAAGCAAGCTCACCCGCATAAGTCCTAGAGGCGCTAATACAAAAAAAGCCAGTCAACAGACTGGCTTTCTTGTATTCATCTTAGTGCGATTAGCTCATCGCATTTAAGCACAGCCGAACATTAACCGATAAACGAGATGTAACCTTGAAGGATGATCAGGTTAACGATATCGATAAAGAAGGCACCAACGATTGGCACAACCATGAAGGCTTGTGGCGACGGACCGAATCGGTTCACCAAAGAACCCATGTTCATTACCGCTGTTGGTGTTGCACCTAGGCCGAAACCACAGTGACCACCGGCCATAACCGCTGCGTCATAGTTAGAACCCATTACTTTGAACGTCACAAAGTAAGAGAAGATACCCAACACCACAGCCTGAACCGCAAGGATAACCAAGAACGGAATCGCAAGGTCAAAGATGTTCCAAAGCTTAAGGCTCATTAGCGCCATCGCTAGGAACAGCGACAATGACACCGTACCAAGAATATCGACCGTTTCGCTGTCAGTCTTATGCAGTTTAGTCACTTCAAAAACGTTAGTGATGAACACACCGATAAACAACGCGTAAACGAAGTCAGGAATCATCAACCAAGAAATTTCAAAAGTCGCCACCCACTCTTCTAGGTATTTCGCCCCCGAGATACAGATAAGAAGAATGAACAATACTTCAATCACCTTCTTCGCTGTTACTTTGTCTTCTTCATACTCGTTGTAAGTAACAAGCTCAGGAAAACGTTCGTGGGTTTGTGTGCCAGTGCCGTACTCAGATTCAAGCTGGTTTTTATCAATCAGCTTTTGTGCTACTGGGCTACCGATAATACCACCGATAATCAAACCAAACGTCGCTGAAGCCATCGCGATTTCTAGAGTATTGGCAATGCCAAACGTGTCTGAAAAAGTTTGAGACCAAGCTGCGCCCGTGCCGTGACCACCCGAAAGCGTGATAGATCCAGCAATCAAACCCATTAAGGGTTCAAGGCCTAGTGCCGTCGCAAGTGTTACGCCTACACCGTTTTGGATAATGATGTAAACCGAAGCCACCCCTAAGAATAGGAATACCTTAGCACCACCTTTTATCAGCTGCGTGTAGTTAGCCGCAAGGCCGACCGTTGCAAAGAACATCAACATAAACGTGTTCTGCAGGGGCAAGGAAAACTCAAGATCAAGGCCGTTAAAGTGCAGGGCCGTAATAGCAAAAGCGACAATCAAGCCGCCGACAATGGGCTCTGGAATATTGTACTTTTTGAGAACCGGAAGCTTTGCATTGACGAAATGACCTAGAAACAAAACACTAATCGCGATTAGGAAGGATTCTAGTGGTCCAATTGAAATTAATTGATTCATATAACCTCTATTTTTTTACGTTCTCATCTTCCTTAATGAGTCTAGTTTTATCTGTAATTATCTGTGCTGCTCTACCTATATTTATACAAACTGGAGAGAAATTGTAGATTCGAAAAGCGAACACATTACTGCGTTCACTTAGTGCCATGTTAGTGACACGTTAACTTTTATAGGAGATAAAAGGATTTGTGACAACAATCACCTCCAAAAAGTTGATAACGGCGTGAGTATCCTTGCCGCTGACTCTGCTTTTTTAATACCTAAAAAAGCAAAAAGGAGCTATTGCTAGCTCCTCTTTCATCACCATCACTGGTAATTAGAATTTTTTCGGTGCGTAACCAGTCATAACCTCAATGCGAAGCTCTTTACCGATCTTCGTCATTGGGTGAACAATTACGAGCCCTTTTACAGACTTCTTAAGTTTACCCATATCCGCTTGCTCAGCTTTTGTAATCTCACGGCTAAATGGCATATCAACCAAAGACTTACGCTCTTGATTTACATCGAAGCTTTCTTTGTGTTTCAACTGAGCAATTTTCTTGGTTAGCTTCTTAATCTCGTCTTCAAATTGACGAACAACAGGACGATCATTACGAGTTTTAGCAGCCGCTAACTTGTTGCGACATTTGTCTAGACGGTTGTTAATTTGTTGAAGTTCGTTTTTAACACTCATAATAATTTCCTAAGATTTAACAAGCCAATTCGGATTGGGGCGCGGAGTATAGCACAAGGGTTCACTTGAACCGAAATTTATCTATCAATTACCAATAGAAACGAATCACATCAACGCTGGTCATTCAGCTCGCCAATTCTTTGTACCCAAACCTCAAAGCGGGTCACTCATTAATCAGCCAGTGTCGACTTCAAAAATTGCTGTCCTCGATGCTTCAAAATTCAGTCTAAACTTGTAATCTAACCACCGTAAATAACTTAATTAACTCAAATAACTTAAACGGCTTAAACAGCTTAAGGTACATAACTTGGATCGCGTAACTTGAGTTACATGACTTAGGGGGTTCACCTTAACACCGAGCCTGAATCGCAGCATAATCACAAGGATAGCCGATGACATTATTGAAACAAACACTGACCTACAGCCTAGCCCTTAGCTCAGTGTTTGCCGCCACTTATGCATCTAGTGAACAAACAACCCAAAGTAACCTAATCGTTGAGTTCTCTTCACCACAAAATACTGAAGAAGAGCAGCTCAAACGTGAAATTCAAAACAGTGGCGTCAATGACACTGTGATTGACCTGTCAAACCAACTCTTCATGTTTGAAAAGCCATTAACCATTCAATACGGCGGGGAAGAAGGTCCACTCTACGATCCACAAACGCATCAAGTGCTTATCCCGTATAGCTTCTACTCTGAGTCGCTTAATTACTTTGAAAAGAATCAATACAAAAAAGAGTATGGAAAGACCGCGCAAACTGGTGCTATCGATACCTTGTTTCATACTCTACTGCACGAAGCTGGGCACGCTTATATCGAAGACCAGAATATTGCCATACTGGGCAAAGAGGAAGATGCCGTTGATAACCTCGCGACCGTGCTTTTACTTAACTATGTAGAACATGGAGGCGATGCCGCAATCAGCGCCGCTGACATGTTCGCTTTCGAGTCAGAAGACCGCCCTGAGTATTACGACTTGGGTGAATACATTGATGAGCACAGTTTTGATCTACAGCGTTACTTCTCCACGTTATGCTTGGTGTATGGCAGCGATCCTGATGCCTACAAGAACTTGCTCGATGAAGTGGAAAACGACTATTTGAAAGATAGGAAAGAGTTCTGTGTGGAGCACTTTGATGTCATCAATGCCAACTGGCACCGTTACCTAAAAGAGAACGACGAGAGCTAATGGTTTAACCTTCTCTATTGGTCTTCTTCAATAACAAGCGGCTTAGTGTTTTTCTAAAGCCGCTCTCAGTAATCTATAAATCCAATGTTTGAAGTGGAATATACCTGAAACCTTAAACCAGAGTCCTTAAACCAGAGACCTTAGACCTTCACTTTATACTTCAGGTCTTGCGCTTCATCACCGGTCATGCCTCGAAATCCCCAACAGTGTGCAGGTTGTTCCTTGATGGTTATTTCGATATCAATAGGAGAGATAGCTAACTGCTTCTCTATCTCAGAAAATATCTTCTTAATTAAGCGCTTCTTGGTGTTGACCGCTCGACCTTCCATCATATTGATCTCTATAACGGTATAGGCTTCTGTTCTTCCTTCTGGATAAAAGAAATCATCCCGCTCCAATGGTACAAATCGATGCGCTCGCTTGTCATCGGGTAAACCCATTTCACTGTTTAAGCACTGTTGCAGCACATTAGAGAGCTGCAACTTAATTGGATTCAAGCACTCTTTGATACCATATATAACAATCATGACCATTCCTTTGATGCGATGTCAGGTAAAGAAGAAGGTTAGATAGAAGCATCGTCTGGCGACTACCCATCCGCTTACTATTCGTACATATATTACCTAATGACGCGTATGAAAGAAGGTAAAAACAATGAATTTATGAGCATGTGCAACAAAAAATCATCTGCTTTGGCTCGTGTCTGTAGCTCATCACCCAATAACAACAGCCACAATCAATTGATCGAACACCACCGAGTCCACGTATATCTTCTCAAATTACATTTGAACTAAGGAGTGCTATGTGCCGAATTCATCGAGCCAGACCACACGGACAGACGCCGAACCAGAGGCACTCGTAGAGTCTTCTCTCAAGCTCGCCGTATTTCCCCTTCCGATATTCCTTCTGCCCGGAGGTCGTCAGAGGCTACGCATCTTTGAACCAAAATATCTTGCTATGGTTGTACATGCGGCCCAAGGAGATGGGTTCATTATTGCCACCCAAGACAGCACCAACTCTGAACATCTCAGTTCTTGGGGAACCAAAGTGTCCATCGTTGATTTCAACATGTCTGACGACCAAATTTTGGAAATCGATGTCGAAGGTCAACAACTGGTTCAGCTTCAGGGATCATTTCGAGACGACGATGACCTGATAAAAAGCCAATTCAGGTTATTACCTCATTGGCCAGATCTAGAATGCAAAGTACCGAACGTATTTACTGCATTCTTGATACAGCTGTTTCGAGACCACGATTCAATCAGAACGCTCTACCCCACTCCAGACTTCGAAAGTCCACGATGGATCTGTGCGCGATTACTCGAAATGATGCCTATCCCATTGGAAAAGAAAACAGAATTTACCGAACCCGCTAGCTTTCCTTCTTTAGTTCCTTTTTTGAATCAAATCATTACGGGGCAATAAGCACTTTTCTTCACTATAATTTTGTATAGTGGAAATTAATTTAAATTAAAGTGATCCCGACCTTCTCCTTTCACGTAGTGCCACTCAAATTCGCATGATGGTTAAGTACTATGCAAGTCGAAAGCAGAAGTTCAGGGAACGGCAAGGAGCATGTCATTATCCCCGACAACAAACTACCTAATGAAAATAAGGTACCTACAGAGCTCTCAAGCTGGTTGATTTTGGTTGGTTCAGACCGAGACAAACAAGCCTTCACCTGTTTGTTTAAGTTCTTCGCACCTAAGATCAAGCGTTTTGGAATCAGCAAATTGGGCAACGAGGCTGCTGCAAACGAGCTAGTTCAAGACACAATGACTAACGTTTGGAAGAAAGCACATCTCTACAACGAAGAGAAAGGCGCTGGGACTACTTGGGTCTACACCGTGATGCGAAACGCTGCTTTCGACATGCTAAGAAAGGTAAAAGCTAAAGCAGAGCAAACCATCGCTGACGACATTTGGCCAATAGATGCAATGGTCGCGGAATCTCAAAGTGATGAATTACCGTTTGGTGATCATTTGATGAGCCGCCATGTAATGACTCAAATAGAGAAGTTGCCTTTGGCTCAGAAAACGATTGTTAAAGGCGTTTACTTTCAGGAGTTGTCACAAGAGCAACTCGCTCAACAACTTGGCGTCCCACTTGGAACCGTGAAATCACGTCTAAGACTCGCTTTAGCCAAACTTAAGGTTCACATGGGGGAACAAGATCATGATTAAACACCACCCAAATGCCGCAATTTTGAAAGATTTTGTCGATGGCACACTTGCAGACTCAGTTTCTTTGATTGTCTCTAGCCATGTAGAACTGTGTGAACACTGCCAACAACAAGTAAGCATGCTGACGGCGCAAGCTGCTGACTCAGTCTTTGAAAGTGATACATCAGGGCTTCAACTTTCTGACAGCGAAATGGATGCGCTCCTATCCGATGACGAAGAATTTGATTTTGACGCTATCGACCAGATCACTGCTGATTCATCTCAAGCTATCGAAGTGACACCCGAAGTTCAGCAAGTTACGGTTGCAGACACCACGTTCACTATTCCTCGCGCGTTGAACTCAGTGGCGAGAAAAGACTGGATGAACTTAGGCAAAATTTCGCGAGCGCGACTCGATTTTGACGACGAAGCACACCACACCAGTTTGCTGCACATCGACAAAGATGGACAAGTGCCATGCCACACCCACAAAGGCTTTGAGATTACGCTTCTTTTAGAAGGCAGTTTCGAAGACGAAATGGGCGTCTACAACAAAGGCGACTTCATCTGGTTAGATGGTGACCACACCCACCAACCAGCCACCAAAGAAGGTTGTGTGTGTTTAACTGTTTCAAGTGATGCGCTTTACTTCACAAAAGGTGTGAGCCAGTTATTCAACCCACTGGGTAAATACATTTATTAGATTGAAAAGATTTACCGGGTACCTCACAAGATTCATAGAGTTGGCTAGTAAGCAAAGTAAAAACCGAACTAAAGTAATGTTTAATAAGCAACAAAACACACAACATAAGAATAACAACGAGCAATGAGCGTAAGGAATTGACCAATGGATAAAAAAATAAAAATAGGCATTAGTGCATGTGTCGCCGGTCATAAAGTTCGGTTCGATACTGGTCATAAACGTTCGCGCTTCTGCACCGACGATCTTGCAGATTACGTAGAGTTGGAACCTGTTTGCCCAGAGATGGGCATTGGTCTTCCAACGCCTCGACCAACCATCCGTCAAACAAGAATGTTAGACGATATCATCCATGTTTCTCGCCCAGATGGTTCTGGCGATGTCACCGATGAACTGATCGAGTTCGGTCAAAATTATTCAAAGAACAACCAACACATCGCTGGCTTTATTGTGTGTCAGAAAAGCCCAACCTGTGGCATGGAGCGAGTAAAAATTTACCACCACCATGGACGTGGCTCTGAATCGACAGGCGTTGGCTTGTTCACCAAACAAGTGATGGAAGGCAACCCATTACTTCCTGTTGAAGAGAATGGTCGCCTCAATGACCCTATTTTGCGCGAAAACTTCATGACACGTGTCTTCACTTACCAGAAGTGGCTCAACCTTGTTGACGAAGGCGTAACTAAACACAAGCTGATTCAATTCCACAGCGCTCACAAGTACCTGGTAATGTGTCACCACATTGAAGGCTACAAGAAACTTGGGAAATTATTAGCAAGCAACGATCTTGAAATCGATGAGTTGGCAAAACAATATATTGAAGGCTTGATGACGGCATTATCTCACCACGCGAACCGTGGTAGCCACGCCAATACTCTGCATCATTTGCAAGGTTACTTTAAGAAACAATTGAGTAGCGCGCACAAGCAAGAGCTTACCAATCAGATTTCATCATTCAGAGAAGGTCTTGTTCCTCTGTTAGTTCCACTAACACTGATTAACCACTACTTGATGGAATATCCAAACGAGTACCTTGAATCACAGGTTTACCTAAACCCGCACCCACAAGAGCTTAAGCTGAGATACGGATATTGAGCGACATTCTATGGATAAGACGAGACCTGCGGATTCAAGATAACCCTGCGCTCGTCGCGGCAGTTGAAAACGGTGTGACGACCGCCGTTTTCATTTCAACGCCACAGCAATGGCAGCAACACCACCTTGCGCCAATCAAAGCCGATTTAATCTATCGTCACCTGCAGCAACTTGAATCCCAACTCGCTGAATTTGGGATCGATCTTCTGCACCTCAAAGCCACAGACTTTAACGATCAAGCCACTCAACTCATCAACTTGTGCAAACAGCTTGATGCGACGTGTGTTTACGCAAATTCTGAGCCTGAAGTAGACGAGCAGTTACGTGACAAACGCTTAATCGCTAGCGGTATAAAACTGAAGATAACCGACTGCGATACGATTCTGCCATTAGGTAGCGTGCTGAATAAACAAGGTGAGATGTTCAAGGTTTTCACACCTTTCAAAAACGCATGGTTAAAAGAAGTGCAAGCGAAAGGCATCATTTGCAGCCACGCTCCAGTGCATTCAACAGGATCAGCGCAAGCAGGTTCATCTGAAACGGATTCGCTTCAGAATCCATCACAACTGAAACAATCGTTAAGTGGTTTTTCTGGCGAGTACGATTTCGACTTTCCGCGTGTTGATTCAAGCCGTTGGCCATTAAGCCAAGATGTGCTGGGCAATGTGATTCCCAATTTCTTAGCCAATAAAGTTAATGACTATTCTCGCCTTAGAGACATTCCATCGGTAAAAGGCACGTCTGGCCTTTCTCCTTACTTGGCGATTGGCGCTGTGAGCCCACGTTGGTTAGCGATTCAGTTGATACAGCAACAACCCGATTTGTTGTTTGACACACAACTACCAGCCTTTTCTTGGCTTAATGAATTGATTTGGCGAGATTTTTATAAGCATTTGATGTTTCATCATCCTAAACTGGTTAAAGGTGCGAACTTTCAGCAGAAATACAACGGCTTAGATTGGTATCACGACAACCCTAGCTTCAAGGCGTGGTGCGAAGGAAAAACAGGCTACCCATTAGTTGATGCAGCGATGCGTCAATTGGTTGAGACAGGCTGGATGCACAACAGGCTCAGAATGGTGGTGGCAAGCTTCCTAACCAAGCACCTGCTGATCGATTGGCGTTGGGGTGAGCGTTTCTTTATGTCGCACCTTATCGATGGTGATTTCAGCGCGAATAATGGTGGCTGGCAGTGGGCCTCAAGTACTGGCTGTGATGCTCAACCCTACTTTCGAATTTTCAATCCAATCACTCAGAGTGAAAAGTTTGATCCAAAAGGAATTTTTATTCGTAAGTACATACCAGAGCTGCAAAACATCCCAGATAAACATGTTCATTTCCCACATGACTTTATCGCTAAAAACGGAATAGACAGCGAATACTGGCAACCCATCGTTGAGCACAAAGAAGCACGATTGAGAGCCTTAGCCTTCTTCAAATAATTAGAGTGAATATTATGGATAACTCTCTATGGCTTGATAACTTTCTCAACATGTATCGAGAACTCGGAACCGACAATTTCGACGTGCTTAAGACGGTTTATCACCCTGATATTGAATTCCAAGACCCACTGCATCATGTCAGCGGTATTTCGGCGCTTACGCACTACTTCGAGAACCTCTACACCCAGGTAACGAGCTGTTACTTCCATATCGAACACACTTTCGAAGTGAACGACGAAGCTTCGGTGTATTGGACGATGCAGTTTGCTCACAAGCAATTAAATGGGCAAAAGCCAATCGAAGTACAAGGACACAGCCACCTCAAGATGCTCGACGGCCAAGTGGTTTATCACAGAGACTATCTTGATGTCGGCTCTATGTTGTACGAACACATTCCAGTTCTGGGCTGCGCCATCAAATCCATCAAAAAGAGAGCGAGCCAATAATGCGTATTATGATCACAGGCGCGACCTCAGGTATCGGCCAATCACTCGCTATCGATTACGCTCAACAAGGGCATCAGGTAATTGCGTGTGGCCGTAACCCAGACAAACTGCAAGCCTTGGTTGATTCTCATGAGACAGACATCGCGCATTCATCCATTACGCCGCTCTGTTTCGATCTGACCGATTACCACAACTTCCCAGAGCTCGACCAAGACAAGCCGCTCGATCTGCTGATTTTAAATGCGGGTGATTGTGAATACATCAACGACCCAGTGAATTTTGATGCTGAGCTTTTCGAGCGCGTCATCAACATCAATCTAATTTCAATTGGCTACGCCCTTAAAGCCTGGCTAAAAAACATCAAGCCCGGCGGCCGTTTGGTTTTAGTAAGCTCCAGCGCCAGCTTTTTACCTTTGCCAAGAGCCGAGGCTTATGGCGCTTCAAAGGCAGCCCTCACCTACTTAGGCAGAACACTGTCGGTTGATCTGGCCGAGCACAATATTCATGTCTCAATTGTGCACCCAGGCTTTGTTGAAACGCCATTAACCGAGCGAAACACGTTCTCTATGCCTATGATTATTAGTAGTGAGGCCGCAACTCAGCGAATCGTAAATGGTATTGCTCAAGGAAAGAGTGAAATCGATTTCCCAAGACGATTCATCATGTTGATGAAGCTACTAAGAATGCTTCCAACTCCAGTTTGGCAAAAACTCGCTTCAAGGATGGTATAACAATGAAGAAAATCGCCATTATTGGGTCAGGTATCTCTGGACTCACTTGCGCACACATATTAGATAAGCACCACGACGTGACCGTATTCGAAAAGAACGATTATGTTGGGGGCCACACCGCCACCGTTGATATTGAACATCAAGGCTCGGCGTTTTCGATAGATACAGGTTTCATCGTATTCAACGATCGAACTTACCCGAATTTCAATCAGCTTCTAGAACAACTCGGTGTCGAAAGGCAACCGACTGAGATGAGTTTCAGCGTCCACAACACCACGACTAAATTCGAATACAACGGTCACAGCATCAACTCTCTGTTTGCTCAACGAAGTAATATTTTCAAACCTCAATTTTGGTCTTTAGTCTCTGACATTCTCAAGTTCAACAAACTGTGTAAGGCTCAATTTGAAAGTAACGAGTTCACACCGGATGTTACCTTGGGCAACTTCCTACGTGAAAACCAGTTTTCCGACTTTTTCAGCCAGCATTACATCCTACCGATGGGCGCAGCAATTTGGTCGACAAGCTTAGAAGAGATGGAAGAATTTGAGCTTAAATTCTTCATTCAATTCTTCTACAACCACGGGCTACTCGACATCGCGAACCGTCCACAATGGTATGTAATTCCTAAAGGGTCGCGCTCTTACGTTGAAATCATCCTTTCACGCTTGAACAAATCCGTCGCTTTGAACACATCGATCAAACAAGTGACTCGTCAAGAAACGGGCGTCACGATTGAATTTGAAGATGGCGCTACACAAGACTTCGACGAAGTGATATTTGCTTGTCACTCAGACCAAGCGTTACGTTTACTCGGCGATGCAACAGAGCAAGAGAAGCAGGTATTGGGCGAAATCCCATACAGCCGTAATGAAGTGGTTCTGCACACCGATACTCGCTTGTTACCAGACAGGAAACTGGCTTGGGCAAGCTGGAACTACATGTTGGATGGTGACAGTAAACGACCTGCTTGTGTCACGTACAACATGAACATTCTGCAAGGCATTGAAAGCCAAGACACCTTCTGTGTGACCTTAAATCAGAGCGAAGCCATCGACTCAGAAAAAATCATTCGCAGCTTTGTTTATCATCACCCGGTACTTAACTCGAACACGGTCGAAGCTCAGCACAAGCGTGAGCAGATTTGTGGCAAAAACCAGACGCACTTCGCCGGCGCATACTGGTACAACGGCTTCCATGAAGACGGTGTCCACAGTGCACTCGATGTGACCAAACGCTTCGGTTTAGATTTGAGTACGAGTTCAGCGCTATGAACAGTCAAACCCTGACATCCGAAATGGAGATCGCATCCGAAAAGAGTGAAGAGCTCAGCGGTATCTATTGGGGCAACGTCAGACACCGCCGCTTTGGCGACATCACTCATGAGTTCAGCTATCAGCTGTATATGATGGGGTTAGATCTTGATGAGCTGCCCCAAACCACAGCGCGTAGTGCGCTGTTCGGAACTCGATGGTACAACCCGATTCGCTTCGTCGAATCGGATTATCTCGCTGAAAAAAAAGAAAATGCTACCACGGATGAACCAAAATCACTTAAACAACGTATAGCTTCCAAAGTGCAAAAACTTGGTGGGGTTTGGTCTGATTCAAACCGTGTGACGATGCTGGCTCAATGCCGCTGTTTAGGTATCTATTTCAGCCCAATCAACTGTTTCTTCTGTTATGACGAGACTGGAGATTGTAAGTACATGTTGGCTGAGGTGAGTAACACGCCTTGGCGCCAACGACATTACTACCTGATCGACATGCACCAAGAATTAAAGGTAAAAAAAGAGTTTCACGTTTCGCCGTTCATGGATTTGAACATGACTTATTTTTGGAAAATTAAGCCACCAGCGAAACGCACGTTAGTTCATATCGAAAGCCGCCGAGACGACAAGCTTTTCGATGCGACCCTGGCTCTGACGAAACAGTCAGTAACCAAGACAAACATTAGACGAACGGTATTTAAGATTCCGGCGATGACAATCAAAGTCGTGATGGGCATTTATTATCAGGCTCTCAAATTATTCCTGAAAAAAGTACCGTTTGTGGGGCATCCAGACTCAACATCTTAAGTGTCTTCACAGCAACCAAATAATAGAACTCGACCCAAGCTTGGGTTCGCTCCAACCAAGGGGCACAACCCAGCTTAGTTGGCACAAAATATTAGAATGAGTTATCAGCGAGGTTTACATGGAACAGCTTGCCAAACAAAACAACAACATTGAACAACAAGCTAAAGCCGTTGCTGTTTCAAGCAACTGTAAATATCGAGCTTTAATCTTTAAGGTTCTAGAAAGCCTGCAATTCGCGACGCTTGAGATTATTGAGCGCGACCAGCATTCGGTGTTCGGCGATCGAGAAGCAGACTTGAAAGGTCGAATCGTGATTCACGATACAACCTTTTTTAGAGATGTCGTGATTGACGGCAGTATTGGCGCCTCTGAGGCCTACATTGATGGAAAATGGACAAGCCCAGATCTCACCAAAGTGATTCAAATCATGGCTCGAAATCAATCTCAACTCGACGAGCTTGACGATAAAACACAATGGATTTCTCGCATCAAAAACCTATTGATGCGTCGTAAGAATGCCAACACCGAGCAAGGCTCTAAACGTAATATTCTTGCGCACTACGATATTGGCAATGAGTTGTATGAACGCTTCTTAGACAGCTCGATGCAATACTCTTCCGCTATCTACAGCGAAGAAGCAGAAACCCTATCCAAAGCTCAGCAAAACAAAATGAAAACCATCTGTGAGCGATTAGAGTTGTCAGAGAAAGACAGCGTGGTCGAGATAGGTACCGGCTGGGGTGGCTTAGCGATATTCATGGCGCAACACTACGGATGCCATGTCACCACAACCACAATCTCAGATGCCCAACACGCGCTTGCAGAACAGAGAGTAAAAGCGCTTGGCTTAACCGACAAAATCACCCTGCTTAAAGAGGATTATCGTAACCTCACTGGTGAGTATGACAAGTTGGTCTCTATCGAGATGATTGAGGCGGTCGGCCATGAATACCTACAGACCTTCTTTGAGAAATGTTCTTCACTGTTGAAACCATCAGGCAAAATGCTGATTCAAGCGATCACTATTGCCGACAGTCGTTACGACAAATATCGCAAAGGCGTCGACTTTATTCAGAAGTACATCTTCCCTGGCGGCTGTCTCCCTTCGGTTTCAGTGATGACCCAACACCTCGCGACCAGTACAGACCTTGTGGTTCAAGAAATTGATGACATTGGCCTGCACTACGCTCGAACGCTTAATGATTGGAATGTTGCCTTTGAAAACAGTTGGGAAGAGTTAGAGTCTCTCGGCTATTCAGAAGAGTTTAAGCGCTTGTGGATCTTTTATTTCTGCTACTGTGAAGGTGCATTCAAAGAGCGCGTGATCAGTACTCATCACTTAGTTGCTCGAAAACCTCGTTACTTTGGAGTAAAAGATGAAACGGTTTTGGATTATTAATCTCGTTCTGTTTCAAGCGACCTGGGTTTGCAGCGCATTCTTTACCGCGCAAGCCCCGTTCGTGGCACCACTGATTGTGGCCGCTCACTTCCTTCTCTCTCCTACTCGCAGTAGCGATCTGAAAATACTCATTTTATTACCACTGGGGCTATTGCTTGATAGCCTCTTACTTCACTTCGGCGTGTTTGCCGTCGACTCTGAAATTGCAAATCAATCTTGGTTCCCAGTGTGGCTAGTCTGCCTGTGGATCATGTTCTTAATCAGTTTTAACCACAGCCTAAATTGGCTTTTAAAATGCTCGAAAGTGATCTTGTTTGTCATA
Organism: Vibrio sp. OPT20; assembly: GCF_963889365.1. Taxonomy (NCBI): domain Bacteria; kingdom Pseudomonadati; phylum Pseudomonadota; class Gammaproteobacteria; order Vibrionales; family Vibrionaceae; genus Vibrio; species Vibrio sp. OPT20. Next base: position 40,330 of record NZ_CAWPOA010000078.1, on the reverse strand, counting down.
GGGTTCGTAGCAGGTACTAGTAGTTATTGGGGAGGCATCAAAGCAGGCGCCCTTCTGACTACTTGGCCAGACGCATCGGTGTTAGCTGCCCTTGCAATAAGTTGGGGGATTTTGTTGCCCTTACTGGTGGCCGCTTACTCCAACTTAGTACAACCCAAAATGGCAACAACGAGGTGACTTATGGCTTTTCCACGCAACCCTACGCAAGCGTTCAAATCTGAGAGCGATGTTAGTCGCGTTCGCACTCAAACAAGCGAGCAATCAAGAAACCGACTATTTAGCTTAGTCACCCTAACCCTCATTTGCGCAGCACTCCTTTTTACCGGGAATGCCAACGCTTCTGCTGTCGATGATTTAAACAAGCGTGGCCAAGGTGAGATGAGTTACTTATTTTGGACTTTGTATTCTGCAGAGTTCTACACCACTCCATCTAACTCTGAGCGTGCTTTGAAACTTGAGTACTACCGAGCAATTGACAGCAAAGACCTTGTAGACGCAACCAAAGACCAGTGGAGCAAACTTGGTTACTCCAACAACAATATCCAGCGTTGGTTGAAGCCTTTGTACGCAATGTGGCCCAACGTTGAGGAAGGCAGCACGCTGACTATCCGAGTTGCTGAAGACAACGTAAGTCGCTTCTATTTCGATGAGCAACCCATCGGCACCATCCAAGACAAGCAATTTGGTGAAGCCTTTCTCGCGATTTGGTTATCTGAAAACACATCTGAGCCCGGTCTACGCAAACAACTATTAGGTTTGAACAAATGAATCCAAAAACAACAATAACAAAATTTGCTTTGGCACTGTTTTCACTCACTTGGCTAGCGGGTTGTGGCTCTGCAAGTTTAGAAAACCACGTAGATACTACGCCAGAGCTCAAGCTTGAAACCTTTTTCAATGGCGAGCTAATGGCTTACGGGATGGTACTCGACCGCTCTGGTAACCTATTACGCCGTTTTGACGCTAAGCTTGTCGCGACTTGGGACGGTGACAAAGGAGAAATCAAAGAGTGGTTCTCTTTTGCTGATGGCGAGCGCTCAACACGTGTTTGGAACCTAATAAAAACCGGCGAAAACACCTATTCGGGCACAGCTAATGATGTAGTCGGTACCGCTTATGGCGAGACTCTAGGTTCTGCTCTGTATTGGAAATATGACTTAGAAATCGAAGTCGACGGCAGCACCTATGAGGTCGTATTAGACGACTGGATGTTCTTGATGGACGACAAACGCTTGTTCAACAAAACTGAGATGTCTAAATTTGGGTTTAAAGTAGGCGAAGTGATCTTATATATCGAGAAGATTTAATTTAACCTCTCTTTCCTGTTCCCATTTTCATCAACGGTAACCGTTACCCCGAAAGACACTTTCAGCCCACCATATAATCTCATCCCGCAAACAATCTCAGCCCACAATGCAATCTCAACCCACAACAGAAAATTGTGGGTTGCTCTGCTTAATCCCTCGAATAGCATACCTGCATGCTCAAGCCTTTGTGCTAAGATGCGCCACCAGCATACAAATGGGCTAAACTCAGTTGAGCGGATGTGATACACAGTTCCACCAATTAAGAGCACTTCCCCATTGTTTCGCTAAGTGTAGATTCCCTACCATGAATAATTGAAAAGGCTTTAAAGCATGAGCAAGTTGACCTCAGCGGAGCGTAAAGCTCGCGACAATGAACGTTTCTCACAACGTGTAAACGACCGCAGAGAAAAAGGCGAAGACGTAGTTGCTTACGCACTGACCAACAAGAAAGCTGTAAAATTTCTGACTAAGTCGGAAAAGAAACGCTTCAATGAAGCAAAAGTCATTCGCCAAGAAGAACAGCGAGTGAAAGATCAAGAAGAACTCAACAGAATCGAAGACTCATTCACGACCAAACAGTTCGACGAAGAGTAATCTGATTTCAAAAGCGCTGGCTCTATGCCGGCGCTTTTACCTTTACGCGCGTTACCTTTGCGAGCTTTACCTTTAGGCATTTTTTCCTTTCTGCTTTTCTTCCTATCTTCCTATCTTCCTATCTTCCTATCTTCCTACGACTTTCTCAAACCTCTGTTTTATCGATCTTACTCATGGATCTCTGCATCTTGGTCTTAGATCTCAGCAAACAGATATTCAAAGCCTTACTATCTCGATTCAATTCAACAATCCCGAGTCACCATGATTTTAATCACCGGATCAAGCAGCGGTTTAGGCGCAGCTTTAGCCAAGCAATATGCGAACACATCGAACAGCCGCCAGCGCTTAATGATCACTGGCCGCAGCTCCCAACGTTTAGCTGAATTAGCGAAAAGCCTGCCAGCGAACACTGTTAGCCAAGCCTGTGACTTGTGTGATCCACAATCAGTGAGCGAGTTATTGGATGCGTTGCCTGAAACACCAAAGCTGGTGGTTCATAGCGCAGGCAGTGGGTACTTCGGTAAAATTGAACAACAAGATCCCGCCGCCATCAACGACATGCTGAAAAACAACATCGAGTCTTCGATCTTTTTGATTCGCGAGCTTGTGCAGCGCTACAAAGATCAACCCGTCACCATTGCTGTTGTGATGTCGACCGCGGCTCAAGGCGCTAAAGCAGAAGAGTCTACTTACTGCGCAGCCAAATGGGCCGTTAAAGGCTTTATCGAATCGGTCAGGTTGGAGCTCAAAGGTCACCCGATGAAGATCGTTGCAGTTTACCCCGGCGGGATGGCAACCGAGTTTTGGGGAACCAGCGGCAAAGCAATGGATACCTCAAGCTTTATGACCGCACAAGAAGCCGCTCAAATGCTGCAGCAGGCGTTAACCAGTACCGAGCATGGATATGTGTCAGATATCACGATAAACCGCGGTTAACGGCTAATGAGAGCAGCGAACAGGTAAACCGAGCTATTCCGCTAATTATTTGTGAGGGTGAGCACGAAAGTGTGCGACAATGCTCAGCGTAAATTCATATTCAAGGTTTATTATGAAACTTCTAGTTCGTAACCTATCGCGCTCTACTGCAGAGCAAGACATCCGTGTTCTATTTTCTGAGTTCGGCTCAGTAAAAGAGTGCAGCCTAGTTTTAGACCAAGAAACTGGCGAATCTAAAGGCTTTGCATTTGTTGAAATGCCAGAGCACGAAGAAGCTAAAGCGGCACTAAACAAGCTGAACTTGTCAAAGCTTGGCAAAAACACGATTCGTGTAAAAGTAGCTAACTCTTAATCGAGTAAACGCTTTATAAGCCACATGGCTTAGCTTAATAGCAGCACAAGCACAGATGATAAAGCCCGTAACGATATGACGTTTTTCAGCGCAATATCGTTACGGGCTTTTTGCTGATCGCGATTCTCTTTTCACACGATTCGAATACGCCTACAGCCCTTCATATTCATCAATGGCACGCCTTGCTTCTGCCATTGAGCATCCAGATTCCATCACCAGCTGAGCCACCGTCATTGAGGGTGTCGCGACCAACAGAGATGCCAAACACACCACAGGTTTAGGCAGCACTTTGTCGATTGCGATTGCTATCCAATCGTCTTTTTCGTGAGTTAACATCGTTTTAAATTCAACGAGTTGATGCTCTTGAGCGACCAAAAGCCAATTACGCGAGCGACGAACTCGTTTCAACTTGCATCCACATTCTGCAGCATGCGCCATCACTTGGCTTTTATCACTCACACGATGTACAAAACTATTCAGTGGGACGCTAAACATAACTCTCTGCTAACCAATATATTCCTACCATCCAAGAGATCGCTACCTATCTCTCAGTACTTTCTAACTGTCACTCAATAAAACCGTACGTAGGATTACACAGACATAAAAAAACCGCCAGTGATGCGCTAAGCAGCCTCGCGGTTTTTCGTTCTTTTAGAGCCTAACGCTCAGCATCAACAGCTAAGCGTTTTCAATTCAACATGGATAATCAGCAACAGCTTTTTGAATTTCCGCTATCACAGCAGTTTGAACTCTCCTGACTTCCTCGCTCAAAACCCTCTATTGCATCCGCTAAAGCCGTAAATGATTGCTCGATATTATCGCGTGAGGTCGCGATGTTCATTCGCATGAAGTTAGGGCTTTGTGCACCAAACCAACCTCCTGGGGTTAAGCCCATTTTAGCCTGTTCAAACACCACATTTTTTAGCTCTTCTTCCGAAAAATCCAAGCCTGAGAAATCAAACCACACTTGGTAAGTGCCTTGCGGCTGGAAGACTTTTAACTGAGGAATGCGCTGCTCAGCAAATTCAGAGATCCATTTCACCGTGTCTTGCAAATACACCAACATGCCATCTAGCCACTCTCCACCTTTCTCAAAGGCCGCCACGGTTGCAAACGTACTGAACGCATTACCATGATCAAGATACATCGCCACCACATTGGTTTTGAACGCTTCAAATAACTCATGATCGTTGGTGTACACATAGCCATTTGAGATGCTGTGCATACCGAAGGTTTTCGCCGGAGAGCCAATCAAGGCAATGACCTTGTCGTAATCAAAGCTGGTTAAGCTCGTAAAAGAATGACCTTCAAAAATAATGTCGGAGTGGACTTCGTCGCTGATGATCAACACATCGTGGCGCTTGGCGATTTCGATGACTTGTTCAATTTCTTGAGGTGTCCACACTCGTCCAGTTGGGTTGTGCGGATTGCAGAAAATCATCGTCTTCACTTGTTGGTCGATGATCTGTTGCTCCATACCAGCAAAATCAATCTGATAACTCTGTCCGTCATTAATCAACGGGCTATTCACGACCTGACGACCTGCTTTATTCACCAAATTAGCGAACTGATGATACGCCGGCGTATGAATAAGTACACCATCACCCTCGTTGGTAAACTGACGCAGTAACAACGCGATGCCTGGTAATACTCCCGGAACCTGAACGAATTTGTCTGAAGACAGATTTAAACCATGACGCTTTGAATACCATTGAGATAGCGCCTCAAACACCGCCTGTTCGTTAAACTCATACGAGTACACTCCACGCTCAACCAATCGGTTAAGCTCTTGAGTGATCGGTTCCGCTACCTGAAAGTCCATGTCGGCAATCCAGTAAGGAAATACATCGACAGTGTTGTAAATGCTCTCTAGCATCTCTGGTTTGCTTTTGATAAACACATTTTCACCGTAATTCGATGCACTGTTAAACGCTGTCATGGAGGATTCCTTAAATAGTGTGTTCGGTCTTTTTGCAATCAACTGGATTGCCTGAATACCCTTAAGACGATAGCGAGATAAAAAGGACGAAGCTTTTAAAGAAATCTTGTGATTAATTAAAATTAACCTCGCATCTCGACCACAATTTCAGTCTTGACCGAGTTCGCGATAAAGCAGTTTTTGTGCGCTAAATGATGCAGTTTGTCGAGTTGTTTAGCAGTTGGTATCTTAATGCCCGAAAACACAATATCAGGTCGCAGAGTCACCTTAGTGACCGATGAGCGGCCTGATTCATCTTCTTCCAGCACACCAATCGCATCATCCACGTAAGAGTCGATCACGTACTTCTGCTTTGCGGCAATGCCCAAAAACGTCAGCATATGGCAGCTAGAAAGTGCCGCGATAAAGGCTTCTTCTGGGTCGACATTCGCTTCCACCGAAAACGGCAGTGGCACAACATGAGGAGAAGATGAAGCTGGCACAGTGATACCACCATCGAACTCCCACGTATGACCGCGACTGTATTGGTTGTCGCTAAAGGCTTCATCTTCCGCTTTTTGCCAGCGAATGACCGCTCCATATTCAGACATAATTAATTCCTTTTATATTGTGTCACGACTTAGCGATCAGCAGGGTGATTGACGCCATCATTGGTCACCACATCGCCAATATCAAACGGGTTTACCCCTTCCAAACAACCGATGTTAAAACCGTATTCATTTGGGCTTGAGCGGCGTTGGTGATGGGTATAGATACCGCAGTTTGAGCAGAAGTGATGCTTAGCGGTATTGGTATTGAATTGATAAAGCTTAAGATGCTCAGCACCTTTGAGGATCTTGATACCATCTAGCGCAACAGAGCCCACAATCGCTCCCCTGCGACGACAGATAGAACAATCACAGCGGCGTGGTTTTTCTATCCCGTTAGGTAAGCTGAGCTCTAATTCAACCGCACCGCAATGGCAGGTTGCCTTATGAAAAGGTTTGATAACCGTGTTACCGACGACTTTCATTTCTCTCTCCAATCACGTCCTTATGTTGCTCGTATCATAACCAGTTCAATGTTCTCTGTCCGTAGCCGGGTGCTGAGTTCGAGAGATCTGTCATGTGCGGCCGATTCGCCAATCTAACTAGACTTTTCAACCCAATCGCCAAACCGCTCAAACAGAAAATCCAAAAACAGTCGGATACGCTTCGGCTGATATTTCTTGCTGATGTACACCACATTCAAGTCGGCGCTCGACACCGACATCGCGGTATTGAAGTTTTTCATGTAGCCATTAAGTAGCGTCACAAGGCGTTGGTTATTGATGTCGTCTTGCACATCGAGTACCGACTTCAACGCAATGCCCTCACCTTTTAATGCCCAATACCGAATCACTTCGCCATCGTCTGAAAATCGCTTCGGCACAACCGTCACAGCCTTCTTCATATCATGATCTTGGAAGTGCCATGTCTTGAGCTCTTCATTGCTACGCAGCATGGCTAAACAGTCGTGTTCGACCAAATCTTGTGGTGTTAACGGTGTTCCATGTTTAGCAAGATATTCAGGAGAAGCGCACAGCACACGTCGGCTTGGAGATAAGCGTCTGGATATCAAACTGCTGTCGACCAATTCACCATAACGGACCACGATATCCATGCCAGATTCAGCAATGTTCGAGAGGTTATCGTTCAAATACAGGTAAGGAATAACGTCCGGATACTGCTGACAAAACTCCGAAAGTATAGGAAGAATGTACTGCTTTCCGATGTCTTTTGGCGCGGCAATTTTTAGCGAGCCTTTGACTTCTTTTACGCCATTTTGAATCAGGTTTTCGGCCTCACTGACGTTGTCTAAAATCTCCAAACATGCCTTGTGATACAGCTCGCCAGAGTCGGTCAAAGACACATGACGCGTGCTTCGATTCAACAACTTCACACCATATCGTTCTTCAAGCGCCTGCAGCCTTGCTGTCATCGTCGCAGGAGAAAGCCCTAACTCTCGCCCAGCCGCCGCTAACCCGTGATGCTTAACAATGCTCACGAACATCGCCATATCTGAAAACTTATCCATACGATTCTCGCTTCCACCTCTTCGTCTTACTTCTCGATCTTAATGCTCGATTTGAATACCCAACCACACTATTCAGTTTAACCGAATAATGAATTTATATTTTAACCAATTATCAATTTTAGTCGAATAAATATAATGACAAACATCAACAGAACAACGCAGGAATTCAGAGCATGACTAACGAATCGACTAAACAAGAGAAACACACTTTCGTCATCATTGGTGGCACATCAGGTATCGGCAAAGCACTAGCGATGCAACTAAGAAACGAGAACAACACGGTACATATTGCCAGCCGACACACAGGCGTTGATATCACCGATGAAAAGTCGATTTGTGAATACTTCGAATCGATTGGCGTGTTTGACCACTTAATCGTAACGGCTGGCTCATCCGCTCCCGCAGGAAAAGTAACAGACGTAGCAACCGCAGACGCCAAGACAGCTTTTGACACTAAGTTTTGGGGCAGCTTAAACGTAGCCAAACATGCCGCTCGTTACATGACACCAAACGGGTCTATCACGTTCACAACTGGCATGTTGTCACGCAAGGTTGTGGCAGGCACTTACGTAAAAACCGCCATCAACGCCGCACTAGAAAGCGTAACCAAAATACTGGCGAAAGAGCTATCACCCATTCGAGTCAATGCCGTTAGCCCGGGTTTAACCATGACGGAAGCCTACAAAAACATGGACGATTCCGCTCGTACAAGCATGTACGACAACGCCAAAAACAACCTACCCGCAGGCAAGGTTGGCGAGCCTTCAGAGATAGCCATGGGTTACCTGTTCGTAATTAATAACCCATACGTCACAGGGTCAATCATCGATATCGATGGCGGCGCTCTACTCGGCTAACACTCCGCAAAGAAGCAAAGACATAAAGAACAATCGTTAGGGCGTGTATCTCACGTCCTAACAAACAAGAATTTACATAGGTAGATCATCATGAAACAAGAAACCGTCAACCAAGAAACTATCCATAAAGAAACTACCCATAAAGAAAAGATTCCATTCCAAGTTTGGATACTGACACTCGCTGCATTTGCAATCGGCACGGCTGAGTTTGTTATCGCAGGTATTCTTCCACAGATCGCCACATCACTTTCAATCACAGAAGGTCAAGCTGGCTACCTAATCAGTGCTTACGCGTTGGCTATCGTTATCGGCGGCCCGATCTTAACCATCTACCTTGCTCGCTTTAACAAGAAGATGGTGCTGATTGGCTTAATGGCACTGTTCATCATCGGTAATGTCTTATCAGCCCTTGCTCCTAGCTACCCACTTCTACTTGCCAGCCGTGTTATCGCAGGCTTAGTGCAAGGCCCTTTTTATGGTATCGGTGCGGTTGTTGCAACCAACTTAGTGTCTGAAAAAATGGCAGGTCGTGCCGTTGGCCAGATGTTCGCAGGCTTAACACTCGCTAACGTTCTTGGCGTTCCAGCGGGTACATGGGTCAGCTTGCAATTCGGCTGGCACACCACTTTCTTTACCGTGGCAACACTTGGCACTATCGCGATGCTTGCCATTCTGACTTCGATTAAATCGACAGGTCACAGTGAAGCGAAAGACATCAAAACTCAGCTTCTAGCGTTCAAAAATCCAATGTTACTGATCAGCTTAGCAATCACCGCTTTTGCTTGGTCTGGCTTCATGACGCTTTACGGCTACCTTGCGCCAATCGCCATGCACATCACAGGTTACAGTCAAGAATCAGTGACTTGGATCTTAGTGATTGTAGGTGTTGGCTTAATCATCGGTAACACCTTGGGCGGACGCTCTTCAGATAAAAACCTAGGCAAAGCTTCAATGTTTTGGGCTATCGCGATGATCATTTCATTGGTGGTAGTTGGCCTTGTGGTAGACAACAAAATCCTCTTCGTTGCAGCTGCATTTGTCTTTGGTATTGCATCATTTGCGAACGTCCCTGCCATGCAACTTCGAGTAATGAACCACGGTGGCGAAGGGCAAGAGCTAGCAGCAACTGCGAATATCTCAGCGTTTAACTTAGCCAATGCCTTTGGTGGATTCCTTGGTGGCATGGTACTCGACAGCCAACTAGGCGCAGGCATGATTCCGTTCGCAGCCGTTGTGGTTCCTATCGTCGGCTTGTTCTTAATCGCTAAAGCTAACCGAAAAGAGAAACCACAAAGCAACTCAATATTTGCACCCACAGAAGCTAAATAATTTAAGAACTCCGTAACTTCAAAGTGCCAATTCATTATCAAACTGGAATTGGCACAGCACTAAAAATTCATAAAGGTAGAGATCATGAACAAGTTATTCGAAACATCAGAACTGAAAGGCCTAGAGCTGCAAAACCGTGTGGTTATGGCACCCATGACACGCGCTCGCACCAGCCAGCCTGGAAACGTGCCAAACGACATGATGGCGACTTATTACCAACAACGAGCAAGTGCAGGGCTAATCATCACTGAAGCCACACAAATTTCAGATGACTCTCAAGGTTACTCATTCACACCCGGCGTCTATACCGATGCGCAAATCGAAGGTTGGAAATCAGTAACAACAGCAGCAAAAGAGCAAGGTGCCGCGATATTCTGCCAACTATGGCACGTAGGCCGAGTATCACACCCTACCTTTCAAAAAGGCGAGTTGCCGATTGCACCTTCAGCACTGGCACCTATAGAAACGCAGGTTTGGATCTCTGATGAGAATGGTAACGGCAACATGGTGGATTGCATCCAACCAAGAGAGATGACCCAAGCAGACATCGATCGTGTTGTTCAAGATTTTGCTAACTCAGCGAAAAAAGCAGTCGAGGCAGGGTTCAACGGAGTGGAAATCCACGGTGGTAATGGCTACCTCATCGATCAATTCCTAAGAACCAATTCAAATAAGCGCACCGACAACTATGGAGGCAGCCGCGAGAACCGACTTCGTTTTCTAATCGAAGTGGTGGATGCAGTGATTGATGCGATTGGTGCCGATAAGGTGGGTGTTCGTTTAGCTCCGTTCATCACCTTCAAAGACATGAACTGCCCAGACATCGTGCCAACTATTTTAGAAGCTTCAAAGGCGCTACAAGCACGCGACATGGCTTACCTGCATCTATCAGAAGCAGATTGGGATGACGCACCTGTGATACCTGAAAGCTTCCGTTTAGAGCTAAGAGAGCTATTCTCTAACACCATCATCGTCGCTGGCAGTTACACACCAGAACGCGCCGAAGAAGTGTTAAGCAAAGGCTACGCCGACCTTGTCGCATTTGGTCGCCCATTCGTAGCAAACCCAGATCTCGTTTCACGCCTACAAAACGGCAGAGAACTATCCGATCTTGATGGCGCGACTCTGTTCGGCGGCAACGAAAAAGGCTATATCGATTACCCAGCGTTGTAGTGAATTTGGAGGAAGTGATGGTTTCTAACCACTAGAAACATTTCCGACAGGCAAAAGAAAGGCTCGCATGACTAGTGCGAGCCTTATGCAGTTTAGGGGGTAAACCACAATCTAGTTTAATCTTAAGATTAATTATTTAACTTATGAGCCATTATGCACTTGTGCGCATTGATATTCTATTTTTAAATGATTCACTGCAATTAATCAATCGATAAAAGTTAGCGTTTGGTCAATTTAAACCACATAAATAACAGTGATTTAGTGAACGACGTCTAGAAAATCATCATAAAATCCATAGAAATCAGATTTATAGACTTCTCATTTGCCAATACCCTTCACCATTAGTCGCGAGTTGGCTGTGTAAATAATCAAGCGTATCCGCGACCGTTCCCGCAATGCCTTGGGGTGGATTGAACAACAGTAAACCACTACCGATCAGGCGATCATCCCCCTTAGGATCACGAAGGCGAAGTTCCGACTTAATCGGGCTTGGCAGCAAACCATCTTTCACTGCGGTCACACAGTGGTTCAAAATCAGTGAGCTCTTGTCATCCGTGTAGAGCGGGTACCAAATTAGTGCAGATACCTTCTCAGATTGTTGATACGCCTTAACTAAGGCATCAATCACCGCGAGATATTCTGAATCGGTTTCATAGGGTGGGTCGATAACAATCAGATGGTGGTTGTCATGTTTAGCAACGTCATCAGGTAACGCTTTAAGCCCATCACCTGCGCTAATCGTAAGCTTGCTTGAAATATCTAGGTTACATTGTAACTTCTCAATATTGGTTTGCAGTAAATCAGCTTCATCTTGCTGAATGTCTGAAAAATAGAAACTATCTTGGCTGCGGCCTTGTTGGTAAGTGATGGCGGCAGAACCCGGATACAAAGAGATAAGTTGATTCGGATTGTAGTATTCCAGTACCGACATAAAAGAAGCGAATGCCGGAGGAAGATAAGCCTTATTGCGCCACAAGTACCCGACTCCTTCAGCAAACTCACCTGCGTGATTACTTGGTGCGGTGGTGAGGTCATAACACCCTGTACCTGAGTGCGTGTCGATAACATTGAGGCGTGAATGCTGCTGCATTAATGACTGAACAAGTGCACTCAATACTGGATGCTTCAGTGCATCACCATGGTCGCCTACATGACATTGATGTCGATATTCCATTCCCTTGCCTCATTTCTACTAACGTCATCTAAACATACTTCATATCATGAGGGCTTGCCTGCTCAATCCATCGTTTTTTGAAATAGGCTCACTTTTCTCTAACCAATTGACTCTTATATAAAAATAAAGCCCCTGAACTTACTTATGGGGCTAAGTGAGTTCAAGGGCTTTCATTATTGGTTTCGGTTAATAGCGTAAGTAAATCGGCCTACCGTGCATAAGCTAGCTTAGCTTGACTAAGGGTACTCACCCTCAACTTCTACTGGCGCTTTCACTTGGTAGTGACAAGGCTGTAGGCCAAGTAACTTAGGCAGTGTGATGCCGACAGAAACTGAAGACCACGTACCGCTGACAATGCCAACCACGAGTGCAATAGCGAAACCTTGCAGCGCAGCGCCACCCAGTAGCCAAAGCGCTGATACGGTGATTAGCGTTGTTCCTGAAGTCACCATGGTGCGTGAGAAGGTCGCTTTAACCGATTCGTTAAGCAGGTTATCAGTATCACCGTTTGGATTGCCGCGCAGCATTTCGCGCACACGGTCGGCGATGATGATCGAGTCATTCAATGAGTAACCGAGAATCGCTAGCACGGCCGCCAATACGGTCAGGTTAAACTCAAACTGAGTAAAAGCGAACAGACCCAAGATAAGCGTCACGTCATAGATGATCGCGGCAAGCGCACCCAGAGCCAAACGCCATTCAAATCGCACACTCAGGTACAGCATGATCATCAAGAAACACACCAATACCGCCAAGCCACCTTGATCAACCATGTCTTGACCCACCTGAGGGCCAACCACGCTGCTGTTCAGCACTTTTACTTGGTCACTTACAGAAGACAAAGCATCCACTAAGTTTGGCTGTGGAGCGTCTGTCAGTTGGCTGTAACGAATTGTCCAGCGATCTTGCTCTGCCATGCCGACCACTTGAACGTCTTGTTGGAAAGCCGTGTCGAGCTTGGTTTTTAATGCATCTTTGGTTACTTGATCAGAGAGTTGAACCTCGGCAACCACACCGCCAGTAAAGTCCAAACCCCAGTTAAAACCTTTCACTGCCACCAGCATCACAGAGCTCATGAACAGCACAATAGAAATCACAGACATCACCTTACGAAGGCGAGTCATATTGCTATTTGAAAAATAGCGGTCTGAAATAGTCATTTTTGAAGTACTCATGCTTAAATCCTTACATCGTGGCGTTGGTCACGCCCCCAAACCAAATTGATGATCGCTCGTGAAGCAAAAATACCCGTAAACATACTGGTTAGAAGACCTAAGCCCAGTGTCAGAGCGAAGCCCTGAATCGGTCCATTACCAATGGTATATAGAGCCACAGCAACGATCATGGTGGTGACGTTAGCATCGAAAATTGACGAGAATGCGCTATCGAAACCACGATCGATAGAGCTAGCAAAGCTGCGCCCTTCTTTCATCTTGTCTCGAATACGCTCGAAGATAAGCACATTGGTGTCCACCGCCATACCGACGGTCAGTACTAAACCCGCAATACCCGGCAGAGTTAATACCGCACCCGGTAGCAGCGCAATCAAACCAAACAATGTGGTCATGTTAACCACCAATGCACAGTTCGCGACCCAACCTAAGCGGCGGTACCATAGCGCCATAAACGTCAGTGTAAGGCCAAGACCAAGTGCCAAAGCAGCAAAGCCGTTAGTTACATTTTCAGCCCCCAAAGATGGGCCAATGGTACGTTCTTCAATGATGGTCACAGGCGCAGTCAATGACCCCGCACGCAGCAGTAACGCGAGCTCTTGCGCATCAGCTAAGCTGCCAGC
>NZ_CAWPOA010000078.1:20300-26765 GCF_963889365.1 Vibrio sp. OPT20 | reverse complement strand
GCCTGTGATTCTGAAGCGGCTACCCAGTTGAGATTGGATGTTTGCCACACTAATCACTTCGCTGTCTTGCTTGCTGTTGCCCGCTCTATCACGGCTGTATTCGCTGTACACCGTTGCCATTGGCTTACCGATGTTATGACGTGAGAACTCAGACATTTTCTTACCACCAGAGGAATCCAGCGTAATGTTGACTTCTGCACTGCCCATCTCGCCAATGCCACTGCGAGCATCAATAATGTGTTCGCCACTCAACACTGCCTTGCGGTCGACGACCACACGGTTGCCGTCTGAATCTTTCAGGGTTTGAGTACTGCGAGTGGCATTGTCGTACACCGAATAGAACGCCAATGATGCCGTTGCACCAATCACGTCTTTTGCTGCAGCAGGGTCTTGTACACCCGGCAACTCGATACGGATACGGCTTTCACCTTGACGTTGAATCGATGCTTCCGTGATGCCTAATTCTTCAATACGGCTGCGCATGATTTGCAGGTTTTGTTGAACCGTAAGGTTACGTAGCGTTCTTTGTTCTTCTTCAGACTGAGTTAACGTTAGCGACTTGTCTGAGTGGTTACGTAGCCATTGTGGGAATTCTTGACGAATCAGCTTCTGAGCTTTTTCGAAATCGGCGTCGGTACGGAAATCAAACTGAACTTGGTTGTTGACCACTTTACCGCGTGCATAACGCACCTGACTGGTCACCTCGTCGACCATCGCTTGAGCTTGCGCGTGATAAACTGGCTCCATATCCACTTCTAATAAGAACTGCACACCACCACGTAAATCAAGGCCTAACTGAATCGGCGCAAAACCCATGTCTGTTAGCCATTTAGGTGCTGCTGGCTCCATAGCAAGTGCAACGGTCGCGTTATCCAATAGGCGCTCATTCAGCACCTCTTTGGCTTTCGCTTGTTGTTCAGCATCTTCTAAGATCACGACTAAACGTTTGTCTTTTTGAAATGCAGATTTGGCTTGGATGCCTTCGCTCGCAAGGTATTGAGTAATTTGAGTCGCATCGATTGTCTGCTCAGAGCGATTGCTGATTTGAACCGATGCATTCTCGCCATACCAAGAAGGTAAAGCACTCAGAACCATGATGATAATGGTGGCGATAAGCACCGCGTATTTCCACTTTGAATAGTGGTTGATTTGTTTTCTTGGAATGCGTTTTTTCACAGTCAAGATCTCTTCTTTTTACCAATCACCGTAAATACGAGCTCAAAAATAGCACCGGAAAAAAGCAGTGAACGAGCGTTTTAACCAGCTAGGATGACCAGTTATTTACTACGATTGGTATAACTAATGTTTTGCGAACACGATCGATAGCTGAAACCAGAACAAGCTGATTGAACGGTAGTGATGCTAAAGCTGATGTCGCTATGTTTGTCTTGGTTAATTGGCGAGTTCAACAGGCACGCGAGGCGACCATCGATACGACCAATTTAGGGTCAAACGATTAGCTAAGAAGTTCTCGGAAATGCGAGTATTGGATGTTGCCCTCTTTCCACCCCGAAAGCCGGGAAGACGGAGAACTCACAATACTGGTCCAGTGCAGCTTGGAATCCAACAACGGCGTGTTGAAGAGCAGGGAAGCCAGTATTGAGGGGGGAGAGAAGTCAATCAGTAGATGATAAGCTGGCTCAAGATCGGCCACGCTTTCTTGCTCGTTACTGAGCATACGTCTGAAGTTTGCAGCTTGGAGGCTCGACTCTGTGTCGTGATAGTTGGAACTGTCACCAGAAGGATCGGTGCCAAACTGAGCTTTGTTGCACTCAAAGTAGCTCGACGGGTTATCCGTAGCGGCTTGTTTACACTGTTTTATCGAGGAAGATTGTTCATTCTGTGAAGATTGCTCTTGAGCCGAGTATATTTGAAATGGCTTAGAAGGGAACGAATAGCCATTAGAGTTCACTAAGCCAAAGCTCAGTAAAAACAACATTAAGACTAATCGGGTACCTAATTTAAGCAATCTAATATCCAAACAACATTCTCGTAGATCGTCAATCTACAATACAAATGAAACGCTGTCTTGATTTAAAACATTTTTTTAGAAAATGATACGATGCAACCGATTAGGCACTCACGGCATTTAGATTTATATACCTCAAAAAGAGCTCAACAAAGCTTGGTGCATAGATATTATGAATGGTGTAAAAACAAGAAAGCCAAGCGATGCGCGCTTGGCTTTGGGTTAAGTGTTTCTGTCTGCTTTAGGCTTTAGGCTTTAGGCTTTAGGACGCATGATGTTCTTAACCTTACGGCTATTTTCACCAAAGATGCGTTGGACAAGTTGATTCATATCTTCACGAGAAATTGAGTTAACCGTCGCTTTCACGTTAAACAAGGCTTCTACACCATAGTCGTGCAAAAGATAACGAGACACGAACCATGCTTGGTCCACAACGCTAGTATCTAAAGGCGTAAAGTCCGCTTCTAGTTGCTTGCCTGCCGCTCTAATCTCATCATTTGAGACGCCCTTCAGAAGGTCTCCAATCACTTTATCAATCGCGACCTCTATCTTATCGGCATTTTTAGGGTCGATCAGCGCACCAATAAACCAGTCATGGCTTGTATCACCATCTTGCGATACACAGTAAGCATAAGGTGAGTAATCTAGACTTAAATCTTCACGTATGTACGCGTCTAAACGAGTAACAAGCAGGCGTTGCAGCATGTCTTCCATAAAGATATCTTTCGCCGTTTGCCCTCTTACTATTCCAGTTTGCTCGGAAGGCTCCGCAATGACTCTTAGCATGTACTCAGTGCTATTAGCCGTGTTGACCGACAAATCAATACGCGCTTTAGATGGGTGCTTGTACGCGACGTTAAAGTCAGGCACAACGGCTTTTTCCAATGGAATAGAAGCCAAGTACTGGCGAACCAGAGGTTTCAGTTCACTTGGATCAATGTCGCCCACAATAACCAGCTGATTATTTCGGAATTGACCAAACAACTGCTGATGGACGCTCTTTATCTCTTCAACAGAAACCGTTTCCACACTTTTACTATCGAGCAGCACATGATCACTGTCCGCTTGATAGGTATTTTGGTTCATTGCATATGCGAACTGACCAGTAGGGCTTGCTAAGTAAGAATCTCGATTTTGAATGAACTCTTGCTTAACCGCCTCCAGTTGCTCTGGCGATACCTTGACTGATGTAACGATCGCGTTGAGTGCAGCAAAAGTTTCCGCTAAGCCATTACTGGTGAGCTTAAATTCGACGCCATGGTGAGTAAAATCGATAAACGGATAAACCTGAATATCTTCACGATCCAAATGCGCATCAAGCTCCGTTCCTGAAAAACTGCCAACACCACTTCTACCGATAGCAGCAAGAGCTAACTCTGACGCTGGATATAACTTAGGATCGAGAGCGGCCTTACCACCTAAGCTTGTGTAGTAAATACCTATGTCATCGCCTGCGAGATAGTCACGCAGATACCACATATCGATACCATTGCTAAGCGTCCACTTTTGAACATATGGGTCTACATACATCTGTTCCACTAACTCAATATCGCCTTGCGAACTAGGAACAGCAAAAGCACTGCTGGTCACCGAAAACAACGGTTTGGCACCCTTTTCGCTATAAGTTGCTTTCAAGTTCTCGATGGCTTGGGTAACCGCAACTTTATCTTCACTTTCATTCATACCAACCACTACGAAATAGTCGCTAGAAAGCAAAGCCTTAATATTGGCATTAATCGCATCAAGATCGAGGTTTGCGACAAACTCTTCAAGGCTCGCTTCATAGTCTCGTTGTGATTGCACGATTTGTTCGTTCACTAAAGCCGTCGCTTTCTGGTTAGCGTGCTGCACGCTGTCCATATTGTCCCAATCGATCTCAACATTATCGAGTAAGTCTTGATAATAATGCTGTTCGCTAATTATCTCATTTTCAGAGACGCCATAATCACGCAGAGATGCCAATGTCGCGATTAGCTCCTTTTGAGTCACCTCACGAGCGCCGACAGGAAAGCCAACATCCACTAATGAATAGCGCTGATATTCCATAGAATAATGTTTGGAACTTATCCATTGAGTTGGCAAAGCCGCATCATTGAACTTGGTATTAAGTCGCTGCCTGATCAGTTGCTGTGCTGTCTCATCAAGCCAAAGTTGATGCTGTTGCGCGCGAGTGTCAACCGCACTTGCCCCTCGGTTGATCATCAAAGAGATACTTGGCGCTTCCGATTCTGCATACTCAATATAATCACCTTCATTAAAGGTGGTAATTCTTTGTTTTACTGGCTTGGGAGTTTGTCCTCGCTGCCAGTCTGAAAACTTCTGTTCAATTAATGGAATGACGGTTTTTGTGTCAATGTCACCGGAGACAATCACCTCAATGTTCTGAGGTTGATACCAAGTCTGATAAAAGTTATTTAGCCCTTGGGAAGTCGCGCTGAGCACAGACTCTTTAGTACCAAGTGCATCTTGGCCTTCATACTGACCACCCTCAATGAAGTGGTCTAAAAACTGTTCTGCGAATGGCTTGTCGTCTAAGCGTGCATAACGGAACTCACCAAGAATCACACCTTTCTCTTTTTCAACTTCTGGACTTGATAGATCCAGGCCATCACCAATGTCTCGCATCCACGTCAGGGCAGACTGTAATTGGACATTGTCAGGTAAATCTAATTGATACACAGTTTCTTGGTAAGAAGTGTAGGCATTGATATCAGCACCAAAGCTAGCGCCTGCATCTTCGAATAGACGAATCACGTCATTTTGAGAGAAATTTTTACTGCCATTGAATGCCATGTGCTCCAAAAAGTGCGCATAACCTTCTTGTAGGTCAGTCTCTTGGAACGAACCCGCGTGCACGACTAAACGTACAGAGACAGACTCTTCATGATCAGGATAAACATGGTAGGTAAGGCCATTTTCTAGCTGGCCTGATGTCCATGCCGGATCCGGCTGGATTGGCGTTTCGGTAGTTTTTGATGTTGAGCTACAGCCAACTAAGGTGAGGCATAGTGCCGTCGCTAAATAATATGTTTTCATAACAACCTCTTAATGTCATTCATCGACAATATACAGATTGAGTTAACGATTATTATTTAATATTGAACCGGATGAGTATCTTTGTGATATAGATCTTTATTTTATAAATCACTATACGTTATGTAAGATCGGCTGTGCTCGTTTAAAGCAGCGTTTTGATAGAGCCTAATACATCCATTTAAACTCGCTAACTACATCCATTTAAAATCAATGGCTACATACCTTTAAGCTTGTTCGCTACATACCCTTAAAGAGCGATTGCGAAGCGCGGCTGATCGGTAACTTCTCGCCTGACACATAAGCCGACATCTGGCCTGAGAGCCCTTTCTTCACCTTATCAATGGCCGACACTTTAACCACCACCGAGCGATGGATCTGCCAAAACTCATCTGGGTTAAGCTGCGCAATCAGCTCTTTTAGAGACACGCGAAGAATAAATTCCTCTAGCAAACCGCCTTGGCCTTTTTTGAATATAGACACGTACTTGTCTTCCGCTTTGAAGTAAGCCACATCATCGACTGCGATTAAGTGAATGTCTTCTCCGACACTGGCTTTGAGCCACGTGAGATACTGTTGCTTGTTTTGTTGGGAAGACGATTGTGATAGCTGTTGAAGCTGAGCCATTAACGCCGTGATATCAGGTTGTTCAAGGGGATTACCTGTTTGCGTTTGGCTGCTCGACAAACGCGCTTGTACCTTCTGACATGTGGCCAGTAAGCGCTCTTCGTTGATTGGCTTAAGTAGGTAATCCATCGCATTATGTTCAAAAGCTTTGACTGCGTATTCGTCATAAGCCGTAATGAACACAATCAATGGCGGTGAATCTAGCTTGTTGAGTTGTTTCGCTAGTGAGATACCATCCAGCTCTGGCATACGGATATCGAGAAAAGCCACGTCGGGCTTAAGCTGCTGAATACTCTGCATTGCCTCCAAACCGTTTTGTGCCTTGCTGACGATTTCTAGCTCCGGCCAAACCTCAGCCAAACTCTTGTCTAGGTGGTGCCTTAACAGTGCTTCATCGTCTGCGATAATCGCCGTTACGCTCGGCTGTATTGCTGGGTTATTCATGGCTAGTCCTTTAAATTCACACTGTAAATCGTCTATTTTTCGTCACTGCTCTGTGTTTTCTGATCTGTAATTCTAGGCGGCAGCATCAGTCAGCGGTAACAAGATCGTCGAGACTACCCCGCCTTTAGCTTGTTCAGTAATCGTTAGGCTCGCCTTATCACCATAAAGGGTTTCAATTCTTTGACGAATATTGCTTAACCCAACACCGTGACCCGTATTCGCAGAAGGCGTTTTCAGCCCTGCGCCATTATCAGCCACTTCAATTTTTAGCTGCTGGGCTTGTTGAGTAATACGAATATTCACTTGGCCACCCGCCGCTTTGGGTTCTATGCCATGCGTAAGTGCATTCTCGACCAAGGGTTGAATCAAGAACGGTGGAATCACCTGCAAAT
>NZ_CAWPOA010000078.1:14968-20249 GCF_963889365.1 Vibrio sp. OPT20 | reverse complement strand
CGCTAATCTCGTGTGTTTCAATCGAGAACACTAAGCGCTCCCCCAAGCGTATCTTCTGAATATTAAGATAAGCGTCTAACAAGTCGACCTCTTGTGCGATGGTCGATTGCTCGGTGCGGCTGTTTTTAAGAGTCACACGCAATAAGTCAGTCAGTTTTTCGAGCATCAACTTGGCTTTCGCGCTATCACTCTCAATCAACACATTGATGGTCGCAAGTGTGTTGAACAAGAAGTGCGGTTCAATTTGGCTTTGCAGTTGCTTAAGCTGACTCAGCACCACCACCTTTTCTTGATCGGCCTGACGACGCTTGGCCACTTCCAATTCGTTATCGGCGCGTAGTTGTTGCTCTCGTGTATAGAAGTAGTAATAGCAAACCGAACAGAAGATCACACCGAGCAAGACTACGGATTTAAGGTCCGAGATATTGGATCCAAAATATCCGTTTAACCAATAGTGCGCGTTCAAGGTACCAAAGGTCATCGCAATCACCATTGAGATCCCTACATCAAACACCTTTGATTTCCTCTTAAACACCTCAACCAAGATAAAAGAAGAACCCACCGCGCTGTAGCCAAAACCAAAGCTTATCGCGAGATTGACCACAAGATCGCCGCCCCAAATTGTCTGTGTGGTGATGGCGATAACGAAACAAAACAGCGTGGTCAGCGTAAAGCTTTTAATCCATGGAAACTTACCGTTTGAAAAAGTGTTCATTAGAATCGTCCTTTGATATTTAAAAGAATCATATGACTATCGGGTAAGTTGGCGTAAGCAGAATCACTGTTACCGCCTAGAAAGCGTGCAGCAAGTTCCAAATCCAACGATGAATTGCCATTATCTAAAGCCTGATAGTTGAGCCACTGGGTCGCAATAAAGCCGCCATCTTGTGGAGACAACATCACATCAAATGTCGGCGTGATATCTTCAAACCAGCCATGTGTCGAATCCAGAGACCAGTGAAACATAATGTTGTGTTGAACCAAATTGGCGTGTTGATAACCTTGCGCGTAAGAACCGGCCAGTGATGCTGTCATCGGATTAACCGACAAAGACTCGGCACTTTCTATTGCGCTTTGCCACTCAGAATTACTCCACGCTCGGCTATCAAACCAGTATTCCAACACCACATTGTGGCCGGTGTCATTGGCCCACGTAAGTCCTGCCAACGCCTGATAAGCCTCGCCCTGCTCTTCAAGATAAACCGGTTTAAGCATTGAATCAGGCTGGCTGTATCCAAGGCTTTGTCGTTGATAGACCACCGAGCCGTGAAACTCCCACGCGAGGTTTAATACCGACACTAAACTCGCCCCAAGTAAGCCGTGACGTACATCGTCATAATAAGCGACCCACTGATACTCATGGTCACCCACTAGGTTGTAACGACGTAACCCAAATCCTTGTTGCTGGTTCTGCTTTTCGAATTCATTTACGTCTTGAGAAGTCCATGACGAATCGCTGTAAAGCAGTGTCCATTCTCCCGTCATATCGAACAGTGACGCCGAGGCCACACCCGCGCCCTCTTCTGCGACAATGCCTACCGGGTTTTGTCGATAAGGCTTGATGATGTCTAAAGGTCGGTAGCCATAACCCACGCCCCAATCAAGGCGAACCTTGCCGAGCGTGACATCAAGATAGTAGTCACCGAACGCTGAATTCGACAGCTCAACTCCACCTTGCCAGAACAACTCACGCACAATGAATTCCGATTCGAAGCTCGCGTCTTGTTCTTGAGGGTTATTGCTTAGAATATCATTGGCTTTCACTGCAAACAGACCAAGCCAATTGCCATATCCAACCTCAAGATCCAGCAAGCCATTGAATGACTGACGATTATTAGATGGTAAGGGGCTGAATGGCGACTCTCGCGATTCAACGGCTTCTGCACTGAGTTGCCAATCCCACGCCAAGTTCAGATCGTCCGCTTGAATCGTGTTACTCACACAAGACAAAGCAAGCAAAGTAGCGATTGAAGACTTGATGTGGAATCGGCGATTGGAAGCTTTCATGACACCCACCTAAAGCCCAGACACACTGTTACGCGATAAGTAAGCAGGGTTGTAGTATTTGTCTTCCAAGCTTTGTTCAATCACTTCGCGATACTCAATCACGGTTTTCTTGCTTGGTTGAATCTTATCGAGCAAGGTCATCGACACAACGGTTGGTAATCCATCTCGCACGCCTTCGGTAAACCACGCTTGCTTCGCCAGTTTTCCCGAACGCAGATACATATCCGCTTTAACTGGGAATGCTCGATCTGCCGTTAACCACAGATCAATCGATTGATAGCTGGCACCCTTGGTTTTCGCCGCGAGCTTTAGGTGATGGGTATTTAGTGTCTCGCCAGTCGGCATCTCAACCTGTTGCTCGGCAACCCACTCCCCTTGGTAGTCTTCGCTCCACGTCAGCGTCGAGATATCCCCTACCGAGGCTTCGCCCAATAGCTTTTGCATCGGTGTGATACGAATTGGTCGACGAGATTTCGGCATCAACAACCAATAGTTATCTTCAATCATCAGCATCTTTTGCCCAGTCTCGACGGCTGATTTAAAGACCACTAGTGACTCTCGGTTTGGCCTTGTGTAGACGTTGTATTCACGGGTTTTGTCCAGTTGCTCGTCTTGATACAGCGCCACCACAGACACTACCTTAGAGGCTTGTGCGCTGTTCAAGCGGTAGCTATCTGCCTTGGCGATCATCTCAGTGACTTGTTGTGAATCGACTGCCCAGCTTGGTGTCGATGCTAGAACCAAAACCAATACAGAACCTAAAACAGTGAGTAAACGAGTAAATTTATACATAAACCAGCGCCTCCGTGATTGGCTTATTCACGCCTTTGCGAGCAGAGAAATAAGCAGCCAACAAACATATCGTCAGCACACCTAAAGTGGCGTAACCAACTAATTCCAATGAGAAGTAAATATTGAGTGGGTAGCCCTCGGTTCTGCCGGGAGGTGGTGGCATTTGTATATCAACCACCAGCAGTAACACCGACACTAAGCCACTCACTAAAGCGCCAATCGCACTGCCAATCACCGCCAGCAATCCCGCCTCTTTTAAGAAGCCTGCGACAATTTCAGAAGGGTAACTACCAAGAGCCGACAAGGTGCCAATTTCACGAGTGCGCTCAGTCACCGACATGGTCATGGTGTTAAACAGCGACACAAACACCACCAATGCCATCACCGCGCCCATGATGCCGAAGATCCGGTCGTAAAGATCTTTAACCTTGGTGTAGAAAAACGCACGATCTTGCCATGGGGTGATCTCTGTGCCTTGATCGCTTTGGCTCGCGCTATTTCGATCTAAAGCCGTTTGGATACGCTGTTGAACGATTGAAGTCATGCTTGTTTCAAATAGGAACACCGACAAGGTACTGACTTTGTCTGAGGCCAAAAGCTCTTGAGCAGTGGTGATATGAACATACAATTGACGCTTATCCAGCTCAGGCACCCCTGTCGAGTAGATGCCCTGCACCCTAAAATCAAAGGCATTCAAAGCGCCATCACTAGTAGTCGCAAGCAGTGTAACCCAATCACCAACCACAACTTTGAGGTTACGAGCAAGGTCAGTTCCCAGCATTACTTGTGGCTCTTGACTGTCGTATCTTGGGGATTTCACATCCGACAGGGTTTGCCCGCTGCGCACATCAAGGAATGGACCTTTCATGTCGAACTCACGCTCATTAACACCCGTTCCCATAAAGATGGTCGACTTACTGCCGTTAGACACCAAGCCACTAAAATAGACTCGCGGCTGTACGCCACGCACGTCACTGTCACCAATGATGCTCTTGGTAAGCGCTTGAACGTTGTCTAGACCATTGCTCAATGGCATGTCTTCGTCTTGTTCAAAATAGCCCGGCGTGCTCAAAGTGAGATGACCAGTATCGCGCGCGGTCGATTCCCTTAAGGATTCGTAGGTGTAAAGCCCATAACCACCCGCACTGGTGAGTGCAAATACCGCAATGGCGATGATCAACACCGAAAGCAAACTACGACGACCGTTTCTTAATAAGTTAAGCCACGCCAAACGCACCGAGGTAGGAAGCAAGAAAGTGCTCATTCTTTGTGTTAACTTGCCCATGAGATCGCCTCCGTGGTTGCAGCTTGTGGCGCCAGTTGACCGTCGATAAGTTCAATCACTCGGTCACAACGCTGCGCCATTCTTGGGTCGTGCGTTGCGATGATAAAAGTCGTGCCCATTTCGTGGCCGAGCTCTTTCATAATGTCGATCACAAGGTTGGCGGTGTGGCTGTCTAAGCTAGCGGTCGGCTCATCGGCAATCACCAAGCTTGGGTTATGGATAAGGGCTCTGGCTATCGCAACACGTTGCTGCTGACCGCCTGAAAGGTTGTCTGGACGGTGATGAACGTAATCTCCTAGCCCAACACGCTCTAACATCTCTTGAGCTCTGGTCTGCTGTTCTTGTTTTGAGCATTGGTTCAACATCAATGGGTAAGCGACGTTTTCTAGCGCGGTCATCACAGGAACCAGATTGAAGCGCTGAAATACAAAACCCAACGACTGACGACGAAAACGTGCAGCGGCGATTTGCTCTGTTGGATACGGTTGGCCATCAATATTGATCTGCCCTCGGTAGTCCATGTCCAACAAACCCAAAATATTCAAAAGTGTGCTTTTCCCTGAACCCGACGGGCCACATAACGCCACCATTTCACCACGTTGGATATGTCCATCGACCCCGTTTAATGCATCAACACGTTGACCGCCCGTGACATACGCTTTGCCGATATTTTTAAATTCAATCATTCCCTTGTCCTCTGATTACCCATCATTCTTAAGCGTTCGCAGTTGTTAATGAGCTTAAGTAAACCGCTATTTAGCATTCGCAGCTGTTATTTAGCTTTCGCTATTAGGGCCTTCGCTGTCATGGTCTCGATGTTTCCGGCATCGGTACTTTCCATTTTTTCAAGCCACACCTGTGCTTGCTCGAAGTCTTCAGCACGAATCGATGCGGTAATGGCGTAACGGTAAATCCACGAGGTCGCAGCGAAATGTTGTTGTTGGAAATCATCTTCCGCGAGTAACGAGAGGAACAAGTCATAACCACGATCGAAATGGTTAAACATGTCTGGCAGAGAAGTGTAAGTCACAGCAGCCATGGCGCGAGTTAGGTAAGAATCTGGCAGCCCTTGAACACGAGGTTGTTCATGAATCGGTTGGTCTTCGTCTTTAAGCAGCACCAGTGATTTATCAATGGTCGACAAACCCTTTTCCACATACTTCATCTTGTTCCAAGGTAAGAACGCATCACGCCCCA
>NZ_CAWPOA010000078.1:0-14914 GCF_963889365.1 Vibrio sp. OPT20 | reverse complement strand
TCAGGGTTTCTGTGCTTCCGAGGTAAACCAAGGTCAGTGGTGTCGCACCGTCTTGTTGCAGCGTGTCGTTCAGACGTTCGTAAGCCACCTCTACCAGATCTTCATTGCCTTGCGCGGCTTGATTGTAGATATCAAGAACGTCTGAACTTGGGTTAGCCTGCGCCAAAGTGGGTGCGAATGAAACAAGTGCAACCAGTAATGAACGCTTAAGCACAGAAGTGGTAGAACCTGAATTAAATGAGTGTGAAGTAGTCATGATTTCTAATCCCTTTCAAATGTTGACGTTGAAAGGTTAACTAGAATTTGTCATGTAGTTTTATCAATGCGACGAATGGTAATTACGAGGAGTGAATGGTTTAGAGAGGGTGTGAGTGGCGGGAACAAAAAGCACAAGTAGTGAAAACATAAAAGGCTAGGTACGCCTAAAGCCTCTTATCAACTTAATAAACTTTTAACGATCATTGAGCGAAGCTGCAAGGAAATCGATAAACAATCGTAGTTTGAGTGGCATTGGATCTCGCTCAGGAAACAATGCATAGACATTCTTCTCTGGCATCAGATAGCTAGGTAGCAAGGGCAGCAATTCCCCAGACTGAATGGGAGCATTAGCAATAAAGTCGGGAAGCCTAGCGATCCCAAGCCCTGCCATAGTCGCACACAGTAATGCTTCGCTGTTGTTGACTCGGTAATTGCCTTTCACTACAACGCTGGTCACCTGATCTTGGTGACCAAAAAACCACTCGGCGCTCTCAGATGTATGACGATAGAGCAAAGCGTTGTGTGCACTGAGTTCGCAGATCTCGGTTGGGATCGACAAACCATTCTCATCAAAATACGTAGGCGAGACGCAGATAACGCTACGGACGCTGGTTAACCGCTTCGCCACTAAACTCGAGTCATTTAAATCCCCAGCTCGAATCGCAACGTCATATCCTCCTTCGACAATATCGACGTAACCATCGTCCATCGTCATGTCGATGTGAATATGAGGGTAGCGTTTAAGAAATTGTGGGATGAGAGGGGCCAATATCAGACGACCAAAAGACATTGGTGCACTAACCCGCAATGTGCCAATTGCCTGATTTTGCTGACTGGTTGCAGCATCTTCAGCTTTTTGCAGCCAATAATTGGCTTTGGTGAGGTGATCATAAAACTGCTCACCCGATTCAGTAAGCGATATTTGGCGCGTAGTACGATGCAGCAAACGCACTCCAAGGCTCGACTCTAGTTGGATCACCCGCTTGTTAACCGCCGAACGTGACACGCCCAGTTCACGCGCTGCGCCCGCAAAGCTCGATTGTTTTACCACCGCAAG
This sequence comes from Vibrio sp. OPT20, assembly GCF_963889365.1. Lineage (NCBI taxonomy): Bacteria > Pseudomonadati > Pseudomonadota > Gammaproteobacteria > Vibrionales > Vibrionaceae > Vibrio > Vibrio sp. OPT20. The sequence continues at coordinate 13,599 of NZ_CAWPOA010000078.1, read as the reverse complement.
GAAATAAGGAATAGCGTCTAAGTGCTGCATGATTGTCGCCAATTTGGATACAGTGTGGAGAGTGTAGAGCCTATTCTCTAATCAATCTAGGTCTTTTATGCTGATTTCATCGACTTCAACAATAGAGTAAGACATGAAATCATTGATAAAACCGGCATCGGAAAAAAGGCACGTTAATGGTATCGGTCGGCAATTCCAGTCTCCGCTATACGTGGTCAGCATTGGCAGTCTTGTCGCCGTGAATTTTGCGTTCGCCAAATATGCTGTGACCATTGGCATCCCACCGATTGATGTCGCGATTATACCGATGGCAGGTGCAGCTTTATTGTTGATGACGTTATTGGTAATACAAGGTCAGCTCAACCGAACGGCATTGGTGCATTACCGTTATTATCTTTGGGCTGGTTTACTGGGCGTCGCAATCCCTAATCTGGCGTCAACCTATGCCCTACAATCTCTCAATACCAGTACGTTCAGTGTACTCGTCACTTTGTCGCCCATTTTTACCTTGTTATTCACCTTACCTTTTCAAGGGTCCTCGTTAACCTGGCGAAAAGTACTTGGAATCATGGTTGGGGTCGTTGCCGCACTCTCTGTGACTTTGTCACCACAAATGAACACTTCATCCCCTTGGTCAGCACTAGCCATTGCGCTACTCGTACCCATATTTTTGGCCGCTGGCAATGTCTATCGCAGTCGCGCGTTCCCCTCTCTTGCCAATCCAATTGTTCTGGCCGCTGGCATGCTGACACTACAGAGCATGGTATGGCTTCCGTTTACTCATGCGATCGATGGTGAGGTCATTGCAAACGGAACTGGCGTACTTGCGCTGATGGCATGCTTATCGGCACTCAGCTATTTACTGACGTTTCGTTTTCAACGGATCACTGACGGGTTGGGCTTTAGCCAAGTGGGAAATGTGGTGACCGTCGTCGGCGTTTCCATTGGGATCACGTGGTATGGCGAGCCATTAACGCTGCAATTGATCGCATCCGTAATACTGTTGTTGATAAGCCTGTACTTATTTAATCACGCTAAATCTTAATCTCGTTCAAATCCAAATTAGTTCAAATTCAAAGGAGCAACTGCTATGTCACCATTAATCGAACAGACAAAACATCTATATCAAATCGTCGACCAAAAGGATGCCCACGCCCTAATGGCACTACTGCATGATGACGTGTCGTTTCATTTTTCGAACGCCGCACCAGTAGTAGGAAAGCCAGCTGTCGAAGCGGTCAACGCAGCATTCTTTGGATCAATTGAATCAATGACGCATACGTTTTCCGGGATCTACGTAAACGATGATACGGTTGCGTGTGAGGGGCAAGTTGACTATGTGCGCCTAAATGGCAGCTCGTACGCCGCTAAGTTCGCGACTTTCTTATCTTTCAAACAGGGGTTGATACATCAATATAAAATCTTTGCGGATGTCTCTGAATTGTAAGAACTCTTATCCAAGATCTTTTTTATTCTTGGAGATTCTCACCGTAATAACAGCCCCGTAGGATGATAGGGCTTGCAATTCAAAACAGTAGAGTAGGACAAATAAGTCACTACCTAGCCTAAGATAGAGTAGTGACTTAAACAAATTTAAACTGGATAGATTATTGTTCGAGCATTTTCATTTCGACAACAATAGGTAGGTGATCTGTAACCGCAGGCCAATTAGTGTCAGCATACTGTGTATTATTTTGCGGTACAGTTATCTCTTTGATTTTCCAAACTTGCGCTTTGCTGGTCATGACGTAATCCACTTGAATTTCAGGATTACCGGCTGGCCAACTGCGAAAATCGACATTCTGGTCAGTAATATTGTTCCAGTATCGAGAAAGCTCTCGATAGGTCACAGATTCAGGAACATCATTCATGTCGCCAAGCAAAATTTTGATGCCACGTGTATCAATTGCAGTATCGTTCAGCTCTCGAACTTGCCCCACTCGCATTGTTGGATCTTCTTTCGTATCTAAATGAGCATTGAACACTGTTATCGGTGCATTAAAGCCAGGAACGTCGATATGCGCTTCGAATACAATACGTTGCTCACGATTACCTGAAGGAAGCTGGGTGACTTCAGTTTTTAAGATAGGATACTTCGAGGCTATGGCAAGACCATACTGGCCACCATCAAAATCGATGGCACGACCAAATTCAATATTGAGCCCTGTCAGTTCGGCCAACTTTTTAGGCTGATCGACGTTTCCGCTTCGGTCTGTTAATACATCAACTTCTTGAATTGCTACAACATCTGCATTAAGCGCTTTAATCGCTTTAGCAATTTCGGTCAATGATGATACTCGAGCGGCCGCCATATTGAATGTGGCCACTCGTATTGTTGGAGCCTGTTGCTCAGTAAAAGTTTTATCAATCAAATCGGTTTGGGCTTGATAAGGTTCACGGTGTCCTCCAGCCATTGCTGTTGCTGAAATGACTAGGGATAGAGGTAGTAGCAAGCTTTTATATTTCATATCACGCTCTTTTATTTACTAAGTGGTTATTTTTAGAGGTAAATTATTGATCCGAAATATGTGCTAATGTCGTGATATGAATCGCAATATTCTAAGGGTAAAACGCTATAGATCACAAATTGTTACAATTTACATCAAAAATAAGGCTATACCTCAAGTCTAATTTGAGATTACGTTTGTAAAAATGCCTATAAACCACCGAACCAAAAAAATATCGTTTATTAAATCAGTGCCTTACTTGTTTTTCTATCATTTTTTTTTGTGTGAATTATCCTAATTGATATTATTTAATGAGTTTTAAACAAACGCTTTCACTGCATTCCTAAGTTCACACAAACAAAAATAGCCGCTAATCAGCGGCTATTTTTAGTTATCTAAACGAAGCTTCTATTACTTCTACTTCTTCGTCTCTTCAACCACGGCTTTCATCAATACTGATGTATCCATGCGGCCTTGTCCTTCAGCAGACAATGCCTTGTAAGCGTTGTTGGTTTTTTCAGTCAGTGGAAGCTGGATGCCTTGGCGCTCTGCTTCATCTAGACAGAAGCCTAAGTCTTTGATCATCCAATCAATCGCGAAACCGAAATCGAATTTGTCTTGCGCCATTGTGGTAGCGCGGTTTTCCATCTGCCATGACCCAGCTGCGCCGTTTTTCAGGCAATCAACCAGAGTTGGGATGTCCAAACCTGATTTTTCAGCAAGCACCAAGCCTTCAGAAAGGCCATTCAATACGCCTGCGATGCAGATCTGATTGACCATTTTCGCACGTTGGCCTTGACCTACTTTACCCATCAGAACCGACGACTTACCGTAAGCTTCGAACACAGGTTGGAGGTCGTTGAAAAGCGCTTGTTCGCCACCACACATGATGGTTAACACGCCGTTTTCTGCGCCCGCTTGGCCACCAGACACAGGTGCATCCATAAAGCGAATACCGGCTTGCTTCGCTGCCACTTCAAGCTCTTCAGACAGAACAGCAGACGTTGTGGTGTGGTCGACAAGAATCGCGTTTGGCTTCATCGCTGCCAATGCGCCTGTTTCGCTGGTTGTCATGCTGCGTACATCGTCATCGTTGCCCACACAAACTAATACCACGTCAGCTTCCACGACACACTCAGCCACAGATTCTGCCGCTTTACCTTGGTGTTTATCAGCCCAGTCTAGCGCTTTGCTGTGAGTGCGGTTAAATACCGTTACTTCAAAACCGGCTTTGACTAGGTGGCCTGCCATTGGGAAGCCCATAACGCCTAGCCCGATAAAACTTACTTTCATTTCTTTCTCCTTTTATTTGACCAAGTCATCGCTATGAAAAGATCGAACACTCTCAATCAGTGCATTAATAAGTAGGGTCAAAGCCTTTGGCTGATATTTTCTTTCTTTGTACACTAAATACGCTTGGCGATCACCCCGATGATACTCAGGGAGCACTTGAATCAAATTCATCTCAGGGGATACATGACGAAAAGGCAATGAAGCGAGCCCCAAGCCTTTTTGCGCTGCGGCCGCCACCGCATGAATATCGTTGACGATGAACTTGGGTTTAATCGTGATCATCTGTTCTAAGCGGTCGGACTTGTAGAGCGGCATATCAAACACATCGTCGACGTTAATCCAGTCTTGATGCTCTAAGTCGTCCGGTTTTTCAATTGTCTCACGCGAATCTAAATATTCTTGGCTTGCGAAAAATCCGTGCTTGGCTTTGAAAAGTGGCCGAGCAATCATGCCTTCCATATCCGAGATCTTAAACGTGATCAGTAAGTCACGATCGGTCTGAGGAATAAGCTGCTGCTGGCTCAGGGTTAGGTCGAGCTGAACGTTCGGATATTGAGTGAGGAATTGCTCTACCGTCGACCGTAGAAAGCCACTGTAGAAGTTATGAGGCACAGCGAGCTTTATCTTGCCTTGGATAGCGTCACGCTCTTCCAGCAAGCTATTAAAGCCGTGATGAATCGACTCCATGCCGCTGCTCAGTGCAGAAAAGGCCGCCTCACCATCTTTGGTGGCCACCAACTCACGACCTTTCTTTTCTAAAAGTCGGATATTGAGGCGATCTTCCAATGCGGTTAACCGACGCGACATGGTCGACACAGGCAATTGCAGCCGTTTAGAGGCCGATAGCAAAGAGCCCTCTTCAACCACTGCACAGAATAAGAACAGATCATCAATGTTTCCAAATATGGAATTCATGCTTCTATATGTGCCTATTTTTCTCATTAATGGATAGATGTAACCTTATCTCATCAACAACAGAAAATCACGGGAGAACACAGTATGAGCAACAAACAATTTTGGGTAACCGCGATTTTATCCTCCCTGACCATGGCGACCATCATGTCTGGGTTAATTTCTGGCTACAAAATGGGATTCAGCCACGAATGGCCGCCAATCTGGCTGCAAAGCTTTTTGATTGCTTGGCCGTGTGCCATCACGCTCAACCTCACCGTGCTCCCTTTGATCAGAAAACTCTCAGCATGGATTTGTCGCCCGAGAACGCTTTGCGTACCAGAGATCACGGAACTATGATCAAGGGCTAATATTCAGGAGCTATGACCTAGGTTCTTCCACCAAAGAGCTACGATAAAAAAGCTATGTTCACAGATAAATGCCTGAATTACGCCCATAAAAAAACCGAGCACTAGGCTCGGTTTTTTGTATTCTACATTCTACTCACAAGAGCAAAGCTATCAATTATTGATTGATATTACAGCTCAGCGTTGTGGTAAACCTGCTGAACGTCATCACAGTCGTCAAGCATGTCTAAGAACTTCTGGAACTTCTCAGAATCTTCTTCAGCTACTGGCGTAGTTGTTTGAGGAACGAAAGTGATTTCCTCAACGTCTAGCGTTAGCTCAGGGAACGCAGTGTGTAATGCAGTCTTCGTTTTGAAGAACTCAGTCGTTGGAGCGAATACAGTGATAACACCGTCTTCTAGCTCAACGTCAGTCACGTCTACGTCTTCCATCATTAGCGTTTCTAGGATGATCTCGTCATCTTCACCAGCAAACTGGAATACAGCTTGGTGAGCGAACATGTGAGAAACAGTACCTTCAACACCGATTTTCGCGCCAGTTTTAACGAAACATTGGCGAACGTCTTGGAAAGTACGGTTACCGTTGTCAGTTAGACAGTCAACGATTACGCTTGTGCCACCTGGGCCAAAACCTTCGTAACGAGCTGGTTGGAAGTCTTCACCGCCGCCGCCGTTCGCTTTATCGATCGCTTTGTCGATAACGTGAGCGGGTACTTGGTCTTTCTTCGCTTTAGCAATCAGGTGCTTAAGAGGTAAGTTCATGTCTGGGTCAGAGCTACCGTTCTTAGCCAGTACGTAAATCTCTTTACCGTATTTAGAATAAACTTTAATTTTTGCGCCTGCAGTTTTCGCCATTGAGGCCTTGCGCACTTCAAAACTTCTTCCCATCGGGATCTTCTCTCTGATTCAATTAACGGTGCAAATTCTAGCAAATTACTGCGTCATTTCAATTCAACAGCTTTGCTGGGTAAGGTTTGTCTGCGTTTATGCGACACCCATTACTCGTTTGTATTTTTCAACAGACTGATCAAACCAAGCCTTTTCTTCTGGATCACCTAGCTTCATTGCTTCTTCAACAATGGCTTCAGGGCCACATTTCGCTTGCTTCAGTTTCCATACAAGAAACGATGCTTGCTTATCCAGTTCGATTTTATTTTTCTCACTGGGTGGAAGGAGTGAAAGGTTGATAGACATTATTAGCCTTCGTCTGTAATACGCTTGGCCGAGAAATATATCATAGAGCAGCCTCATAAAACCAATACTATGAGCAATAGTGGGGGTTGTAGGACGAGAAAGCAACAAGTCGCTGATGCAGGTCAAGCTAGTTTTGGAAAAGTGCTTTTGGCTAAAGAGCCGATACAAGCTGAAAACAGAGATTTGAATGGTTAATTTCGATGAACTTGCTTAATCAGTAGCGCACCGTCCTGCTCAGTATGTGACTACCGTTCACTGCTCATTTGCTCGATTAGAAAGGAAGGGAGTATTAAAATTCAGTTTTAATTATGATTAAATAATAAGTGTTTTTTTAATCAAACCGATAGTGTTGATGTTTCATTCACAAACACGGTTAAATTAAAATATGCGCAAAATCATTGATACTCAAGCAGCCCCAAAAGCGATCGGACCATATTCTCAAGGGGTCATCACCGGTGGGCTAATTTTCACTTCAGGTCAATTACCATTGAGTCCTCATACCGGACTTTTGGTCAAAAGTAGTCTGGAGAAGCAAACCGTGCAGTGTCTAGAGAACATGAGAGCGATTTTGCTCCATGCAGACGCTGACATGTCAGATGTAGTGAAAACAACCGTCTACCTTACCGATATGATGAGCTTTTCCGTGGTAAATGAAATTTATAACGATTTCTTTATTAAGAACGGTGCCAATTTTTTCCCCGCGAGAACCTGCATCGAAGTATCGAAACTTCCTCTCAATGCCCTGATTGAAATAGAGGCCGTAGCTGTCGCGCCTTAGTTGTTATTTGTTTCGTTTTTTAGCCCCAGCCTAGAGCTGGGGTTACCTATTTAGTGCGCACTTTGCCTACTTATGCCCAATCATGCATACCCCCTTGAATCAGTGCGACCTCTTGTATTTAGAGGTTTTATCATTGAAGTATCGCGAAATGAGTAAGAATTACATTTTTCGAGAGTTAGAGTGCCAAATGACGAAGGAAGAGGTTGCTGAACTGTGTTTTAAAACTGTGAGGACTGTCACGAGTTGGGGTGAAGGAAAACCGATACATCCGGAGTGTAAAAGGCTCATGCGTATGTCTTACTGTAAAGGATGGCGTAGTTTTTTAAGGCTCGGACAATGTTTTCATCAATTTTCGAGCTGCTTGAACCAGAGAATCTCGCTCTGCAATTAAGTTGCTATAGACCTCTCCAGTTTTATTTAAATGTTCTATTGATGGAGCATTTGAATCTTGTTCTAGCTTTAGCTTTGCACCTTCAACAAGGAAAGAACGGTAGCAAATCTCCGCATTAGACAGTGAGTTAACTTGCTCATCCAGCTCTTCAAAATAAATCGCATTCAAAGCTGCAATTTTTGCCATGGGTGATTGTTCGATCGTTTCGTCACTTCCAAAAAAGTAATAGTTCTCTTGTTTCTTTAACCAAACACTAATTTCAAAGCATTCAATTACTATTAACTCCAGCTTCGAGCGAGTTTATTCGCGTTTGAATTTAATCTATGGGTGTAATTGCTTCCAACTAAAGCCCCAACAAGAGCAATTAAGGCTCCGCTAACAACTGGGATTATTGAGGTTGCCAATTCATATAACTCTGAAGTTTGAGGTGCGTCCATACTAAAGGTCCTTGACTGCTATCTGACAGAAAGTTTATATGTTTGAATATAAAAATTTTGATGTCTATTTTTTGTTGATGCAATTCTACTAACAATTGTCTATTACGACCAATGACTTATAGTTACAAGTGAGATGGTTGAATCATTCTGTCTTGTTTGAAGTAGATAACTAGCGCGCTGCTTGCATCTAGAGCGGGTTAGGTGAGGCTGATAGCTAGGTCGAATTTACCCCCGTGATACATAACGGGAAAAAGCAAAAATATACGGGTAGCTCTAAAGATTAAATATAACGTTACAGAGTCACTGCTAGGTTGAGGGTCACTAGCCCTAATTTGAAGGTTTTTGGGTAGAAGATTAAGTGACACGGTGTGCCACTTAATAATTAATAAGGTTAGACTCCGTCAAAAACGGGCAGTGCTTCGAACATAACTAATACGTTGATAATAATGATACTCACACCGTAAACAAATACACCAATCAACACCAACTCTCCTCCAGGCACTTGGTAAGGCTTCGATTTTTGCTGGTCCTCTTCACTCTCTTCAAGGTTATAAAACGCTGGTCTTTGCAGCCTTGATTTCCTTGCTAACAATGCAGGTACGATGCACGCCCAAATAGCCGCGGCCGATGCGGCATAACCAATGGCTGTAAGAAAGCCGAAAGGAAAGAGAAGGGAGAAAATAAGCGGCGGAATAAATGTAACCGCCCAAGTTTTAGTTCTTCCTTTGGATGTAGCATCAAATTGAAAGAGGTCAGCCAAAAAATCAAACACACCCAAGCCTACCCCTACAAAGCTCGACAAAATGGCAGCCGCAGAAAAAGCACTAATCACATTTGATAAAGTTTCTTCAGCCAAGACCGCTTTTAAGCTAATCAGCAAGGTATCGATATTGCCGCCTTCGGCAATAATGGGGCCGAAGCTAAATCTTGGTAAATTACCATAAATACTTAATAACCAAACGGTGTAAATAAAAAGCGCAATAAGTGTTCCACCTACAATAGCCCTTTGTGCGAGCCTTTCTTCAAGGTAGTAATCTCGTAATGTAGATACACTGTGGTGATACCCAAATGCAGTTAAAGCAATGGGAAAAAAGACCCACACGTACTGTGCATACTCAAATTTTAGATGAGCAACATCAAGCAAGGTACTAAGGTTAACGTTGAACCAAAGGCCTGCAGTGCCAAAACTAAAACTGATGATCATAAATAGCATTAACACGATAGAAATACGGTCAACCGTTTTTGTTGAATGCCAAACTAATACTGAAAATATAAGCACAAAAAGAATAGAAGCGAGTTTTGGGGCCAGGCCAAAGTATTCATTAATAATCAGCCCGGATGAGGTGATGTAAGCGTACAGTAAAATCCCCCCTACAAAATAAATCATTAAGTTATTTAGAAAATTAATCTCTTTCCCTAGCAAGTCTTTAGTGATGGAAGAAAAAGACGACCTGTACGGGTAATCCTTTAGAACTTCAAGCAATAGACAACCACTGGTTGTCATGATGAGCATAGTGAAGAGCAAAGCCATTAAAGCACCGATGGTCCAGACCCCAGCACCAGCAGCGGGGAGCCCAAGCATACCAGCACCGATGCAAATGCATGCGACGATACAGGCACCTCCAATCACTGAAGGCGGTTTGGTTGTCATTGCCTGTTTCTGTTTCATACTATCCATAAATGAATACCTTTCCTTTCGTTGGTTCACATTGCTTTCTTAGACGCGGTTATCCGATTCTTTTTTTAGTGGATTTGGCGTTCAAAAAAAGCGCTAGAGTCATCGACTTTAGCGCTTAAATTTCAGAGTGAAATAGTAATTAAATACTAAATTAGGATCATATTTGGACATCTACAGAATAACGTTCGTGTTGTTTTTGGCTTCTAGAAAAATAATTACTCCCATGCTTGTGAAAAGTCCTGATCTTTAAAAGCAGCAGCAAGCCCAGTGACCTGCTGCAATCGTAAAACTTCATCTTTATCCATTCCCAGTTCGTAGCAAATCTTATGATTTGTCCATCCCATGTCTTTAAGCTGGATAAGCAAAGCAGCTGTAAGCTCGACTTGATGTGAACCACGAGCAAGATTATGACGAACCGAAGTCGACATACACTTTTCTTCAGGCAAACTAAGCACCACTGCGGGTACGTAGCCCTTTAAGGCTTGCAGTTCGGGGTGATTTAATAATAATTGATAGCGATGACAACCATCGATGACGACATATTTTTTCACCGAAGTATTCAAACAACTGACTAAAATAGGCATAGTTACGCCATTTTTCTCCATCGACGTTTTTAGAAGTTTACTTTCTGGAGGCGCCATTTTATTTGGGTTGTATTGGTTAGCTTCTATCTCATCAAGTGGGATCATTTCAACATGACAAGCTGGCGGTAAGTCAGGAATAAGCTCGATGAGTACTTTGACTGCTTTATTGTAAATTGCGACCTTATCAATGATTTGTTTGTTCGTGTTATTGATAGATTTCAACCGCTTCTTGGTGCGGTGCTGATAAGCTTGAGTAGGTTCACTTTCCATTCGTATTACTCTCTTCTCCATAAAGGGCATGGTATTTTTTTGCTAAGGACTTGTTGTACCCAAAAGAGAGCCCTCGGCACCAATAGTCATTTTTAATCAGTACTTTACAAATTCTTCTCCAACTAGGAACTTGCTTTTTAGATTCCAATTTACTCTCTGCGTAGTCAGGGATGCAGGTCACTCCTTTTTGAGGACCGTTTTTACGCCACCACTGTAAGAACTTAAAAATTCGGTCTCGGTAATGTTTTTCTACATGTGGCGGCATGGTTTTCAAAAGGTATTTACTGTATTGCCGGTAGCTAAGTCCCGGTGGTAATTCAAATCGATAATAACCAAGGATACGCCCCTGACTTTTTGAGTATCGAGCACCAAAGTTACACCCTTCTACTCTGGCAACTAGTTTTTGCCAGGTATCAGGTTCTAATATTTGATATAGCCACAAACCTTTTCTTTGCTCATCTCCAAAAGGTTGGCAAAGCCGCTGCTGTGAAAGAGGGACGCCGGCCTTATGCATTAAGTCGTAAATACGGTTGTAATCCCAATTGAAGCGCGAGTTCGCGACCCAAATATCTGGAGTTTTCCAATCATAAAGAGGGTAAGCCATATAGACGTCACCCTGCATTTGAGTCGTCCAATATTTATCATCAAATTTCTTTTTGGCACGATTTTTAATAGTTTTAAAACGATGTAAAGACTCATCCGCTCGTATACCAATGAGCACAGCAATTGGTGTGCCTTTCTTTTTTTGGTACCAATGAGCAAATTTAAAGACGAAATCCTCAAATTCCATGCCTTTTTTAAAAAACGAGAGATGCTCCAGATCAGAAATCACGCCTTCATGTTGTGGTATTTCTCTAACCCATTGCGCTTCCTTATCTGGATCCCAACAAAGCCATTTAGGCTGAAATTGTGAAATTGAATTTCTTAAACTAAGCGGTAAGCAAACCCAGTATGGGTTTACTTCGCCACGAAGTACCATACGCTCAATAAAAGCATGAGTTTCGTGGTATTGGGCTTCGAAGTCTACGATGAGTACATCAACAGGTAGTCGGCCACGTTTTTTTGATTCTTGGATAGTTAAGTTCAAAAGAACACCAGAATCTTTCCCTCCGGAAAACGATACATAAAAGTGGCTAAAGTTGTCGAGAAGGTACAATATTCTTTGGCGCGCTCCTTCGAGCACATTGTAATCCTGCTGAATCTTGTCTCGAGAGAAGTAACCTTTTCTTCTTCCTTTACTAATACTAAGTAGGCGCTTGGTAGTCATGGGTTCACGAATGTCATTTAATATTCAAACCAAGGTACGTAAATTTCGTGTTTTTTATAAATTAATTATTGGTAATTAATTCAATTTCTAGGTACCGATTTGAAGCCTCATCGTAAAGAGCCGCTCTCCCGTTGTGATTTAGGAAAGAACGGCTTGGCTTACATTAAAAACCGAAGTGAAGGTTGCCTCTTAAACCTATAATCCAACTGTCATCGGCTTTTGAGTTAAACGGTAAAGTGTGAAGATATTGCACATTAGGAGTTAACGAGAGAGCCCCCCAATTCATGCGGTAATAGATTTCTGAATTATAAGAATCATCTAGTTCGGCATTAGGCTTAGCCCAACCTAGAGCGATACCAAGCGTGCCAGGCCCTACCCCACTATATCCTGTGCCAAACACGACCGAAGATTTGTATAGAGCCTCAGGTCCTTGCGCGACACCGGCTCTGAAAAATGGTATCCATGAGCCGGTTTTATATATGGATGACCAATTTGCGCCATAGTTTTCGCTAGCTTGCTCTTTTGGCCCATCACTGTGCCAAACTGTTAGGTGTGAATTCTTCAAATAAAAATCGTCTTTCGACTCCACCCAACCTATTTCTAGGGACTTAAAATATTGATTATCATTGATGAACTGTTCAACACCATCGAAAGGCTTAGTCGAATCAGCTTTTGCATCAGAGAAACTTGCATAAAAATAATAGTTTTCCGACATCATATGGCGTAGAACACCGCCGAATGTTGATTCATCTGGGATTGGGATGGAACCGGAACCGGTACTAAACTGTAAGTTAGAAAAACCATAGTAAGGGTTACCCAACTGATAAGTATCAACATAATCAGTCGTATCTAAAAAGCCAACCATCATATCGGTAGATTGTTTATTAAAGGTTTGTGTCCAATAAAGATTCGTTAACCTTAAACCTATATCACTAAAAGCTGGTTGGATTAAGCCAAACCCTCCGACATTACCCATGACAAATTCAGAGGGCGTACTATCTGTATAACCGTGCTTATGATCAACCCTCAGCTGCAAAGCTCCGGTATCACTCTCTTTTTGGTAAGCTAGCCAATTCAATGTAATCCGTGCAATACCAGCTGCCGCACTGCTGTCTTTGTTCGGCAAGCTCTCACTGGACGTTAAACCATAAACATAATAATCCACAGCTCCCTTTAGAGCTTTATCTTCAGCCGCATTCGTCAAGGTTGGCGTGCCAACGACAAACATTACGGCTCCCAAAAGCGTTAGCCAAAAACGCTTTGTCTTTTTCGTAAATGGTACATTCTCGCTCATATCAATAACTTCCTGTTGTTGTCATGGTAGTTGTACAGCTCGGCTCAACTTTTGTTAGTCAGAAGGTATTAAGAGGGATTTGAAAAATGAATTCTTGTAATTAATGGGTAATTTATGGGCTCATCTTTATCAACTTTTCTCCTTGCACAAACAGAAAGTGAAAGGGGAAATACAGATGTTACACAACAGCGTATAGGAAAAGTTTCAATCAGGTCTAAAAGCCTTAACCAAACAAGGTTCACCTAAAATGGAGTGGCTCCGTTTAACGTATTGAACAGCAAAACATGTTTGTTTGTAAGAAGGAAAATGACAGAGTTTCTGATATGATCTTGGTCACTTAAAAATAGGACGACTACAAGTAACACTGCCCAGTAATGAATAACAAAGTTGGTTTTGGGGAACTTTGCTATCAAATATATAGAGGGTGACTTCATCCTTATGTGCCCAAAAGATTTGGCAAAATGCAAGAGTCGCTGGTTCCTAAGAACCAACGGTAAAATTATGCGAGCGACCTGACAAATCTTCCAATAATTTATAACTAATAAATGAAGCGAGAGCCTTTATTAAATCCCGCATCTCCCCCCCACGCCCAGAACAATCAAAGTGCATAATGTAGTGGTCTAATGATCCCGGACACCAAATTAGGTGGTAAAGTCTCCACCATAAATGAGGTGTTCAATGACAAAACGACAACGACGTACATTTTCT
>NZ_CAWPOA010000077.1:0-2482 GCF_963889365.1 Vibrio sp. OPT20 | reverse complement strand
ATTAAGGGAACGTGTTTCATTAATGAAGAGCGGCCAACAGGAATGATTAACCCGAACTCAGAGAGTAGGGCGCGCATGCGATTCATAAGCGCGGTGCGTTCACGAACATTCTATGTACCGATAAGATGGCTTGTTGCTCGGGGGATTTTACGGGTACAAAGCGAGTTGATGGACGCTGAACAGCTTCGCATATGGCAACAGCATCATTAAGGTCGTTCTTTCCCTTAGTTCGATAAGGGATTACGTATTTAACGGCCATAATACGGGCGTCGTGACCGAGCTTATTGAGTGTTCTTGCCCAATAATGTGCACCACCACACGCTTCAACGCCTATACGCATGAGTGGCATATTTGCTATTGTAGTCAGTAGTTTAGAGCGAGTTACCGACTTATGAAGTATGACCTTACCATTTTGGTCTACAGCATGAAGACTAAAGTGGTTTTTAGCTAGGTCGATACCGCAGAAATAAGAATAATCAGACATAGTGCCTTCGATGCATTTAAGTACCACATAAGTGTGGCAGATCCTCGGTAGGGGGAATCCATGTCATTCGTTATGAAGCAAAGGAAGTATCGTGGAATATAGTAGTAATTTATTGATAAATTGGTCTCCAAGGCACAATGAAGTCGAAGGTGATACTTCTTCTAAAGATCTGGCAGCAATCAGGGAACTATGTGAAGTTTATCGAACTGACGAGTTCATTTGGGAGGGTATCAGTTGCAAGATATCAATGGATTGGACTCAGCTTGAAGAAATATTTATAGAAAGTGAGGATATAGATGGACCTTTCCATATGGTAATCGACGGTATGTTGTATAAACAAATGACGCGCCTGAAAGAGATATCTGTCCCGATCAATATATCTGTTAATTCAAAGGTTGATGAGCGCAAGATTCAAACTTACCTCCACAGATATTTGTTAGATCTTTTCATCGTTTGTAACTTGGCAGCTCCTGGTTTAATCAATTTCTTCAATGCTAAGCTTGAAGAAGATGACGAATATACACCAATAAAGATTTCGAGTTTTTCATTCGAATGTGCACTGGAAAATACATTTACTCGGAAAATTCCTTTCGTAGAGTACGTAAGCATCAAAACTAGTTTTGATTGGTATCGTTCGTTAGGAATCGATACTAAGGTTGTTGCATCAACCTCTGTTGAGAAAGCGATTTTTTCACTTTTGCATATGGTACGTATGGATGATTATGATATTAGTACTGTGCCTTGGGTGTTTCATGCTCTTGAAGCAATATATGGTACAAACGCTGGGCGTGGATTTACGGATATAAGTGAAAAAGTTAACTTTCTACTAAGCGTAGAAGAGCGTCAGCAGAAGCGTTTGAAAAGGAAACTTAGAGAACTAAATGATTTGCGAAGTTCTTTTGTCCATGGTGGGTATAATGTATCTCACATCATGGATGATGACTCCAATGATGCTATTTTTGAAACAATCAATTTTGGAATATCACTTATCATCAGTAGCTTACAATGCCTAATGCGTAATGGCTGGAAAGGTATCAACGTCGAACATAAGTTTGTAGGGCTCGAAATATAGCCTCATAACAAACAATTTAAGAATGATTCCCCACGCTTGGCATTTTTGGTTTGGGTTTAGTTCAGTGTTTACGGCGTCCAAATTAAGTGCAGTGGCAGCGTGGCTCACACCTTAATTGGGCTATACCGCAATCAATCATCTAACCTTTTCATAGCTTTACGGTAAACATCGCTACGTTCGCGTTTTCCGACTGCTAAGACGGTTACAATGATGACATCGTCTTCAACTTTGTAGACGAGACGGTAGCCCGATTGGCGCAGCTTAATCTTATACATGTTGTCAGCTCCAGAGAGTTTTGAAGCCGGAACATGCGGGTTATCTAAGCGCTCGATTAGCTTTTTCTTAAATTGTTGTTGAAGCGTTGAGCCAAGCTTTTTCCACTCTTTGAGTGCACTCTTTTTAAAGTCGAGTTTATAGGTCATCAATATTTACCGAAATGCTCTCTTCAGATTCACGCTCTTTCGCAATAGTTAGTAGTTCAAGATCTTCGAGTCTGTCCATCATCATTTCGTACGCTTCGGCTGGTACGCAATAAAATGCTGGCTCATTTCGGTTCAGTACAGCAACTGGTTCACCGTAAGCACTAGTTGCAACTTTCATAGGGTTAGCTTTCAACTCAGTAATGCTTGCAGCAACATCAGCTAAAATTCTAGTGGTCATGTAATAGGTCTCTTAAGTGGTCTTTGTTTCGGTCATTTTAGCCTCAACCAAGCGGTATAACAAGTTGCTTAAGAGTGATTCGCAACACGTGGTATTTTTACTATGCGTTGGTTTATGTGTTTAAGGTATTATGCGGAGGCTGAGGTATTGCTTTACTCACACCTTAGCAAGGCGCTGACGGATCCCCTCATAATTTCCCTAGTCCTGCGTTGTGTGTGAGCCTTTGATATTCGAACATTCCCCATTGATATTGGGATTCATTAATT
>NZ_CAWPOA010000076.1:0-209 GCF_963889365.1 Vibrio sp. OPT20 | reverse complement strand
GAATATTGCACAATGGGCGAAAGCCTGATGCAGCCATGCCGCGTGTATGAAGAAGGCCTTCGGGTTGTAAAGTACTTTCAGTTGTGAGGAAGGGGGTAACGTTAATAGCGTTATCTCTTGACGTTAGCAACAGAAGAAGCACCGGCTAACTCCGTGCCAGCAGCCGCGGTAATACGGAGGGTGCGAGCGTTAATCGGAATTACTGGGCG
>NZ_CAWPOA010000075.1:0-165725 GCF_963889365.1 Vibrio sp. OPT20 | reverse complement strand
CACCTGATTCCATGCCGAACTCAGAAGTGAAACACAATAGCGCCGATGGTAGTGTGGGGTTTCCCCATGTGAGAGTAGGACATCGCCAGGCTTTAAATATCGTTACTTGCATTAGCAATTAACAACATCATTAGTGTACTAATCTATTGATGACAATTTGTTGGAGGGATGGCTGAGTGGTCGAAAGCACCGGTCTTGAAAACCGGCAACCGTTAATAGCGGTTCTAGGGTTCAAATCCCTATCCCTCCACCACCATTGAAAAGCCCGCTGAGAAATCAGCGGGCTTTTTCATATTTGTCGTTTAGAAAAACAAAAAAGAGCACTAAGGTGCTCTTTATCTGTGACTCCACACCGGCTTGTTATCACTTATAGATAACTAGTCTTGGAGGTATTTACCTTCAGCTACCTGCCAAAATGCTCTAATTAAGGGATTTTCTAACTGCGATCGCTTACAGCACACTCCCAATTCAAACGGCTTGATTGGCTCTATTTTTAAGCGGTCGACTTTATCTCTCACAGGACTGTTGTTGATGACGACATCTGGAGCAATACCAACCCCACAACCAAGAGCAACCATACTTACGATCGCTTCATGACCTGATACTTGAGCGTAAATGTTGGGCTTTATCTTCATCTTTTTGAACCACGCGTTCGCACGTTCTCGTGCAGTACCTGCTTCTGGGATGATAAAAGGTACTTCATTCCAGTTTGGTTTATCTGATTGCAGCTGCTGGCTAAAACTACTTACACCGGATGGGATGATGACTGACAGTGGTATATCGCTGATGGTTTCGAACTCTAATCTTGAGGGAAGAATGTCTGGTTTCGCTGAGATAGCAATATCTGCTTCATCATTTAAAATCTTGTCGATAGATTGAGCCGGATCGCCTGTAGAAAGCTTAAATTCAATGTACGGATGAATAGCTCTGAATTCGGTTATGAGCTCAGGTAGGTGGCTGTAACTAGCCGTTACCGAGCAAAATATGCGAATTTCACCTTTAAGTTCTTGCTCACCACCTTTCAGGTGAAGATTGTATTGCTGCCACTCTCCAACGATGCTTAATGCTACTGGCAATAGGTGCTTTCCTGCTGGAGTGAGATCAACACTGCGGTTATCTCTGATAAGCAATTCTTGCCCCGTTTCTTCTTCAAGCTTTTGTACCTGACGACTAAGTGCTGAAGGACTGACGTGCATAGCAGCAGCGGTTTTGCTGAAACTCTTGCTATCACATAAATGTATAAATAATTGTAGAGATTTTATGTTCATGTTTTGCGATCGTTTCCATGTTGCATTTATTGCAATAACTAATTGTGAATATATCACTTTCAGCAACGGAGTGTCTGTTTTAGTATGAAGTCATTCGATAGAGAGATATCGACCTTACGGACTTATTTTTAAAGGAGTGCCCTAGAATGGCTAACTATTTCAATACATTAAACCTTCGTGAACAACTAGACCAATTAGGTCGTTGCCGTTTCATGGATCGTGAAGAATTCACGACAGAAGCTGAATATCTTGAAGGTAAGAAAATCGTAATTGTTGGTTGTGGTGCTCAAGGCCTAAACCAAGGTCTAAACATGCGTGATTCTGGCTTAGACGTATCTTACGCTCTACGCCAAGCGGCAATTGATGAAAAGCGTCAATCATTCAAAAACGCTGATGAAAACGGCTTTGTTGTGGGTAGCTACGAAACGCTAATCCCTCAAGCAGATCTAGTTATCAACCTTACTCCAGACAAGCAACATACAAACGTTGTTGAAACAGTAATGCCTCTAATGAAGCAAGGCGCTGCTCTTGGTTACTCTCACGGCTTTAACGTTGTTGAAGAAGGCATGCAATTACGTGCTGACCTTACTGTAGTAATGGTTGCACCTAAGTGTCCAGGTTCTGAAGTTCGCGAAGAGTACAAGCGTGGCTTCGGTGTTCCAACACTGATCGCTGTTCACCCAGAAAATGACCCTAAAGGCGAAGGTTGGGATATCGCTAAAGCTTGGGCTGCTGGTACTGGTGGTCACCGTGCAGGTTGCCTAGAGTCTTCTTTCGTAGCTGAAGTTAAATCTGACCTTATGGGTGAGCAAACTATCCTTTGTGGCATGCTACAAGCGGGTTCTATCGTATCTTACGAGAAGATGATTGCTGATGGCATTGAACCAGGCTATGCAGGCAAGCTTCTACAATACGGTTGGGAAACGATCACTGAAGCACTTAAGTTCGGTGGCGTAACCCACATGATGGATCGTCTATCTAACCCAGCTAAAGTTAAAGCGTTTGAGCTTTCTGAAGAGCTTAAAGACCTAATGCGTCCGCTTTACAACAAGCACATGGATGACATCATCTCTGGTCACTTCTCTAGCACTATGATGGCTGACTGGGCGAACGATGACGTGAACCTACTAGGCTGGCGTGAAGAGACAGGTGAAACTGCATTCGAAAACTACCCAACTTCTGACGTAGAAATCTCAGAGCAAGAGTACTTCGATAACGGTATCCTAATGGTTGCTATGGTTCGTGCCGGTGTTGAGCTAGCATTCGAAGCTATGACTGCATCTGGTATCATCGATGAGTCTGCTTACTACGAATCTCTACATGAGCTTCCACTAATCGCAAACACAGTTGCTCGTAAGCGTCTTTACGAAATGAACGTTGTAATCTCAGATACTGCTGAGTACGGTAACTACCTATTCGCTAACGTAGCCACACCGCTACTACGTGAGAAGTTCATGCCTTCAGTAGCAACTGACGTAATCGGCCGCGGTCTAGGTGAAACATCTAACCAAGTTGATAACGCTAAGCTAATTGAAGTAAACGAAGCTATCCGTAACCACCCTGTAGAGTACATTGGTGAAGAGCTACGTAGCTACATGAGTGACATGAAGCGTATCGCTGTAGGCGGTTAATTAGTCGCTTAGATACTGATAAATTTGCAGAAAAAGCGAAGCAGTATCACTAACTCCTTACAGGTTGGAGTTATAAATAAGCAACACAACATCTAATGAAAAGGCTTGGTCGCCGTTGACCAAGCCTTTTTGCTTTTAGTAACAAAGTCTTAAAAATCAATTAAATGAACATTGTTTGATCAGTCTTTGTCGACTTTCAGTTTTTGATTGATCTTCAGAAATACAAAAGGGTTGGTGCTTTCACACCAACCCTTTCAGTTTTCTTGCTTTACGCTTACTTGTCGGCAATCTTTGCTTCTAAGTCCGTTAGCTTTTGTTCCATTTCAGTCAGCTTTTGGCGAGTGCGCAGTAGTACTTGTGTTTGAACATCAAATTCTTCACGGCTTACAACGTCTAGCTTGTTCAGTTGGCCTTGGATAACCTGACGGACTTTTTGATCTACGTCTGAACCAAGCTCTTTTACTGGTTGAGGCATAGAATCGTGGATCTGCTTAGCAATCTGCTCTAGTTTTTTTGGATCAAACATATCAATTAAAACTCCTGAATATTTGTCACTATTCTATTTAATCACACTTGAGATGTCGCCTATGGCGTACAAAAAAAGGCCACCGAAGTAGCCTTTTTATTGTTATTACGACTTAGTGATTACTTATTATCAGCTAATTCTCTGTGCGCTGCTTTTGCTTCATCGACGCGAGCTAGCTTTTCTAGGTCTTTGTCTTCAACAAATACAGGTAGAGGTTTGTGTTTTTCAGCCAAGTAGCTGTAAATCACTGGCAGTACAAATAGTGTGAAGATAGTACCAATCGCTAGACCTGCAACGATTACGATACCAATACTGAAACGCTGAGCCGCACCCGCACCACTTGCGTACATCAGTGGGATTAGACCCGCGATCATCGCAGCCGTTGTCATCAGGATTGGACGAAGACGAACCTTCGCCGCTTCCATTACCGCTTCAATACGAGTCTTGTGATTGTGTAGCTGTTCTTCTTTCGCTACCTCACAGATCAAGATACCGTGCTTGGTAATCAGGCCGACCAAGGTGATCAAACCAACTTGCGAGTAGATGTTCATCGTTGCCGCACCCCAAGCCAGAGCTATTAGGGCACCACAAATCGCCAGTGGTACAGATACCATGATAACCAGTGGATCTTTTAGTGATTCAAACTGAATCGCCAATACCAAGAAGATGATAGCCAACGCTAAACCAAAGGTCGCGTAAAGTGCGCTACCTTCTGTTACGTATTGGCGTGCTTCACCCATGTAGTCATGGTTATAGCCACTTGGAAGCTTATTGGCAGCTGTGTCTTCAAACCACGCAATTGCATCACCCATTGCAGCGCCTGGAGCCGGTACCGCACCAATCGTAGCCGAGTTCAATTGGTTGAAGTGAGGAAGAGAGCGAGGCTCAGCCACAACATCAATCGTGATTAAACTGCCTAGAGGAATTGCTTTACCATCTGCGCCACGAACATAGTAGTTGTTCATCGATTCAGGGTTTAGACGGAACTTACGTTCAACTTGAGGGATAACCTCGTAAGAACGACCATTCAAGTCGATACGGTTTACGTAACCATCAGACATCATAGTACCTAGAGTGATACCGATATCTTGCATCGTCACGCCGTAAGCACCCGCTTTGTCTTTGTCGATATGGATCTTCATCGTTGCTGAGTCGTAATTCAAATCAAGATCTGAATAAACGAACAGCGGGTTTGTCGATACTTCGGCTAAGATCTCTGTCGTAATTTGGAATAGGCTCTCGAAGCTGTTCGGTGTTGTAATAACAAACTGAACAGGAAGGCCTGAACCTGCACCTGGAAGTTCTGGCATTTGGAAGGCTGTTACGGCCATACCAGGAACATCTTTCACCAAGTTACCAACACGGTTTGCTACTTCAGACTGGCTTGCTTCACGCTCACTCCATGGAACCATTGATGCGATACCAAAAGCTTGGTTTGCATTAGGAACACCTGTAAACACCTGCGCATACGCTACTTCTGGCTGATCAGACAGAAGGCTGTTTACGTCATTCATGGTGTTTTGCATGTAGTCTAAGTTCGCATTCGAAGGTGCTGTACCCATAAGCATGATTACACCTTTATCTTCTGAAGGCGCTAACTCACTAGGGATGAACTTGAATAACAGTGGCAAACTTGCAAATACGATGATAGCGAAGCCAATGAAGACTGGACGATGCTGCATTACCGCGCCAAGCATACGCTCGTAGCGATTGGTCATGCCGTCTAGTACGCTATGTACTTTCTGCTCAAACTTGCTTGGCTCGGCGTGAGCTTTGAGCATTTTTGAACACATCATTGGCGATAACGTTAACGCCACAATGCCCGATACAAAAACAGCACCAGCAAGGGTTAGTGCAAACTCTTTAAACAACGAGCCTGTGATACCACCCATCATTGCAATAGGAGCATATACTGCACCTAGCGTTAATGTCATTGCGATAACGGGTACTGCAATTTCACGAGTACCGATGATGGCAGCTCGGAAAGGAGACTCCCCTAATTTTATATGCCGGTCGACGTTTTCCAATACAACGATGGCATCATCAACTACTAAGCCGATAGCCAGTACCATTGCCAGTAGCGTCATTAGGTTCCAAGAGAAGCCCATCGCCTGCATTACCATAGCCACACCAATTAGAGATAGTGGGATAGTAACGATCGGGATAAGAACCGCACGGAATGAACCTAAGAACAAAGTAATTACGACGAGTACAATTAATGCCGCTTCAAGAATAGTTTTAATAACCTCTTGAATGGATTCATTAATCGCAATAGTCGAGTCATACATGATATTCATCGAGATGTTACTTGGAAGGTTCTTCTCTAATTGAGGTAGAAGCTCAAGGACATCAGCGGCAATGTTGATAGGGTTCGCACTTGGTGCCGCGTTAATTGCTGCAACAACCGCTTCCTTACCGTTTGCACTCGCTCGGTAAATATCGTGGCTTTTTTCTAAAGAAACCTTAGCGATGTCAGACAGGCGAATAATTTCACCCTCACCACTTTTAACGACTAAGTTCTCTAGCTCTTCAGTGTTTGATACCTGCGTATCGGCACTGCCGTTATAAAGAACGAATTCGCCAGTAGCTTGACCTGTCGCTGATTGGTAGTTGTTGGCATCCAATACCGACATAACATCAGTAGCGGTGAGGTTAACAGCTGCCATTTTTGACGGATCTAGCCATACGCGCAGTGCGTATTTCATACCACCATAAAGGTCGACTTTAGATACACCATTTACCGTAAATAGCTGCGGGTTGATTACACGCTCTAGATAATCGGTAATTTGACTTGATACGAGCTCATCACTGGTAAAACCAATATAAAGTACCGCGGTCGTTGAACCGGTCGACATAGTTACGGTTGGATCTTCGGCTTCTTTTGGAAGCTGAGAACGCACCGAGTTTGTCTTGGCCAGTATGTCAGACAGCGCCGCATTCGGGTCGGTGTTCAACTTCATGTTTACGGTAATCGTAGAACTACCAAGTACAGAAGAAGAAGTCATATAGTCGATATTATCCGCTTGAGCCACAGCTTGTTCGAGGGGCTGGGTGATAAAGCCTTGGATAAGATCGGCACTTGCACCGTAGTAACTCGTGGTTACGGTTACGACGGTATTCGTCATTTCAGGGTATTCACGCACCTGCATTTTGAAGATTGCTTGTAAGCCAAGCAGAGCAATCAAAAAGCTGATGGATACCGCTAGAACTGGACGTTTAATAAAAACATCAGTAAAGCGCATTGTGCCTCCAGTTACAGCTTAGGTGTTTCAGGTGGTGGAGTGATTGCATCACTTTCAACAACCTTAACTTTGGCACCGTTACTTAGGCGTACTTGGCCAGAAGTTACAACCGTATCACCGGCTTTAACGCCTTCAAGGATGTGTGCAATCTCAGCGGTACGCTCACCTACTTTTACAACATGTTGAGCAACACGTTGAACGCCGTCTTCTTCCGTCAGGATGTAAACATTGTCACCATATAGAGTGAAAGTAATCGCTGTTTGAGGCAACGTTACTTGGTTCTCTAGCTTAGGCAGAATGATGTTAGCACGCGCAAACATGCCGCTACGAAGCTTGCCATCATTGTTTGGAATGTCTGCTTGAACTTGAATAAGACCACTTTGGATACTTACTGCGGGTTCAATGGCACTGATAGAGCCTTCAAACGGTTTCTCTGGGTAAGCATCAACAAAGATGTCGATAGCCTGACCAACATTGATACGAGAGATATCTGTTTGAGATACCGTAAAGCGTAGGCGCATCACGCTGGTATCTTCTAAACGAACGATATCTGTACCTGATTGCAGGTATTGACCTAGGTACACGTTACGAATACCCACTTTGCCATCGAAAGGAGCGCGAATTTCACGGCGTTCGATAGATGCTTTTAGGCTTTCAATATCAGCAGATAGAGAGTAGTAGTTTGCTTCTGCTTCATCGTATGCTTCTTTTGAAATAGAACCTTTCTTATACAGGCCTTGGTAGCGTTTGTATTTTGCTTTTGCCGCAGGCAGGCGAGCTTCAGAACTCTTTAGATTTGCCTTTTCTACGCCAGAATCAAGACGAACAAGAAGTTGGTCATTTTTAACATCAGTACCAGAACCAAAAGAGATTTGGTCAATAACACCGTTGGTTTCATTCGCTAGCGTGACACCTTGGTTAGGTTCGATGAAGCCGATAGCTTCAATTACTGGAACCCAGTCGATCGGCTGAACTTCAGTAACCGTTACTGGAAACTCTGGTTCAGGGCGGTTGGCCATATACTCAGCAATTTTTTGTTGTTTGAACATGTTGAACCCAATAACGCTGCCGAAAAGAAGTACAGCGATGAGTAACATGAAGAAAGTCCACTTTTTCATTATGGTCAAAACTCCGATCTAGTGTTTAATTATTGCATCCCAACTGGCTTCTATTGCAGATTCTAGTTCTGCCTCGTCGAGTTGGTAAAATCCTAAAGAATGCTTTCGCGCTAGAGATACACTAGCCGCTAAGCTCAAGCCGCTTAATACTTCATTATCAAGTGGTTTAAACAGTCCTTGCTCTTTACCCTCATTAAATAGCAGCTCAACTTGGGCAAACATTTTACGTTCTAGTTCCCTGAAGTTTAGGCTATTTGTGATGGGCAGTGAGTCATATTGAACCCGATTTTTTATCGCGGCTAAGTTCGTTCCCGCTAAGTTCCATATGTTCAACCACATAGTACGATAGCGTTGCTTAATTGGATCCGAATCATCAACCCCTTCTTGAACAGCATCTGCTACTCGTTGAGTCACGAGCACTCGAACATCATCTATCAAGTGATCTTTATCGTCGAAGTAGCGGTAGATAGTGCCTGCAGCAACTCCCGCCTCTTTGGCTAATTTTTGCATTGAAAGGCCTTGAAAGCCGACCTCCGCAATGAGCTTTTCAGCGGCAGAAAGTATTTGTTGGCGTTTATCCTGAGGTGCATGAGTTGTCATTATTCCATCACCAGTGAATGAACGTTCATTCATTATAGCCCAAGAACCATACACATGTGCAACAAAGTTTTACACAAGTCGCGTAAAAATCTTGTATAAGAGAACGTAGCATTCGTGGTGTTGCAGCATTATTATAGGCGCGCAATTGAATTCGCCCCTCTAGACCAAATTGAGAATCAAATGAGACTGAACCCAAGACAAGATGAAGCCGTGAAGTATGTTTCTGGTCCCTGCTTAGTATTAGCGGGCGCTGGATCGGGTAAAACACGTGTTATCACCAACAAGATTGCTTACTTGGTTCAAGAGTGTGGCTACAAGGCTCGTAATATTGCAGCGGTAACCTTTACCAATAAAGCGGCACGCGAGATGAAAGAGCGTGTGGGTCAAACTCTGGGTAAAGGTGAATCTAAAGGTCTGATCGTTTCAACGTTCCATACCATGGGTTTAACTATCATTCGCCGAGAATACAAAGCGCTGGGTTTGAAAGCGGGCTTCTCGTTATTTGATGACCAAGACCAGTTAGCTCTACTTAAAGAACTAACTGAAACACAGATCGATGGTGATAAGGATCTGCTGCGTTCTTTGATGAGCACTATTTCAAATTGGAAAAATGACATGCTCACGCCAGATCAGGCGAAAGCACGAGCTCAAGGTGAACAAGAGCAGTTATTTGCATTCTGTTTTGAGATGTATCAAAAACAAATGAAGGCTTATAACGCATTAGACTTCGATGATTTGATCGCAATGCCTGTTTTGCTATTGAAAACCAATCAAGACGTTCGTGAGCGTTGGCAGTCACGTATTCGTTACCTGTTGGTCGATGAGTATCAAGATACCAACACCAGTCAATATGAATTGGTTCGCTTGCTTGTCGGTGAACGCGGTCGTTTAACCGTCGTTGGCGACGATGACCAGTCGATCTATTCATGGCGTGGTGCGAAACCACAAAACTTGGTGTTGCTTGGTGAAGATTACCCAAATCTACGTCTGATTAAGCTTGAGCAAAACTACCGCTCAACCAGTCGTATCTTGCGTGCTGCGAATATCTTGATCGCCAACAATCCGCACGTCTATGAGAAGTCACTGTTCTCTGAGATCCCAGATGGTGAAAAGCTCAAGGTATTAAATGCTAAGAATGAAGAGCATGAAGCAGAGCGTATTACCGGTGAGATCATCGCCCACAAATTTTTGAATCGCACAGAATACAAAGATTATGCAGTGCTTTACCGCGGTAACCACCAATCTCGCTTGATTGAAAAAGCCTTGATGCAGAACCGCGTGCCTTACAAAATCTCAGGCGGTACATCCTTTTTCGCCAGAGCAGAAATTAAAGACATCATGGCTTACCTACGTGTGTTGGTGAATCCTGATGATGACAACGCCTTTTTGCGTATTGTAAACACACCACGTCGTGAGATCGGCCCAGTTACGCTTGAAAAATTAGGCAGCTACGCCAACATGCGCGGTAAAAGCCTGTTTGAAGCCAGCTTCGAAATGGGCTTAGAGCAAACGCTGACGGGCCGTGGTTTGGAAAACCTGCGTCGTTTCAGCGATTGGATTGTTCGTATCTCGGATAATGCAGAGCGTGGTAATACAGTTGAGGCGGTTCGCTCTTTGGTTCGTGACATTAATTACGAAGATTGGCTCTACGAAACCTCTCCAAGTCCGAAAGCCGCTGAAATGCGAATGAAAAACGTGTCTGATCTCTATAGCTGGATTGTGGCCGACCTCGAAGGTGACAACTATGATAAAGAAGAGAAGACGCTACGAGAGGTTGTTCAACGTTTAACTTTACGCGACATGATGGAGCGCGGGGAAGATAATGACGATGCAGACCAAGTTCAACTAATGACATTGCACGCTTCGAAAGGCCTAGAGTTTCCGTATGTATTCTTGATGGGGGCTGAAGAGGGCATCTTGCCACACCAAACCAGTGTTGATGAAGGTAATGTAGAAGAAGAGCGTCGTCTTATGTATGTAGGGATTACGCGAGCGCAGAAAGAGCTGACTTTTACTAAGTGTCGTGAACGTCGTCAGTACGGTGAATTGATTAAGCCAACACAAAGCCGCTTCCTTGACGAGTTGCCGCATGATGATGTGGAGTGGGAAAGCGTTAAGAAACCACAATCCGCTGAAGAAAGAATGGAAAAAGGACAGGCACATATTGCTAATATTCGTGCGATGTTCAACAAAAAGTAGCGTCTGGTTCTGAAAGCATTAAATAGAGACAAATAAAAAGGTGACCATAGGGTCACCTTTTTTGAATTGGGTATTTTTAATTACAGATCGGTAAATTACAGACCAGCAATCATGTGCTCGATAGCATCTTTGATTTCGTCGTCTGAGCAGTCCATACATGAACCTTTCGCTGGCATTGCATTAAAGCCGTTGATTGCGTGGTTAGCTAGGATATCGCGACCTTGAGCTATACGAGGCCCCCAATCACCAGCATCTCCTGTTTTAGGTGCGCCACTTACGCCAGATGCGTGACAAGCGATACAAAAGGTACCGTAAACTGTTGCGCCATCACGAGGGCCTGTTGGTTCTGCGACTACTGGTTCGCTGCCGACTAGGTAAACTTGACCAACTGGTTTGATGCGTTCAGCAATTGCATCTTGCTCTGCTTCGCTAAGGCCTGAAGCCATTGCGCCAGTTGAAAAGGTTAAAACTGCGATGACAACGCTTAAAATTCGACGAGACATATCCATTAAACTCACTTTACATTCCCAAGGTAAGTACGTGCTTACCAATTTATAGTGTTGGAGGGTGTTTTGGCTTCACCAGCAAAGAGCAACTGTTAAACCAATGTAAATAATGGGTGATTATATCCCGATAAGTTGTTGCAATAAACAACAACTTATAAGCTGTGGCGGGTTGTAGTACTCAAATAAGGGGTTTATCACATATTAACTGTCGAAAAAGAGACCAAACAGAAAAAAAAGTTAAAAAAGTACTAGACGGCATTGGGTGATATACGTATTATTCCACTCCGCCGACAGGGCATGCGCCTGTAGCTCAGCTGGATAGAGCGTTGGCCTCCGGAGCCAAAGGCCGAAGGTTCGAATCCTTTCAGGCGCGCCATCCGGTCTCTTACTTCGGTAAGTGAGAAATTGGCAAAAAAGAAATAATGGTGGCTATAGCTCAGTTGGTAGAGCCCTGGATTGTGATTCCGGTGGTCGCGAGTTCGAATCTCGTTAGCCACCCCATTCTTTCTTTACAAAATATCGGTAGCTTCGGCTTCCAGTGTTGATTCATTATTCCCAAGAGTCGATACAAAATTAGTCGGTGAATAGCGCAGCTTGGTAGCGCATCTGGTTTGGGACCAGAGGGTCGGGGGTTCGAATCCCTCTTCACCGACCACTATTTCAATAATCGCTTTTAAGCGGTTATATAAAAAATTAGTGGTGGCTATAGCTCAGTTGGTAGAGCCCTGGATTGTGATTCCGGTGGTCGCGAGTTCGAATCTCGTTAGCCACCCCATTAATTTTGGTAGCTTCTTTGAAGTTCCCAGTTTGAGAAATCAAACGAAACGTCTCGGTGAATAGCGCAGCTTGGTAGCGCATCTGGTTTGGGACCAGAGGGTCGGGGGTTCGAATCCCTCTTCACCGACCACCTTAAGAAAGCTCATCAGAAATGATGAGCTTTTTTTCTATCTGGAGAAAAGATAATGGTGTATTTGGGTCTGGAAGCCCAGTCGCATCAAATCCTTCTTCACTGACCACCTTTAAGAAAGCTCATCAGAAATGATGAGCTTTTTTCATCTGTAGATCACTAGGTTGGAACCCAAGTGGGGTTCGCCTGATGTTCAAAGAATGTCTCTTCACCGATCACTTAAGAAGCCTCAACTAGCCGTCCGCGTCAGAAATGACGGGGTTTTTTTACATCTGAAATTTAGATAGTTGGGACCAGAAGGTCGTGGACTTGCCGCCAAGCTGATAGATCGCCAGCCCGGTGGTTCGTCAGGCCACAGGAAGCGCTTCCGTGCCTAATCTCTCTTTATTTACCACAATAGAGGCTTCAGTCGAAAGGTTGAGATTTTTGACATCTGTAGTTGAAGTTATTCTTGATTTTGAATACTGATACCCTAAATATTTCAATGTCTTGCTTGATGTGGCCTTCGTAAAATCCATCCTTTGTATCAGGAGAACTCTTACCTTTTTTCTAGATTATCGCGCCTTTCTAGAGGTGTCGGCTTTATTAAATGAGCTGATCGATATCTAATTTTATATAAAATTCACCGCCAATCATTCGACAAATTAATAGGTTTGGTCTAAAGATTTCTATGAAAAGTGAAATTTGACGCTAAATATGTTCTCTAAGGCCTGTATTTGACAGTTTTCTTTACATCAAGTCGCTCAAAATCGTCTCCATTTTAGTAAGTCTTTCGTTTCACTGGTTGGTATTCGTTGAAATGATGTTAGGGGTAATATATATGGTTAATATGCTTCTATCTGGTTGTTTTGTTTGCTTAAATGACAAAAATTAGCGTTTGTTTCTATAGTGTTAATTGTTTTTTGGAATAATTATTTGTTTTTAGTGACTGGTAGTGAGATCTGCTTTTAACCATAGTTTTAACTCTACAAGTAAGTGGTAGTAAGGGATTTCTGAGTATTTATTATCGACAATAGAATGTTGATTTTTATTACTATATGCTCTCTGGGTGAATAGTTATGTGGTGCTTTTGCTTGTTAAGCGTTTAATGTCGACTTTTTATCCTATTTTTGTTGCTTTTCTGTGAATTATTTGCCAAATTGTCAACCGTATAAAATATCAGAACAATATTCTGGTAAGAATGGATTCAATTTTGCAGACAGGGCAGAGAGCTGCCAAAGCAGTAGAGGTCTGGTAATGTCACTTTTAGAAGTAAAAAATCTTCGTATCGAATACCCATCTCGTCATGGAGTTCACGCAGCAGTAAAATCGCTTTCGTTCAACATTGAACGTGGTGAGATTGTTGGCGTTGTAGGGGAGTCTGGTGCCGGTAAATCAACAGTAGGCAATGCTGTGATCGATCTACTGAGCCCTCCTGGTCGCATTGCTAGCGGCGAGGTATTTTTGGATGGCGAAAAAGTCTCTGGCCTATCTCCTGAACAGATGCGTTCTGTTCGCGGCTCAAAGATTGGTTTTATCTTCCAAGACCCAATGACTTCTCTTAACCCTCTATTCACAGTAGAGCAGCAGTTAAAAGAAACGATTCATGCCAACATGAAGGTTTCGGATCAAGAAGCTTACCAACGCTCATTAGACTTGATGAACCAAGTTGGTATTCCGCAACCAGAAAACCGTTTAAAGCAGTACCCACACCAATTCTCTGGCGGTATGCGTCAGCGTGTTGTTATCGCGATCGCATTGGCAGGTGAACCTGACTTAATCATCGCAGATGAACCAACAACCGCACTGGATGTGTCTATCCAAGACCAGATTTTGGGTTTAATTCGCGATCTCTGTATTAAGAAGAACGTAGGTTGTATGTTGGTCACGCACGACATGGGTGTCGTATCTAACGTTACCGATCGCGTAGCGGTTATGTATCGTGGTGATTTAGTTGAGTTTGGCCCGACGGCGAAAGTCCTTGGTACTCCTGAACACCCTTACACGCACAGTCTTATCTCAGCGGTTCCGCGTTCAGATCGTAAACTCGATCGTTTCCCTCTTGTGAGCTACATCGAAGAAGCGCACGAGATGGAACCACTTGATGTGAAAAACCACTGGTTAGGTCAAAGCCAAGATCACCGTGATTACACTGGCCCGTTGTTGAATGTTGAAAACGTCAACTTACGCTTTACTACCAAGGATTCTTTCTTTGAGAGTCGTCGTGAGTACGTTCAGGCGTCAAACAATGTGAGCTTTGAAGTACACGAAGGTGAAACTTTTGGTCTTGTGGGTGAATCTGGTTCGGGTAAATCAACGATTGCTCGTGTGATTGCTGGCTTGTACGCACCCAATTCAGGCAAAGTGACCTTTGAAGGTATTGACCTTACTGGGCTTAAGTCTGAGAAAGAGCGTCGCCCAATGCGTCGCCAAATGCAGATGGTGTTCCAAAACCCATACACATCAATGAACCCCCGAATGAAGATCTTCGACATCATTGCTGAACCTATCCGATTCCATAAGCTTACGCGCAACGAGAATGAAACTCGTCAGATCGTTCACGACCTGCTAGAGCACGTTGGTTTAGGCAAGATGGCTGGAGTTAAATACCCACACGAATTCTCAGGTGGCCAACGTCAGCGTATTTCTATCGCTCGCGCCTTGGCAACTCGCCCACGTCTTCTGATTTGTGATGAACCTACGTCGGCTTTGGATGTGTCGGTACAGGCTCAGATTCTTAATCTATTAAAAGACTTACAAGACGAGCTCAACCTAACCATGCTGTTCATCAGTCACGATTTACCGGTTATACGTCAAATGTGTGATCGTGTTGGTGTGATGCAAATGGGAGAACTATTGGAAGTAGCGCCAACAGAGCAGCTGTTCCAATCGCCTCAGCATGAATACAGCAAACACCTAATTTCTTTAATGCCTGAATTTACGGGTTTAAGAGAAGAAAAAGCAGTGGCAAAAGCCGCGATATAAAAATCAGCAGGCTGGAGTTTGGCTTGCTAAAAACAATAAACAGACGCAAATACAACAACTAGGGATCTGGATTCCCGCATGAAGGAGTTATGCAATGAAAACCATGAAAAGCAAATTAGCAGTAGCTTTAATGGCAGCTGGCCTAAGCTTTAGTGCAGCAGCAGCAGATATTACCGTTGGCTACGCAGCTGACCCAGTATCACTTGACCCGCACGAGCAGCTGTCTGGTGGCACACTGCAAATGTCTCACATGGTGTTTGACCCTCTAGTACGTTTCACTCAAGAGATGGATTTTGAAGGCCGCCTAGCATCTAGCTGGGAGCGTGTTGATGATACGACTTTCCGTTTTAATCTACGTAAAGGTGTGAAATTCCACTCTGGTAACGAACTGACTGCTGATGATGTAGTGTGGACTTTTGAACGTCTACAAGCTTCTCCAGACTTTAAGTCTATCTTCACGCCATACGAAAAAATGGTAAAAGTGGATGACTACACAGTTGAGCTAATATCAAAAGCGGCTTACCCACTAGTACTACAAACAGCAACTTACATCTTCCCAATGGACAGCAAGTTCTACTCTGGTCAGACAGCGGAAGGTAATGATAAATCTGAGCTAGTTAAGCACGGTAACTCGTTCGCTTCGACTAACGTTTCAGGTACTGGCCCATTCATCGTAACTCAACGTGAACAAGGCGTTAAAGTAACGTTCGAGCGTTTCAACGATTACTGGGACACAGAAACTGAAGGCAACGTAGACAAGCTAACTCTTGTGCCAATCAAAGAAGATGCAACGCGTGTAGCAGCACTTCTTTCTGGTGACGTGGACATGATTCACCCTGTAGCACCAAACGATCACAAGCGTGTTAAAAACGCTAAGAACATCGATCTAGTAACGCTACCTGGTACTCGTATCATTACGTTCCAAATGAACCAAAACAGCAACGAAGCACTGAAAGATGTGCGCGTTCGTCAAGCAATCGTTCATGCGATTAACAATGAAGGTATTGTTAAGAAAATCATGAAAGGTTTCGCGACAGCTGCTGGTCAGCAAAGCCCAACAGGCTACGCGGGTCACAACGAAGATCTAGTTCCTCGTTACGATCTGAAAAAAGCGAAAGAGCTGATGAAAGAAGCTGGCTATGAAGATGGCTTTACACTAACTATGGCAGCGCCTAACAACCGTTACGTGAACGATGCGAAAGTAGCGCAAGCGTCTGCGGCAATGCTGTCTAAGATTGGTATCAAAGTTGATCTTAAGACGATGCCTAAAGCACAGTACTGGCCTGAGTTTGACCTATGTTCAGCAGACATGATGATGATCGGCTGGCACTCAGATACAGAAGATTCAGCTAACTTCAACGAGTTCCTAACGATGACTCGTAACGAAGAGACTGGCCGTGGTCAATACAACTGTTCTGGTTACTCAAACCCAGAAATGGATGCGATTGTAGAAGCTTCTAACACTGAAACTGACCCTGTTAAGCGTTCTAAGATGCTGAAAGGCGTTGAAGCAACACTTTACAACGACGCAGTATTCGTACCTCTACACTGGCAAAGTGAAGCGTGGGGCGCGAAATCTAACGTAGGTGCAGCAGACGTAGTAAACCCAATGGTTATGCCTTACTTCGGCGACCTAGTTGTAAAATAATCTAGCTTGCTAGAATCGAGAGCCTGAAGCTTTCAGGCTCTCAATATTATTAAGATATAGATTTAAGTTTCGGTATTTGGTCTTCCTTCAGTCTGGCTAAATACCTTTTTTAAGACTGAATTTTTTGTTGTCTAGTCGCGGATTTCGATTAGACAGTCATGGATAGATAAGGGGCAAGGAATGGTTACGTTTCTGGTCAAGCGCCTGTTTCAGGCACTGATAGTGATGTTTGTGATCAGTTTGGTGGCGTTTGCCATTCAGGATAACCTGGGCGACCCGTTACGTGAGTTAGTCGGTCAATCTGTTTCAGAGGCGGAGCGTCAAGCGCTACGCGATGAACTCGGCTTAAATGATCCCTTCGTTACAAAATATACTCGCTTTATAGGCGCAGCCCTACAAGGTGATCTTGGTACTTCATATTTCTTTAAACGCCCTGCAGTGGACGTGATTTTAGACAAATTGGTCGCGACGCTTGAACTTGTGTTCGGTGCTTCTCTGATTATTGTTTGTCTGTCGATTCCATTAGGCGTTTATTCTGCAATACACCCAAAAAGTTTCTTCACTAAATTGGTCATGGCGGGCAGTAGTATCGGCATCTCGGTACCTGTTTTCTTAACTGCAATCATGCTGATGTATGTGTTCTCTATTGAGCTAGGTTGGCTACCGTCATTTGGACGTGGTGATACTGCCAACTGGTTTGGTTGGGAGTCTGGCTTCTTAACGCTCGATGGCCTTGCACACTTGGTACTGCCGAGCATTGCTCTAGCATCTATCATGCTGCCTCTGTTTATTCGTCTAGTTCGTTCTGAAATGCTAGAAGTTCTAAGTTCTGAATACATTAAGTTTGGTAAAGCGAAAGGCTTAGCGCTAAACAAAATCTATTACCAACACGCATTGAAAAACACCATGCTACCGGTTCTTACTGTTGGTGGTGTTCAGATTGGTACTATGGTGGCATACACCATTCTTACTGAAACGGTTTTCCAGTGGCCCGGCACAGGTTTCTTATTTTTAGAAGCGATCAACCGTGTAGATACACCGCTGATTACCGCATACGTTATTTTTGTTGGTCTTATTTTCGTAGTGACTAACACGATTGTTGATTTGCTTTACGGTGTTATCAACCCAACCGTTAACATCACAGGGAAAGGAGCATAATCATGGAACAGACATCGACAGTGCCGTCTCGCTGGGAACGTTTTAAGCAATCAGACATTGTGTATTACTTCTTACGCGACAAAGTGGCAATGGTGAGTTTCGCCATTTTCTCAATCTTTTTAGTGATGGCATTAGCAGCACCTATTCTAGCGCCAACAGACCCGTACGACGTGACATCGATTGATATCATGGATTCAGAGCTTCCACCATCATGGATGGAAGATGGCGAAGAACGTTTCTTGCTCGGAACGGATGAGCAAGGCCGTGATATTTTATCGACTATGCTTTACGGTTCGCGTTTATCACTGACCATTGGTTTCTTAGCGGTAGGCCTACAACTGACGCTTGGTATTATCATTGGCTTGTCTGCGGGTTATTTCGGTGGCCGTATTGATAGCTTCTTGATGCGTTTCGCTGATGTTCAGCTTTCGTTCTCAACCATGATGGTTGCGATCATTGTCTCGGCCATCTTTAAGGCTAGCTTCGGCAGTGACTTCTATGCGCAATATGCCGTTGTTATGCTGGTGGTGATCATCGGTATTGCTGAATGGCCGCAGTATGCTCGTACGATTCGTGCATCGGTATTGGCTGAGAAGAAGAAAGAATACGTTGAAGCGGCGCGTGTGATGGGCTTTAGAGCGCCTCGCATCATGTTCCGTCATATTCTGCCTAACTGTTTATCTCCAATTTTGGTTATCTCTACGGTACAGGTGGCAAATGCCATCATGTCAGAAGCGGCACTTTCTTTCCTAGGTTTAGGTCTTCCGGTAGACCAACCATCACTGGGTGCTCTGATCAGTACAGGTTTTAACTACATTTTCTCAGGAGCATGGTGGATCACAGCATTCCCAGGTGTGCTTTTGGTAACATTGGTTCTAGTTATTAACCTATTAGGCGACTGGTTACGTGACGTGTTTAACCCTAAAATTTATAAAGGGTGATAGCTCTGATTGATTTTTAGATAAAAAAGTCACTAAATTAAGAGCCGTAAGCAATTACGGCTCTTTTTTTGCTTAATGGATCTGGAACTTAGTATCATTGATAGTGTCAATAATACTTAAAATGGAATTCATGTTTTATCGACATAGATTCGGTAATAATTAGCCCGTGAGGGTTTAAGTGGTGGTTATGAAATTGACAATGAATGCTGTATGTCGTGCTGTGACGAGAAATTATCGTATGGGGCTTATCGCTGCATCCCTTTTGGTCTCGAGCCAAGTGAGTGCAGAGTCGGTTCTATGTGATGCAACTCAGGCAAGCACTAACCAATTACCACAGCTAGAGCAATCATGTCCGATCGGCAAGGGTGTTTGGGGAAGTAAGGCGCCTAAACGTCATTCAGATAACGAGCTGTTTTGGGTTCAATGTGGCCTGCTGAATAAGCCTTTGTCACTGAACCGAGCAAAGCCCCTATATGAGAAGATCTCGACCAACGTCTGGATGAAGCCTGAAGGCGGAGACTATCGTTGCTTAATCGGACCTTATTCTACCTTCTCTGATGCGAGAAAAGACTTAGCTCAGGTGCGCAAGGTTCCCGGTTATGGTGAAGCCTTTATTCGCATGGTCGATAAGTCGAAAACCTCATCACAGCCTATCGTTGCAAAACCGGCAGAGCCAAAAATGGTTAAGCCTAAGGCCCCTGTAAAACCAAAACCTGCTCCGAAACCTGTGGCTGCGAAGCAAGCGGCAGCGGTAACGAGTGCTGCAGCTATTCAGACGCTACCAAGCGGTAACGCGAATTCAGACAACGATTTGGAAATCGAAATCCGTGTGACAGCCAATGTTGCGGGTAGCCAATATGCGATTCCTTACCTTCTAGACCATCAGCAGCAGTTCTATATGGAACAAGGCAAGCCTTGGAGCCGTCTAGATTACGATAGCGCTGAGTTGGTGTGTAATCAGGTCAACATGAAACTGATGACTGAAAAGCAATGGCAGAGCATCTTGAGCTCAAAGGTTATGGAAAAACAGAACTGGCCAATGCATCTCCCTTATTGGGGCGCAGATAAGAAAGGTCTGTTTACTAACGGTAACGTAAATCAATTGAAAGGTTCTTCATTGCTTAATGTGATGTGCGTGAAGTAGCGAAGACCCGTTGTAAGACTAAACAAGCCTCAGCCATTGCTGGGGCTTTGTTGTTTATACACCTTCTTTTTTCAACATCGGTTCGACTTCTGGACACCCTTTCTTCATACGAATTTGACTAAAAATCGCGATAAATTGTTCAAATAGAGCAGTTGATGCGTAGAAAACCATAACTCAAGCAATAAGGTGATTGAGATTATGAGTTTAAAAAAACGATTAGAAGACGTGGCTCCACGCTTCGAAGCTGGAGGGAAGTACGAAAAGCTTTACCCTGTGTATGAAGCGTTCGCCACCATATTTTATACGCCCGGCAACGTAAACCAAGGCCAGACCCATGTTAGAGACAGTATCGATCTCAAACGAATCATGATCCTGGTGTGGCTAGCGACCTTTCCCGCGATGTTTTGGGGGATGTATAACGTCGGACACCAAAGCTTCCTCGCATTAACGTCCAGCTATCAACTTAACGAACTTACCTCTGTTATTGAAAGCAGCTGGCGCTTGTCTTGGGCATTTGGTGATGCGCAGTCATTGATGGCAAGTGGCTGGGCAAACCAGATGTTGCTTGGTGCACTCTATTTTCTACCCGTTTATGCCACGGTGTTTGTTGTGGGTGGTTTCTGGGAGGTCTTGTTTGCAGTCGTTCGCAAGCACGAAGTTAATGAAGGCTTCTTTGTCAGCTCGGTGCTGTTTGCACTAATCCTCCCGCCAACCATTCCGCTCTGGCAAGCCGCATTAGGTATCACTTTTGGTATCGTTGTCGCCAAAGAGCTGTTCGGTGGTACAGGACGAAATTTCCTTAATCCTGCGTTAGCTGGACGGGCTTTCCTCTATTTCGCTTATCCAGCCAACATGTCGGGTGGGCTTGTGTGGGTTGCCGCTGACGGCTATTCAGGCGCGACACCACTGAGTCAATGGTATGAGGGTGGCAGTACTTCGCTTATCAATAATATGACTGGCGAGGCGATCACCTGGATGGATGCGTTTGTCGGTAATATACCGGGCTCGATGGGTGAGGTTTCTTCATTGCTTATCATGTTGACGGGTCTGATTCTGATTGCCATGAAGATAGCCTCTTGGCGCATTGTTGCGGGTGTGATTATTGGCCTTGTGGCGACCTCTAGTTTGATGAATTGGATCGGATCCGAAACCAACTCGATGTTTTCTATGCCGTTCTACTGGCACTTTGTGTTGGGTGGCGTTGCCTTTGGTACTTTCTTTATGGCGACCGACCCAGTTTCTGCCGCTTTTACCAATCAGAGTAAATGGGCTTACGGGATTCTTATCGGTGTGATGACGGTTGGTATTCGCGTGCTCAACCCTGCTTATCCAGAGGGCATCATGCTGGCTATCTTATTCGCCAACCTCTTCGCTCCACTGTTCGATTTTATTGTGAAAGAGCAAAACATCAAACGCAGACAGAAGCGGACATTGCGTTGATTTAAATGAATAAAAGGGAAAGTGATTCCCATAAGAAAGGCTTACATTGATGTAAGCCTTTTAATTTTTATCGCGATTGATTTGAAGTTGATTTAACTCCACTTCAAATCAATCTCGAACGGTTGGGTGTGGCCACAATGCTCGCCACACATCTCGTCGTAGGCACTGTTGTGAACCAGCATTGCCGACGCCACGCCTTGGTCGCTAAAGTGGTCGCGTGCTTGGTTAACACTCAAAAACTTCATTGGGTGCTGGTGGTCGTCTTTAATTAATTGCTTTTGTTCGCCAACGATTTGGTAAGCCAAGTAGATCCCGCCTTCAAATGATTCAATTAGTAGATTCATCACAAACTCCATTGCTGTTCTAGATAGGTCAGTACCTGTGTTACGTGGAGTTGGGAAGTAAGGTTCAAGAGGGAGCATAAAAAAAGCAGGCCTAAGCCTGCTTCTTTCTTCAATCTTATGATTTGCGATTAACGCATCGTCACAAATTCTTCGCTGCCAGTTGGGTGAATCGCCACAACAGAGTCGAAATCTGCTTTGGTTGCGCCCATCTTCATTGCAACGCCGAAGCCTTGAATCATTTCATCAACAGTGAAACCGATGCCGTGTAGGCCAACTACAGTCTCTTCTTCGCCAGCACATACTAGCTTCATTTTACAAGGTTGACGGTGCTGAGTGACTGCAGTGTACATTGCAGTAAAACCAGACGTGTATACCTTGATGTTGTCTTTGCCGTATTGCTCTTCAGCTTCTTGAGTCGTTAGACCAATAGTGCCGATAGGTGGGTGGCTGAATACAACAGTAGGAACGAGCGTGTAGTCCATTTTTGCGTTTGTTTGACCGTTGAATAGACGCTCAGAAAGCTGACGACCGGCTTTAACAGCAACAGGTGTTAGTTCGATACCGCCTTCCATGATGTCGCCAACACAGTAGATGCCAGGAACGTTGGTTGCTTGGAATTCGTCTACTTTGATGTAGCCACGGTCGTTCGTTGCAACGCCAGTTGATGCTAGGTTGATAGCGTCAGTGGCTGGGTGGCGACCGATAGCCCAAATTAGGTGATCAACGTTTTGAGTGTTGCCGTTCTCTAGGTGCAGAGTCAGCGTGCCATCTGCTTCTTTCACTACTTCTTTAGGAACAGAGTGCGTGTGAAGTGTTGGACCTTCCGCTTCCATTACTTCAACCAGTGTTTCAACAATCATTGGGTCGAAGCTGCGAAGTGGTGACTCTTTACGACAGAACAAGTGTGTCTCTGTGCCAAGTGCACTTAGTACGCCTGCGATTTCTACTGCGATGTAGCCTGCGCCGATTACAGCAACACGCTTAGGTTGCTCCATCAGGTCGAAGAAACCGTTTGAGTCGATACCGTGCTCTGCGCCAGGGATGTTTGGAATGGTTGGACGACCACCCACTGCGATCAGGATGTGATCCGCTGTGTAGTGTTCGCCGTTAACTTCAACGGTCTTCTCATCGACAAACTTAGCAAAGCCTTTGATTACGTTTATTTTGTTGTTACCAAGAACACGATCGTAAGATTGGTGGATACGACCAATGTACGCTTGACGGTTTTCAACCAGTTTGCCCCAGTTGAAGCCTTTTACGTCAACGTCGAAGCCGTAGTCTTTTGAATATAGGTTGATTGCTTCAGCAACTTGAGCACCGTGCCACATAACCTTTTTAGGAACACAACCAACGTTTACACAAGTACCACCAAGGTCTTGAGCTTCGATAAGTGCAACTTTTGCACCGTGCATTGCTGCGCGGTTAGCTGATGCGATGCCGCCTGAACCGCCGCCGATACAGATGTAATCAAAATGAGTCGCCATTACTTTCTCCATTTATTGAAGGTTGTGGGTACAGTGAGCGCACTGAACACCTACGTCCTATAGATTCTTAAATTGTCTAATTATTATATTGAGGGCAGATCGGTTGAACTCAATCTCCCTGTTTAAAATTTATTCGTGTACGTCACAGTCTGCTGAGTATTCGTCAGACGATGACGTTAAGTTCGAGATTACTCGGGTACGATCCACTCTACTTTGAAGTGACCGGTTGCCGGCGCAATTGCTTCCTTCAAGAATGGAAGAATTTCGTTCATTTGGCTTTCTAGCTTCCAAGGTGGGTTGATAACAATCATGCCTGATGCGGTCATACCACGCTCGTTGGTGTCTGGTGATACGCCAAGTTCGATTTGTAGAATTTTGTTGATGCCTAAGCCTTCAAGTCCTTCGATCATATCTTCGATATCACAGCGATTTACCACTGGGTACCAAATTGCGTAGATACCAGTTGCCCAGCGTTTATGGCTCTGAGCAATCGCAGTCACAACATCTCGATACTCTTTTGCCAGCTCATAAGGCGGGTCGATAAGCACCAAACCACGACGTTCTTTAGGTGGCAGGCTGCCTTTTAGGCGTTGGAAGCCATCTTCTTTGTAGATAGACACCTGACGATCGCGGTGGAACTCTTGCTCAAGCAGAGGGTGGTCTGCAGGGTGAAGTTCGGTTAATACCATGCGGTCTTGGTCACGCAGGTGCGCGCGTGCAACACGTGGTGAGCCCGGGTAGAAACGCAGTTTTTCGCCATTGTTGAGTGCAGAGATAGACTCAAGGTAGCTTTGAATGTCTTCAGGAAGATCTTGTTGCCCCGCTTCACTTGCAGACCATAGACGTGCAATACCTTGTTTGTATTCGCCCGTTTTTTCAGACCATTCATGCGTTAAGTCGTAACGACCTACACCAGAGTGAGTGTCATGATAAACAAAAGGCTTATCCTTCTGTTTCAAAGAATTAAGAATAAGGCTCTGTACGATATGCTTTACTACGTCGGCATGGTTGCCCGCGTGGAAGCTGTGGCGATAACTTAACAAATTAAACTCTCGTAACACTCTCGAATTAGAGTGTGGTTAGTGTAGGTGGGGTTAGTTTGACTATTATAACCCCCAATGGACCATAAATTCTCGAACAATTCAGGAACAGTCGCTAGCAATATGCAGTTAGTTATTGGTTCTACTATTGAAATTTGCCTTGTTGGGCACTATCTAATAACTATTCGCAGGTGATTTTTTAGGGCGACCCTGAGC
Source organism: Vibrio sp. OPT20 (assembly GCF_963889365.1). NCBI lineage: Bacteria > Pseudomonadati > Pseudomonadota > Gammaproteobacteria > Vibrionales > Vibrionaceae > Vibrio > Vibrio sp. OPT20. The sequence goes on along the minus strand of NZ_CAWPOA010000075.1, from coordinate 141,349 downwards.
CTGATGACTGTAAGACGACCTCATTACAAAAAAGACGAAAGTCTCTAAAGCCAAAGGAATGTTTATATGTCTAATCCGCTATTAACCTTCACGGACTTACCTCCGTTTTCACAGATCAAACCTGAGCACGTTAAGCCAGCGGTTGAGCAAGTGATTGAAGAGTGTCGCAACAAGATAGAACAAGTACTTGAAGGTAATACTTCACCAAGCTGGGACAACCTCGTTGCTCCAATTGATGAAGTGGATGATCGTTTAGGCCGTATTTGGTCACCTGTAAGCCATATGAATTCTGTGATGAACAGCGACGAACTGCGTGACGCTTATGAGAGCTGCCTGCCTGTACTTTCTGAGTACGGCACGTGGGTCGGTCAACACAAAGGTTTGTTCGAAGCGTATAAAGCGATCAAGGCGAGCGAAGCATTCTCGGCATTAAACCAAGCTCAACAAAAAACCATCACTGACGCACTGCGTGACTTTGAATTGTCAGGCATTGGCTTACCCGCGGACGAACAGCATCGCTACGGTGAGATCAGCAAGCGCCAGTCTGAGCTAGGTTCTCAATTCTCAAATAACGTGCTTGATGCAACCATGGGTTGGAGCAAGCAGATCACAGACGTCGCTGAACTGGCCGGTATGCCTGAATCAGCACTGGCGGCAGCACAAGCCGCGGCAGAAGCTAAAGAGCAAGAAGGTTACCTACTGACTCTGGATATCCCATCATACCTGCCTGTGATGACCTACTGTGATAACCAAGATCTACGCAAAGAGCTTTACGAAGCTTACGTAACGCGTGCTTCTGACCGTGGTCCAAATGCTGGCAAGTGGGACAACACTGAGATCATCACTGAACAACTTAAGCTGCGTCACGAGATCGCACGCATGCTTGGCTTTAGCACTTACAGCGAAAAATCTCTGTCGACTAAGATGGCAGAAACGCCAGACCAAGTACTTGGTTTCCTTAACGACCTAGCAGTAAAAGCCAAACCGCAAGGTGAGCGCGAAGTAGAAGAGCTACGTCAGTTTGCTGAGAAAGAGTTTGGTGTCTCTGAGCTAAACCTGTGGGATATCGCTTACTACAGCGAGAAACAAAAACAGAACCTGTTCGAGATCTCTGATGAAGAGCTTCGTCCATACTTCCCTGAGTCGAACGCGGTTTCTGGTTTGTTCGAAGTACTAAACCGTGTGTTTGGTATGTCGGTGACTGAGCGTGAAGGCGTGGATACATGGCATGATTCAGTGCGCTTCTTCGACATCTTTGATGCGACAGGCACATTGCGCGGTAGCTTCTACCTAGATCTATACGCACGTGAACACAAACGTGGCGGAGCTTGGATGGATGACTGTCGTGGTCGTCGCATCACTCAATCTGGCGAGCTACAAACGCCTGTTGCTTACCTAACGTGTAACTTCAACAAGCCAGTCGGTGATAAGCCTGCGTTATTTACTCACGATGAAGTGGTGACCTTATTCCACGAATTCGGCCACGGTATCCACCATATGTTAACGCAAGTTGATGCGGGTGCGGTTTCTGGTATCAATGGCGTGCCTTGGGACGCGGTTGAGTTGCCAAGTCAGTTCCTAGAGAACTGGTGTTGGGAAGAGGAGGCGTTGTCGTTCATCTCTGGTCATTTCGAAACTGGTGAAGCGTTACCGAAAGAGATGCTAGAGAAGATGCTAGCGGCGAAGAACTTCCAGTCAGCGATGTTTATCCTACGTCAGCTAGAGCTTGGCCTGTTCGATTTCACGCTGCACACAGAGTACGACCCTGAAGTCGGTGCTCGCGTACTAGAAACACTAGCCGACGTGAAGTCTAAGGTATCGGTATTGCCAAGCCTTGATTGGAACCGCTTCTCGCACAGCTTTGGGCACATCTTTGCTGGTGGTTACAGTGCAGGCTATTACAGCTACCTGTGGGCAGAAGTATTGTCTGCAGATGCGTTCTCGGCATTTGAAGAAGAAGGTATCTTCAATACTGAAACCGGTAATCGCTTCTTGAACAACATTCTTGAGATGGGGGGCAGCGAAGAGCCAATGGAGCTGTTTAAACGCTTCCGTGGTCGTGAGCCTCAAATCGACGCGATGCTGCGTCATGCGGGTATTCAAGCTTAGGTTTATGATTCCTTATATTGCTAGCTGCATAGCTTGTATTAGGTAACAGAGCTTAGATTCTAGACGACATAAGCTAGATAGATTAAAGGCTGAACATTGCGTTCAGCCTTTTCTTTTTGGGGCACCCCAAAGAATCTAGTTCGTATGTGAGCTAGGGATTCACATTGCGATTGATAGGGTTTTGCAATGAAATCAATGTCTCTGTCGATTGAACTTCGTCAATCGCCTGCAATTTATCAATCAGTACGAACTGCAGCTCTTCGATCGACTTACACATCAGCTTTACAAAAATATTGTAAGCACCGGTGGTGTAGTACGCCTCGACCACTTCATCTAAAGCATTCAGCTTCGCAATGGCCGAGTGGTAGTCGCGGGCTGCGTTAAGGTTAATACCAATAAAGCAGCACACGTCGTAACCTAGCTTTTTGGTGTTTACCACAACTTCTGTTCGCTCAATAATGTCTGCTGATCTCATCTTTTCGATGCGAACGTGAATCGTCGCAGGGCTGACATCGAACTGCTTTGCCATTTCAGCATAAGGAGTACGTGCATCTTCCATCAAAGTTTTGAGAATGGCACGGTCTAGATCATCTAGACGAGCTGTAGTTGTGGACATGCATAATCCTTAGATTGAATGAAAAACATACCGGCTTGAGTACACATCATAGCCAAGGGTGATAATATTAGCAGTAACTATAGGGTTAGGGTGAATTCAGTGCGATTTTCGTTATTTTTTATTGTGATGTGTTGGAGTGTTTTTGCTTCAGCTCAGGCAAAAGATGTGTTGGTTATTCACTCTTATCATCAAGGCTTTTTTTGGACGGATGATTTCCATAAAGGGCTGGCTGAAGAACTCGATCGAGATGGGTTGTCTTACCGGGTTGTTTATCTCGATACCAAGCGAACTCAAAACGCTGAATACTTAGAGCGAATTTATCAGCTATACCGCACCAAGCTGTCGCATGAAGAGTTTGCCGCTGTAGTCGTCAGTGATAATAACGCCCTCAACCTGATGAAACGCTTAGCGCCCGAACTCAATGGAACGCCTGTTATTTTTGGCGGCATCAACAATTTCTCTCCACAGATGATTGAAGGCTTGCACGCAACCGGTATCACTGAAGATATTGATATGGCGAGCAATATTGAGCTGATCAATCGACTTCAATCGACGGTTAAAAAAGTTTACGTGGTTACCGATCACTCGGTAACGGGTGAAGCTATTCGCGCTCAAGTGGATCTCTTCCTACAAAAACGTCCTGAGTTTTCTGGGCTGGTGGAGCAATATACGCCTGATTCTTATCAAGAACTGATGACGTTCGCGCAACGCGCTGATCTAACCAAAAGCTTGTTGTTCTGGGCCTACTACCGCGACATCAATGGTCGTGTCAGCAGCAAAGAAGACTGGCGTCAGCTCAACAAAAAAACTCAGATGCCATTGTATATTGTGCATGATTTAGGACTTGGGTTTGGTGCGATTGGTGGCGTGATCCACAGTGGAGAAACGCAAGGACGAGACACTGGGCGAGTGCTACTGAATGTGCTCGCTAATCCGGATAAACCGCTGCCCCAAGTGGTTGCTGGCGCGCCAGAAATCAAACTCGATTACCAACAAATATCTCGTTGGGATTTGGGCGCAGAGAATGAAGCGGCGGTGACTTTTCTCAACAAGCCTAAGTCATTTTTAGTGCGCTACCGAGATGAAATTCGCACCATAGGTTTGCTGTTTTTGGTTATGTCGTGTGTCATCGCAACCTTGGTGTATTACCTCAATCGCCTTAAGAAAAGTGAGCGTACCAGCCGACAAAGCCAACTGTTATTGGAGTCGATATTCGACCAAAGTCTGCAGTTCATGGGGATCATTGATAAGGGCGGTGTATTGCTGTCGAGTAACAGTAAACTGCATGAGCTGCTTTATAACCAAGGCTATAAATTGGGAACACCTCTTCAAAGCCACCAACACTGGGAAGACTCAGCAAGGCAGGAACTGAAGGAATACTTTATCTCGAGCGATGAACACCAGATTTTGCGATTTGAAGCTGAGGTGTGGTGTCGTGATCGTGGTGCGATGGTGTTGGATATCTCTTTAAAGCCTATGCCGGGCAGTGAAGAGGATGATGTTCAGTTCTTATTTGAAGCTCGTGATGTTACCTCGGGTAAGCTCGCGGAGAATAAGTTGTTTCAGCGTGAAGCGAATCTCAAGCTGTATTACGACAAACAACCCGTGATGATGATTACGCTTGATGGCAATAATCGCATTCAACAAGTGAACCAGTTTGCTGAGCAGTTACTAGGCTACCCGTTAGATCAGCTACTAGGTCATCGTCCTAGAGAGTTCTATGTCGATGAAAACTCAATGATCCCGCGTCATATCTTATTGCAACCACAACATAAGATTCGTGGCGTATGGCGTCGTGATATTGAATATCGCCATGCTAATGGCAGCACCATCTGGATTCGTGAAAATATTCGCCCGCTGGTTGAGTCTGATCAGCTGTTGATTGTTGGAGAAGACATTACCGAAACTCGTGAGTTGTCGGAAAAGCTAGAATATCAAGCTCGTTATGACTTGCTGACGGACACGTTTAACCGTAATCACTTTGAGCAAGAGCTGCAAAAGGCGCTCAAAGAGGTTGAGAGCCACATGCGAACTCACGCGATGTTGTTCTTGGATTTAGATCAACTTAAGGTCTTGAACGATACAGCGGGGCATGAAGCGGGAGATGCCGCAATCATGTTTAGTGCCAAGCTGCTGGAAGAGGTACTGCCATACAATGCCGTGTTAGCGCGGATGGGTGGTGACGAATTTGCAGTATTAATGAAAGACTGTACTGAGCGAGATGCGGTGAATGTGTGTCGCAGTATTATCTCGACGATGAGTGAGAACCCATTCTTGTGGGGTGATATTCGCCTTAATCTTACCAGCTCTATTGGTATCCGATTGATTGACCATACTGCAGCCTCACCACAGATGGTACATGCTCAGGCCGATGCTGCTTGCCATGCTGCTAAAGAGGAAGGGCGTAACCGTTACAACCTTTACCATCAAGATGATGAAGACCTGCGTCGTCGTCACCTAGAGATGGAATGCGTCAATCTAGTGCATGAGGCTTTGGCTAACGATCGCTTAGAGTTGTTTGCTCAGCGCATTCTTGGCCTAGATAAAAACAGCGAGAAAATGCACTTCGAAATATTGGTTCGCATCAAGAATATCCACGGTGAATACATCTCCCCGGGGATTTTCCTGCCAGCCTCAGAGCGCTATAACATCGCGCATTTGATTGACCGCCGAGTCGTGAGCCAAACGCTCGCTTGGTTGGAACATCGACCAAAGGTGATAGATGAACTTGGAATGTGCTCTATCAATTTGTCTGGTCACTCGATGGGTAATCGTGAGTTTGTAGAGTTCTTGATTGAGAGCTTGAGAGACTCGTCGATACCGTGCCATAAAATCTGTTTAGAGATCACCGAAACGGCTGCGATGAGTAACATGAAGCAGGCGATCAAGTTCTTTACTCGAATCAAAGAGCTTGGCTGTATGATTGCACTGGATGACTTTGGCTCTGGATTATCGTCGTTTGGTTACTTAAAGAAACTGCCGGTCGACATCGTGAAGATCGATGGCTTGTTTGTGCGTGATATTGCTGTCAACGAGATGGACCATGTGATGGTTCGCTCGATCAATGATTTAGCTAAGCAGATGGGTAAACACACGGTGGCTGAGTTTGTTGAAAATACCCAGATAATCGACAAGCTGATCGAACTTGGTGTGAACTACGCACAGGGTTACATCATAGGCCGACCTAAACCACTTGCTGAGCTCGTTGAAGAGTTACAAAAAGAGCGAACGTTAGAGTTCTTGGATTAATTGAACCAAGCTGCACGATGAGTATTCTTTAGCACTAGCAGTGCTAATCGTTTGTAGTGCTAATAGCTTTCAGATCTACTAATAGTTTGCACCGCTAATATGTATTGTTGAGGCAATCAGGTAAACTGGTTGCCTCTTTTGTTTTGAATACTACTGTCTGTTGGAGACGACCTTGCAACTACAACTGATTTGCGAAGATGCTACCCAAATCGATCATTTAAATGACTTAGCGACCCGTTGGAATTTATCTCATGATGAAAACAGCGATTTTGCTTTGGTACTGACTTGCGAGCGACTTGAGCTACGTAAAGTCGATGAACCGAAGCTTGGTGCTATCTTTGTTGATTTAGTCGGAGGCGCAGTCGGTCACAGACGTAAGTTTGGTGGTGGTAAAGGTCAGGCAATTGCTAAGGCAGCTGGTCTAAACAAAGGCGCAACACCAACTATCTTAGATGGCACCGCTGGTTTAGGGCGTGATGCGTTTGTGTTGGCGTCGTTGGGCTGTAAAGTACAGATGGTCGAGCGTCACCCTGTTGTGGCTGCACTGCTTGATGATGGCTTGCAGCGAGCTCAGCAAGACCCTGACATCGGTGGTTGGGTAACTGAACGTATGAAGTTGATTCACGCTTCAAGTCACGATGCGTTAGATAAACTCAGCAACGATCCAAATTTCGAACAGCCTGATGTGGTGTACCTAGACCCAATGTACCCACATCCTGAGAACAAGAAGAAATCGGCGTTGGTTAAGAAAGAGATGCGTGTATTCCAATCATTGGTGGGTGCCGATATGGATGCAGATGCTCTATTGCAACCAGCCCTTAAACTCGCATCTAAGCGAGTTGTGGTCAAAAGACCGGATTACGCAGCATGGTTAGATGAGCAAAAACCGAGCATGGCGATCGAAACTAAAAAGAACCGTTTTGATGTGTATGTGAAAGCATCAATGACCTAGGTAAAATATTAATTACTCAGTTAAAGCATCAATAACTTAGAGACACGCTAAGAAAATTTTCCGTCATAAATACGATAAATCACTATTTAACACTTGCGATAGTCGCGTTACGGATGTATATCTAACTAAGAATCATTATTATTCTTAGCTGGAGTTGTAGCATGGCTAAACGCTTTTGTAAGTTAAACCGTCGAGATATCACCGAACACTTGGGAGAAATCCACAGTTTGGTTACTGAACCGAAGTTCGTGTGCCGCTCTTGTGCGCGCTCATCGTCGGATCAAGCGAATCTATGCAAACCAACAGCCATCCCACCGATTGATTGTCAGAATAAACCCGCTGAAGAAAAAGTCGCGTGTGGTCTACTTGCTGAAACATTGCCAACTCCAGAAGTTTCTCTTATCGAGGTAATGGACAGCGTTGAGCCAACGGTACAAATCTTTGATCCTGCTATCGTAGAAAAAGCGGATAAAGTCGCGTTGAAAAAAGCCAAGCTGAAAAAATTGGTGGCGAAGGCGAGCGGCGATGAGAAAGCTGAACTCAAACAAGCGAAGAAAGCGGCGAAGAAACAAGAGAAGTACAACAAAAAGCTAGCGAAGATGATTAAGAAGCAGCAAAAGCTGTTCAAGAAAAGCCAAAAATTGGAAAGTGACCTTGAACGCATCAACCTACAACTTGATGACGTTGCCTTCACTGAAAGCAAGACTCAGGTGGTGAGCCACAATCACATCCACTGAAGTTAATTCGAAGAGCTTATTGCTACACAGATGATTTAAAAAGAGCGACCTACGGTCGCTCTTTTGCTTTCTGGGTATTATTTTAAATAAGAATCTTGCTAGTCAAACAAAGCTTATTAGTTAAATACAGCTTGTTAGCTTAACGCGCTAGGCATTGCTAGCATCTCTCGCAACACGCTTCTTCACCCACGTCTCATTGACGAACAAAGAGAACAAGATAACGGCACCACCAATAGACAATCGAACCAAATCGACATCTCTGTTCCAAATCAGGATGTTCACCACAAGGCCAGCTGGAACTAAGACATTGTTCATCACAGCCAGTGCGCCAGCATTGACCATGCACGCGCCTTTATTCCACATAAAGTAACCCAGCCCCGAAGCAATCAAGCCAAGGTAGATCAGGATTCCCCATTGAAGAGTAGTGGTTGGCAGCTTCTCTGGATTGCCCAGTAGCATGAAAGCAACGGAAGCGACGCATAACGCCCCTAAGTAGAAGTAACCAAATACGGTTCGCTGAGGTAATTCAGTCGATTCCTTCTCCATCACCACCTTGTAACTCACCTGACCGATAGCAAAGCACAGGTTCGCGCCTTGCACGACGAGGAAGCCAACTAAAAAGTTCTCATTGATGCCCGCAAATTTAATGAATACCGCGCCCAATACCGCAATTGCCGCCGTTACTAAGTACCACGGAGAGAATTGCCCTTTGAGGAAATCATAAATAAGCGTGACGTAAATTGGGGTAAAAACGGTAAACAAAAGGACTTCAGGAACGGATAGCAGCAAGAAAGACTGATAGTAGAAGCAGTACATTAAGCCAAGCTGGATGCCACCAATGGCCATCAATTTGGCGATCAGCTTACGCGAGACGCCACGGAACTTAAGGAAAGGAAGAAACACGATACCTGCAAGGGCAACACGCATCAGTACAGAGAACCAAGCATCAACCTGACCAGCAAGGTAAACGCCGATCAGGCTAAAGGAGAAGGCCCATAGGAGGGTAACACCAGCTAAATAGCTCATAGTAAAACTTCGTTAATAAGATATGAGCTGTATGTTACCTAACCTTAATTCATTAGTCTTCTGAATCTCTTAGAGGCACGACCAGCATATCAACCGGAGAGGCGTTGATCAGTTGTCGTGTTGAAGAAAGTAGCTTGCTCCAGAAATCTTGATGGTGACCACAAACCACCAAATCAACATTAAACTCGTTGATGGTGTCACACAGCTCATGACTCAAATCGCCACTGCCCACTAAGGTATGGGTGATTGGGTATTGAGCATGCTCAGCAAAATTTTGCAGCTGAACTCGAGATGCTTCCATCGCGTTATGTTGGGTTTCTGCCATGTTGATATCAATCAGGCCGGTATACAGCTCTGCGTAGTTAATATCGATATGGATAAAAGAGACTTTGGCTTCCAATGGCTTAGCCAATGCTACCGCTTTATCCACAATTAATTTGCTGTCTTCTGATAAATCGACCGCGACCAAAATATGTTTGTAACTCATATCGCTACCTCCTTTATTCATTGTCTGATTTAAGATTAGCACTATGCGATGGCTTTTTTTGCTGAAGTGATCTCATATCCACTGTCTTGCGTAATGACAGCTCGAAATATTGGTTAACTAATGGCCTGCGAGATATTCATTAAATAGTGATATAGTAGAGAAAATTGAGGATGTAATTAGGAGTCTTAAATGCTGTCAAAAACTATGGTTGAGCAACTGAATGATCAAATTAACCTAGAATTTTTCTCATCCAATCTATACTTACAAATGAGTGCTTGGTGTGAAGACAAAGGATTTGAAGGTGCAGCAGAGTTTCTGCGTGTTCATGCAGTAGAAGAAATGGAACATATGCAGCGTCTTTTCACTTACGTAAGTGAAACAGGTGCAATGCCAATTCTAGGTGCGATTGAAGCGCCAAAACATGAATTTGATAGCCTTGGTGCTGTGTTCCGTGAAACTTACGAACATGAGCAGATGATTACTCAAAAGATCAACAAACTGGCTCACGTTGCTTTCAGCACACAAGATTACTCAACCTTTAACTTCCTGCAATGGTACGTTGCAGAGCAACACGAAGAAGAGAAGTTGTTTAAAGGTGTATTGGATAAGCTAGAGCTTGTTGGTGAAGACGGTAAAGCACTGTTCTTTATTGATAAAGACCTAGCGCAATTGGCAAAAGATGGTTCATCTTCAATTATGGAAGCTCCTGCCGTTTAGGTAGTACGGGAAAGACACTGATTATCTTTTTCTTTTGAGTTTTCTTATGAAGATGTAGGGAGGAAAGGATGATCAGCGGCGACACTATTCTATTTGCACTAATGGTTGTGACTTGCGTGAACTGGGCGCGATATTTTACTGCGCTAAGAACACTCATTTATATAATGCGAGAAGCACATCCTCTACTTTATCAACAAGTAGACGGAGGTGGATTCTTCACAACTCATGGCAATATGACCAAACAGGTTCGCTTGTTTAGTTACATCAAAAGCAAAGAATATCACCATCACCACGACGAAGTGTTTATGTCGAAGTGTGATCGCGTAAGACAGTTGTTTATACTTTCTTCCGCTCTGCTGGGTGTAACGTTGCTGTCTTCTTTCATCGTCTAAGTTATTTAGTACGTGTGAAGTAGAGTTTAGGTTTTGGTGTAAAGCTTCGGTTGTTGGTTCGCTAAGCCAAGTAGTGGTTTTGCTGCTGTCTGCAAATTGTACAATTGAACATCAATTGCAAAGTTTAAAATTGCCGCTAGAATAGCGAGCAATTAGTAAGGATGTGCTGTTTATGCACATCCTTTTTTATTGATGGCATTTCGAGAACAGGGCGTACTCGAGGTGCAAAAGTGAAGAAAGCAGAACCCCAATGAGTGAAAAGTTTGATGTAATCGTAATTGGTGCGGGCGCCGCGGGCTTAATGTGTGCTGCGGAAGCGGGTAAACGTGGCCGACGAGTGCTGGTGGTTGATCATGCAAAGAAACCAGGCAGAAAAATTTTAATCTCAGGTGGCGGCCGTTGTAACTTCACTAACTATGATGTTTCAGCCAACAACTTCCTATGTAACAACCCTCACTTCGTGAAGTCAGCTTTATCTCAATACACCAACTGGGATTTTATCTCGATGGTGAGCAAGTACGGTATTGAGTTCGAAGAGCGAGACCACGGCCAGTTGTTCTGTGTGAATGACCATACCGCAAAAGACATTGTGAGTATGCTGCTTGAAGAGTGTAAGCAGGCGAAAGTTGAACAGCGCTACCGTTGTGATGTTCACTCAATCGAAAAAACAGACGCTGGCTTTAAGATGCACCTTAATACCGACGAAGTTGAGTGTGACTCACTTGTCGTGGCGACGGGCGGTTTATCGATGCCGAAACTAGGCGCGACGCCATTTGGCTATAAGATTGCTGAGCAGTTTGGTTTGTCTGTGATGCCGACTACTGCGGGTTTGGTGCCATTTACTCTGCATAAAGAAGACAAAGAAGCCTTTGCTGAGCTTTCAGGAATCGCGATTCCTGCCGAGATCACCGCGCAAGACGGCACTTTATTCAAAGAAGCGCTGTTGTTTACTCACCGCGGCCTATCTGGCCCTTCGGTATTGCAAATTTCTTCGTTCTGGAAAGCGGGTCAATCGGTTTCTATTAATCTAGTACCAGAAGTGGACGTTGCTGAACTACTTGAAAACTCTCGAGAGAAACACCCAAATCAGAGCCTGAAAAACACCTTAGCGAAAGCATTACCAAAGCGTTTTGTAGAAGTACTGATTGACCGCAAAGAGCTTGAAGACAAGCCGCTCAAGCAGTTCAATGAAAAACAGCTGAATGACATTGTAGAGCATTTAGAGAACTGGAAAATAGCGCCAAACGGCACGGAAGGTTACCGAACGGCCGAAGTGACTCTAGGCGGTGTGGACACCAATCATCTATCTTCAAAAACCATGGAATGTAAGGACATCAAAGGTTTGTACTTCATTGGCGAAGTGATGGACGTAACAGGTTGGTTAGGTGGCTACAACTTCCAATGGTGCTGGAGCTCAGGCTTCGCAGCAGGCCAGTGGGTTTAAGCTTTGAGCTTATCCATTAGATTTTCAATTACATAAAAATGGCGAGTCATATGACTCGCCATTTTTGTATCTATAAGCGGTAATCTAGCTCTAGATTCGAATTTATCGATAGCTTTTCGTGCTCAATCGAATCTTTTGGCTCATTTACTCATTTACTCATTTACTCAGTCACGCAGGTTTGTTTTTTGAAAACTTGACCTGTTGAATCACCAAGCCGGCAATGATCAGTACCAAGCCAAACAGGGTCGCTGGGTGAATCTCTTCGCCGATAATAGTGGAAAGTAGCATCAACGAGATAAACGGCGACGCAAAAATCAGATTGCTGATACGCGCTGTGTTGTTGGTCAGCTTGAGTGCTGATAACCACAAGACAAAGGTAATGCCCATCTCAAACAGGCCAACATAAGTCACCGCCATCCAGCCTTTCGCTGTGATTTGACTAAAGCTCTCGCCTTCGTAAAGGGTTAAACCGATCGCGAAGGGCAATGCCACTAAGAAACCAAGCAATACGCCAATCACAGGGTCAGCCTTGTTTTTGGTGTTTAGAATCCAGTATCCCGCCCAAAGCAAGGTTGAAAGTAGCGCCAGAGCCACACCGAGTGGACTATCGAACTGCATTCCTAGCACATCGCCTTTGGTGGCAATGACCACCACACCGGCATAACTGAAGGTACAAGCAATCCAATCTTGCTTACGAATCTTTTGTCCGAGAAAAACCGCCGCCATCAAGGTTAGCGTGATTGCCCAACTGTAGTTGATGGCCTGCGCTTGAGATGCAGGCAATAGGTCGTATGCTTTGAATAGAATCAGGTAGTAGGCCAGTGGATTGACCAAGCCGAGCAGTAGGTAATACCAAGGGTTTGAAAGAAACGTAGTACTCAGCTGAGAAAGCTTGCCTTGAAAGGCGCAGATGGCGATCAGTGCCATTGATGACACTATGCTGGCAATGGTCAGCATTTGAATCGGCGAAAACTCAGCAAGGGTCAGCTTAAAAGCAGTAGCAACTGTTGACCACAGTAATACCGCGGAAAGGCCAAAGCCCAAGGCACGACGTTCGTTCATAGCAACTCATTCTAATTTGATGGGACAGAATACGGAGCGCCTAGTCTATCTGTCGAAATTTAATACGGCAAACTGGACATTTATCCAGTATCAAAATACCATTTAATGAGTTACTTCCAATTAGGCTAAATCATTATCATGCAATGGATTATCGAACATCAAGCACCGCTTATTGCTGCTATTTCTGGCGCTCTCGTCAGCGGCGGTGTGGTGGGTTGGTGGATCAAACAGAAGTTCTCTTTTCAACAGCGACTTCTTGAACAGCAGCTAGAGTCCGACCGTTTGCTGCATGAGTCTCAACAATCCCAGCTCAAATCCTCGCTCGCAGAGGCGCAACAAGAGCTTAATGAGTTGGATGATGACCGAGACAAAGCGGCATTCGAGCTCAAGCAAGCCCATGGCAAGGTGATGGCCGCGATGGAAAAGCTGCGCTACTTTGAGGCGGTCAAGCAAGAGCGCCAACAGTATGCCGATGATATCAATGTTCTTAAGGAGCATAAGTCTGAGTTAGAGGCTGAGCTTAGAGAGCAAGAGGCAAGACATGACCAAGAAAACCTCGCCAACAGTGAAAAGCTGCAACTGCTAGAACAAGCAGAATCTCGACTTAAGCAGCAGTTTGAACTGTTAGCGAATCAACTGTTTGAGAGCAAAACCGCTAAGGTCGATCAACAAAACAAGCAAAGCTTAGAGGGTTTGTTGTCGCCGTTGAAAGAGCAACTAGAAGGCTTCAAGAAACAAGTGAACGACAGCTTTAGCCAAGAAGCCAAAGAGCGTCACACCTTAGTACATGAGCTTAAAAACCTGCAACGTCTTAATGAGAGCATGACTCGTGAAGCGGTTAATCTGACCCAAGCACTAAAGGGCGATAATAAACAGCAGGGTAACTGGGGCGAAGTGGTACTGGCACGGGTGCTGGCAGAATCAGGGCTGCGCGAAGGTCATGAATACCAAACTCAAGTGAACCTGCAAAACGATGCGGGCAAGCGTTACCAGCCTGATGTGATTGTGCATCTGCCACAAGACAAGCAAGTGGTGGTGGATTCAAAAATGGCTTTGGTGGCGTTTGAGCGTTACTTCAATGCTGAAACTGATCAACAACGTGATGCTGCATTACGTGATCACTTGGCTTCATTGCGCGCGCACATTAAAGGCTTGAGCCAGAAGGATTATCATCAACTCAAAGGCATACAGAGCCTTGATTATGTGTTGATGTTTATTCCGGTAGAACCTGCGTTTCAGGTGGCGATTCAAGCCGACCCTAGCTTGGTTAAAGATGCGATGGAGCAAAACATTATCTTGGTTAGCCCAACCACCTTGCTGGTGGCACTGCGTACCATTGATAACTTGTGGCGCAACGATAGACAGAATCAGAACGCGCAAGTTATCGCGGAACGTGCGAGCAAGCTTTACGACAAATTACGCCTGTTCGTTGATGATATGGAAGGTCTTGGAAGCTCATTAGATAGAGCCAACCAAAGCTACCAAGGAGCAATGAATAAGCTAGTGACTGGGCGTGGCAACGTGATTCGTCAGGCAGAAAGCTTCAAGCAACTCGGTGTTGAGGTGAAGAAACCGATTTCGGTAGGCTTGGCTGAAATGGCTCAAAATGAGGCTTTTTCAGAAAATGTCTCTTTAGTAGAAAGACAACCTACTGAGGATAAAGTAAACTAATCGGCCGCAGCGCCTCTAAATAGAGAGTGTGCTGTCGATGAGAACTTACCATGGTAGATAACAGCATTATGGACACAAGCGTGCAGACAAATTCAGCAGTAGAGTCAGAAACCACACACTTTGGTTTCGAAACAGTCGCAAAAGACGAAAAAGTCGCGAAAGTAGCAGAGGTATTTCACTCTGTAGCCGCTAAATACGACATCATGAATGACTTAATGTCGGGTGGTGTTCACCGCTTGTGGAAGCGATTCACGATTGATTGCAGTGGCGTTCGCCCTGGTCAACGCATCCTAGATCTTGGTGGTGGTACTGGCGACCTGACTGCGAAATTCTCGCGTATCGTTGGTGAAAAAGGCCACGTGGTTCTTGCTGATATCAACAACTCAATGCTGAATGTTGGCCGCGATAAACTGCGTGATAGCGGTATTGTTGGCAACGTACATTACGTTCAAGCCAATGCTGAAGAGCTGCCTTTCCCAGATAACTACTTCGATTGCATTACCATCAGCTTCTGTCTGCGTAATGTTACCGACAAAGACCAAGCGCTGCGTTCAATGTACCGCGTGCTGAAGCCGGGCGGTCGTCTGTTGGTTCTTGAGTTTTCTAAGCCAGTACTTGAGCCTCTATCAAAGGTTTACGATGCCTACTCTTTCCACCTGTTGCCAAAAATGGGTGAGCTGATTGCCAACGACGCAGACAGCTATCGTTACCTAGCAGAATCTATCCGCATGCACCCGAACCAAGAAACCTTGGAAGGCATGATGCAAGAAGCGGGTTTTGAAAATACAAAATACTTCAACCTAACGGGCGGCATTGTTGCGCTGCACCGTGGTTACAAGTTCTAGTCGAACTTGGTAGCAGGCTCGTAGGGCGTGCTAAAAAATAAGAATAAAGACAGAACGGATAGGTTAACGCTTATCCGTTTTCAAAGGTAAGGACAGTCATGCCATTTGATCCATTGGTCACCGCGGTTATTGAAACCTCTTTAAATACTTTCGTGAACGATGATCCAGCCTTGGTTCGTCGTTTGTCTCGTTTAAAGGGGCAGATCATTCAAGTTAATTTGAAAGAGCTGAATAAAACTCTCACTTTCGTTTTTAGCCAACAAATCGATGTGTTGTCTGAATACGAAGGGCAACCTGATTGCTACCTATCTTTGAACCTATCGGTACTGCCTGAACTGCGTGAGCAATCGAACATCACCAAGCTGATCAAGCAAGATAAGCTGATCTTAGAGGGTGACATTCAACTCGCACAAAAATTCGCTCAGCTGATGACAGACTGCAAGCCGGACTTAGAAGAGTGGCTATCGCGCGTAACGGGTGATGTGGTTGCGCATACCGTGGTACAAGGCGTTAAAAACGTTGGTGGTTTTGTGGCGAAGCAAGCAACTAAGCATCAAAACCATGTTGCTCAGGTTCTGACAGAAGAGTGGAAGATTGCACCGGCTCCGTTAGAAGTGGTGCATTTTTGCGATCAGGTTGATGACGTAAAAAGCTCGGTAGCTCGCCTTGAAGCTAAGTTGAACGCTCTGTTGGAGAAAATATGACCCCAACAGAACTGAAACGTCTTTATCATATTATCAAGGTACAGTTAGAGTACGGCCTTGATGAATTGATGCCTGAGCACCATTTGACTAAAGCTCCTTTACTGGCGCGAAAGTCACTGTTTTGGCTTAAGAACAAGCATCAAGATAAAGAGTTGGGTCATCGCTTACGCCTTGCGCTGCAAGAACTTGGGCCAGTGTGGATCAAGTTTGGTCAAATGATGTCGACACGTCGTGATCTGTTCCCTCCTCATATCGCTGATCAATTGGCGTTATTGCAAGACCAAGTCGCTCCATTTGATGGCGCATTGGCCAAGCAAGATATGGAAAAGGCACTGGGTGGCAGTTTAGATAACTGGTTTACCGACTTTGATATCGAGCCATTGGCCTCTGCTTCTATCGCTCAGGTGCATACGGCAAAGCTTAAAGAGAGCGGCCGCGAGATTGTTCTGAAGGTAATTCGCCCTGATATTCGCCCGGTGATTGATGCAGATCTAAAACTGATGCACCGAATGGCGCGTATAGTCGCTAAGTCGCTTCCTGAAGCACGTCGTTTGAAACCGGTTGAGGTCGTTCACGAGTACGAAAAAACGTTAATTGATGAACTAGACCTGCGCCGAGAGGCAGCCAATGCCATTCAGCTGCGACGTAATTTTGAAGGCAGCGAAGAGCTGTATGTCCCAGAGGTTATCCCTGATTTAAGCAGTGAAACCTTGATGGTGTCAGAGCGAATCTATGGTATTCAGGTTTCCGATATTGAAACTCTAAACGCCAACGGCACCAACATGAAATTGTTGGCAGAACGTGGCGTGACGGTATTCTTCACTCAAGTATTCCGAGACAGCTTTTTCCATGCCGACATGCACCCGGGTAACGTATTCGTTAATCCAGAAAATCCGGATAACCCTCAGTGGATTGGTTTGGATTGTGGCATTGTTGGCACGCTCAACAGCGAAGATAAGCGTTATTTAGCAGAGAACCTGCTGGCCTTCTTCAATCGAGATTACCGTAAGGTCGCAGAGCTGCACGTGGATTCGGGTTGGGTGCCACACGACACCAACGTTAACGATTTCGAGTTCGCGATTCGCATGGTGTGTGAGCCAATTTTTGCAAAACCACTTGGCGAGATCTCATTTGGCCATGTGTTGCTAAACTTATTTAATACAGCAAGACGTTTCAACATGGAGGTTCAACCTCAGTTGGTGCTTCTTCAGAAGACCTTGTTGTATGTCGAAGGCCTAGGCCGTCAGCTGTATCCGCAACTTGATTTGTGGGCAACGGCGAAGCCTTTCCTTGAAACCTGGATGATGAATCAGGTGGGGCCGCAAGCTGTGATTAACGCAGTAAAAGAGCGTGCGCCATTCTGGGCAGAAAAACTGCCAGAGCTGCCAGAGCTACTTTATGACAGCTTGCGCCAAGGTAAAGCGATGAACCACAGAATGGATCAGCTTTATCAAGGTTACCGAGATAGTAAGCGTCAGCAAGCAACAGGAAAGTTTTTGTTTGGCGTTGGAGCTACTTTAGTCGTATGCTCCGCAATATTAGTTTCAAGCCCTTATGAGCAGCTATCTATGGGCTGTGGCATCGCAGGTGTCACATTTTGGCTGCTAAGTTGGCGAGCTTACCGTCGTTAGACAGTAGACTCCCTTAATATTTTTTATGTGTAGACAGACCCGAGGACAATGACAATGGGTGGTATCAGTATTTGGCAACTTCTAATCATTGCTGTGATTGTAATTTTACTTTTCGGAACGAAGAAACTGCGCGGCATGGGCGGTGACTTAGGTTCAGCGGTGAAAGGCTTCAAAAAAGCAATGAGCGATGAAGATAAGCCTGCAGATAAGAAAGACGCAGACTTTGAACCAAAGAACATTGAACAGCAGAAGAAAGAAGCTAGCGCTGAAACGACTGCTGAAACAAAGAAAGACAAAGAGCAGGCGTAAATCGTGTTTGATATCGGTTTTTGGGAACTGGTATTAATATCTGTCGTTGGGTTAGTCGTTTTAGGACCTGAGCGTTTACCTGTGGCGATTCGCAGTATTTCCAAGTTTGTTGGACAAGCGAAAAGCATGGCAAACAGTGTGA
The DNA here is from genome assembly GCF_963889365.1 of Vibrio sp. OPT20. Lineage (NCBI taxonomy): Bacteria > Pseudomonadati > Pseudomonadota > Gammaproteobacteria > Vibrionales > Vibrionaceae > Vibrio > Vibrio sp. OPT20. The sequence goes on along the minus strand of NZ_CAWPOA010000075.1, from coordinate 123,256 downwards.
AAGATGAACTTTCTCACGAGCTTAAGGTGCAAGAGCTGCAAGAAAACCTACGCAAGGCGGAAAAAATGGGTATGGAAGATTTATCTCCAGACCTAAAAGCATCAGTTGATGAACTTAAGCAGGCCGCTGCTCAAGTTCAACGCCCGTATGCTAAGCCTGAGTCTGATAAGCCGAGTGAGACTGAACCTAGTGTCACGGAAACTGTGGAATCTGAAACCATTCAGGTCAACAGTGAAGCTTCAGCACCGTCAGATAAGAAAGCCGAATAGTCTCGCAAGGAGGAGTCGCCAGATACTTATGTAGTTATTTAAGTAGACAGCTATTTAAGTAAATAACTATTCAAGTGGATACCAATTCAACTGGATAGATACACGCGGCTCCTTTTCGATCTTCCTGTTTAAGAGGTTTGACATGTCTTCGACTGAGCAGACACAGCCTTTAATTAGCCATCTTCTAGAACTGCGTAATCGCCTATTGCGCGCGATTGTTGCTGTTCTGGTGGTGTTTGTTGGGCTAATTTATTTCGCTAATGATATTTATGAGTTCGTCTCTGCACCTTTGGTAGATCGCTTACCTGAAGGCGCGACGATGATCGCAACTGATGTAGCGTCACCATTTTTCACACCCTTAAAACTGACCTTGATCGCGTCTATATTCCTCGCGGTTCCGTTTATTTTGTATCAGGTGTGGGCTTTTGTCGCTCCGGGCTTATACAAGCATGAGAAGCGCTTGATCATGCCGTTATTGGCTTCAAGCTCATTGTTGTTTTACTGTGGTGTGGCGTTCGCTTACTTCATTGTATTCCCGTTGGTATTTGGCTTTTTTACCGCCATATCATTAGGGGGAGTAGAGTTCGCAACCGACATATCGAGTTATCTTGATTTTGTGCTCGCGCTGTTCTTTGCCTTTGGTATCGCTTTTGAAGTGCCAGTCGCCATTATCTTGCTATGTTGGACGGGTGCAACGACACCTAAAGAACTGGCAGAGAAGCGTCCTTACATTGTTGTAGGTGCGTTTATTGTCGGCATGATGCTAACGCCGCCTGATATGATTTCGCAGACACTGTTGGCGATTCCAATGTGTATTCTGTTTGAGATTGGTCTGTTCTTCGCGCGTTTCTATGTGCGTAAACCAGATGCGGATGAAGAGGAAGAAGCGGAGTCTTAATTCGCAGATGCCATGTTTGCAGATGCTATATTCGCAGATGCTATCAAAGCAGTAGTCATTACGGATGAGCATGATCGTTAGAGTTCTTCAGTAAAAATCACATAATAAAAAAGCGGCCCTAGGCCGCTTTTTTATTATGTCTGTTTATCGAATCTTTAACTGATAACCACAGTTCTGACATATATAGAGCTCTTTGATGCCCCAAATTTTATGCCATAGAGTTCGATGTTGACGTTGTAAGTGTTGTGAATGGTCACACATAATCAACTACCTCCATATGCAGGCGGTTGATAGTATACATATCACCTTGTTTTCTCAAATAAATTGAGGATAAATCCGTAATAATTACTTATTAATAGATTCATCATAGATTAAACAATGATTTAGCATTGATGGTGGTTATATTTTCGACTTCTTCAAGGGTAATTCCGCGTAATTCAGCGATGCGTTTTGCCACCAGTTCAGTGTACGCGGGCTCGTTGCGTTTACCGCGATTCGGTGTTGGTGCTAAGTATGGGCAATCTGTCTCTAGGATGACGTAATTCATATCAAGATGTGGAATCACCTTATCCATCCCCGAGTTCTTAAAGGTCGATACGCCGCCTAAACCTAAATGAAAGCCTAGCTCGTTGATCGCTTGGGCTTCCTCTAAGCTACTGCCAAAACAGTGGAATACGCCGCGTAAGCTGCCATCTTGCTCTTTACGAAGCAGAGCAAGTGTCTCTTCAATGGAATCACGAGTGTGGATCACCACAGGTAGATCGAGCTCTTTTGCCCATTGTAGTTGAGTCACGAAAGCCATCTCTTGTTCAGCCTTAAAGGTTTTATCCCAGTACAAGTCGATACCAATCTCACCCACCGCGATAAAGTCATGTTTATCAAACCAAGCTCGAATGGTTTTGAGGGTTTGCTCGATATTCGCATCCACATAACAAGGGTGTAAGCCCATCATTGAACGACACACCTCAGGAAACTGAGCTTCCGTCGCGAGCATTGGCTCGATAGATTCTAAATCGATGTTCGGCAGCAGAATGGTATCAATACCTTGAGCAAGCGCGCGTTGCACGACTTGTTCGCGGTCTTCATCGAATTCGCTCGCGTAAATATGGGCATGGGTGTCGATCATTGTTGTGTCCTGAAAGCGGTCTTTTCTGAGTTGTCATGAGTATACGGCAGTGTGAGGAGAAGGTCATTTTTTGCCATTTATCCCTGTTTTTGAGTGGGTTTTATATTTTACTGTTAGCGTCCTGAGCCATCAGTGATATGCTTTTGCCTGTATTTAGCACTTTCATATCTGAGCATTTTGGTGCTTAGACTAGGCAAGGAGAATCTAGTGTCTGTTTCAATTCAAGGTCAATTCCCAGGTCGTCGTATGCGCCGTATGCGTAAGCACGACTTTAGCCGTCGCCTAATGGCAGAAAATCAATTGTCTGTGGATGACCTCATCTACCCAATGTTTATTCTTATGGGTAAAGAGCGTCGTGAACCTGTCGAGTCAATGCCAGGTGTTGAACGCCTGTCTATCGATCTTATGCTTGAGGAAGCGGATTACCTGTCAAAATTGGGTGTTCCTGCGATTGCTCTGTTTCCAGTAGTGAACCAAGATGCTAAAAGTTTATGCGCGGCTGAAGCTCATAACTCAGAAGGTTTGGTACAACGAGCAGTACGCTTACTCAAAGAGCACGTGCCAAATATGGGTGTGATTACTGACGTAGCACTGGATCCGTTCACTACTCACGGTCAAGACGGCATCATCGATGAAGATGGTTACGTGATGAATGACGAGACGACTGAAGTCTTAATCAAGCAGGCACTATCACACGCTGAAGCGGGTGCTGATGTGGTTGCACCGTCAGACATGATGGATGGCCGTATTGGTAAAATCCGTGAAGCGTTAGAAGAAGCTGGCTACATTCATACTCAAATCATGGCGTACTCTGCAAAATATGCATCGTGCTACTACGGCCCATTCCGTGATGCAGTTGGCAGTGCTTCGAACCTGAAAGGTGGTAACAAGAAGAACTACCAGATGGATCCAGCCAACAGCGATGAAGCAATTCATGAAGTCGCGATGGATCTTAATGAAGGTGCGGACATGGTGATGGTGAAACCAGGCATGCCTTACCTTGATATTGTTCGTCGTGTTAAGCACGAACTGCAAGCGCCTACGTTTGCTTACCAAGTATCTGGTGAATACGCGATGCACAAAGCGGCGATTCAAAACGGCTGGCTGAAAGAGCGCGAAACCGTAATGGAATCACTGTTGTGCTTTAAGCGTGCTGGCGCTGATGGCATCCTGACGTATTTCGCTAAAGATGTCGCAGAGTGGCTTGCTGAAGATAACGCACAAGCTGCTGAACACTTGCAAGGCAAGTAAGTACGATCAAGTAAACCATATGATCACCAAAGGGTTGGCCGTTGTGCCAGCCCTTTTGTTTTATGAGGATGAAACAAGATGTCTGCCATTGTGCGTGAAGGCTCATTAGAAGAGGTTGTTTCTGTTGTTGAACAGATTACCGAGTTTGCCAGAAAAGAGAGTGTAGCGTCTTTATCGGAGCGACTAGCGGGTAAAACAAGCCTGATCCTCGTTGCTGAAGAGGCGGGTGTGTTACTGGGTTTTAAGATCGGTTATGAATTGGATGAAAACACGTTCTATGGCTGGTTTGGTGGCGTATCACCGCTCGCGAGGAACAAAGGCGTTGCACAGGCGCAATTAGACGCTCAAGAACAGTGGGCGCAAGAGCAGGGCTACAAGCAGTTAAAGGTTAAGTCTCGTAACCAGTTCCCTGCAATGTTGCGCCTGTTATTGAGAAACGGTTACCTAATCGAAAAATTTGAAGAAAAAGAAGACATTAATGCCCATAGAATTCATTTTTTGAAGAAAATTTGAGCACTGCGGTTAACGGTTTATAAATTAAATGAGATTTATTATCATTTAAGTGTTGACTATTAAATGAGAATCATTATTATTAACTTCGTCTTAGGGAATGAGGAAATGTTCACAAGGATGTTAAGTACTCAAGTATCTACTTGGTTACCCAACAGAATTCTCGCGAACTTGTACTAAGTTCTTTTTGACACGACATTGCTCACATTGCTTCCAGTGTAATTTATAGCTTTTAGGTAAAGCTGTGGTATTCAATTTGAATGGCTTTACCGGTTTTTGCTAGGCGACATCTTCGGGTGTCGCTTTTTTTATACCTCCATTTCAACAAGATGCATATTTAGTGGCACGTTTTTTTATGAATAAAACGCCATCAGCATTCTTTTCCACAATGCAAGATCGAGAAAAGATCGTTGATCATATGTTCGATCTGTAATTTTATCGTTTATTTTCAGTGGCTTATTTGCGTTTTTTTGTTGGTTTACCTTAGTTCTCAACAGGGTGGGTAAATAATATAAACAGAGTTATCCACAGAACGCTTGTGTCTAAGAACAAAAAATAACAACAAATCGATTATTACGAACACAACCGAGTGAACGGATACAGATCGACAACGTAGAATCCAACCAACAGACGTGGCATTCTTAACAGATAATTTCTGTACTTACTGGATTCACAAACATTATGGCTCGTATTCCTGATAATCCATTGATTCTGATCGATGGCTCTTCTTACCTATATCGCGCGTTCCATGCTTACCCTGGCACCATGAGCAATGGTGATATCCCAACGAATGCTGTTTATGGTGTGGTTAACATGCTACGCAGCATGATGCGTCAATTTGCTTCTGATCGTATTGCGGTTATTTTTGATGCGAAAGGGAAAACGTTCCGTGATGATATGTACCCAGAGTACAAAGCAAACCGCCCACCTATGCCTGACGATCTTCGTTGCCAGATAGAACCATTGCACAATGTGATTCGTGCGATGGGTTTGCCACTTATCTCTATTCCTGGCGTTGAAGCAGATGACGTGATTGGTACGTTGGCTTCTCAAGCTTCTGCGATGGGTATGCCTGTGCTTATCAGTACCGGTGATAAAGATATGGCGCAGCTGGTCGATGACAACGTTACTCTGATCAACACCATGACCAACGTGGTGATGGATCGTGAAGGTGTTATTGAGAAGTTTGGTATTCCGCCTGAGCTTATTATCGATTATCTCGCGCTGATGGGCGATAAAGTGGATAACATTCCGGGCATTCCAGGTGTTGGCGATAAGACTGCGACGGCATTACTGCAAGGTATCGGTAGTATCGAAAAGTTGTATCAAAATCTTGATGATATTGCGGCGCTTGGTTTCCGTGGTTCGAAAACCATGGCTAAGAAGCTAGCTGATAATAAAGACAATGCTGATATGTCTTACCAGCTTGCGACGATTAAGTTAGATGTTGAACTTGAAGAGACACCAGAGTCACTCGTCAAAGCACAGCCAAATATCGACAAGCTGATCAAACTATACGGCCAACTGGTTTTCAAATCTTGGTTGAACGAGCTGCTTGAAGGTGGCAGTGGTGTGGTTGAGGCGGATGAAAGATCTGCAGTAACGGGAGCTGGTTCAGTACGCAGCAGCGCTTCTGCAACAACGTCTACTGTAGAGATGAATACGTCTGCCGTGACGATTGATCGCAGCAACTACGAAACGATTCTAGATGAAGCGTCATTCAATGTTTGGCTAGAAAAGCTTAAAGCAGCTGAATTGTTTGCTTTCGATACTGAAACAGACAGCTTAGATTACATGGTCGCGAACCTCGTTGGCTTGTCATTCGCAACCGAAGAAGGCGTTGCCGTTTATGTGCCGGTTGCTCATGATTACCTAGATGCACCGCAGCAGCTGGATCGTGATTGGGTACTTGAACAGCTTAAGCCGATTCTTGAAGATGATGCTCAAGCAAAAGTGGGTCAAAACCTGAAGTACGATATGAGTGTGCTAGCGCGCTACGGTATCGAGATGAAAGGCATCAAACACGATACTATGTTGGCTTCTTACGTTTTCAATAGCGTAGGTGGCAAGCACGATATGGACAGCCTAGCGCTACGCTTCCTACAGCATAGCTGCATCTCATTTGAGCAAATCGCAGGTAAAGGTAAGAAACAACTTACTTTCAACCAGATTGAGCTGGGTGAAGCGTCTCCATACGCTGCAGAAGATGCTGACGTGACACTACGTCTGCATAACCGCCTGATGGAAAACATCGAGCAAGATGAAAAGCTTAAAACCATCTATGAAGAAATCGAAGTACCTCTGATTCCTGTGATGTCTCGCATTGAGCGTACTGGCGTATTCATCGATGACATGCTCTTAGGGGCTCAATCACAAGAGATTGCGGTTCGTCTGGATGAGTTAGAACAGAAAGCCTACGAGATTGCAGAGCAAGAGTTCAACATGAACTCGCCAAAACAGCTGCAAGCGATCTTGTTTGAAAAAATGGGTCTACCGGTTATCAAGAAAACGCCATCAGGTGCGCCTTCAACTAACGAAGAAGTGTTGCAAGAGCTGGCCCTTGATTACCCGTTGCCTAAGCTGATCATTGAGTATCGTGGTCTTGCGAAGCTTAAGTCGACGTACACAGATAAACTACCGAAGATGATCAACGCTGAAACGGGTCGCGTTCATACGTCTTACCACCAAGCGGTAACGGCAACCGGTCGTTTGTCTTCGACTGATCCAAACCTACAAAATATCCCAATTCGTAATGAAGAGGGTCGTCGTATTCGCCAAGCATTCGTTGCACAACATGGTTGGAAGATCCTAGCGGTCGATTACTCTCAAATTGAATTACGTATCATGGCGCACCTATCGGGTGATAAAGCGCTGCTGGAAGCGTTCCAACAAGGCAAAGATATTCACGCGGCAACGGCTGCTGAGATTATCGGCGTGGCTATTGATCAAGTTACCACTGAACAGCGTCGTCGTGCTAAAGCCGTTAACTTCGGCCTTATCTACGGCATGAGTGCCTTTGGCTTGGCTAAGCAACTGGGGATTCCTCGTGGTGAAGCACAGCACTACATGGACACTTACTTTGAACGCTACCCTGGTGTAATGCAGTACATGGAAGACACACGCAGCGCGGCTTCAGAGCAAGGCTTCGTTGAAACCATTTACGGTCGTCGTTTGCACCTGCCTGAAATCCAATCTCGTAATGGCATGCGTCGTAAAGCCGCTGAACGTGCGGCGATCAATGCACCGATGCAAGGTACGGCAGCAGACATCATTAAGAAAGCGATGCTGTTAGTGGATGAATGGATTCAAGCGGAAGGCGATGGTCGTGTGAAGCTATTGATGCAAGTACACGATGAATTGGTATTTGAAGTTCAAGAGTCAGCTTTAGCCGAAATTGAAAGTAAAGTACAAGAATTGATGGAGTCAGCCGCTGATCTAGAAGTACCGTTAGTCGCGGAAGCAGGCCACGGTGACAACTGGGATCAAGCCCACTAATCAGTTTTTGACCTTATTGAGTGAATTAGTATGAGCCAGTGCACAAACACTGGCTTTTTTTTGTCTCGAATAAAGTTGAGCTGTAAGAAGAATTTAGATGTTTTAATAAAACATTCATGAAAAAAAACTACAAAAATTGTTTTCATTTCTGAGCAATTGTTGTACATTAAATCTTGTAGGGTACAGAGGTAAGATGTTCTATCTTTCAGACCTTTTGTTTCACGTTATTGGATTAGGCTGATTCAGCCGCCCCAGTCAGTATTTGACTGGGGCGTTTTTTCTTGTGCGAAAGAAAAATATTTCTAACCTACTATTACTCCCGTAAACCCGCCCTTTTTAGTGTCTTTTCTTACGCTTTCTCAAGCACAGTGATAAACACCTGATTTGCCTTAGATCTGGAACTCGATCAGCATTTGGTAATTTAAATCCGTCTCTAATTTGATTGTTTTATCATTTAAAATAACTTTTATTTTACAAGTTGCCGATAAAGGATTGATCGCTTACACCTTATTTATCAGTGTATTGAGTGGGTGAATGCTCAATGTAATCCATGATTTCTTGTTGTTTCTCAGTACTGTATTTCAGCGCTTCGGCGGTGATTTGGATGGATTGCGCCATAGAAGAGATATTGTTGGTCGCTTTCACCAAGGTTTGCTGCATGGGTTTTAGGATGAGTAGGTAGATAGCAGTCAAAGCGATAACAATGACAGCGATAACGGCTGCTAACGCAATGATGATCTTGGTCTGAATATCATCCAACAGCATTTGACTGGTCTTTTTAAAGGCGAGTCGAGATTGGTCTAAGGCTTGTGGGAGTTGATTGAGTGATGTCTTGGTTGAGCTCGCAAGCTTGTTGATGCTTTCAACGGTTTGGTTCAGAGCTTGTTGTTGGTCTTCACTAAGGTTGGGGTTGTTGACGATCGCCTGCAAAGATTGCGATATCACCTCAAGAGACTCACTCGCATCTTGAGCGTATTTTTCCATACCATCCAAGTCCAAGGTCATATCAACATTGATCAGTGGGGCTTGTTCTTGTTCTGCTTCAGAGGCGAACCCTGTCAATGAGACCAGCATGAGTGCAATGATGGCCAACGGTGTTTTCCACATGAGTATTCCTTTCTCATTGTTCTGTTTATTTAGATGTGTCTTTTAGTATGGTTCACTTCTCTCGTTTCTAACCGATTAATCTTGTCTTTAATTCTCAAGACTTAGGTTTAACTCACTAATTTTTGGGCAAAAAAATACCCCACCTATATAAGGAAGGGTATTAATAAGGCTAAATCACTTGCTGTAAGTGCTTTAACTTCTAATTATAGATAAAGCTATAGATAGAAGAACTACTCTGAGTCGTTGTGCTCTTCGTCCGCTAGCTCATCAATGATTTGATCAGCAAACACTGGGGCAAACCACTCATCCATCTTGGCACGCAGTTGATCAACGCCGATACCCTTCATTGAAGAGAAGACATCAACCGCAACATCACCACCGAAAGATTTCGCATCATTACGGATTTTCAGTAGCTGTGCTTTACGCGCACCACTTTTCAGTTTGTCTGCTTTTGTTAACAAAACTTGTACTGGGATGCGGCTATCGATAGCCCAGTAGATCATTTGTTGGTCAAGGTCTTTCATTGGGTGACGGATATCCATCAATACCACTAAACCTTTCAGGCTTTCACGTCGTTGTAGGTATTCGCCTAGCGACTTCTGCCATTTTTTCTTCATCTCAAGCGGGACTTGAGCAAAGCCATATCCTGGTAAATCGACGATATGACAACCGTCCGTTACCTTAAATAGGTTAATTAGCTGAGTTCGACCGGGTGTTTTACTGGTTTTCGCCAAGCCTTTTTGGTTTGTAACGCGATTTAGCGCGCTAGATTTACCAGCATTGGAGCGTCCTGCAAACGCAATTTCGATCCCTTCGTCTTCTGGTAAATGACGAATATCAGGTGCACTGGTAATGAAATGCGTGTTTTGATAATGAATTTTTACGCTCACTGTTAACTCCATCTCGACTTTGTGTAGTCGATTGATTACTTTTTTGTGAATTTGTGTAAAATAACCGTGCTCGGCATAAGGTCGCCTATTGTACCATGAGTGGCAACATAGAGTGGTACTGGAAGCTTGATAATTATAATGGAATGTCATGAAGAAATTAGCGCTAATTTTGAGTCTTTTAGCCAGCTGCTCAGTATGGGCTCAAGGTAGTATTGAAGCTGGTAAAGCCAAATCACAAACATGTGTTGCCTGCCACGGTGCTGACGGCAACAGTCTGATCACTCAGTACCCTAAGCTGGCTGGTCAACATGAGAAGTACCTAGAGAAGCAGTTAAAAGAGCTTAAGCTCGGTATGACTAGTGGTGGTAAGCAAGGTCGTAATGAACCTGTAATGGGTGCAATGGCGATGTCTTTATCTGAAGAAGATATGGCTGACCTAGCGGCGTACTACGCATCGCTACCTATCTCTAGTAACTCTACTCCTGAGAACGTAGTAGATGAAGGTAAGGTTCTTTACACCGCGGGTAACGCAGAACGCGGCGTAACGGCGTGTATTGCTTGTCACGGTCCACGTGGTAACGGTACCGAACTTTCTGGTTTCCCTAAGATTTCAGGCCAGCACGCAGATTACATCAAGGCTCAACTTGAGAAATTCCGCGATGGTAGCCGTAATAACGACATGAATGCGATGATGCGTGATGTAGCTAAAAAGTTAACAGACGCAGATATTGATACCTTATCGAAGTACGTTGGTGGTTTACACTAATATGTCGGTTTCTTGCTCTTAGCCAGAGTAAAGAAATGTACGCTCGAGCGAGATTGAAGAGACGCCCCGATCAGTAATGGTCGGGGCGTTTTCTTTTGTATTGGTTTTATTAATATGTTTGTTGCTGATGTCTGATTTATCAATGTGTGATCGATTTGTGTACAAAAGTGTGAGCTTGAACTCTTGTAGTCTTTTTGTAACACGGTAAAGTAACGGCCATCAGCTAGGAGCTGACTTAGATACGGATGGTCATCTAGTCTAACGGTATAGACAGAAACGGATCAGGCTAGGACAGCCCAGCAACAAGGTGTTAGAAAAGGATAGCCAAAACTCATCAGGACGATGAACAACAAACAAATTTGGCATGGAAAGCACCAATAACAAATGGAGATTTGTGTACCAAGTTGAGTATGCAAATTTTGGCCGATATAGGCAGATTTAGAGAGCGATAGGTTTTCCTATCGCTTTTTTTATTGATTTGATGAAAAAACACCCAATACCTCTCCACTATAAACTCAGTTTCTGGTATGTTTCGCATCCCTGTTTAAGGATGTGCTATGTATACTTGTCCCTTATGCCATCACCAAGGCGTGAATCACTATTTTGAAGACAAACGCAGAGCCTATCTGCAATGTCAGCAATGTGAACTGGTATTTGTTAAACCTGAACAAAGGTTAGAAGCAAAAGAAGAGAAAGCACACTATGATCTCCATGAGAACGATCCTAGTGATGCAGGCTATCGCCGTTTTCTATCTCGCATCGCGGATCCACTAACAGACAAAATTTCATCTAACTCACACGGGTTGGATTTTGGTTGTGGCCCAGGCCCTACGCTATCTATTATGTTAGAAGAAGCCGGACACACCATGGAGTTGTACGATATCTATTACCACCCAGAAGCTTCTGTGTTGGAAAAAACGTATGACTTTATGACTGCCACGGAGGTGATAGAGCATCTTTATCACCCAGACAAAGTGTGGCAGCAATGGTTGAATTTAGTTAAACCCAAGGGCTGGATTGGTCTTATGACTAAACTAGTAATAGACGTAGACGCGTTTGCTGGTTGGCACTACAAGAATGACCCGACACATGTCGTCTTCTTTAGTCGTCAAACATTCCAGTTTTTGGCAGAGCGGGATAAGCTCGAACTAGAATTTTTTGGAAATGATGTAATTTTACTGAGGAAAGTGCAGTAATGGGTCGTAGTAAGAAATCAAGAAAACCGGGAGCACTTGGCGCTCCGGAACCTATGGTTACTCGTAACCGTAGTGAATCTGATGTTGAAGGTCGTGAACGTAAGCGTGTTAAAAAGCGCAAAGGCCTTAAGTCTGGCAGCCGCCACTCAGATGGTAGCGAAGCAAAACAGCGTAAAGCTGCACTAGCTCGCGACCCTCGTTTAGGCAGCAAGAAAAAAATCCCGCTGATTGTTGAACCAGCGAAGAAGTCGACGAAACAAGAGCGCAAGCTATCTAACGAACAAGAGTTAGAGATGCTTGAGAATGATGCTCAACTGAACACATTGCTAGATCGTATCGAAAATGGTGAAAACCTAGGTGCTGGTCTGCAGAAGTTTGTTGATGAGAAACTTGATCGTATCGAACACCTAATGGGCCGCTTAGGTCTGCTAGAACCAGAAGACGATGAAGAAGAGATCTTCGAAGAAGCACCGGTTGCATCTAAGAAGAAAGCAAGCTCTGACGAAGACTTGCTATCTCAATTCGAAGATTTCGACTTAGACAGCTTTAAAGGTTAATAGCCAATGAACGTAACCTTATTAGCAATTGCTGGTGGAATTATCATTCTCGGCTTGGGCTCTTACGCAGGTTACCTTCTACTTCAAGTGAAGAAGCAGACGGAGTTGCAAAAGCAGCATCAAGCACTTGCCATTGAAAAACGTAACGCGACGATTTACGAAAACGTAAATACTTTGTGCTTAGCGGGTATTCAAGGCCAGTGTGACTTACCTGAGATCAGTATCCGAGTGTGTATCATTATGGATAACGTTCAGGGTGATGAGCGTGTCGATTTTGATTCTGAGTATCCTGCTCTTTCTGAGCTGTACCATATCGTAAAAGATATGGCTCGCGGAGACGGAAGGCAGGAACTGACGAAGAAAGAGCGCATGCAGCAGAATCTTACACGCCATAAGGCGGAGACTCGCTTGAATGATGCGGTCATTGAAGATTTGAAAAGGTTGCAGGAGAAGGTTAAGCCTCTCAACAACCAAATCAACATTCAGATGATCTAGTCACTAAGACTTTTAAATATAGAGGCTTGTTTAACATTCCGTTTTTAGACGCGCTGCTTTTAATACCTATGTATTTAAGACTTTTCATCTTAAATGCATCTTGTTTTTAAGTCGCCTTATCTTTTAATAGACGATGTTAAATGAGCCTTCTTACCTTTTGCGTCTCGTTAATCCCGATGCTTTGTTAGTGATCAAGCTAGCAGTTCTGAGTTTTTGTCTGAAAAATTGATTTTGTCTTGGAACGACCTTACTGGTCGTGTGGCAAAATAACCCGTCTATATTTTAATGTATGTAAAATGATTTGAGAGACCTTAGGTTCTCGCGGATCTAAATTGGAATTACCGCTATGTCGAGCAAGCCAGTAACAACGAATCAGCAAATCGTTTGGGATCAAGAGATCTTAAACAAGTACAACTATTCGGGACCTCGTTACACTTCATATCCAACAGCGTTGGAGTTTCATGAAGCGTTTACCGTCGCTGATTACGACATGGCGTGTACTCAGTACCCTGAGCGTCCACTCTCTCTTTACGTGCATATCCCGTTCTGTCATAAGCTTTGTTACTACTGTGGTTGTAATAAAGTCATTACTCGTCACTCGCATAAAGCGGATGAGTACTTAGATGTGATTGAACATGAAATCCGCCAGCGCGCCTCTTTGTTGAATGGCCGTGAAGTGACGCAATTGCACTTCGGTGGTGGTACGCCAACGTTCTTGACCAAAACACAAATTACTCGCTTGATGATGATTCTGCGTGAGGAATTTAACTTCACAGCTGACGCTGAAATCAGTATTGAAGTTGACCCGCGTGAGATTGAGCTCGACGTACTTGACCACCTGCGTAACGAAGGCTTCAACCGCCTGAGCATTGGTGTGCAAGACTTCAATAAAGAAGTGCAGAAACTGGTTAACCGTGAGCAAGATGAAGAGTTCATCATTGCGATGGTTAAACGTGCGAAAGAGCTAGGCTTCCGTTCAACCAACCTTGATTTGATCTACGGCCTACCAAAGCAGACTCAAGCTTTGTTCGCGGAAACATTGAAGCAAGTGTTAGAAATGAAACCGGGTCGTTTATCGGTATTTAACTACGCACACATGCCGCAACTGTTTGCCGCACAGCGTAAGATTAAAGATGAAGACCTACCTGAACCAAAAGAGAAAATGGCCATCCTCCAAGATACCATTGAGACTTTAACGGGCGCGGGCTACCAGTTCATTGGTATGGATCACTTTGCTCTGCCTGAAGACGAGCTAGCAGTAGCACAGCGTGAAGGTATTCTGCATCGTAACTTCCAAGGCTACACGACCCAAGGTGAAGCTGACCTAATTGGTTTCGGTGTTTCTGCTATCTCAATGGTCGGTGATGCTTACGCTCAAAACCAGAAAGAGCTGAAGAAGTACTACGCTCAAGTGAATGACCTTCGCCACGCGCTTTGGAAAGGTGTTGCTCTAGACAGTGACGACCTTCTACGTCGTGAAGTGATCAAACAGCTTATCTGTAACTTTAAGCTTGATAAAACCATGATCGAATCTGAGTTCTCGGTTAACTTTAATCGTTACTTCAAAGAAGATTTAGGGCTACTGCAAACCTTCATCAACGATGAGTTGGTTGAAGTCGACGACAAAGAAATCCGCGTGACTTTGCGTGGCCGTTTGTTGATTCGTAATATCTGTATGTGTTTCGATAAATACCTACGTGCTAAGGCTCGCCAACAGCAGTTCTCTCGTGTGATTTAATCGTTCGATTGAGAATAAAAACATAAAAAATGCCAGCATCATGCTGGCATTTTTGTATCTGTGTCTTGCTAACGGAAGACTTTCTACCTGACTAGGTGACACCCTTTTTGGTGCTTTGTTTGGTGCTAGTCAGGTCGGTTGGCCACTGATCAAACGGAACTGGACGACTGTATAAGAATCCTTGAGCCAGTGGGCATTTTAGTTGCTTGAGGAGTTCTGCCTGTTGCTGTGTTTCAACGCCTTCTGCCACTAAGCTCACTTTGAAACCTTTGGTGATGTTAACGATGGCCGCGACGATCGAGCTGTCTAGGTTCTCTTTTTCGAGCTTGCTGACGAAGCTGCGATCGATCTTTAAGCAATCAAATGGCAGTTTGTGTAAATAAGCCAGTGACGAATAGCCGGTACCAAAGTCATCAATTGCAATCGAGATGCCCAATGCTTTTAGCGTCAGCATGTTATCGATGATGGCTGGGTCATTGTCGACGATGCGTGACTCAGTGATCTCTAGTGTTAGGTTGCTTGCTGGTAGCTTGGTGTCACGTAGCGTGCCTTTTACTTGTTCAACAAAGCCACTTTCACTCAGTTGATCGACCGACAGGTTGACGTGAATAGAGAAGTCCTTACTCCATTTTCCTGACTCAATCGCGATGGCTGTATCTCGACACGACTTATGTAGAATTTGCTTGCCGATATCGTAAATCAGCCCGCTCTCTTCAGCGAGAGGAATGAATTCAAGTGGTGAAATTACGCCTTCATCGGTTATCCAGCGTGCTAGAGCTTCAGCCCCAATGGTCGATCCGGATTCTAGATCAATAATAGGTTGATAGAAGGGTTCGAACTGTTGAAGTTCAATCGCTCGGTTCATCCGCGCCAGCATCTTAGTGCGATGTCTTGATGCTTTACCCATCTCAGGGCTGTAAATGCTGACACTAGCTTTGTCTTGTTTTGCGTTGCTCAAAGCAATGCTACTACTACGCAGCAATAGCGCAATGTCGTGGACGTTAGATACACCGACGACTCCCATCGATACCTTAATGACGACACTTTCTGATTCCATTGAAAATGGGGAAGCAAAGGTTTGAAGCAGGCGATTCGTCAGTAGTTGAGCTTCCTCGCTTTGGATGACGTTCGGGGCGTAAATGGCGAATTCATCACCGCCAGTGCGAGCTAATAGGTACTCGGATGGCAATGTGCCTCTTAAACGAGCGGCCGCAATGATAAGCAATTGGTCACCATTGTAATGACCAAGGCTGTCATTGATGTCTCGGAAGCGATCAATACCCACTAAATAAAGTGTGCCTTTTTCGTTTGCTGGGTTTTTCTTGGCAGCGTCGATAAAGCCTTCGCGGCTGTATAGTTTGGTTAATGAGTCATAGGTAAGCTGAGACTGTAATGCTTGAAAGGAAGCCTTTAAGTTGTTGGCCATTTCATTGAATGACTCCACCAACATGCTAGTTTCATAGATATGCCCTGTCTTTGGCATACTTGTGTCCCAATCGCCTTTAGCAAGACGCTTTGCCGCATCCGCTGTTGAAGTGATGGGTTGGGTTACGCGATTAAAGGCAATTAACCCAGCAATGACACCAATGCAACTCAGCGCTAGCCCGAGCAACCAACTGTTTCTTTGGTTTTCAGGTAATTCACCGAGTAGGTTGCTTTCAGGGATCGACATACCAATAAACCAAGTGATGCCGTGCTCATCTTCATAAGGGGTGATCTGGTTGAAGTATCGTTCGTTGTCTAGGCGAAAGCTAAAGCGCTGCACGCCCAAATTATCGATTAGGTGAAATTGGTCTACGTAGCTCGCACTTTCACGTATTACCGGGTTAGCACTCTCTGATGCCAGTAAGCGTTGGCCCTTATTGGTTTTCCCTGTTCCCCAAGAGACCACGCTGCCTCCGCCCGAGTGAGCGACCAAGCGTTGCTGTTTATCAATGATATAAACAGAAGCATCCGTTTTATCTTTGAGTTCTTTGAGAAACGCATTGAAGGTATTGATCTTAATGTCGCTAACGACGACGGCTTTGAATTCGTTGTCATCATAGATAGGGGCGAGGGCAGATAAGGTGATCTCTTGGCGTTCATCTGCATTGGCATAAATTGGCGACCATACAGCCTTTTTTTGCGTCGCAACGGGTGTGTACCAAGGGCGGACTCTCGGGTCGTAACCTGAAATCACAGATCGAATGTCTTCGCTGATCTTGCTGCCACGGTAAATGACCAGCTGATCGTTAGTACGCTCGTCTTGTACCATCAAGGTATAGCCGTTGTTAGCTTCTTTACGAAAACCGACATAGTTACCATCTTCAGAGCCAAAGCCGATCACATCGAGTTGAGGTATAGCAGTGAAATGGTCTGAAAACGTATAAAGAATGTAGTCTTGGACCTTGCTAAGGTTTCCCGCTTGGTAAAGGTGGTGGTAGCCGATGTTATGGCTGAGCGAGAGGTTCGCGTGAAATGGCTTTTCTAAAAAGTTGGACAGGCTTTGATGAACATGGTCAGTAAGTGATGTTAGTTGGCGTGCACTAACATCACTCACCATCTCTTTGTAGCTTTGCTTTTGAGTGAAAACCATTACGCTCATCGTGAACAGAAAAATCATCACGAATGGCAGAACCACAGCAGTTCTCAAGGTAATTTGTGTTTTCAAAGACATCTTTAGCTACAACTTTAGTGAATGGCATACCTTAATTGTACCGACACTATTCAAACCAAGCGACCCTTTTTTGGTTAAAAAAGTAGCTGCATCGAGAGTCATATAAGGTCTAGTACAGTTCTTTTAGTTTACGGGTTAGGGTGTTTCTTCCCCAACCTAAAACCTTGGCTGCATCCTGTTTATGACCATTGGTATGGTTGAGTGCAGCCTCTAGCAGTATACGTTCAAACTCTGGCAGAGCATAAGTTAGTAGCTCTTTTTCTCCTGAATCAAGCGCACATTTTGCCCAATTAGCCAGCAGTTGTTGCCAGTTGTCTCCTGTCCCTGAGGTCGTCACCACTTTTTCTTCCAACAGTTCTGGAGGCAAGTCTGAAGGGAGTATTTCACTGCCGCTCGCCATGACTGTGAGCCAACGACAGATGTTCTCAAGCTGACGTACGTTACCCGGCCAATTTAGCTGATTGAGCTTCATGATGGTCTCTGAGTGCAGTGTCTTCACTTCTACACCAAGCTCTTCAGCGGCGGATGCTAGGAAGTGGTGAGTCAGCTTTTCAATGTCCTGTTTACGTTCGCGCAGTGCCGGAATATGGATTCGGATAACGTTCAGTCGATGGAAAAGGTCTTCACGGAAACCACCGTCATACACCAAGCGCTCAAGATCTTGGTGGGTTGCTGCAACGATACGAACATCAACCTTAACCGCAGAATGCCCACCCACTCGGTAAAATTGGCCATCCGACAAGACACGTAGCAAACGGGTTTGAATATCAAGTGGCATATCACCAATCTCATCCAAAAATAGCGTGCCGCCGTTGGCTTGTTCAAAACGTCCTTGGCGAACACTGTTAGCGCCAGTAAAGGCGCCTTTCTCGTGGCCAAACAGCTCTGATTCGATCAAGTCTTTAGGGATTGCCGCCATGTTTAACGCAATGAATGGCTTTTTAGCTCTTGGGCTGTGACGATGCAGTGCGTGCGCGACTAATTCTTTACCAGTACCAGATTCACCATTAATAAGAACCGAAATGGATGAACGAGACAAACGACCTATAGCTCGGAAAACTTCCTGCATTGCCGGTGCTTCACCGATGATTTCTGGTGCGTTGGTTTCTTCGGCTACTTCGCTGGCTTGTTCTCGCTTTTGCTCTTGGCTGTGTGCGATGGCTCGCTCTACTAGAGTCAGTGTCTCATCAATATCAAACGGCTTAGGCAGATACTCAAAAGCCCCTTTTTGATAAGCGTTCACCGCTGCATCGAGGTCTGAGTGCGCGGTCATAATGATCACTGGCAGGTCGGGAGAGCGTTGGTGAACTTGATGTAACAGCTCAATCCCGTCAATGCCAGGCATGCGAATGTCGGACACCAAAACGTCTGGTGTCTCGCGCTCAAGAGCAAGCAATACGCTCTCAGCATCAGCAAATGTTTCACACTTTATATCCGCAGATGAAAGTGTTTTTTCTACGACCCAGCGTATAGAACTGTCGTCATCGACGACCCAAACGTATCCCTTACTCATAATTCAATTCCTTTGCAGCCAAATCTATTGTGATAATCATTGTTGTTTTTATGATGTCTTTAATCTTTGTGTTACCGAGTTAAGCCTTTCGTCTCGCTGTCCAATCGCGAGGTTCTGTTGACCTAAATGGGTAGGTAAATCGTGAATGTGGTGTTACCCGGCCAGCTCTCAACATCAATTTTTCCATTGTGCTGATCGATCAGGTTTTGAGAAATCGATAGTCCCAGCCCTGTGCCACCCTCTCGTCCGCTGACCATCGGGTAAAACAGCGTGTCTTTTAAATCATCGGGGATGCCGGGGCCGTTATCGCTGATCTCAATGCGCGCTGCGAGTTTGTGTCGCTGCCCATGAATATTGGCTTGATGCACCGTTCTGGTGCGAATGGTGATTTTTCCTGATTCTTGGGCCTTTAAAATCTGCGCCGCGTTGCTCACGATATTGAGCATCGCTTGTTCAACTTGTGCTGAATCCATCAGAATGTCCGGTAAGCTCGGGTCGTAATCTCGTTCGATGGCGAGCGTTGAACCCGACTCGAGTTCTACGAGCTGCCTGACTTTCTCAAGTATCTGGTGTAGGTTCTCTTCTGACTTGGTCCCCGGTTTTTGAGGGCCAAGCAGGCGATCGACTAACGCTCTTAGGCGGTCAGCTTGCTCAATAATGATCTGTGTATATTCATTAAGAGACTGATCAGGAAGCATTTTCCCAAGTAACTGCGCCGCACCTCTTAAGCCACCGAGTGGGTTCTTAATCTCATGTGCTAACCCGCGCACCAACAGCTTAGCTGCTTGTTGTTGTGCGTGTTGGTTGAGCTCTTGGCTGAGGCGTCTTTGCTGGTCTATCTTGCGCATCTCAACCAATAACAGCGTCTCTCGTTGCCAGGAGATTGGGCTAACCGTGACTTCAAGCATCAGTGGGCGGTTATCAACAACGAAGGTAACGTCACTGTCGGTAATGCTCTGGCCACTTTGTAGCGGTTGCGTCAGAAGCGCCAAATCCAGTGAGGCATGTTGGATAAGTTGGCTCAATGGATGATCGACGATGCGTCGCGCGCTTTGTGAAAAGAGTTGTTCAGCCGCCGGGTTGGCGTATCGGACATACAGTTGCTCATCGAGCATCAATGTTGAGGTCACCATATTGTCGAGAATGGCGCTGGAAAGATGATGTGTATCTATGCTGTCGCTTTTGGCTGATCGATTCACTATTTCGTCCTTGAACTGGTGTTTTTCTCACTGCACCAAATTGGTGCGTAGCTAAGTTCAAGTATGGCGCATATCAACCAGAAGCTAAAGATAATTCATTAGAGTCGCTGAAAGCTGCTTCGATTAGGTGAAAAGTAGAGGTAATTCAGTCTCTTTTAACACATTGGCCTACTTGAGCGTCGCTCGATGTAAATACACGGTGACTGGACTAGTAGATGCAATAAGCTTGCCGCTTCTATGTGCTTGAATTGCAATGGTGTGAGTACCTCGGTCGATACCTTTCAGTTCCCAATTCGGTTGGGTTTGTGGGGCGCCATAACGACGACCATCGAGCATCAATTGCAATTGTTCTCCAATACCAAGTTTGCGGCTAAGTTCTATTTGAACAGGGATTAAGCCGCGGTTGCTACGGATGGTTTGGTCATGAACGGGAGTCAGCATGGTGAGGGCTAGTTGAGCTGGCGCCTCACGTTTCGTGCTTTCTGTTTTCTCTTGAGCCTGGGCTGGCGTTGCCGTTTTAGTTGTAGATGAAGCTGCAGCATCAACGGGCGTCGAGGCTTCAAATTTAGGAGCCGGCGCTGACGCTTGCACATCCGGTAGGCGAAGAGATTTGGCATCTTGATCGCTAGGGGTATCACTAAAGTGGAGCACACCATCCTCATCCACCCAGGTATACACTGTTTGAGCAGAGCACGAGAGCGCGACTGTTAACCCGATCAGGAACAGTATATTTTTCATATCTTTAGCCTCTTTTTACCGCTAGGTGATTTCACGTTTGGCGTTGGTTTTGTTATTGATTTTATTGTATTTATAGCAGCAGCCTCTGAGGGCTTTTGTCTAAGGCATGGTACGAGGAAGCAGGGGGAGGGAGTATATAAAAAAGGCCCGCCTGCGAGGCGAGCCTAATATTTAGTCAGCGATTCTTACAAGGTTGCAGTAAGAAATGGCTTATCTCTACAGGAGATTAAACTGAGTAGTACAGTTCAAACTCAAGTGGGTGTGTTGCCATGTTCACGCGTTGTACGTCGTCAGATTTCAGTGTGATGTAAGAATCAATGAAATCGTCAGAGAATACGCCGCCAGCTGTTAGGAACTCACGATCGTCGTCTAGCGCTTTAAGTGCTACTTCTAGAGATTCAGCAACGGTTGGGATTTCAGCCGCTTCTTCTGCTGGAAGGTCGTATAGATCTTTATCCATAGCTTCGCCTGGGTGGATCTTGTTCTTGATACCGTCAAGGCCAGCCATCAGCATTGCTGAGTAACATAGGTATGGGTTCGCTGCTGGGTCACCAAAACGTAGCTCGATACGACGTGCTTTCGGGCTTGGTACTACTGGGATACGGATAGAAGCAGAACGGTTACGTGCTGAGTAAGCAAGCATTACCGGAGCTTCAAAACCAGGTACAAGACGCTTGTACGAGTTAGTTGACGGGTTAGCAAATGCGTTGATTGCACGAGCGTGCTTGATTACACCACCGATGTAGTAAAGCGCCATTTCAGATAGGCCGCCGTACTTATCACCAGCAAACAGGTTAACGCCGTCTTTTGCTAGAGATTGGTGAACGTGCATACCAGAACCGTTGTCACCAACTAGTGGCTTAGGCATGAATGTCGCTGTTTTACCAAATGCGTGAGCAACGTTGTGTACAACGTACTTGTAGATTTGAGTCTCATCCGCTTTTGTTGTTAGCGTGTTGAAGCGAGTTGCGATTTCGTTTTGACCCGCAGTTGCTACTTCGTGGTGGTGAGCTTCAACTACTAGGCCCATCTCTTCCATTACTAGACACATTGCTGAACGGATGTCTTGAGATGAATCTACAGGAGCTACTGGGAAGTAACCGCCTTTAACGCCAGGACGGTGACCTTTGTTACCGCCTTCGATGTCAGAACCTGTGTTCCAAGCTGCTTCTACGTCATCAATCTTGAAGAAAGAACCAGACATGTCGTTTGAGAACTTAACGTCATCAAATAGGAAGAATTCTGGCTCTGGACCAACTAGAACTGTGTCTGCGATACCCGTAGAACGTAGGTATTCTTCAGAACGCTTAGCGATAGAGCGTGGATCACGGTCGTAGCCTTGCATTGTTGCAGGCTCAAGGATGTCACAACGGATGTTTAGCGTTGCATCTTCTGTGAATGGGTCCAGTACAGCTGAAGCTGCGTCTGGCATCATTACCATGTCAGATTCGTTAATGCCTTTCCAACCAGCGACTGAAGAGCCGTCAAACATTTTACCTTCTTCGAAGAAGTCTGCATCAACTTGGTGAGAAGGAATAGAGATGTGCTGCTCTTTACCTTTTGTATCAGTAAAACGTAAGTCGATAAATTTAACTTCGTTCTCTTGGATCAGGGATAGTACATTTTCTACTGACATCTTGGATAACCTCCAGTGTTATTAATTCGGTATTAGCTCGATTCGGTTGAAACTAGCATTGATTAATGTCTATAAGTGCATTAATCGATGCTGATTTATCTATAGCCAAAAACGTGCCAAAAAAATTATTCCATTAATTTCAATGATTTACTTTTTTTCTTGTTTCGTTAACTTTGGTTTTTGCACCAAAATGATCTTCTAATGCACCTTGTTGGTGCAACTGCTTGTCTGTGCACCAATATGAAACATAAGCGAGCACCATTCAGCAATGAATTGCCTAAGTTGTCAATCCACTTTTGTTATTTTGCCGGAGATTTGGCTGTCTATCTTGCGGCTGATGCTTTTTTAGAATCCTACGAATTAGGCTGTTAGATACTGTACTGAATCAAAGTTAAGCGGATATGAATCGCTAATAAAGAAAAAAGCCTTGGTTGAGATCACATATTTCTGGGTTTTTGTCTAAAATCTGGTATATTATTGACCGTTTTTTAAATCAAGCTAGCGGTTATTATCCAAACTTTTGAGATAATTGACGGCTACCTTTTATGAGTGAATCGAGAATCCATGTCTACTCCACAGATTGATAAGTTAAGAAATATCGCGATCATCGCGCACGTTGACCACGGTAAAACGACTTTGGTTGATAAACTACTACAACAGTCAGGCACTCTTGAGTCTCGTGGTGAAGCTGAAGAGCGTGTCATGGATTCGAATGACATCGAAAAAGAGCGTGGCATTACAATCCTTGCTAAGAACACAGCAATTGACTGGAATGATTACCGTATCAACATCGTAGATACCCCTGGACACGCGGACTTCGGTGGTGAAGTTGAACGTATCATGTCTATGGTTGATTCAGTTCTTCTGATCGTTGATGCAGTTGATGGCCCAATGCCTCAAACTCGTTTCGTAACGCAAAAAGCTTTCGCACACGGCCTTAAGCCAATCGTTGTTATCAACAAGATTGACCGTCCTGGTGCTCGTCCTGATTGGGTTATGGACCAAGTATTTGACTTGTTCGACAACCTAGGCGCGACTGATGAGCAACTAGACTTTACTGTTGTTTACGCTTCAGCTCTAAACGGTTGGGCAACAATGGAAGAAGGCGAAGTTGGCACAGACATGGAACCATTGTTCCAAGCTGTTGTTGATACAGTAGAAGCACCTGCAGTTGACCTTGAAGGTCCACTTCAAATGCAAATTTCGCAACTTGATTACAGCTCTTACGTAGGTGTTATCGGTGTTGCTCGTGTTACTCGTGGTTCTGTTAAGCCAAACCAACAAGTAACTATCGTGAATGCTGAAGGCAAAAAACGTAACGGTAAAGTAGGTACTGTACTTGGTTACCTAGGTCTTGAGCGTCACGAAGTAGAACAAGCTAACGCTGGCGACATCATTGCAATCACAGGTCTTGGTGAACTGAAAATTTCAGACACTATCTGTGACGTAAACAATGTTGAAGCAATGGAACCACTGTCTGTTGATGAACCAACAGTAACAATGACTTTCCAAGTAAACACTTCTCCGTTCGCGGGTAAAGAAGGTAAGTTTGTAACTTCACGTAACATCCTTGAGCGTCTTGAAAAAGAATTGGTTCATAACGTTGCACTACGTGTTGAAGAAACTGAAAGTCCAGACCGTTTCCGCGTATCAGGCCGTGGTGAGCTTCACCTTTCTATCCTGATCGAAAACATGCGTCGTGAAGGTTTCGAGCTAGCAGTATCTCGTCCAGAAGTAATCATCAAAGAAGAAGATGGTCAGAAAATGGAACCGTTCGAAACGGTTACTATCGATGTAGTTGAAGAGCACCAAGGTGCGATCATGGAAAGCATCGGTCTACGTAAGGGTGAGCTAACAGATATGGCACCAGATGGTAAAGGCCGTGTTCGCATGGACTTCATGATGCCTTCTCGTGGTCTTATCGGTTTCCAAACTGAATTCCTTACAATGACGTCTGGTTCTGGTCTTATCTACCACTCGTTCGATCACTACGGTCCTTACAAAGGCGGTATCATTGGTCAGCGTAACAACGGTGTTCTAATTTCGAACGCAACGGGTAAAGCACTGACTTACGCATTGTTCTTCCTTCAAGCTCGTGGTCGTCTATTTACAGAGCACGCTGATGAAGTTTATGAAGGTCAAGTAATCGGTATTCACAACCGTTCAAACGACCTGACAGTAAACTGTCTGAAAGGTAAGCAACTAACGAACGTTCGTGCATCTGGTACTGATGAAGCACAAGTTCTTTCTCCACCGATCAAGCACACTCTAGAGCAAGCTCTTGAGTTTATCGATGAAGATGAACTAGTAGAAGTAACGCCACTAAACGTACGTATCCGTAAGAAACTTCTTACTGAAAACGACCGTAAGCGTGCAGCACGTCCAGCTAAGGCTTAATTGCCAGCTGACTAGCTTCTAGCTATCAAGCAATACGTTTTAGAATAAGTAAGAAAGCCCCGAGTAGCCTAGCTGCTCGGGGCTTTTGTTTTATGTGGTGTTGGAGTAGATACGGGTAAACGAGATGCGAGATACGAAGAGCGTGTTCCATATTTATTTATCGAATCGTCATTCCAGAATTGAGGGACGAGATATCTGGAATCTTTCTTTTACGGCATCCAAGAGATTCCCTATCACGTTCGTTCCTCACTGTAGGGAATGACGGAAGTTTGTTTAGATGCGAGTAAACGAGATGCGAGATACGAAGAGCATTTAAGTGTTCGTCATCCTCAAGAGGGAGGGACGACCGAGTGGGGATCTAGCTTTTGATACCTAGGTGGCTTTTAACAAATAGAGCCCGCTCTTCGACTGACATAAATGGCACCTCGACAACCTCATACCCAAGCTCTTGATAGACTCTGACCAACGCGTGGTGAATCTCTAATGCTTCTTCAAAGGGGTAAGGGCGCACTTCATCTTGAATATAAATCGATGCCTCAGGGCGACAGAACAAGGCTTGTGAGTGATAGCCTTGGCTAGCTTCTCGGTAGATTTCGTCAATCTCAAGGTTTGCCTGAGTTAAGTAACCGCAGATATCTGGAATGGCGCGATCGAGAAACGCAACCGGATGCTGGTTGGCCTGTTCCTTTTGTTCATTCATGACAGTGAGACACAGGCGAGCAAAGCCCGGTAGGTCGAACCAAGGTAAGATACCGTTCTCAAGTTGGCTCTGCTGTTCTATTAACTGGCGAGAGGACTCAGCGAAGGTTGGGTAACCCATGTCACCCAAGGCATTAATCAGTGTTGTCTTCCCGGCTCCGGGGCCGCCAGTAATAATGATAGGTTGCATCGTGTTCTTTATCTGTAGCGCTACTTCTGGTTCAGCTGAGCTAGGAACTTATCCGATTCTGCTATTGCAGCATTCATCTGTTCTATCGCGTAGGCGATGTCTTTCTCCAAGCTCATAAATTCGCCTTGCAACGAACCGACAGCACTCGCATTGAGGTTATGCTTTAGATAAAGCGTATTGTCGCGAAGGGTATTGAGTACCGGGTCCATTTTCTTCTCAGCGCGTTTCATTGCTGAAAGCATGGTCTTGTAAGACGATTGGGTTTCTCGCAGTTTTTGTTCACTCGAACGGCGCAGTGAAGCACTGGTGTAGAGGTCTAACTCGCTCTGCCACTCTGCAAACAGCGCATCTGACACGTCTTCAATCGCAGCAATGCGATCACTGACATTTTGTGCCGCTTTCTCGCTGTCTTGGTATTTATCGTTGATTTGGTTGTACATGTCTTCAAGGTCGCCGCCACTGAAATTCGTCAGGCTACTCAAGGCTTCAAGTGCGCTAGTAAACTCTTCCTGAGCATCCTGCTGCGACTCTTTAGCGTCTTCCACTCTATCGACCATAATGTCACGCTTGTGGTAACCCACTTGCTCCATGGCGGAGTAATAAGCTGATTGGCATCCAGTAAGAGTAAAAATAGAGAGGACTATAACTATTAAATAAGGCATCCTAGTTTCCTATAGTTAAATAATATCAATCGTAGTAAATAACTGCTCAACCTAGCTTGTTAAAATGCTCGATAACAGCGTTAGAATTTTTGATTGTAGAATAACTACTTATCAAAAAACTCTGCCTTGTTCTCAAGCCTTTTTCCTACGCTATTTTTGAACCCTTACTTACTGTGATTAATACAACGGAATATTAATTAGGACTATGAACGAGTTACCAGGGAGTTACAAGTTGAAGATAAAAAACGCAGTCACAGGGAGCATTCAGTTTTCCCGCTATCTTTTGGCGCGAATGACGCACGATAGGGTCAATGTGAATGCGGGTTACTTGGCGTACATTACTTTGCTCTCGATCGTACCGATGTTGACGGTTTTGCTCTCTATCTTATCGTCATTTTCAGTCTTTGCTGATGTTGGCCTAGTGATTCAAAACTTCGTTATTACCAACTTTGTTCCAGCATCTGGGGATGCGGTGCATGGTGCTCTACTCGAGTTCGTTGCCAATACCGGAAAAATGACAGCGGTGGGCAGTGTGTTCTTATTCATTGCGGCATTGATGCTGATCTCCAACATCGATAAGAACCTTAACTACATCTGGCGAGTAACAGAAAAGCGTCGGGCCGTATTGTCCTTTTCAATGTATTGGATGGTGCTAACGCTTGGACCTATTTTGATTGGGGCGAGCATTGCTGCAACGTCGTATGTGACATCATTGAACTTGTTACAAAACGAAGTCGTGTCGAGTGCCTTTAATACCGTGATTCGCAAGCTCCCTTTGATTACCTCATTCTTTGCGTTTTTCGGTCTGTATCTGTTGGTTCCCAACAAAAAGATACACTTTTCTCATGCGGCAGCGGGCTCTCTGGTTGCGGCTCTGTTGTTCGAACTCAGTAAGAAAGGCTTCGCGGCTTACATTACTCAATTCCCTTCTTACCAATTGATTTATGGCGCATTAGCGGCGATTCCCATTCTTTTTGTCTGGGTGTATTTGTGCTGGTTGATTGTGTTGGTGGGTGCTGAGGTGACGGCCGCGTTGGGCGAGCAGGAACAGTGGAGTGACTCTCAAGAAATGGTACACTCGTCGGATAAAGAAAAAATCACAGAGCAAGGAAACAACAGTGATAGCACTGATCCAGAGAGTAAGTGAAGCTGCCGTCCGTGTTGATGGCGAAGTAGTGGGTGAGATTGAGCAAGGCTTATTGGTTCTGTTAGGCGTAGAAAAAGGTGATGACGAAGCCAAAGCCAAACGTTTGATGGAACGAGTGACCACTTATCGTGTCTTTGGAGATGAAGACGATAAAATGAATCTTAATGTAAAGCAGGTAGAAGGTAAGGTATTAGTGGTTTCTCAATTCACTCTGCCAGCTGATACTAAGAAAGGCACACGAGCAGGATTTTCTCGTGGTGCTCACCCAGAAGATGCAGAGCGTCTTTACAACTATTTCTCTGACCAGTGTGAATCAGTGTTGCCAACGGAACGTGGCCGATTCGCAGCCGACATGAAAGTGTCTTTGGTTAATGATGGCCCAGTAACATTCTGGCTGCAGGTTTAGGCTTAAAGGAATAAGCATGTTTAAACTCATAACACCGACCACCGAAAATCAACTGAACAAGTATTACCATTTTCGCTGGCAGATGCTCCGTGAACCTTGGCGAATGCCGGTAGGTTCAGAGCGCGATGAATACGATGCCATGAGTCACCATCGCATGATTGTCGATGGTCGAGGTCGCCCGATGGCGATTGGTCGTCTCTATATCACCCCAGATCTAGAGGGGCAGATTCGCTATATGGCGGTGAAGAAATCTCGCCAAAGTAAAGGCATGGGCTCACTTATCTTGGTTGCGCTAGAGTCACTGGCACGTCAAGAAGGGGCGAAGCGTTTGGTGTGTAATGCACGTGAAGATGCGATCTCATTCTATGAGAAGAATGAGTTTGAACGTCGTGGTGAAATTAACGATCAACGCGGCCCTGTGCGTCACCAACAGATGGTGAAACCTCTTGACCCAATGGCTGATGTACTGCGCAAACCAGAATGGTGTAATGAGCTTCAGCAGCGTTGGGAAAATCAGATCCCGATCAGTGACAAAATGGGCATCAAGATTAACCAATACACGGGTTATCAGTTTGAGTGTAGCGCTCAATTGAATCCCAACCTTAACCCTCATAACACCATGTTTGCTGGCTCAGCTTTTACCTTGGCGACTCTAACGGGTTGGGGAATGACTTGGCTACTGATGAAAGAACGTGGGCTGACCGGTGATATCGTACTGGCAGACAGTAATATTCGTTATCGTCACCCAGTCGAGCAAAACCCAGTCGCATCTACGTCATTGGATGGGATCAGTGGCGATTTAGATCGCCTCGCGTCTGGCAGAAAAGCTCGCATCATCATTCATGTGACCATTAACAGTGGCGATGTGGAAGCGGTTGAGTTTACGGGAACCTATATGCTGATCCCTGACTACAAAAAGCGATTATCAACAGACTCCAACGTAAGCGTATAGCTGACACTGGCTAACAGATACAGATACAGATACAGATACAGATAAAGATTAAAGATAGAAGGCGCTACTCCTATGGAGTGGCGCTTTTTTGTTGGCAGTCGTTAATCTCGGAATACTCAGCTTGGGTGAGCTTTCCTGAGATTTGATGGCATTGGTCCGATAACGAAATGGATAGAGTGTGTTTGCTAGTTTCTAGCAAATCGAGCTCTCCAGAGACCTCACCGTTGAGCGTTTGAACTCTTTGTGTACCTTGCTCTGCTGAGGATGCACCAATAATGTGCATGGGTTCGAGAGTGAAGCGACCACGGTCAAAATTCGCATTAAGCTCTGGGATTTCAAACACGTTATCGGTCGATGTTTCAGAAAGCTTATCGTCAAAGGTCATCACACCTTGGCGAACACTGCCAGTGAGTTGCCCTGTGGTTGAATAACCGAGCATCAACGAATCGCCATACAAGCCTGCGGCTTGAAGTTCAAACTCACCATAGCCGGTTGCATCGAGCGGTAATTCGAGTTGCTGCAGCATGGGTGCTATGGGTAGCCCATCGGCAGAGATATCTAAGCTCCATGGCTTACTGATTTGGTTGAAGTCGAGTGTCGCGTTGGCTTCAATGTAGCCGTGCTTTAGTGGCATAAACAGGCGTGTCAGCGTCCATTTCCCTTGTTCGCTATTCATTTCAACCACGGGTTGAACACTGACAATATTTTGATAGCTGGCATCGTTGGCGCTAACCATCAACTTGCCTTGCCACAGTCCTAACTTTCTCTGTTGCAGCAGTTGAACCTGATGTCCTTCGACATGCAGCCCTGAGACCTGCCAGTAAGGTTTGTTTGCGAGTTGGATAAGTTGGCTACGTTCTATATTAAGTCGGTCAATAGAGGCTTGCTGAAGCTGTGTCAGCCAAGGCAATAGGCGAGCGGATGGTAGAACTTTATCTTGGCTTTCCGTAATCCACTTTATGCCTTGCAGGTCGAGCTGAGCTAATTGAATGCTGCTAGGGGTGACTTCGCCATTAAGCTGAATACTGCCTTGTAAGAATTGAGTATAGAAGTCTTCAATCAGAATCTGGTTCGGATCTAAATTGAGCTTGATACTTGGCTCTATGAACATGTCATCATCAATGGTCACCCCCTCTGCTTGCAGAGAGAAAATGGCTTTCTGTTGCTTCCACAGCTCAAAAGGCAGTTGGATATTTTCTAGTGAGGCATCAAAAGCTGCGAGGTGACCATCTTGCCATTCCACGTCGCTGCGCAGAATATCTAAGCTATTGATGTGATTGATCTGAATACCGGCTACATCCCACTCTTTGCTTAGTAGGCTTTGGGTCTGTTTCTGATTGAGTCGTAAGCCATCAACGGTCACATTCACCAATGACCAATCTTGCTGATACTGCTCTGCTTGTCCTGAAATCTTGGCACCGCGCCAGTCAAATGAAGCGCCATAAAGCGTGCTGTCACTAGGTTTTAAGTCTAGGTCAAACAACAGGTTATCGAAGGCTTCTCCTTGCCAATACAGCTGCGTGGCTGAGAGTTGGATTTTGCCATAAGGCAGTAATACGTTGTTGTCATCCCACGTTGGATCGGAGATCTGGAGGTCGATGCCTCGCGCATTAAAGTCTGGGGTCGAAAAGTCGAGATTATTGATGGCTAGCTGGTGGAGCTTGATGTTTGGTTGGGTGAATAACGGCGTGAATGCCTCTAGATCGCTTATTTCCAACTGTAGGCCACTGATCAAGACGGAGTCCAAGACCAGTTTAGCTTCTGTAATCGAGCTGGGACTGAACCAAAGATCGATCTTGTCGATATAGAGAGGTTTTTGTTTATCAGGTTGGCTTTGGGTAATGCCCATCAAGGTGATGTGATAAGGCGCCTGATACTCAACGTCTTCAATGAGTACAGGTTGTTCAAGCGTATGCTTGATAAAAAAGTTAGCAACATCCGATCGGTATTGAGTTTGTAGGCTTAATAACAACGCTGCGATAGTCGCAACGATGATGGCCACCACAATGCCAATCACCATGAATACCTTTTTCATTCCCTGAAAGCCTTAAATTTCAATAGTCTCAAAACAGAGTGGAACAAAAAGGGGCAAGCAGCAACAAAAAAGCCCCTCAAAAGAGGGGCTTGCTACAAAAATATCATTTTAAATTGGGCGTTCGCTTTTGGCTAAGCCCGAGCAGATGTTGGGTTAGTCTAGTTGAGGACCTGCCGCAACCAGTGACTTACCTTCAGCATTGTCTGTGTACTTATCAAAGTTGTTGATGAAGCGCTCTGCTAGATCTTTCGCTTTGCTTTCCCATTGTAGTGGGTCAGTGTAAGTATCACGTGGGTCAAGAATCGCTGGGTCAACATCGTGCAACGCTAGCGGTACTTCTAGGTTAAACATAGGGATAACCTTAGTCTCAGCTTGGTCGATTGAGCCATCTAGGATAGCGTCGATGATGCCGCGAGTATCTTGGATTGAGATACGTTTGCCTGTGCCATTCCAACCAGTGTTCACAAGGTAAGCTTCAGCGCCAGCCGCTTCCATACGCTTCACAAGCACTTCAGCGTACTGAGTTGGGTGAAGAGTTAAGAATGCCGCACCAAATGCCGCAGAGAACGTTGGTGTTGGTTCAGTAATACCGCGCTCTGTACCTGCTAGCTTAGCTGTGAAGCCAGATAGGAAGTGGTACTTAGTTTGCTCCGGAGTCAGCTTAGATACTGGTGGTAGCACACCAAACGCATCCGCTGTTAGGAAGATAACTTTTTGAGCGTGACCGGCTTTTGATACTGGCTTAACAATGTTGTCGATGTGGTGAATCGGGTAAGAAACACGAGTGTTCTCTGTTTTTGAACCGTCATCGAAATCGATAGAACCATCACCACGAACCGTTACGTTTTCTAGCAGAGCATCGCGACGGATTGCATTGTAGATTTCTGGTTCTGCTTCTTTAGATAGACGAATAGTCTTCGCGTAACAACCACCTTCGAAGTTGAAGATACCATCGTCATCCCAACCGTGCTCATCATCACCGATTAGCTCACGCTTAGGATCGGTTGATAGGGTTGTTTTACCGGTACCTGATAGGCCGAAGAATACAGCTACGTCGCCTTCTTCGCCAACGTTTGCACTACAGTGCATTGAAGCAATGCCTTGCAGAGGAAGCAGGTAGTTCATCATTGCAAACATGCCTTTCTTCATCTCACCGCCGTACCAAGTACCACCGATGATTTGAACGCGCTCTGTTAGGTTGAAAGCAACGAAGTTTTCAGAGTTTAGACCCTGCTTTTCCCAGTTAGGGTTCGTTGTTTTAGCACCGTTCATTACCACGAAATCAGGTTCGAACGTTGCTAGCTCTTCGTCAGTTGGACGAATGAACATGTTCTTAACGAAGTGCGCTTGCCAAGCTACTTCAGTGATAATACGTACACTTAAGCGCGTATCAGGGTTAGCACCACAGTAACCGTCAATGACAAACAGGCGCTTGCCAGATAGCTGAGTTGTCACAAGCTCTTTCAGCTCACTCCATACTTCAGTTGTAATCGGTTTGTTGTCATTTTTGCCTTGATCTGACCACCACATGGTATCGCGCGTAGTGTCATCTTTAACAATGTACTTATCTTTTGGTGAGCGGCCAGTAAAGATACCAGTGTCAACCGCAACAGAGCCTAGTTCCGTTACTACGCCTTTTTCGTAGCCTTCCAAACCTGGCAGTGTTTCTTCAACGAATAACTGCTCGTAGCTAGGATTACGAAGAACTTCAGTAACGCCAGTCAGTCCGTGCTTAGTTAGATCAATTTGTGCAGCCTTAGTATGTTCCATAACGGTCATAGGTGCTCCTTGTAGGATATTTTGTAGGGATTTTGTATTAATTTTTTATTGTTATCTGCTCACCATGCTAGCAACGAGGCTCGGGGGAAACAGGGATACAGCTCAAAAAATATCCATATTAACCGTGAGGTTTTAAGCGTCTCGTCACATATTGGCCCGACTAGTCTATCCTGTACGCAAACCTTTGCGCTAGGGGCGAGAACATTATTAATTGATTAAAATTAAGCGGTGATTTTATTACGAGATGTTACGGGCTTTGCGCTATTTTGATCACAAAAAAGGCCAGCTTAGTGCTGACCTTTTTGGGGTAAATTACGTGTTTTTGGTACGCTGTAAATTAATGAACCGTATTGTCGCCTTTATCTGCTGCTTCTGCGTACAGTGCATCAACGTCGCTCTTATCGAACGAGTAGTTTGTGCCACAGTAATCACAGTGAAGAGCAACACTACCTTCCGTACTCAGGATGTCGTAGATCTCCTCTTGAGCAACGGTAATGATAGCGGCACCACTGCGTTCACGAGAACAACCACAGAAGAACTCGACAGGTTGAGGGGTAAACACCTGAACCTTCTCTTGGTTATATAGGCGGTACAACAAATCATTCGCTTCTAGAGAGAATAGTTCTTCGTTTTTAACCGTGTCAGTTAACTGCTCTAGGTGCTCGAAGTCATCTGGCGTACCGGTGCCGTCTGGCATAACCTGCAGCAACATACCTGCAGCGTGTGCTTTGCCTTCATGTTCACCCGTACGTAGCCACAGACGAGTCTTAAGCTGTTCTGAGTTAGCAAAGTAACCTTCAAGAACGTCAGCAAGTGTTTCGCCTTCAAGACCAACGATACCTTGGTAACGCTCACCTTTTTTAGGATCGATAGTGATCACTAGGTGGCCTTTACCTATAAGGTCGTGCAGGCCAGCGTCGTCAGCAATATCACCGTCAAAGCGCGCAACACCACGAATCTTCTGATCGTTATCGCCATTAATAACAGCGAGAGATACTGGACCATCACCTTGCAGTTGCATCGTGATAGAACCTTCAAACTTTAGAGTCGCCGTTAGTAGCGTCGTTGAAACCAGTAGCTCACCCAACAGCTTTTGTACTGGCGCTGGGTATTCCTTGCTAGAAATAATCTGTTGGTATGCTTCGTCCATCTGTACCAATTCACCACGTACTGATAGGTCTTCAAATAGGTAGCGATTTAAAACATTACTTGTAGACATTGGGTCTGCCATTTGGCTATTCCTTCTAGCTTATTGAGTCTTGAACTTAATGATGTCACGACGTTGCTTTTTATCTGGGCGACGTTCTGGTGCTGGACTATGAGCATTCAGTTTGCGTTGTTGTGCAAACTCTTCTCTTTTTGCCAAGCTTTCGGTGGTTTCTTCATAGAGGGTTTGAGCGACTGGCGCCCCGCCACGGTGTGCGG
This sequence comes from Vibrio sp. OPT20, assembly GCF_963889365.1. Taxonomy (NCBI): domain Bacteria; kingdom Pseudomonadati; phylum Pseudomonadota; class Gammaproteobacteria; order Vibrionales; family Vibrionaceae; genus Vibrio; species Vibrio sp. OPT20. The sequence continues at coordinate 89,524 of NZ_CAWPOA010000075.1, read as the reverse complement.
ATATTTTCTCTATGGTGACCGTCTTTTCTTCATTCCCTTGGCGCAGGGTAATCACTGCCCCAAGTTCTACGATTTTGCTGGGTTTGCTGCGCTGACCATTATAGTGGACTTTGCCACCATCGACCATGTTGCGAGCAATTGAACGAGTTTTATAAAAGCGTGCTGCCCACAGCCATTTATCGAGTCTGACAGCTTCATTAGTCGTTTTCATATAGGACAGTGCCTTTTCAGTTAGAAATGAATGCGGTTTAACTGTTATTCACAGTATGCAACTTATTTTATTTGATGACGCTTATCACATTTAGTAGAAGCTTATGTGGAGGCGATTGGCTTTTTTTTCAAGGAAGATTACAAAATAGCTCAGGTAATGCCGATTTATAGATTTGCTATGATATAGTTCAGGATCTTATGCTTTTAATAAGCAGGAACAGAATGTATGAACAAAAAAGCTGATAGTTTAGTAGGTTACAGCTTTATTCGTTATAGAAAGGGTTAGGGAACGTGAACTTTTTAGAGCTCAAACTTCGCATGGATAACTCTCCGGTGCTGAGCCGATTTTTAGAGAATGGATTTTTACTCCAGCAGAAACTGAGCCTTGTTCTTTGTTGTGTGTTGATCGCAGCTTCCGCATGGATTTTAGGACAGCTTGCATGGTTTATTGAACCTGCTGAGCAAACCGTCGTGCCATGGGCAGCAACGGCTTCCTCGTCTTCTGCTCCTCAATCGACTCTTGATATCTCTTCTTTACAGCAGAGCAATATGTTTGGTGCTTATAACCCAACCACGCCTGCTGTGGTTGAGCAGCAAGTTATCCAAGATGCGCCAAAGACGCGACTGAACCTCGTTTTAGTGGGTGCAGTAGCCAGTTCAAATCCAAAGCTGAGCTTGGCTGTGATTGCCAATCGCGGCACACAAGCAACCTACGGCATTAATGAAGAGATCGAAGGTACGCGAGCTAAGTTAAAAGCGGTATTAGTCGATCGCGTGATTATTGATAACTCAGGTCGAGACGAAACCCTGATGCTTGAAGGTATTGAGTACAAGCGTTTGTCTGTATCAGCGCCTGCGCCACCTCGTACCTCTTCTTCTGTGCGTGGCAACAACCCAGCTTCTGCAGAAGAGAAGCTAGATGAAATTAAAGCGAAGATAATGAAAGATCCGCAACAAATCTTCCAATATGTTCGACTGTCTCAGGTGAAACGCGACGGTAAAGTGATTGGTTATCGTGTGAGCCCTGGCAAAGATTCAGAACTTTTTAACTCTGTTGGGCTCCAAAACGGAGATATTGCCACTCAGTTAAATGGACAAGACCTGACAGACCCTGCTGCTATGGGCAACATATTCCGTTCTATCTCAGAGCTGACAGAGCTAAACCTCGTCGTCGAGAGAGATGGTCAACAACATGAAGTGTTTATTGAATTTTAAAACTTTGCGTCTAACGAAGGACGAAAGTGTAGGAGAAGTACGTGAAGCATTGGTTTAAGAAAAGTGCATGGTTATTGGCAGGAAGCTTAATCTGCACACCCGCAGCCATCGCGAGTGATTTTAGTGCCAGCTTTAAAGGCACTGATATTCAAGAGTTTATTAATATTGTTGGTCGTAACCTAGAGAAGACGATCATCGTTGACCCTTCGGTGCGCGGAAAAATCGATGTACGCAGCTACGACGTACTCAATGAAGAGCAATATTACAGCTTCTTCCTAAACGTATTGGAAGTGTATGGCTACGCGGTTGTCGAAATGGACTCAGGTGTTCTTAAGATCATCAAGGCCAAGGATTCGAAAACATCGGCAATTCCAGTTGTTGGAGACAGTGATACGATCAAAGGCGACAACGTGGTGACACGTGTTGTAACGGTTCGTAATGTCTCGGTGCGTGAACTTTCTCCTCTGCTTCGTCAACTAAACGACAATGCAGGCGCGGGTAACGTTGTGCACTACGACCCAGCCAACATCATCCTAATTACTGGCCGTGCAGCCGTTGTTAATCGTTTAGCTGAAATCATCAAGCGCGTTGACCAAGCGGGTGATAAAGAGATTGAAGTCGTTGAGCTAAAGAATGCTTCTGCGGCAGAAATGGTACGTATCGTTGATGCGTTAAGCAAAACCACAGATGCTAAAAATACACCTGCCTTCCTACAACCTAAATTAGTTGCTGATGAGCGTACCAACGCGATTCTTATCTCAGGCGACCCTAAAGTACGTAGCCGTTTAAGAAGGCTGATTGAACAGCTTGATGTTGAAATGGCAACCAAGGGCAACAACCAAGTTATTTACCTTAAGTACGCAAAAGCAGAAGATTTAGTTGATGTGCTGAAAGGCGTGTCGGACAACCTGCAATCAGAAAAGCAATCTTCAACCAAAGGCAGCTCATCGCAACGTAACCAAGTGATGATCTCCGCTCACAGTGACACCAACTCTTTAGTGATTACCGCACAGCCGGACATCATGAATGCGCTTCAAGATGTGATCGCACAGCTGGATATTCGTCGTGCTCAAGTATTGATTGAAGCACTGATTGTCGAAATGGCCGAAGGTGACGGCGTTAACCTTGGTGTGCAATGGGGTAACCTTGAAACGGGTGCCATGATTCAGTACAGCAACACTGGCGCTTCCATTGGTGGTGTGATGGTTGGCCTAGAAGAAGCAAAAGATTCAACAACAACCAAAGCTGTTTATGATGAAAATAATAACTTCTTACGTAATGAAACCACGACAGAAGAAGGCGATTATTCTACATTGGCTTCTGCTCTTTCTGGCGTTAATGGCGCCGCAATGAGCGTAGTGATGGGTGACTGGACCGCCTTGATCAGTGCAGTAGCGACCGATTCAAATTCAAATATCCTATCTTCTCCAAGTATCACCGTGATGGATAACGGCGAAGCGTCGTTCATTGTGGGCGAAGAGGTGCCTGTTTTAACTGGCTCGACCGCAGGCTCAAGTAACGATAACCCATTCCAAACGGTTGAACGTAAAGAAGTGGGTATCAAGCTAAAAGTCGTGCCACAAATCAATGAAGGTGACTCAGTTCAGCTGCAAATAGAACAAGAAGTATCGAACGTATTGGGCGCCAATGGTGCGGTTGATGTGCGTTTTGCTAAGCGTCAGCTAAATACGTCAGTGATTGTTCAAGACGGTCAAATGCTGGTGCTTGGTGGCTTGATTGACGAGCGAGCACTGGAAAGTGAATCTAAGGTGCCGTTCTTGGGTGATATCCCTGTTCTAGGACACCTGTTCAAATCAACCAGTACTCAGGTTGAAAAAAAGAACTTAATGGTCTTCATCAAACCAACCATTATTCGTGATGGTATGACAGCCGATGGTATCACTCAGCGTAAATACAACTTCATCCGTGCTGAGCAGTTGTACAAGGCTGAGCAAGGGCTGAAATTAATGGCAGATGATAACATCCCGGTATTGCCTAAATTTGGTGCCGACATGAATCACCCGGCTGAAATTCAAGCCTTCATCGATCAAATGGAACAAGAATAATGGCTGAATTGGTAGGGGCGGCACGTACTTATCAGCGCTTGCCGTTTAGCTTTGCGAATCGCTATAAGATGGTGTTGGAGTATCAACATCCAGAGCGCGCACCGATACTTTATTATGTTGAGCCACTGAAATCGGCGGCGATCATTGAAGTGAGTCGAGTGGTGAAAAATGGTTTCACGCCACAAGCGATTACTCTCGATGAGTTTGATAAAAAGCTGACCGATGCTTATCAGCGTGACTCGTCAGAAGCTCGTCAGCTAATGGAAGACATTGGTGCTGATAGTGATGATTTCTTCTCACTAGCGGAAGAACTACCTCAAGACGAAGACTTACTTGAATCAGAAGATGATGCACCAATCATCAAGTTAATCAATGCGATGCTGGGTGAGGCGATCAAAGAGGGTGCTTCGGATATACACATCGAAACCTTTGAAAAGTCACTTTGTATCCGTTTCCGAGTTGATGGTGTGCTGCGTGATGTTCTAGCGCCAAGCCGTAAACTGGCTCCGCTATTGGTTTCACGTGTCAAGGTTATGGCTAAACTGGATATTGCAGAAAAACGCGTGCCACAAGATGGCCGTATCTCTCTGCGTATCGGTGGTCGAGCGGTTGATGTTCGTGTCTCAACCATGCCTTCTTCGCACGGTGAGCGTGTGGTAATGCGTCTGTTGGACAAAAACGCCACTCGTCTAGACTTGCACAGCTTAGGTATGACAGCAGAGAACCACGAAAACTTCCGTAAGCTGATTCAGCGCCCACATGGCATTATCTTGGTGACTGGCCCGACAGGCTCAGGTAAATCGACGACCCTGTACGCAGGCCTGCAAGAACTCAACAGCAATGAACGAAACATTTTAACCGTTGAAGACCCGATCGAATTCGATATCGATGGCATTGGTCAAACACAAGTGAACCCTAAGGTTGATATGACCTTTGCGCGAGGCTTACGTGCCATTCTTCGTCAAGATCCTGATGTGGTCATGATTGGTGAGATCCGTGATTTGGAAACCGCAGAGATCGCTGTCCAAGCCTCTTTGACAGGTCACTTAGTTATGTCGACTCTGCATACCAATACTGCCGTCGGTGCGATTACACGTCTGCGTGATATGGGCATTGAACCTTTCTTGATCTCTTCTTCACTGCTGGGTGTTTTGGCTCAGCGCTTGGTTCGTACTTTATGTAACGAATGTAAAGAACCTTATGAAGCCGATAAAGAGCAGAAGAAACTGTTTGGGTTGAAGAAGAAAGAAAGCCTGACGCTTTACCATGCCAAAGGTTGTGAAGAGTGTGGCCATAAGGGTTATCGAGGTCGTACGGGTATTCATGAGCTGCTGATGATTGATGACTCAGTACAAGAGCTGATTCACAGTGAAGCGGGTGAGCAGGCGATTGATAAAGCAATTCGTGGCACAACACCAAGCATTCGAGATGATGGCTTGAGCAAAGTTCTGAAAGGGGTAACTTCCCTAGAAGAAGTGATGCGCGTGACCAAGGAAGTCTAGTATGGCGGCATTTGAATACAAAGCACTGGATGCCAAAGGCAAAAGTAAAAAAGGCTCAATTGAAGCAGATAATGCTCGTCAGGCTCGCCAAAGAATCAAAGAACTTGGCTTGATGCCGGTTGAGATGACCGAGGCTAAAGCAAAAACAGCAAAAGGTGCTCAGCCATCGACCAGCTTTAAACGCGGCATCAGTACACCTGATCTTGCGCTTATTACTCGTCAAATATCCACGCTCGTTCAATCTGGTATGCCGTTGGAAGAGTGTTTGAAAGCTGTTGCCGAACAGTCTGAGAAACCTCGTATTCGCACCATGCTACTCGCGGTGAGATCTAAGGTGACTGAAGGTTATTCGTTAGCAGACAGCTTGTCTGATTATCCCCATATCTTCGATGAGCTATTCAGAGCCATGGTTGCTGCTGGTGAGAAGTCAGGACACCTCGATGCGGTATTGGAACGATTGGCTGACTACGCAGAAAACCGTCAGAAGATGCGTTCTAAGTTGCTGCAAGCGATGATCTACCCAATCGTGCTGGTGGTGTTTGCGGTGACGATTGTGTCGTTCCTACTGGCAACGGTAGTGCCTAAGATCGTTGAGCCTATTATCCAAATGGGACAAGAGCTTCCTCAGTCGACACAATTTTTATTAGCATCGAGTGAATTTATCCAGAATTGGGGCATCCAACTACTGGTGTTGACCATTGGTGTGATTGTGTTGGTTAAGACTGCACTGAAAAAGCCGGGCGTTCGCATGAGCTGGGATCGCAAATTATTGAGCATCCCGCTGATCGGCAAGATAGCGAAAGGGATCAACACCTCTCGCTTTGCACGAACACTTTCTATCTGTACCTCTAGTGCGATTCCTATCCTTGAAGGGATGAAGGTCGCGGTAGATGTGATGTCGAATCATCACGTGAAACAACAAGTTTTACAGGCATCAGATAGCGTTAGAGAAGGGGCAAGCCTGCGTAAAGCGCTTGATCAAACCAAACTCTTTCCCCCGATGATGCTGCATATGATCGCCAGTGGTGAGCAGAGTGGCCAATTGGAACAGATGCTGACAAGAGCGGCAGATAACCAGGATCAAAGCTTTGAGTCGACGGTTAATATCGCGTTAGGCATTTTTACCCCAGCGCTTATCGCGTTGATGGCTGGCTTAGTGCTGTTTATCGTGATGGCGACGCTGATGCCAATGCTTGAAATGAACAATTTAATGAGTGGTTAACCTGCTGCTCATCAGACGTTAGTTTTTGGATTATCGAGAAGAAGGACATCATTCCCCTTAACTCGCTATCTGTAATTTGGAGAAAATAATGAAAAATAAAATGAAAAAACAATCAGGCTTTACCCTATTAGAAGTCATGGTTGTTGTCGTTATCCTTGGTGTTCTAGCAAGTTTTGTTGTACCTAACCTGTTGGGCAACAAAGAGAAGGCTGACCAACAAAAAGCCATCACTGATATCGTGGCGCTAGAGAACGCGCTCGACATGTACAAACTGGATAACAGCGTTTACCCAACAACGGATCAAGGCCTTGACGGGTTGGTGACAAAGCCAAGCAGTCCAGAGCCTCGTAACTACCGAGACGGCGGTTACATCAAGCGTCTACCTAACGACCCATGGGGCAATGAGTACCAATACCTAAGCCCTGGCGATAACGGCACAATTGATATCTTCACTCTTGGCGCCGATGGTCAAGAAGGTGGTGAAGGTATTGCTGCGGATATCGGCAACTGGAACATGCAGGACTTCCAATAAGCTTCGGCTTGTTGTCGGTTGATACGTTCCCGTTGGTTGATACGTTCCCGTTGGTTGATTCGTTATTGTTGCTTGATACGTCATTGTCGCTTGATACGTTATTGATGGTAGTACGCAAAAAATGGAGTCTACAAGGTGAAAACTAAGCAAACACAGCCAGGTTTCACCTTGATTGAGATTCTTTTGGTGTTGGTATTACTGTCAGTATCGGCGGTCGCGGTGATCTCGACCATCCCTACCAACAGCAAAGATGTTGCTAAAAAATACGCTCAAAGCTTTTATCAGCGAATTCAGTTACTCAATGAAGAGGCTATCTTGAGTGGTTTAGATTTTGGTGTTCGTGTTGATGAAAAGAAATCGACCTACGTACTGATGACTTTGAAGTCTGATGGTTGGCAAGAAACTGAGTTCGAAAAGATCCCTTCTTCAACTGAATTACCGGAAGAACTGGCACTGTCGCTGACATTAGGTGGTGGCGCGTGGGAAGACGACGATCGCCTTTTTAATCCGGGAAGCTTATTTGATGAAGACATGTTTGCGGATCTGGAAGAGGAAAAGAAGCCCAAGCCACCACAGCTCTACATCTTGTCGAGTGCTGAAATGACGCCATTTGTACTGTCGTTTTACCCAAACACGGGTGACACTATACAAGATGGTTGGCGCATTCGAGTATTGGATAATGGTGAGATTCGACTGCTAGAGCCGGGAGAAGAAGATGAAGAAGAATAACCGTTCTCCTTATCGTTCTCGTGGTATGCCTCTTGGTTCTCGAGGAATGACTCTGCTTGAAGTATTGGTTGCGCTGGCTATCTTCGCTACGGCGGCGATCAGTGTGATTCGTGCCGTCACCCAGCACATCAATACGCTCAGTTATCTCGAAGAAAAAACCTTCGCGGCGATGGTCGTTGATAATCAAATGGTCCTAGTCATGCTACATCCTGAGAAGCTTAAAAAAGCACAGGGCACGCAAGAGTTAGCGGGAAGAGAGTGGTTCTGGAAGATTACCCCTATCGATACCAGCGATGATTTATTAAAGGCGTTTGATGTGAGTGCGGCAACCAGTAAGAAAGCGTCTCCAGTCGTTACGGTGCGCAGTTATGTGGTCAATTAAAAGCGTGTGGTCAACTAAGAGTATGTTGTCAATTAAGAACAGCTCGCTAACTAAGAGCGTGTCGCTAAGTAAGAGCATGTGGGCAAATAAGCGTACGTCGCGTAAACAAGGTCTATCTTCCAAAGGGAGAGGCTTTACCCTAATAGAAGTCTTGGTCTCGATCGCTATCTTTGCCACGTTAAGCATGGCGGCTTATCAGGTGGTTAATCAGGTGCAGCGAAGCAACGAGATCTCTATTGAGCGCAGTGCTCGTTTGAACCAACTGCAACGCAGTTTAGTCATTTTAGATAATGATTTTCGCCAGATGGCGGTGCGAAAATTTCGTACCAACGGTGAAGAAGCATCATCTAAGCTGATCTTAATGAAAGAGTATTTATTGGATTCTGACAGTGTAGGCATCATGTTTACTCGCCTAGGTTGGCACAACCCACAACAGCAGTTTCCTCGCGGTGAAGTCACGAAGGTTGGCTACCGCATTAAAGAAGAAACACTTGAGCGTGTATGGTGGCGTTATCCCGATACACCTTCAGGCCAAGAAGGTGTGATTACCCCTCTGCTTGATGATGTTGAAAGCTTGGAATTCGAGTTTTATGACGGAAGCCGCTGGGGTAAAGAGTGGCAAACCGATAAGTCCCTGCCGAAAGCGGTGAGGCTCAAGCTGACACTAAAAGACTATGGTGAGATAGAGCGTGTTTATCTCACACCAAGCGGCACGCTAGATCAGGCCGATGATTCTTCAAACAGTGACTCTTCAGGTAGTAATGAGGGGAATAATGACTCATCGAACTAACAAGCGTGCAGCGAACATACCTGTTCTAGGGCGCAGGCAGCGTGGTGTCGCGCTGATCATTATTTTGATGCTATTGGCGATCATGGCAACCATTGCTGGCAGCATGTCTGAACGTCTGTTTACTCAATTCAAGCGCGTTGGTAATCAGTTGAATTATCAACAGGCTTACTGGTATAGCATTGGTGTAGAAGCGCTTGTGCAAGACGGTATTAGGCAAAGTTACAAAGACAGTGATACCGTGAACCTAAGCCAACCATGGGCGTTAGAAGAGCAGGTATACCCATTGGATTATGGCCAAGTTAAGGGCCGCATTGTTGATGCTCAGGCATGTTTTAATCTTAATGCCTTAGCCGGAGTGGCGACCACTTCAAGTAACCAGACTCCTTATTTAATCACGGTTTGGCAAACCTTATTGGAAAACCAAGACGTTGAACCTTATCAGGCTGAGGTTATCGCAAATTCAACGTGGGAGTTTGTTGATGCGGATACACGAACCACCTCTTCGTCTGGCGTAGAAGACAGCACGTATGAAGCGATGAAGCCCTCTTATTTGGCGGCGAATGGCTTAATGGCCGATGAATCGGAGCTACGAGCGGTTTATCAGGTCACTGGTGAAGTGATGAATAAGGTTCGTCCCTTTGTTTGTGCTCTGCCAACCGATGATTTCCGTTTGAACGTGAATACACTCACGGAAAAGCAAGCGCCTTTATTGGAAGCGATGTTTGCGCCAGGCTTAAGTGAATCGGATGCCAAACAGCTGATAGACAAACGCCCATTTGATGGCTGGGATACGGTGGATGCTTTCATGGCTGAACCTGCCATTGTTGGTGTGAGTGCCGAAGTCAGCAAGAAAGCGAAAGCATATTTAACTGTAGATAGCGCCTATTTTGAGCTAGATGCAGAGGTATTAGTTGAGCAGTCACGTGTACGTATACGGACGCTTTTCTATAGTAGTAATCGAGAAACAGTGACGGTAGTACGCCGTCGTTTTGGAGGAATCAGTGAGCGAGTTTCTGACCGTTCGACTGAGTAGCGAACCACAAAGCCCTGTGCAGTGGTTAGTTTGGTCGACAAGCCAACAAGAAGTGATAGCAAGCGGTGAACTGTCTAGCTGGGATCAGCTTGACGAGTTAACGCCTTACGCTGAAAAGCGCAGCTGTATCGCTTTATTGCCGGGAAGTGAATGCTTAATTAAGCGTGTTGAGATCCCGAAAGGTGCTGCTCGCCAGTTTGATTCTATGCTGCCGTTCTTATTAGAAGACGAAGTCGCACAAGATATCGAAGACTTACACCTGACCATTTTAGATAAAGATGCCACTCACGCTACCGTGTGTGGTGTGGATCGTGAATGGTTAAAACAAGCTTTAGACCTGTTTCGCGAAGCCAATATAATCTTCCGTAAGGTGCTACCAGATACACTAGCCGTGCCTTTTGAAGAACAAGGCATCAGTGCATTACAGATCGACCAACATTGGTTATTACGCCAAGGTCACTCTCAACGTCAAGGTAACTATCAAGCCGTATCGATCAGTGAAGCATGGTTACCGATGTTTTTGCAAAGTGATTGGGTTGTCGCTGGTGAGGAAGAGCAATCGACGACTATCTTCAGCTATACCGCGATGCCGAGCGACGACGTTCAACAGCAAAGCGGTCTCGAGTGGCAAGCAAAGCCTGCGGAATTGGTGATGTCTTTATTGAGTCAGCAAGCGATCACAAGCGGCGTAAATTTACTGACTGGCACCTTTAAAACCAAATCTTCATTCAGTAAATATTGGCGTGTTTGGCAGAAAGTGGCGATTGCTGCTTGTTTGCTGGTGGCCGTGATTGTGACTCAACAAGTGTTGAAGGTTCAGCAGTATGAAGCGCAAGCCGAAGCTTACAGAGCCGAGAGTGAACGTATTTTTAGAGCTGTGCTGCCAGGTAAACAACGCATTCCGACAATAAGCTACCTTAAGCGTCAGATGAATGATGAAGCTAAGAAATACGGTGGTTCAGGCGAAGGTGACTCCTTACTCGGTTGGCTAGCATTGTTGCCTGAAACCTTAGGGCAAGTGAAGTCGATCGAAGTTGAAAGCATTCGTTATGATGGCAACCGTTCTGAGGTTCGACTTCAGGCGAAAAGCTCTGACTTCCAACACTTTGAGACCGCAAGGGTGAAACTCGAAGAGAAGTTTGTCGTTGAGCAAGGGCCATTGAATCGCAATGGCGATGCCGTATTTGGCAGCTTTACTCTTAAACCCCATCAATAACCTGCGTAAGGAGATCAGTGATGAGAAATATGATTGAACCACTCCAAGCGTGGTGGACTTCAATAAGTCAAAGAGAGCAACGATTAGTTGTTGGTTGCTCAGTTTTATTGGTGTTGGGTGTCGTTTATTGGGGGTTATTACAGCCACTCAGTCAGCGAGCTGAACTTGCACAAAGTCGTATTCAAAGTGAGAAGCAGCTTCTTGCTTGGGTAACCGACAAAGCCAATCAAGTCGTTGAACTACGAGGCAGCGGTGGCATCAGTGCCAGTCAGCCCTTGAACCAATCTGTGCCTGCTTCTATGCGCCGCTTTAACATCGAGCTGATACGAGTACAACCACGTGGTGAGATGCTGCAAGTGTGGATTAAGCCTGTGCCATTTAATAAGTTCGTTGACTGGCTGACATACCTGAAAGAAAAGCAGGGTGTTGAGGTTGAGTTTATGGATATTGATCGCTCTGATAGCCCTGGGGTTATTGAGATCAACCGACTACAGTTTAAACGAGGTTAATGTGAAACGCGGTTTATCTTTCAAATACGGCCTGTTATTCAGCGTCATTTTTATCGTTTTTTTCTCGGTAAGCTTGTTGCTGCATTTGCCTGCTGCTTTTGCTCTCAAGCATGCACCCGTCGTGCGTGGTTTAAGCATTGAAGGCGTTGAGGGCACAGTTTGGCAAGGTCGCGCTAACAATATTGCGTGGCAGCGTGTCAATTACGGCTCAGTGCAGTGGGACTTCCAGTTCTCTAAACTATTCCAAGCCAAAGCAGAACTTGCGGTTCGCTTTGGCCGCAACAGCGACATGAACTTATCAGGTAAAGGACGTGTCGGATATAGCATGAGTGGTGCTTACGCGGAAAACTTAGTGGCATCAATGCCAGCCAGCAACGTGATGAAATATGCGCCAGCTATCCCAGTGCCTGTGTCTATTGCAGGACAAGTTGAACTGACGATCAAACATGCGGTTCATGCTCAGCCTTGGTGCCAATCGGGCGAAGGTACGCTTGCTTGGTCTGGTGCAGCGGTCGACTCTCCTGTTGGCTCGTTAGACCTTGGCCCTGTGATTGCAGATATTACCTGTGAAGACAACACAATTGCAGCCAAAGGCGCTCAGAAGAGCGAGCAAGTGGACAGTGAGTTCTCGGCGAGCGTAACGCCCAATCAAAGCTACACCTCGGCGGCATGGTTTAAGCCGGGCGCTGAATTCCCGCCTGCGATGCAGAGCCAACTTAAGTGGTTGGGCAACCCTGATAGCCAAGGTAAATACCAATTTACTTATCAAGGCCGCTTTTAGCCCGGTCTCTACTTCTGAGCTAGTATCTGTTGGTTAGTAAATTTGGCGATCAAATCGCAAGATATAAAAACGGGCACCTCACTGAGGTGCCCGTTTTGTTTGTTCTGAGAATCCAGAGGATATCTGACGGTTAAAGGGAGCGAACTCGCCTAATCTTTGCCTTGTAAGATCTCTGCCCAAGGTAAGTCTGCATCACCAAGAACAATGAAGTTCGGGTTCTCAAGCGTCTCTCTTTCATTGTACGACAGTGGCTCTAATTGAGTACTCAGGATTCGGCCTCCCGCTTCTTCAACAATGCACTGGGTTGCCGCGGTATCCCACTCTCCGGTTGGTCCAATACGTAGATAACAATCGACAGCGCCTTCGGCAACCAAGCATGCCTTCAGCGCAGCAGAGCCTAAAGGAACCAAATCATAGTTCCAAGCAGAGCTCATACGGTTAGTGATGCGATTGATGTCTTGGCGACGGCTGATTGCCATCGCGATCGATTGGTTTGGCAGCTCGTGACGATGCGTTTTGATTTTTACACTGTCATTGAGGTCTGGGATCTTCCAAGCGCCTTTGCCACTGTAAGCGTAATAGCTCACACCTGAAACAGGTGCGTACACGACGCCCATTACTGGCTTGTTATGCTCAATTAGGGCGATGATTGTTGCAAAGTCGCCACTTCGTGCGATGAACTCTTGCGTGCCATCGAGTGGGTCAACCAACCAGTAGCGATCCCATTGAGAGCGTTGCTCTAGGCTGATGTCGGCGTCTTCTTCGGATAATACGGGAATATCAGGCGTCAATTCACTGAGTTTTTTTAATATCAGCTTATGTGCTGCAAGATCGGCACTGGTTACTGGAGTGTCATCACTCTTAGTGAACTCTTCGTAATCCTTTTTCTCGTAAATCTCTAAGATGAGTTGGCCTGCAGAGCGAGCAATCTCAATGATAGAGGGTAGGAGGTGAGACAAATCTTTTGTTATTGGCATAAATATTCTCTTACTCTTCGAGCGAGCCTGAATGTTCTAATTATTGTTTAATACACGAAGGGCTAATAGTAGGGCTGTAATACTGCGAGCCTCACAGAAGTCGAGATGCGTTAACAGTTCTTCGGCTTGAGCAAGTGGCCAGCGCACAATGTCTAGTGGTTCTGGTTCGTCACCTTCTAGTTTCTCTGGGTAGAGTTCTTCTGCGATAAACAGCGTCATTTTGCTAGAGAAATAAGAGGGTGCAAGGATCACTTCTTTTAGGGGAGTAAGCTTGTTGGCACCGAAGCCAATCTCTTCTTTTAGTTCACGAACGGCGGCTTGATTGGGCTGCTCGCCTGGATCAATTAGCCCTTTTGGGAAGCCGAGTTCATAGCGCTCTGTGCCTGCTGCGTATTCACGCACTAACAGAATATCGCCTTGTTCAGTAATCGGAACCATCATTACTGCGTTGCGGCCGCTGGGCTTCATGCGTTCGTAGGTACGCTCTACACCGTTTGAAAAGCGTAAATCGAGAGACTCGATAGAGAATAGTTTTGATTGAGCGACAGTTTGTTGAGCCAAAATTTCTGGCTTGGTCCTTTTTGTCATTGCGCTCGCTCCTTAGCTCATTGGAATTCTTTCTTATAAAGTCATTCTAATATAGGGGAAATAGAGTTGAGTTCCTAGATCCGAGTTTTCATATCCTGGAATTATTGGATCAGGAACCGATTGCGATCACTTGAATACCTTACTCCAAATGGTAACGCGCCCGTCATTATGGGCATTGAACGAGAAATAGACGGTTCGAAAGTGCTTTGCTGTTTTAAACACAAAAAAAGGTTGATGCTTGCGCATCAACCTTTCGATTGAATCTTTAACTTTCTACCGGCTAAGACTGGATGAGTACTTAGTCGCAGTAGCACTTAGTTGTAAGGTACTTGGTCGTGAAGTAGTTAATCATGAAGTACCTAGTCGTAAAGTGATTAGTAGTAAGAGTGCTCACCGCGATCGTGTTCAGTTGCATCACGAACGGCCGTCAATTCACCTTCGAATTGTTGAAGAAGTTCTTTCTCGATGCCTTCTTTAAGCGTTACGTCAACCATAGAACAACCGTTACAACCGCCGCCGAATGCAACGATAGCTGCGCCTTCTTCAGTGATCTCTACTAGGCTAACGTGACCGCCGTGGCCAGCAAGCTGTGGGTTCACTTGTGTTTGGATTGCATACTCAACACGCTCTATCAGAGTTGCGTCATCTGATACTTTACGCATTTTAGCGTTTGGCGCTTTTAGTGTGAGTTGAGAGCCCATTTTGTCAGTTACGAAGTCAATCTCAGCTTCGTCTAGGAATGGTAGGCTTAGCTCATCTACGTAAGCAGAGAAAGCGTCGAAAGAAAGCTTAGTGTCAGACGCTTCGATAGCATCTGTTGGGCAGTAAGAAACACCACACTCAGCGTTTTGTGTGCCTGGGTTTACCACGAACACACGAATGTTTGTACCTTCAGGCTGCTGTGACAGCAGATTGGCAAAGTGAGTTTGAGCTGTTTCTGTAATAGTAATATTTGACACGACGAATACCTGAGTAGATTTGTAGGTTATTAGCGCCATTCTACTCCTGTCAGATTTGTAATTCAGCCCTTTTTTGTTGGATTGCTGTACAAGTAGCGATTCACAGCTTTTATCCAGAGGGCTCAGGAGTGCGGCAGATGCAGTAAATATCAATCCTTTTCACGCCTACTTCAAGTAGTAATTGGCATAATTTATACACAGTACTGCCGGTGGTTACAACATCATCAATTATCGCGACGTGAGAAGGGACAGTTCCTTGAAAGTCTTGTTTTCGAAGCGTAAAAGCGCTCTTTAGATTATGTAAGCGTGCGGATTTAGTCAGCCCTTGCTGAGAAGCGGTTGAGCGAATTCGACGGAACAGCACCTCATCTTTAACGCCAAGTTCTTGAGCTGTGTAATTAGCGAGCAGCTGACTTTGATTAAAGCCTCGATGAATATATCGACGCCAATGCAGAGGTACGCTGGTGATCAGCGGAGCAGGGTGCTCGATACGTGAAGCTAATAACTTTGACAGATCGCGTGCAAACCAAAACTTATCGGCGTACTTCATTTGTTGAATGTAACGTGCTGTTGGAAAGGTGTAGTCCCCAACGCAATAGAGACGATGCCAAGGTGGAGGTTGAGATAAGCACTGTCCGCACTGCTCTATTGTGAGCAGTGTTTTTAAACCACATCGTTGGCAGCGAGGAACTGACTCAAAGAGATTAAGACAAGAATCACACCATCGAGGGTGAGCATCGCTGTGCGACTTATCTAGCTTGCACAGGTGGCATTGAGGTGTGACCAGACGTGGTGTGTGTTTTTGTAGCCAATCAGATAACATAGCTCGTGATGCTTTTGGGTTATGGTGTTCCTTTTACTCACCATACTGAAAAGCACAGATAATCGCCGATGAAAAAAGTAGGGAATATTGAGAATGAGTGACGCGTTGTATTGGCATGTTTCTGGGCAAGGGCCTGATTTAGTTCTGGTTCACGGTTGGGGTATGAATGGTGCCGTATGGCAGCAAACGGTTACTGCTTTAGAAGCTGACTTCCGAATGCATGTTGTTGACCTTCCAGGGTATGGACATAGCGCGCATTGCCACGCTCAAGATCTTGAAGAGATTGCTCAGCAACTATTGGTCGACGCGCCCAAGCAAGCGATTTGGGTGGGTTGGTCACTCGGTGGTTTGGTCGCGACGCACATGGCTCTCCATCACTCAGATTATGTCAGTAAATTGGTGACTGTCGCCAGTTCTCCTAAATTCGCCGCCGCAAAAGAACCGGTGTTATGGCGAGGCATTCAGCCAAACGTATTAAGCGCATTCACCGAACAGTTGGTTGAAGATTTTCAAACCACCATCGAACGCTTTATGGCGTTGCAAGCCATGGGCAGTCCTTCTGCAAGACAAGATGTCAAACAACTCAAGCAAGCGGTGCTTTCACGCCCGTTGCCGAATCCCGATTCATTATTGGCTGGTTTAAAGATGCTGTCAGACGTTGACCTCCGTGAACAACTGCCGCAGATCTCTGTGCCTATGCTGCGCTTATACGGTCGATTAGATGGGCTTGTGCCAATCAAGGTTGCAAAAGACCTGGGCAAAGCCTTACCTCATACCGAACAATACATCTTCACTCAGTCTTCACATGCGCCTTTTATGACTGAAGCGGATGCCTTTTGCAGTGAACTGGTCAGCTTCGCGCGAAAATAATCGCTAAATTTATCGCTGGCTTGGTCGATATATGATCTAACCAAGGCGTTGCATGATACTCAGACCTCACTCTCTCCAGAGTTGATTGCGGTAAGTTTTGGGCTATGCCTGCTGTGTAACTCAGTACAGCAGTGTTATAGCAATAACGATGGGCGATTCTTGAGGAGTTCGCGATGATTGTGTCACCTGCAACTGCAGTGAGTGTGCCACTGATCGCCCCATCCGTTAATGTGCAAACAGAGCAAGTTGCGCGTGACAATAGAGTTCGAGAACCTGTCGCTCCCGCCGTAGCATTGGCGAAAACCAATGCAGAGCGAAAGGTAAAATCGGACGATAAACGAAGGCAGCAGTCGGCTTGGGATCCTTCAGACCATCCAGGTTATGAAATGGAGAACGAGTCAGAGGCCAATTCGATTAGCCAAGAAGAGCCACAAGATCCTTTTGATAGGCTGTTCAGCTTATTGGCACTGAGAACATACAGTGCTGATCAAGGAAAAGGCTATACCATGCGTTTCCGCCTGCCAAAGCATGTTTTAGATGCGGCGATTCAAGAGGGACAGATGGAGAAGCGACGTAAGGTCATAAAATATCATTATGGTCATGCTGTTGCGCCTCATGCTCCATCAGGAATGTTGGTCGTGTTATAAATCGAAAACTTATGACCTAACCAAACTTCGATGTCTCTTTTGAACACATAATAAAAAAACCTGCATACCCTAAGGGATGCAGGTTTTCTGTTTTTACAGGCTATTTATTTCACGACACGCCGTCGTTTCATTGACCTATTATTTCTTCGCTTTAGCAAAGGCAGCGGCAAAAGCACCACCCATCGCAGCGTTTTGTTGCGGCTCTTCTCGACGACGTTGTCCACCTTGCGAACTTTGATTCGGGCGGTTTTGCGTGCGAGGTGCACTTGAACGTTGTGCGCGGTTATCTTGGCCGGGTTCATCTTTCATACGCATGCTTAGCGCAATACGTTTACGTTGAACATCCACTTCCATCACCTTCACTTTGACGATTTCTCCCGTTTTCACGACTTCATGAGGATCAGACACAAAACGATCGGTTAGCGCTGATATATGCACTAAACCGTCTTGGTGAACGCCAATGTCAACGAAGGCGCCAAAGTTAGCTACGTTTGAAACCACACCTTCTAAGATCATGCCGGGTTCTAGGTCAGACATGCTATTTACGCCATCGGCGAAGGTTGCTGTCTTGAATTCAGGACGAGGATCTCGACCCGGCTTATCCAGCTCTTTGATGATGTCGGTTACCGTAGGTACACCGAAGTTCTCATTGGTGTAATCAACCGCATGTAAACCACGTAAGAAGTCTGTATTACCCACCAGAGACTTGATGTCTTTCTGGTTTTTCTCGGCGATGGCTTTCACCAATGGGTAAGCTTCTGGGTGAACCGAAGATGCGTCTAGTGGATTCTTACCATCCATGATTCTTAGGAAACCCGCACACTGTTCAAACGCTTTTGGCCCTAAACGAGCGACTTTTTTGAGTGTTGTACGCGCTTCGAAGCGACCGTTTTCATCACGGAAGTCCACGATGTTCTGGGCGATAGTGTTAGAAAGGCCAGCAACACGAGTTAACAGTGCGGCAGAAGCCGTATTCACATCAACACCAACCGCGTTTACACAGTCTTCGACAATCGCATCTAGGCGCTTAGCGAGCATAGTTTGGCTCACGTCGTGTTGGTATTGGCCCACACCGATCGATTTAGGGTCAATTTTCACTAGCTCTGCCAGTGGATCTTGCAGACGACGAGCAATAGACACTGCACCACGAATCGATACATCCATGTTCGGGAATTCTTTCGCCGCTAACTCAGACGCGGAATAAACCGATGCGCCCGCTTCGCTGACAATAATCTTTTGTGCTGTTAGGTTGCCGCGTTTAATCACATCAGCAACAAAGCTGTCTGTTTCGCGTGAAGCCGTACCGTTACCAATCGCAATCAAATCAACATTGTATTGGCGAACCATCTGCTCAACCACGTGTGCAGATTTGTCGTATTGCTTCTGTGGTGGGTGAGGGTAAATGGTCTCTGTTGCCAGAACCTTACCGGTTGAATCTACAACCGCGATTTTTGAACCGGTACGTAAACCCGGATCCAAGCCTAAGGTTGCTCGAGGGCCAGCAGGCGCCGCCATCAACAAGTCTTTAAGGTTGGTTGCGAACACTTCAATCGCTTCGATTTCACCGCGTTCTTTCATCGCGCCCATCAGCTCAGTTTCCATGTGCATAGAAACCTTGATACGCCACGCCCAGCTAATCACTTGCTTACGCCATGCATCTGCAGGTGCGCTGCTCAGGGTAATACCGTAGTGATCAGAGATGATGTTCTCGCAGTAAGAACCACGTACACCTTCTTCTTGCTCAGGGTCAGCATTCATTGCCAGCGTTAGGAAGCCTTCATTTCGGCCTCGCAACATCGCAAGCGCACGGTGTGAAGGTACTTTGTTGAGTGTTTCGTTGTGTTCGAAGTAATCTTTGAATTTCTCGCCGGCTTGCTCTTTGCCTGCCACGACACGTGAAACGAGCTCAGAGTTACGCGTGAGATGTTGGCGAATCTTTTCAAGTAGGTTGGCGTCTTCAGCAATGCGCTCCATGATGATCGCTCGTGCACCATCCAGTGCCGCTTTGGTATCAGCAATGCCTTTATCGCTGCTGATGAAGTTAGCGGCTTCGGTTTCAGGATCGTGTTGTGGTTCATTCCAAAGTGTATCGGCAAGTGGCTCTAAGCCTGCTTCGATTGCGATCTGGCCTTTGGTGCGGCGCTTTGGTTTGTATGGTAGGTATAAATCTTCTAGGCGCGTCTTGCTGTCGGCTTGAGTGATATCACGCTCTAATTCTGGCGTGAGCTTGCCTTGGTCTTGAATCGACTTAAGAATCGTTTGGCGGCGATCGTCAAGTTCGCGAAGGTATGAAAGGCGACTATCAAGGTTACGCAGTTGGGTATCGTCTAAGCCACCCGTGACTTCTTTACGGTAGCGGGCAATAAAGGGAACGGTGTTACCGTCGTCAATTAGGTTGACTGCGGCGGTGACTTGCTCTGAACGAACATTCAGTTCTTCAGCAATCAGTCGACAGATAGCTTGGCTCATCCGATGAATCTCTTATTTAATATCATGACAAATACATGGGGGTGAGCGTACGCTTTTTCTAGCTTTGGCTGTGTAATTATCGTGTCAGAAGTCGAATTTCCGTTTGTGATATCCGCTTTGTGCGAGATCTCTCACACGTGATGTAAGCCTAAGTCGCCTTAAACCTGTCAATATGTCTTAATTTAAATGTAAGTTGTTGATTTTTAATGGCGCTATGTTTTGGGGCGTATTTCTAACTCGAAATATTTTTTGGGACTATCTAGGAAACTCGCCCAAATACCGTAATATTTAACTTGTCGACAGGGAGTTGGCAGGAACAGGAAAAAGCCTAATGGACTAGGTATCTTCAGGATGAAGATTTGATTACTTAGGATGAGTGGTCAGCAAGGAAGTAATAATCTCTGGATGAGATTCGCCAGTCAGGATGACAGGCTAGAATGGACACCGCTAGGATGGCGATGAACAAAAAGGAAATTGGTTAAAGGATTTAGCCACTATCAAGGACAGATGCAGGGAGCACCTTATCTCGTAGAGATAAACAGTAGCCGGATTGCTGCGATAGAGACTTAACCCCGCCAGGCGCAAGCCTAGCGGGGTTTTCTTTTATCTGGAGTTTGGGATTGTCTGCTCGACCTGTGATGGCCGGTTAATCACGCTAAGCTATAAGCTATAAGCTATAAGCTATAAGCTATAAGCTATAAGCCATAAGCCAAGGCATAAGGTAAGCCATAAGCAATAAACTTTACGCGTCGTCTGCGTAGCGAATCGAGTTAATGAACCACTCTTTATCGCCTTCCGGTGTGGTTACCGTAAACTCATCATCCACTTCCTTCTTCAGCAGAGCTCTAGCCATTGGCGAGTCGATAGAGATATAACCTTTCGCATCACCGTAGATCTCTTCAGGGCCGACAATACGAAACTTCTTCATTTCCCCATCATCATTCTCAATCTCGACCCAAGCACCGAAAAATACCTTACCTTCTTGTTGCGGTGAGTAGTCCACGATCGTGACATCAGGCAGGAACTTGCGTAAGAAACGCACTCGGCGATCAATCTGACGAAGCAAACGCTTGTTGAACGTGTAGTCTGCGTTTTCTGAACGATCTCCAAGGCTTGCTGCCCAAGTGACTATCTTAGTGATTTCTGGGCGCTTCTCGTGCCATAAGTGGTCATGTTCTGCTTTGAGCTTGTTATAACCTTCTCGGGTGATCAGTTTGGTTTTCATAAATCTGACTTAATGAAATGATGTTCTAAGATAGAATATATAGAAAGGCAACATACGTTAACAATTATTTAGGCGACTTTTTCTCCAATAATGTTACATTTTTAATGTCTTATACCAATATACAATTTACCAAGAATGCTTAACCTTAGGTTTGAGCTTTAATAGGTGGAACCATTACATGCAAGAAAACTACAAAATTTTAGTGGTCGATGACGATGCTCGTCTACGTGCATTACTAGAACGCTATCTGTCAGAGCAAGGCTTTCAAGTGCGTAGCGTGGCAAACAGTGAGCAGATGGACCGCCTGTTAACCCGTGAAAATTTTCACTTGATGGTATTGGATTTAATGTTGCCTGGCGAAGATGGTCTGTCGATCTGTCGTCGTCTACGAAACGCAAACAACTCGCTGCCTATCCTTATGTTGACGGCAAAGGGTGATGAAGTGGATCGCATTGTGGGCTTGGAAGTAGGTGCAGATGATTACCTGCCAAAACCATTTAACCCGCGTGAACTGCTTGCTCGTATCAAAGCGGTAATGCGCCGCCAAGTGATTGAAGCTCCGGGAGCGCCAAGCACGGAAGAATCTGTGGTTGCCTTTGGTGAGTTCCGCTTGAACCTAGGTACACGTGAAATGTTCCGTGGTGAAGAGCCAATGCCTCTGACCTCAGGTGAATTTGCGGTACTTAAGTCACTGGTCACTAACGCTCGTGAGCCAATGTCTCGCGATAAGCTGATGAACATGGCACGTGGCCGTGAGTATTCAGCGATGGAGCGTTCTATCGATGTTCAGATTTCACGTCTGCGTCGTCTAGTTGAAGAAGATCCAAGTAAACCTCGTTACATCCAAACGGTGTGGGGCTTGGGTTATGTATTCGTTCCAGATGGCAAAGCTGTGTAATCCAGCTTTATAAGCTCTATAGCTGCTTTACCGATTCTGTGAATCTTACGGGTCATCTCATTAATATGTGATGGCCCGTTTTATATTCAGCACAATGAGAGATACCAATCGTAGTAAATAACTGCTCATCCTAGCTTGTTAAAACGCTCGATAACTTCGTTAGAAATTTTGATTGTAGAATAACTACTTATCAAAAATTGCTGCCTTGTTCTCAAGCCTTTTTCCGGTGCTATTTATGATCATTTACTTACTGTGATTGGTATTACAGCTATAGTTCCCACTATATCCCTTTATCATCCCTCACTTTAGGTCTTCTATGCGCATACGTAGCTCCTTTACTCAGTCGATAGTGCTCTTTTTAACCTTGTTGGTTGCTAGCCAAATCTTTTCTTATTACGCGGTGTTTAACTATGCATTGATGCCGAGTTTGCAGCAGTTTAATAAGATTCTGGCTCACGAGCTAAACCTCGTCTTGGATCAAGGCAGTGATATCGAGATTGATGCGCCACTGCGTCAACGTGTGCTTGAGCAGCTCGGAGTGACGGTTCACGCCAAGGACAGCGAAGCTGCGGGTGAGTATTACCATGCAGTAGCAATCGATCTGATGAGTGAGGAGATGACCAAAGAGTTGGGCTCTGAAACCGAAGTACGGCTGATTCTAGGCAAAGAGAGCTACGTGTTGTGGATGGACATCGCGCAGCTGCCTAACTCCTTGATTCGTATTCCTCTGTCTGAGCTGCAAGAAGAAGACTTTGCGCCTCTGTTCCGTAACAGCCTGATCATGGCGATGTTGATTGTCGCAGGTGGCTGGCTGTTCATTCGCTTGCAAAACCGGCCTTTGATAGCGCTAGAGAAAGCCGCCCAAGGTGTGGGGCGTGGCGATATTCCACCACCATTGCCAGTGCAAGGTGCGCAAGAGATCCGCTCGGTAACTCGAGCCTTTAATCAGATGTCGAAAGGTATCCAAGAACTCGAAGAAGATCGCGCTTTGTTGATGGCAGGTATCAGTCATGATTTACGTACTCCGTTAACGCGTATTCGCTTAGCGACCGAGATGATGTCGCCAGAAGATAGCTATTTAGCGGAAGGGATCATCAGTGATACCGAAGAGTGTAATGAGATCATCAGCCAGTTTATGGATTACCTAAAGCCCGTTGATCGAGATTCATTCCAAGAGGTATTTGTCGATGATATTGCCCGAGAAGTTTCTAGCTCAGAAGGTGGCTACGAGGTACAAATTGAAACCGATATTCCAGAATCGATGAAGCCTGCGCTAGGTAACCCGATCGCGATGAAGCGTGCCGTGAGTAACTTGGTGGTGAATGCGCTGCGCTATGGCAATGGTTGGGTCAAGGTATCGACTGGCATGACGGCTGATAATAAATTGGCTTGGGTGACCGTTGAAGACAATGGCCCTGGGATCCCGCAAGACCAAGTCGGTAAATTGTTTGAACCGTTCACGCGTGGTGACACCGCTCGTGGCAGTGAAGGTACCGGTTTAGGCTTGGCGATTGTGAAACGTATTGTCAGTCAGCACCAAGGCGCGGTAGTGGTTAATAATCGTAGTGAAGGTGGCTTAAAAGCGCAGATCAGTTTCCCTGTGAAGCCCTAGTTATCATCGGTCCGTGTGATGACGATAAGTTCGGTTCGGGGAACTGTTAAGAGATCCCCGACTCGGTCATTCTTCCCTCTCGGGGATGACGAATTGCTAACCATGGACTTTGATGATGAAAGTTTACTTTGATCGTCATTCCCTATCGTGAGGAACGAGCGAATAGGGAATCTCGCTCTTGCTTGATGAAAGTAACGCACACTAAAAAGGCTTCCTTGAGGAAGCCTTATTTACGTTTGAATGTGGTCTCAGTGTTAACTATGCCTTAATGTTAACTACGCCTTAGAGTAAACATCGCGTTCACCCAACCAACGGTTAATGATCGCCTTGGCATTGTCTGGGTAGCTATCGTGAATATGACGAGCAATACGCTGCACTTCTGGGATTAAACGTTGGTCACGAATTAGATCGGCGATCTTGAAATCAGCCAAGCCAGTTTGTTTGGTACCGAGCAATTCACCGGGGCCACGGATTTCTAAGTCGCGCTGTGCAATCACAAAGCCATCGTTACTTTCACGTAGCACACCTAAGCGTTTCTGAGCGGTTTTAGACAGCGGTGAGTGATACAACAATACACAATGACTTGCGACCGAACCTCGGCCAACACGGCCCCGCAGTTGGTGCAGTTGCGCTAGGCCAAGACGTTCTGGGTTCTCGATGATCATTAAGCTCGAATTCGGTACATCCACACCGACTTCAATCACGGTTGTCGCAACCAATAGATGCAGCTTGTTCTCTTTGAACTCTCGCATCACCGCCTGTTTCTCGGCGGGTTTCATACGGCCATGGACTAAACCAATTTTTACGTCAGGCAGTTTGCGTTGTAGCTCTTCTGCGGTATCAGCTGCAGCTTGAGCTTCCAGTACTTCCGATTCATCAATCAGCGTACACACCCAGTAGGCTTGTTTGCCTTCATTGAGACACGCATTTTTCACACGTTCAACAATGTCATCGCGCTTGGTATCAGGAATCGCTACGGTTTGAATTGGTGTTCGTCCCGGTGGCAGTTCATCAATAATCGAAGTTTCGAGGTCGGCATAGGCCGTCATTGCTAACGTTCGTGGGATTGGAGTGGCGGTCATGACCAACTGATGGGGGTAGTAGCCTTGTTTTGCGCCTTTCTCACGTAGTTCTAATCGCTGGTGGACGCCAAATCGGTGTTGCTCATCAATGATCACTAAACCAAGGTTTTTGAACTCGACATGCTCTTGGAACAGCGCATGAGTACCGACCACCATTTGCGCTTCGCCGCTGGCAATACGTGTTAGTTCCGTTTCACGAGCCTTACCTTTGAGTTTACCTGCCAGCCAACCGACTTGAATGCCCATCGCCTCAAACCAGTTAGCAAAGTTAATCGCGTGCTGTTCTGCCAATAGTTCGGTTGGTGCCATCAGTGCCACTTGCTGACCATGTTCGAGTGCGCGAACGGCTGCCAGTGCGGCGACTAAGGTTTTACCTGAACCTACATCACCCTGTACTAAACGCATCATAGGGTGTGGCTTTTCAAGGTCGGCTTCGATCTCTTTAGTCACCCTTACTTGAGCATTGGTTGGTGAAAACGGAAGTTGAGCTAACAACTTATCTTTGAGGGTGTTTACCGGAGGGAAAGGCATCGCTTTGTCTTGCTGCCCTTTACTACGAACAGACAGCATCGATAGGTTTTGAGCCAGTAGCTCTTCCATAATCAGGCGCAGCTGCGCAGGGTGTTTACCTTCATCAAACAGCTCTAGGTCAATGCCTGGAGGAGGCCTGTGAATGGTATGCAGTGCTTGCGCGAGTGTTATTTGGTGGTCGTATAAACCGGATGGGAGAAGCTCGTTAACTGCGGCCTTGTCGATTAACTCTAAAGCTTGATCGGTAAGATTACGCAGCGTGACTTGTCTTAGCCCTTCGGTGGTTGGGTACACCGGAGTTAGGTTGGCTTCAACGTCTGGCTGTTGCCTCGGCGCAAAGAATTTGTAGTCAGGATGGACGATCTCAAGCCCCATATTACCGCGTTTGATCTCACCATAAGCGTGCACTTGTTTGCCTTCAGCAAAGTTATTCTTCATGCCTGCAGTGAAGTTGAAAAAACGTAGGGTAATAGTGCCATTACCATCACTGATCTTTACTGCGAGCATCTTACGTTTACCGAAAATGGTATCGACGTGCATTACCTTGCCTTGCACTGCTGCCCATAAACCAGCATGCAGTTTTACGATTGGATAGATACGCGTTCGATCTTCATAGCGCAAAGGCAGGTGAAATAGCAGGTCTTGTACATTGTTAAGCCCAACCTTCTCTAGTTTCTCTGCGACTTTAGCGCCGACTCCAGATAAAGAGTTGAGAGGGATAGCAGATAAAAGCTGTGACATAACAAGGCTCATAAACGTAAGAGAGATAATCTATTCAAGCATTTTACTGGATTTTTGTACAGGGTAAAGCTTAGAAGCAGATGAGGGATGAGAGTGAACGAGATACGAAGAGATTAAGAGCGGATACGGGATTTGGGTAAACGATATGCGAAAAGATTAGAGTAGATGCGGGATACGGGTAAACGAGATACGAAAGGATCAAGGGCAGAGACGAGGTACGAGTAAACTGGGTACTAAAGGGGGGATATAGAAAACAGGACAGTACAAAAAATTAAAGCAGACTCGAAATACGAAGAGTTGAGGTGGTGAAAAGCTTTTGCTCTTCGCATCTCGAGATTCGTATCTCTCATCTGCTTTATTTATCTGCTTTTAGATCAGTTCTTACGACGTTTTACTTTCAGCGCGTGTGGCATCACACGTAGCTTTTTCATAATACTTGCAAGATGAACACGATCTTTGGTCGTCAGCAAGATAGTCACTGTGTACAGGCGTCCATCACGTTCTTCGGTTGAAATACCGTGAATGTTTGAGCCCGTTTTCGAGATAACGTTCGTTAACTCTGCCAGTGCACCTTGGTGGTTCTGGATGTCGATCTGAAGTTCAGCTGTGAACTCTTGATCGTAATCGTCAGACCATTCCACCGCCATGTATTTGTCTGGTTCTTTTTGGTAGCCACGAACGTTTGGACACGTTTCGCGGTGAACCACAAGACCACGACCGGGAGATACATGAGCAATGATGTGATCGCCTGGGATCGGGTGACAACAATTTGCAAAAGTCAGTAGTAGACCTTCAGCTCCGCGGATAGCTAGTTTCTTCCTAGGCGCATCGCTGTTGTTTTTCACTTCAGTCAGTTCGTCAGCATCACCCAGTAGGCGACGAGCAATGACGATACTCATCAGCTCGCCAAGACCAATCGATGCTAGCAAGTCTTCAACGCTTTCTAGGCGTAAGTCAGACAATACATGCTCGAGGTTCTCTTGGCCGATATCGGCAATAGAGTGTTCACCAAGTGCGTGATTCAGTAGACGACGGCCTAGCGTAATCGACTCTTCACGGCGCATGGTCTTCAGAACCTGACGGATCTTAGTTCGAGCGCGTGAGGTCACCACGTAGTTGAGCCATGCTGCATTTGGACGTGCGCCCGGAGCACTGATGATCTCAATGGTTTGACCGTTCTTCAGCGATTTGCTGAGTGGGTAAGGGTTCATGTCGACACGAGCCCCTACACACATGTTGCCCACATCGGTATGTACCGCGTAAGCAAAATCGACCGCTGTTGCACCCGCAGGAAGTTCGACGATGCGACCTTTCGGCGTGAACACGAAGATCTCATCTGGGAACAGATCAGATTTAACGTTTTCAATGAATTCGAATGAGTTACCTGCGCTTTGTTGAAGCTCAAGTAAGCTCTGCATCCAACGCTGTGCTTTAACCTGTGCGGTTGTCCCATTGCTACTACGTGAGCCACTGCCTTTGTAAGACCAGTGCGCCGCGACGCCTTTATCGGCCATTTGCTCCATATCTTCGGTCCGGATCTGAACCTCTACAGGTACCCCGTGAGGGCCGATCATTGACGTATGAAGAGATTGGTAGCCGTTGGCTTTTGGTACCGCAATGTAATCTTTCATGCGGCCCGGACGTGGCTTGTACAAGCTGTGAGCCTGGCCAAGTGCGCGATAACAAGTGTCTGGGGTATCAACCACTACGCGGAAAGCGTAGATGTCCATAATGGTGTGAAAGCGCTGTTCTTTGGTTTTCATCTTGTTATAGATGGAGAACAAGTTCTTTTCACGACCTACGACGCGAGCAGACAAACCGACTTCTTCAAGACGGCCTTCAATTTCGCTATGGATACGTTGGATCATTTCCTTACGGTTACCACGCGCAGCTTTCACTACATTTCTGAGTACGCGATAACGGTTAGGGTAGAGGGCTTCGAAGCCCAACTCTTCTAGTTCGGTCTTGATGTTATGAATACCAAGACGGTGAGCTAGCGGAGAATAGATCTCTAAAGTTTCACGAGCAATACGACGCTTTTTGTCAGGACGAAGTGCCCCAAGCGTACGCATGTTGTGAGTACGGTCAGCTAATTTGATCAAGATAACGCGGATGTCTTGCACCATGGCGAGAACCATCTTACGGAAGTTCTCTGCTTGCGCTTCTTTGCGATCACGAAATTTAAGCTTATCCAGCTTAGATACACCATCAACCAGTTCAGCAACGGTATTGCCGAATTGAGCTTCCAGCTCCTCTTTTGTAACTTCAGTATCTTCAATTACATCGTGGAGTAGGGCGGCTTGCAGAGTTTCGATATCCAGACGCATTTCTGCCAGGATTCTTGAAACAGCAACAGGGTGGATTATGTATGGTTCACCCGTTGAACGGGTTTGCCCTTCATGGGCATTTCTCGCTACCACATAAGATTGACGCAGAGCCTCAATTTGAGGCTCTGTTAGGTATTCTTGGGCAACGTCTTTGAGGCTATCGAATAGATACAAATTAAAGGCCCGGAAGGTTAATTAGTTCGAATGACGCTTTTAGCGGCTGTGAGCTAACGAGTGTGAGCGATGCTGCTTACTGCTGCAAGTTCAGCCGCTTCTTGCTCTTGTTGCTCTTGACGCTCACGAGCATCTAGTACGTCTTTAGTGATAAGACCTTCTTCGATTTCGCGAAGAGCGATAACCGTAGGCTTATCGTTTTCTTCAGGCACTAGTGAATCTTTGCCGCCAGTTTGCATTTGACGTGCGCGGCGAGCCGAAATAAGAACTAGGTCGAAACGGTTGCCAACTTTTTCAACAGCGTCTTGAACAGTTACGCGTGCCATGAGGACTCCAAATAGTAATTAACTAATAAATTTTATATGACGAGAAAGTATACAAGTTTAACTAGAGACTTTCTAGCTCACCGTATACTTATCTCAATGGAAAATCCAGTTATACCAATCACAGTAAATCAGTGCTCAGAGATAGCGCCGGAAAAAAGTTTGAGAACAAGGCAGAATTTTTCGATAAGTAGTGACCCTACAATCAAAAATTATAACGACGTTATCAGGCTTTTTAGCAAGCTAGAATGACCAGTTGTTTACTACGATTGGTATCAGAGATTATTCCGCTAGTAGTGCTGTAAGCATGCCGCTGTATTTAGCTGCTTGCTTATCTTCTTTTAAGCGCTCCGCACGAATGATTGCCCTGAAGTCCATTAAGGCTGCATCAAAGTCATCATTCACGATCACATAATCGTATTCTGCATAGTGAGAAATCTCTGATTTTGCTTCGCTCATGCGTTTCGCAATAACTTCGTCGCTATCTTGACCGCGAACATTCAAACGACGCTCTAGCTCACCATTTGATGGTGGAAGAATGAAGACACTCTTCGCTTGAGGCATTTGTTCACGGATCTGACGAGCACCTTGCCAGTCGATATCTAGGAATACATCGATACCGCGGTTTAGGTTTTCTTCAATCCAAACACGTGAAGTGCCGTAGTAGTTGCCGAATACTTCAGCGTACTCTAGAAACTCACCTTTCTTAATCAGGTCTTCAAAGTGATGTTTCTCTACGAAGTGGTAGTGAACACCATTCTCTTCACCAGGGCGCATACCGCGAGTGGTGTGTGAAACAGATACCTTCATTGCGTAGGTTGGATTGGTTTCCAGCATTGCTGAGATCAAGCTCGATTTACCTGCGCCACTAGGTGCAGATACGATGTAAAGAGTACCTATGCCCATCTGTATATTTCCACTGTTGGTTGGATTGAGTGAAGGCGATAAACCGACACTATAAAAGATAGCACTGACCCTAATTTTTGTTCCGGTGGTTACGTCTATAAAGGAATAACTAGTAAAACTAATAGGTGCAACTGGTGAAAATTAGGTCAGAAAAATGGAGGCGAAGAGTAGCATATTTAGATGATTGAGAACAACTGGCTTGATCGTTATTTATCAGCGAATGATCTTTTCAAGGATCTTTGTATAACTGCAATGGCTCGTCATCTTCACTTTTTTATGTGATCTGGACAAAATTTGTTGAAGTTTTAATCTCAATCCTTACAATCCGCGCAAACGATTAAATGCTGTATATATCTAGTGATATGGACTAGATGTTTCTACTACCGAGCCTACCTTGGTGACTACAGTTTTTAGTGTAGAGACCCCTCTATTCTCACAGCATTTGAATCTCAAATTTCTTAATTTATTACATAGGTTTTGTTGTGAATACCGACTCCACCCTGAAAGCCCAGAAAACGTCTGGCTCGCTTGACACCCTGTTCAAACTCTCAGAGAGAAAGACCACGATCAGCACTGAGCTATACGCAGGTTTTATTACCTTCTTAGCGATGAGTTATATCTTGGCGGTTAACCCAGCAATTCTGGGGGGCATCCCGGGGATGGACAAAGGGGCAGTCTTTACGGCTACCGCTCTTTCTGCTGCTATCGCAACGCTTATCATGGGTATTTGGGGTAACTACCCAGTCATGCTGGCTCCGGGCATGAGTATGAACGGATTCTTCAAAGGTCTACTGTTAAGCGGTTCTGTGGCGGTACTTTGGAATGAAGCGCTATTTGGTATCTTCCTATCCGGTATCCTTTATCTCGCTTTCTCGTTGACCAATATCCGTAAGTCGATGATTGAATCAATTCCTGAAGATTTGAAGCTAGCGATTACCGTATCTCTCGGCTTATTCATTGCTTTCTTAGGCCTTAAGAATGCAGGCATCATTGTTTCTAACCCGTTTGTACTGGTTGGCTTAGGTGACATCTCAGACCCACAAGTGGTTATCGCTTATGTGAGTATCTTCATCGCTCTGGGCTGTATGGTTCGTGACATTAAGCTGGCAACGTTTATCTCGTTTGTTTCAGCGATAGCATTGACGATTTTGGCTGATGTGTTCTTAGGTACATCAAACGCACCAATCCCAGACCAATTCGTTTCTATGCCACCAAGCATGGCGGGCAGCTTTGGTGCGATCTTTGATTTCTCAGCTTTCACGCCTGAGAAAATGTTCGATTTGTTGTTCATCGTACTTATCTTCCTGATTGTCGATTTCTTTGATGGCTTGAGCACGATTGTGGGTGTGGGCCGCGATGCAGGTATCATCGACAAAGACGGTAAGGTGCCAAACGCGAAATCGGCGCTAGTGGCAGATGCGGGCGGTACGGTGATTGGTTCGATTCTTGGTACCACATCGATCACTGCGTTCTCTGAATCGGGTATTGCTTCTTCTCAAGGTGCGAAAACAGGTTTAGCGGCAGTCATGGTGGCTGGCCTATTCCTAGTGTCTCTATTTCTATACCCAATCTTCTCTATCTTCTCAGCGGCAATGGTCGCGCCTGCGATGGTAGTGGTAGGCATCTACATGGTGGGTCGCCTTGGTCAGATAAACTGGGAAAAGAAAGAGTCACGCATTGCAGCTTTCTTCACCATCATGTTCACCGTTCTAAGCTTCTCACCAGCAAACGGCATGGCGATGGGCTTCATCAGTTACGCATTCACGATGGTTGTCGCGGGTAAGCGCAAAGAAGTACACCCGCTTATCTACGGCCTGTGTGTGGTGTTCTTAACTTACCTGATTCTGCTATAAGCCTAATGGCGAAATAACGTTTGTTAAGTAGCAGTCGTTAAGTAAAAGACAAACAGATGGCTCTGCAGTAAATGCGGGGCCATTTTTGTATCTGTTGTTTCTTACCTTTGCTTTTTATTGTTGGTTACCGATGAATTGATGGTGTTATCCCCAAGTCGATGCTTTGACAGTACGCGACTTATATTGATGCATGCTATTGTAGAGACTGGATTAATTATTTTTTGAAGAGTGACTATGCCTTCTAACTTACCTAAATCTTTTAGTAAGCCGTTTTTAAAAGTATTCCACATTATGGAAGCGGTATTGCTGGTGGCGATCACACTGGCGACCTTGTTTGCGATGGTCGAAGAGTTCATGCATGTCTTCGCTGAACGCCGAGTGCAATTGACCGACATTCTGCTGATGTTTATCTATTTAGAAGTGTTGGCAATGGTTCAGCAGTTTGTGATGAACGGTAAGATCCCAGTGCGATACCCAATCTACATCGCGATGATGGCAATTGCTCGTTACATCACTTTGGGCATGAAAGAACTCGATGCGGTATTGATCGTTTGGTTATCTTTAGCGGCATTTATCTTGGCCGCAGCAACACTCTTGATTCGTGTGGGACACCATTATTGGCCTTATGTCGATCTAAGAACCAAGCAGCCGGATGAGTAAATCAATCAGGTTATAAGCTAATAAGAGCCCAGCCATGTTGCTGGGTTTTTTTATTGCTCTTAATGTGTCTAAAAGACACAATGATGTCTCTTTTATTACGTTATTTTATTTGTCAATATGACTCTAATTGTTGTTTTTTCCTTGCTGTATAAGGCTTTGTGTCTTGGCATGAATGTTGATTAGTAAGTATTAGACTCATATAAGGAACACGCTATGCATTTTGAAAGCACTCATTATAAACCTGAAATCTTCTCCGAAAAGGTTGCACTTCTTGTTACTCGACTTCTCAAAAAGACACTTAACTTGTTTTATGGAAAACACTTAGCCAAACGAGCCATGTTGTTGGAAACCATAGCGGCGGTGCCGGGCATGGTGGCGGGAGTGTTCAACCACCTCAAAGCTCTGCGCCGCATGAAAGACGATGGTGGTTGGATCAAAGAGCTACTGGACGAAGCGGATAATGAACGGATGCATTTGATGATTTTCCTCACCGTTACCAACCCGTCCATTATAGAACGCATTTTAGTGATGCTATTACAGTTCATCTTTCTACTCATCTATGGCGTGATCTACTTAGTCTCATCTAAAACCGCGCATAGGATCGTTGGGTATTTTGAAGAGGAAGCTTGTAATAGTTACTCCGAATATATCTCGAAAATTCAAGATGGCACGTTGCCCAATCATCCCGCTCCTGAAATTGCGATTAAATATTATCGCTTACCCGAGAATGCTACGTTTTTGGATGTGCTTTTCTGCATAAGGGAAGATGAAGCTAAACATAGAGATAAGAATCACGACATTGCCGATCTCTATAAAACCCAAGACTTACCCGATCATCAGTGCTAATCATCAAAAAGACATAATTATGACAAATAAAGCTCAACAATCAGAAAATAAGGTCGTCTTAATTACTGGTTCAAATCTGGGATGGGGTTGAGCTTTTCTATGGATACTAGAAATATGGGCTTACCTGAGGGGGAGCGCTTAGAGAGGCGTACTATGAGTAAATTTTTTAAGATCAAAGCGTTATAAATGAGCTTAATGGCGTAGTAGGGCTGTAATCTGAGTCAACCGAACAAAAAAACATCAATTATTTTCAAATAAAGCTTTACAACCCGACCCAGATCACCAAGAATGGCCTCGCTCTGTTTTCAGAGTTATTAAATGAAACATCAGTTGTAAAGTAAAACCCTTAGTATTGCTTCATTGTTATTCTCAGTGTTTCCCTTGGCTTCATAGATACATTAAATAATTCAAGCTTTCAGCGCATCGCACTTTTGGCGATTAATTTTTTATTTTTATATAAGGGACACATCATGTCTAACAAAACAAACGGCGTAGTAAAATGGTTTAACGAAGAGAAAGGTTTCGGTTTCCTAACTCAAGACAACGGCGGCGCTGACGTATTCGTTCACTTCCGTGCTATCGCTTCTGAAGGTTTCAAGACTCTTAAAGAAGGCCAACAAGTGTCTTTCGAAGTAGAGCAAGGCCAAAAAGGTCTTCAAGCTGCAAACGTTGTAGCTCTATAAGATTTTAAGTCGACGCAAGTTGCATTAGCAACTTGCGTCACTTTCTCCCTTAAATCTTTCCCCTCTAGTTCCACTTGTAATACCCCCTCAAAATATTCTAAAATCCTTTGTTATATCTGCTTCTCTGTTTTATCTATAGCTGTATCTATCTCTTGATCCAAACAAATCTCCTGCGTAACGACCTGCTCAACTTACTCATCCTGATTGTCATTATTGTATCCATAAAAAAAGCCCCTAAAACTAGGAGCTTATCTTGATCTAATCAACACTGATTCAGCTAATGGCTATTCACAGCGTGTTACTGACAAACTGTTATTCAATGTTCTGGATCTGTTTGTAGATTGGCTAATTTATTTTGTTTTATATCAATAATTTATATTTTTATGATTCGTTTTTTAGTTTATTACTACCCAATATACTCCCCATTTGGTTGTTGATTTAGAAACATCATTATGATTTGCGTTGTTTCAATTGTTTTTCTCGATGCTCGTGTTGTTGCCACGCTTTTTTCATCCGGGACATTATTTTATGAGGAGGTAGGTAGTCATCGTGTCTTGTATCTCGGTCTAATGAAAGATAGCTATCTATAATAGCAATGTTTGCATTGTAATGTTCTTTTGTTGAAGTTGGTTGAGGAATATGCGGAACGTAGATTTTTGATTTATAAATGTAGTTATAAATCCATAGGTTCTGTTTCTTACTACTTGGTGAGATCCATGAATAATCGGGAGATATACGGTTGGTCAAAGATATCCATTGTCTCTTTAGCCTCTTCATAAGCCGTTCTTTGGCAGACGCATGAGCCTCCCAAACATCAAAAAATTCATAAATGGTTTCCCTCACATCTTTTCTACAAAGAGGGTATGTATCTAATCCCAAATCAATATATAGGTTCTTATCGGACTCTTCTAGATTTTCGATGCATCGCTCAATATCAAAGGTGAATCCAAACTTATGATTAGAAGATGTTACCTCGTCGTATGTTGCTAGTCTTAGCATTGACCATACGAAATAATTTACACGATCTTCACTTTTGTCTATCCAATCAAAAGCATTGTTTGACAGAAGTGAACGTGTAGCTGACTCATTCATAAGGTTAATATGTGGGTCTAAATTGAATGTAGGATCTTGGTAGGTGTAGTAAATTTTTTTTTGTAGATCCGCTTTACCGTCCCCCTGTCTAGATACTTTTATTTCATCCAAATGGTGACAAAGGTAACTCAGATAGAACTTTAAGTTACGGATATTGTTGACGTTACACAGTCCCTTTTTCTCTAAAAACTCAACATAGACATTACTCATATCAACCCTCCAACCTCCGATTATGATGCAGTTATATCACGATTGCATAAAGTAGGAAATAAATAGTCTAATTGTAGGCATATTATGGTTATGTTGTAGTAATTAAGTAGTATATGTGTAGGGTATTAATTCCATTGATTTTTGTATGAATCTAAAATTTATCCAAAATCATAGCATTATGAAGTTAAAATCATTTAAAGTGCGACTATACTGCTTGAATCATGTGATATTTTTTTAGTTACAATTTGAATTTTTTATTCCCACTACCATTAGAAACGATTTCGTCACGCTATCTTGATGTGAAAATCGAATTTTTTGTCATATCTTAATGTCTGTCTGGTTAGTATTATTACGTTAATAACTAAACATCTACCATACCTAGTACACGACCACATCATCAGATATCCCTGAGTCACACCAAGTGACTCACAGTACACAATTATAAATAACGGCATCAGCCTATCTATGAACCTAAAGACAGGAGTAGATAGCAATGAATGTACGTTCTCGAAAAAATAAAAACCTTAGACTCACCACCAAGAAAACCTTTCTTGGTCATCCTATCCAGACTGCACACGGTCCACTGTACCTCGACTACTTAGAAAAAATGCACGACACCATTGAACGAGCATTAGATGACTATCCTCGCCTCATGGCTATCCGTGTAGATTTGAGATTTCCAAAGTTAAGGTCCAATGAAGAGGGTGGCAATGTCATCACAGATTTTATCCGCTCGTTGCAGTCTCAGATAGCTTACTCTGGAAAGCGAAAAAAAAGACAAGAGGGTGGTAGGGTTCATCCCTGCAAGGTGCGAAATGTGTGGGTTAGAGAGCGCTCTACCTCAATGAGTGACCACTATCATTTAGTACTCATGTTCAATAAGGATAGATTTAACTGGTTGGGGAAAACTCAAACGCCAGATGATAATTTAGGCTCCTTTATCGTAGAGGCATGGGCGAGAGTCGTCGGAGTTGATTATGAAGAGGCAAATGGATTGGTACATTTCTCAAAGAGAAAGAATAGTGACAGCGTGGTTATTCATCGCTTGAACAGTAACTCTGATGACTTTGATGATGCTTTTGATGAGTTGTTTAAACACGCTAGCTATTTAGCCAAAGAAGACACGAAGCATTTTGGTGATCGTAGAAGGAATTTCGGGTGCAGTCGTCGTTAACCTAAAAAGGGAAACTGCATTTTTTTACAGCGGTGGCTTATCTCATGGGTATATACAACACAGGAGACTATTCCCAATGAGATTTTTAAGACTAAAAGAAGTAATAGCGTTAACGGGATTAGGTCGTTCAACTATTTACAAGTTTATGGATGAAGAAGTCTTCCCTAAAACCATTCCATTGGGAGGAAGAGCGGTGGCATGGCTTGAAAGCGAAATAGAAGAATGGATGGAACAACGTCTAGCAATTCGAGAAAGCCAAAGTTAACCACAAGCAACAACGAACACACCTACCACATCAACAGGGAGTCATTGTGGGCTCCCTTTTCAATTTACGTAGATGGCGCAGCACCAAACAATCAACACGGATGCACACAAGGTGGCATTGGTATTGCGGCCTTTAATGAGCACGGTGAACTAGAGTATCAAGATAGCATCATTATCAGACGCAGTACCACCAATGCAGAATTAGAGCTAATGGCCTTAATCGAAGGTCTAGAGTATGCGCAGGATGGCGATGTTATCTACTCAGACAGTGATTTTTGTGTAAAAGGCTATAACGGTTGGTTAGATAACTGGAAGGATAAAGGTTGGCGTAAGTCAGACAAAAAGCCAGTAAAGAACCGTCATCTATGACAACAAATCGACGAACTGCGTTCAAAGAAATACGTTGAGGTGAGAAAGGTCAAAGCCCATTCAGGAGATAAAGGTAATGACATGGCAGACTTGTTAGCCGTTGAAGCGGCAGGAGCTGATTAAGAAGATTGTGCACAGTTTGTTGGCAGATCGCTAGCAGGCTGTGCGGTCATAATTTTGCTTTATCCCTAGGAACGGTGATTCGTCTTTAGGGTAGCGTTAAGCATTTTTATAGATAACATATATCTGTAGGCTGATGCGTTGAGAGGAAGAAAATTAAGTTAGGTTGACGTAGGACTTATAGTGTAACCTTTTGCATTACATCAAGTTAGATAGATTAATGACTAATTTTACAAGTTTGAAAAAAGGAAATAGAACAGAATGAACAAGGTAAAAAAACAATCGTCATACTGGTACGAAGATTACATATTTCAGCCTATAGGGGTAATCTTTCTTTTGATGTTAGGGAGTGCCTCTATTGCTATGTTGCATCCAGAGATTCAATTATCTCTGGATACAGTAGAAATGGGTTTTGAGTTATTTATGAATGAAAGCTATGGCTATTACACTATTTGGTGTGCTCTAACCGCTCTAGCGATTGTTTTGCCAGTGTTCTTTATTTTGAAGCCTGAGAGTCGGTGCGAAAAACTATTTATAGCAATTAAAGAACAGTTGCTCTCCTTCGTATTCAGCATTGTGTGGTTTCTATTATTTCTGTGGGTATTATCACTGAATGATCGGTTTGCGAATTTCGATTTCCCTGAGCATTTGCTCATAGTGTGCATTTGTGCTCTCTTAGTTAATGGTTTACTAACGTACGTAAATGATAAGATGTCTCAACGGCGTAAAGGGTTAGCTATGTTAGCGGTACTTCTAATTGTTGGCTTTATTCCGCGGTGTTTTTTTTAAGTGTAAAAACAACTGCGTTTAGATGTTAGATTTCTGAACCTATTCTCGAAAGGCAGTTCAGTTGGCCTTATCGCAATTGATGTGAGGAAAATATGTACCAGCAAGAATTTAAAGTTGCATTAGAACGGACCAAACGGTTCAATTTAAAGAGCCCTTATGTCACGTGCCAAGATGTACGTTTTCTCACTTATGAGTTCATGACCAAGTTTCCTAGATTGCTCCAACAATACATTGGTTTACCAACAGAGGATGATGTTGTCGCAAAGTGCCTTGAGTTTCATTATAAACTTCAGCAACCAATAAGTGAGATCATTGGCGTACCCTGTGAGTTTACTATCGGACACATTGAGTCAAAAGACCAAAAGCTTTTTTATCAATCAGAAACAGATCTACTCGCTCTGTTGCAAAATGGATTTAAGGGATCTACCCTCAATATTCACGCTTGGTTAACGTTACCTAGTATGGAGATTCTCGACCTGACTTTCCCAACCAGTTACGCAAAGATTAACAACATTAAGGGTGGAGCTGGTGGCATAATAGCAAGCCATGCCGATGAGTTATCAAATGGTGTAAAATATCACCCGATGCTAGTAGGAGAAGACTTCTTAAGGCAATCTGGTGCGATGTTTGAGTTTATTGAGTTCTAATCTTAAAGCTAATATTGTTTAGCTTTGTCGAGCAATTCAATTTGTGCACCATTGCCTCACTGCTTCGACTTTTTGATATGGACTCTTTGAGTATTATTTCTCTAAATAGCCCTTGTTTAGAGGTGAGTTTTAATAACGAGTAATGACAGTCAAAAAATTCAAAATGATAGAATTTAAGTGTGGCTTGCGGGGAAAAAAGGGATTGCATCAATCCCTTTTCTATATCGCTCTTTGTTAGTTGTTTTCCTCAGTATTACAACCGTTGGGCACTTCAATGTTTGATCTTTCCTTTCCTTTCCTTTCCGTTTCACCGTTTTCACATCTATTTTGTATTGAATGCATTTACCTACACTGACGTTAACCGCTCCCGTTTCTACCGATGGATTACCTCCAAGCGCACCACCACCTTGAGCCAAAACAAAAGGTGATGCTAGGATAGTCAGTAGAACAAGTGTGTTTGTTGTGATGTTTTTCATGGTGTCATT
Organism: Vibrio sp. OPT20; assembly: GCF_963889365.1. Lineage (NCBI taxonomy): Bacteria > Pseudomonadati > Pseudomonadota > Gammaproteobacteria > Vibrionales > Vibrionaceae > Vibrio > Vibrio sp. OPT20. The sequence goes on along the minus strand of NZ_CAWPOA010000075.1, from coordinate 50,993 downwards.
CTCACTATAATTTTAAAAAGAAAGTTGGGGAGATTAGTTAGCCGTTTGTTCAGCTTCAGGTGAACACTTATTCTTATCGGAGATCTGACCGTTAAGCTTTCCACACGCATCGGCTGTCCAATGTAGAAGAGCTCCAGCGACAAGAGTGGATTGAGGGCCTTGTTTTCCATTCCAGTGTTTCTCCAGATGCGCCTTAGAGATGTTTGGTGTTCCACCGAGCGCAGCGTTTGCCATTGATGAAACGCTTAGAGAGCTCAATGCAATCGCGATGAGTACGTATGATTTTTTCATATTCGATCCTTATTGGTATTGATAAATAGATGAGTCGTTTTGCTTTCGGTTTAGAAGGTGTAAACAAAGGTGCCAGCCGTTGAAGTGACTTCAATTTCTTTCACGTTATCGACGGTGCAGTTGTTGCTGTATCCCGTGTAGGTTTCACCGAACTTCAATGAAACGTTTCTAGATAGCTCTGAGGCCGTACCAGCAGGAATACGACAATTACCTCGGTTAATCACAACGTCGGTGATGACGGTGTTGTTGGTGATGGCTTGTAGGTCAAAGACTAAGCTTCCCCAATGAGAGTTGGTGGAGATCGATACTTCTATATCCGCAACGGCTTCTGGTGATTCTTCCTGCTCTGTGCAGCCTGTCATTCCTATAAACAGGGCAATCGTGACTGCGTATCGAACCGATTGGTTTAGTCGATGTTTTATTTTTGTCATGGGTTTACTCTCCTCATTGGTGAGTGAAATTCTGGATAGCCTGTCCCTTCGTGAGTCTGCATGAACTGCTCAACATTGAAGTCAGAGGGATAGGTAAATGAAAATGTCGATACACTGGCCTCATCGATGAGTGGTAAGGCAACGGTGTGTATTGGATGTTGGTCGGATAACCGAAAGAGCAGCAAGAGCGCATCGCACTGAACCGAGAGTCCCAGTGGTTCAATGAGCGTTTGCTCTTGCTGCAAAGCTTGGCTAGAGACCTTTAGCATTCGGTTGTTAAGTAATGCTTCATGGACTGACCCTAAGACTTGTTGCTGCCTGTTACTCCAGCTTCTCGCATTAGGTAGGTTGAGGTGTACTTTGCTTAGCCAAAGTCGTTCTTTTGAAATGGCTGAAGCCTTATCCCGTAAGGGTTTGTCTCTCTCCGAGGACCGACCCTGTCCATAATTCAGTGCATCAGGAATAAGCGGCTGTAAGTACTTGTTGGTCAGTTGCCAATAGAGCATTTCTTGTTTATTGAACGTCAGTAATTGCTCGGATGTTTTTCGGTAAACATGGGGCATGCTCATCGAATCGCACTCTACGTTAAACACTTCCACAATGATGTCATCGAGATAACGTTTGATACTGCGCGTGGTGCGGTGGATATCGATTAGGGCTAACTGCTGCTGCAACTCCCTAACGGTGATCCATTGATGTTGAGGAATAAACATTAGCGTGTGCAGCAAAGCAGATAAGCCTTCAATGCTGGTTTTATTGCTCATGACTACTCTCTCAATACATAGCGCTCCATGTTGGAGTCGGACATTTAATGTCGCGAGAATAGAGGTGGGTTCGACACATAATGTCCATCGGTTAAAGCGCCATCAATCGACTTAACGAAAGCGTGAGTCGATTAACATTATCGATGGTTGTTTTTATCTCTCAGCTCTGAGATAGCTACCAGTAACCCAATCAGCAGAACCACCAGAAAGCCCAAAGTCGTTAGGGTTCCAATGGCACCAAAGAAGGGAGAGAGGGTAAACAGGGTGATAAGAGCCGTGACAAGTTTGATGGTTTGTAGAAGAAGGGAAGTCATGAGTTATTGTGGGGTAAGGGTAATATCGTCGAATGGCTCAATCTCGACGTAAGCGAGAAAATTACTCTCCCACAATTGATACAGCTCGACAGCGTCACGGTTATCTTTCATTGAAAACCAGCCGTGATAGCTGGCAAAACATTGACGAGCACGAAAGTCAAAATCCAAATTCCGTTCAAGCTCAGGGTAGTAGCTCCCCATATAAGCAAAGTCCGTGATGTACTCAACACACCATTCTCCTGTTGAAGACTGGCAAATAGAAATTTCGACAGGGTGAAAGCCACCAGCATCAGCACTGTAACTCTTATCACGAAAGTTAAAGACCACATGACTGCTGGTGGAGAGCGTTTCATTGTTAAACAAATGAGCCGAGTAACGCGCATTAAGCAATGCATACAGCTTCTTAGAGACAGGTAGGGGTAATGACGTAAAGACTAATTGGGACATCGACAGTCCTCCTTGTTTAGGGATAAATCAGAAAGTAGGTAGGGGCTTAGCTAAACGAGCTGACCAACGAGAGTTGCACGCTGTCAAAGACGTTTCGGCTTAGGTGGCGAGTTAATGCATTCATCCAAGCAGAGAGCACCTCTTGCACTTCTGGATGAGATAAATCCGTTGTTCCTGTATCGGGTTGATAGAACCAGCGATTAGCAAGATGAAAGTACAGCTCGGGCTCTACTGAAGTATTGTTGTCATTAGGGTAAGAAAAGCTTGCAAAGAACACGATAAGCCAAGGACCTGATATTGACTTCCGTTTGAATTGTATCTCTATAGGGTGCAATCCTTGACGATGGCGGTAGTAACTCATTTGACGGCAGTTCAGTACCAGTCTCTCAGCATGCTCAGGAACGGTATGACCTGCTAGAAGGCTCTCTAATGACGAGAGCAGTGCATCATTGATACTGATGTCACCATAGTGTTGTTCAATCATAACCAGTCTCGCTCAGCAAATGAGGTGCAGGTTTCGCCTGTTACGATATGGTCCAATACGCGCACATCCACCAGCGCTAAAGCGTCTTTGAGTCTTTCGGTTATACGTCGATCCGCTTGTGAGGGGGTAGAGTCACCTGAAGGATGGTTGTGAGCCATAATCACTGCTGCTGCATTCACTTCCAACACCGCTTTTACTACTTCTCTTGGGTAGACGCTGGCGGCATCTACTGTGCCATGAAAGAGTTCTTTAAACTCAATCAATCGGTTTTGGTTATCCAGTAGCAGTAAAGCAAACACTTCACGTTCATAGCTACCTAGCTTGCAGCGTACATACTCTTTGGTCGCATCAGGGCTAATTAAGGCATCACCACGTACATAGCGTGTCGCGAGTATCTCAGCGGCATGCTCTAGGATTTCATTCTCCTGATAGCGCTGTTGTTTTTTGTAATCAGAATTAGGGGTAGTCATTACGGGCTCCTGTCGGATTCAATGATGGGGATTCACATTGATGACATATGCCTGAATATTTTTGGTTTGAGATGAACGAGAGTCGTATTGATGGTAACTTATTGTAAATAAATGCCCATATTGAAAAGGTACAAGCAATATGGAACTTAAAGTAATTAATATGAACAGTGATCAAGGAATTTTGGTCTTTATTTGGGTTGAAGAAAATGAATATAAGAGAATTAACATCATCTGAGTTAGAGAAGACACAGACTTTAAGTGAGTTAGGAATTGAATTTGAATTGCTTTATGTCACTGAAACAGGACTAACGAAAAGTATTTTAGATGCAACGTCACCAATCATCGAATTGTTAAAGAATAAGCAGATTCATGATTATGACGCACAATTATCTGGCTCTGAATACAAGGTTATGCTTCCGTGTATTGTTTTGAGCAATGGAAATCTTGAAGAAACAAAGACTTCTTTATATAAAGCGAATACTAGAGGGGATAGTCGATTTTGGCCTGGGCGTTTTAGCCGTTTGGCGTCTGATGGGCAAGCATTTGCTGTATTTATTGAAAATAGTAATATTATACTTTTGAACTTATCTGATAGTCATCCATTGGATACGGCTGATGGTTCTTACTTTTCCGAAATCGTAAATAGAATTGACGTTGACTCCAATGAGCTTGTAGGAACTGTTGGGGTTGGGGAAGATACTAAAGTTGAGAATGATGAAAGTAGTGAAAGTGATTTACCATCACGATTTGAAGTTTCAAGTTATGGTTGGGACAGTGATGTTGAAGGACTTGTAAAACGGCTAAATCGGGGGGATATCAAACTGCCAGGTTTCCAACGAGGTTTTGTCTGGAGTTTAACTGAGCAATCGAGATTTATTGAATCTTTAATTCTTGGTTTGCCTGTCCCAAATATCTTTTTAGCTCAGGATCGTGACTCAAAAACGTTGAACATCATTGACGGACAGCAGAGATTAAAAACACTTCAAAGATATTTAGCAGGAGAGTTCTCGATTTCGAATAGTAAAAAAATTCATGAGGATCTTCGGGGTTGTTATTTCAATTCTGATGTTGCGAAGTCTCCCAAATCAAAAGTATTGGATGATGCTGATGTTAGAACATTAAGTGACTCAGTGCTTCACAGTATTGTTATTCGTCCAGACCCATCGGCGGATAGCCTCCACTACGGGAATGAGTATAACAATGCAGTGATACAAATTTTTAGAAGACTTAATACAAGTGGAAAACCGCTCCAACCTCAAGAAGTGAGGTCGTGTATTTTTTATGGCTCATTTGATGACCTTCTACATAAACTGAATGATATGCCTAGTTGGAGAGCGTTGTTTGGTCCCAAACATAGCCGTTATAAAGATGTTGAAGCAATCTTGAGGTTTATGGCTCTTTACGAAGACCATTGCAATTACAAAGCTCCGATGCCTAGTTTTCTAGATAAATTTATGGAAAAAAACAGAAACATACCACAGGAAAGCTTGAGTGATCTTGAAAGTCTATTTGAACAAACAACCATTATTCTAAGCGACTTTGATTCGAAGATTTTTAAAACGGGAGGTACTTTCCTTTTATCAAAATTTGACTCTGTAATGGTTGGAGTGGCGAAAGCCCTTAAAAGTGGAGTGACTTTAGATGAAGATGGTTTAGCTGGACATTTAGAACAGCTACTCACAGATCAACAGTATATCAATGCAACAGATGAGTTTATTAATGATACAGAAAATGTAATTGGTAGGATTGATATTGCAATGAAGATATTCTCTGGGGAGTAGTATGTCACGTCATTCTCGCCATAATAGCCACGATAAATACAGAAGTAGAATTGATAGTTTACTTAAGTCATATGTGGCAGAAGATAGTAGTCCTGAAGCTCAAGCTCATAACGCTAAGTATTTAGCGGTCTTAGTATCAGGATACTTAGAGCAAGCTGTAAAAGAGTTGCTGCTGCAATATGCATCACAAGGCTCAAGGAGGCAGATATCTAGATATGTCGAAGAAACCTGGCCTATTTCAAAAAATATGAATACTGAAAATATTAAAACTATTCTAGGTCAGTTTAATTCCAATTGGAGCGATAACTTTCTGGAGTGGCTAAAAGATAAAGATGATAGGAAAAATGATATAAATTCAGTAGTTAGCTGGAGAAATAGCATTGCTCATGGGCAAGAGTCTAAAACGAATGGTGTTACTCTTGTTTCCGTCCGTAGAGCTTTTTCTACTATTAGTGAGCTAGTCTCGTTTATCGATACCCTAATTAAGTCATGATCAATTAGGGTTGTCTCGACCGAAGCATTTACATCATCGACTCTTTGATGTGGATGCTTGTTTTTGTATTATTTTGGAAATAACGTTACCTAACTTTAGTCCTAATAGTGGAGGAACAGCATTACCAACTTGAGTATATTGAGGTACTTCACTGCGTCTCATAGTTCCCCCTGTAGTTACTTTTGAGCGAAATGTAAATGCATCAGGAAAGGATTGGATTCTAGCCATTTCTCGAACTGTTAAGGTTCGTAGTTCGTTACAATCGTAATGGCATGCATCGTCAGGTATAGACAAAGCCGCAGGGGCTGGTTGATTTTCATCTAGTGCGCGCTGACTTCGTTTTTTTGTCGAGTGTTCTTTCAGGTAACTAATAAAGTCTTCTTTTGCTCTAAAATTTACGTATTCACCTTCTGGAGATACAAACTTATGTGGTTTCAATTCTTTCCAAGCTGTATTGTTAAGATGAACTGATCCACCTTTTAAAATGTCAACAACTTGCTTTCTTGCTTCTTGACTGCTTTCTTGAAGTACTTGATAAACCCGAAACCTTCTCTTAACTCGATCGCTATTTTTTCTTGGTAAGTGATTAGATATAGGAGTCGCTTTACCTAAAATATCTGCAAAACTGTCATTTAATGTATTGATAAATTTTGATTTGTTGTTTTTATGAGTAAAGCATAAATCATGAATAGCCATTTTCACAGACACCTCTGTACTGCCAACAAGAGGTGCAAGAAATGAATTTCTAAATAACTCTAGATCTTTATCAATGTTAACGTCATAACAGTGATAGTCTTGTATATTGACGTTTTTACCGCCTCTAATACCTTTAAATAGATCTGCGCAAGGGGTAAGTAGTTTAGTTTCATACTCGTTCAAAGACGTAGATATACTTGTATAAATATCCTCTCTAATTGCGAGCATTATGAAACGAGGTCTATTTTGAGGAACACCTACTAATCGTGCATTTATATGTAGACACAATGGTATATAACCTTGTTTCGCAAAGGTTTTAGCTACTTCAAACCAAGCATGGTATTTTACGCCATCTTCATTAAAAGGTCTTAGTATACCAGAAACGTTTTCGAGAATTACCAGCTTAGGTTTCACCATACCTACAAATTTCGCGAACTCCCAAGGTAATAAATTTTTATCACAGTCTTTTTTTCTTAGTCCTGCCAAACTAAAACTCTGACAAGGTGGTCCTCCGGATACAAGATCGATACCATTATTTCCGAACCCACTTTTTATATCTTCAAGCAGTTTAGGTTCAGACTCTAACAATTGATTTAGGTGAATGACATTCCCGACCAAAAGGCTTCCTTGTAGTTTTTGGTATTCGTTAGGTATGTCTGTATGCCCTGCACCTAGATCTGGATACTCAAAGGGGTTTTCTCTAAGTCGGTTGCTTAAGTCTGGATATTGACTACTAAGCCAAAAGGTTTTCTTGCTTTTTTTTTCTTGCTTCGAAAGTGAATATAGGTCTTCGCCTAATAAATTATATGCAAACGTTTCGGCTGCCATTGGCGATAGTTCATTAGCTAATGTAAGCTCAAGCCCAGCTCTAGCTAAGCCTAAAGATAATCCGCCACATCCCGAAAACAGCTCAATATGATTCAAATTTATACTCACTTATATAATATTTAGATCTAAATTCTAAAACATTAGTTTTTAAAGGTCCAGGATATTTTCGAAGATTATTCGAAACCCGTTTAAATCCTCTCGTATTCAGTTCAGCTTTAATAACAACTGCCAAGAGTTTGATCGCCTAAACAGACCAGACACTGTCTTTTACTAGCTCAGTGACTTTCTCAAGTGCCTCTCTACGCTCCTCAAGATAATCATAACGGTCATAAATACCTTCCACTCCTTTAATTTTATGATTTAAACAGCGTTCGGCAATATGGCTAGAAACTCGTTCTGAAGCGAGTAGGCTACGGCAGGTGCGGCGTAGATCGTGAACCGCAAAGTGTTTGATATCGCCCATTTTATTTGGTGGTTGTACCTTACGACCGGACTCTCGACCAAATAGCTTTGAAATAGCTCTATTCAATGTGTCTTTGCCCATGTGAGGTACTTTGCTTTCCCTTCTATTCGGGAAGACGTACTCCGAGCCACAAGCTCGCATATGCAGTTCTTTAAACCATTCTATGCACAGCTCCGGAAGAGGAATAGTGAAACTTGTGCCAGATTTACTTCTCTCGGCTGGTAAGTGCCATAAAGCACCACCAAAATCGAACTCTGCCCATTTTGCTTCTGTTAGTTCTGACTTACGAACCCCAAGACAAAGAAGCAGAGTACAGGCTAGGTAGTTGTCTCGATTGAAACTATATATATTTTGATTGAAGACGGAAAAAACATGTTTAATCTCTTCCAGTTCTAGTACACGATCTCGGCTCTCTTCAATGCCACCAGCATCATAGTTAGAAAATGCTAGTGCAGGGTTAGACTCAATAACACCAATCTTCATACCGTGTTTAAAAAGCTGCTTACAATACATTAGCGTGTCATTGGCTGTGGTTGGACGGCCACTGTCAGCGACTATTTGGATGATGTTACGGATATCTAAAGGGGTGACACGTTTCAACGTGTATTGACCAATTTGCGGAGAGATCTCTTTCTGGTAGATACGCTTAGGTATATTGGGGTGCTTGAGCCTTTTGGACAAATCCTTGTACCAGTCTTCGAAGAGATCATCGATTATTTGTATATCAGCTTGTTTACTCCGCTTTTTTTCTGCAATTGGGTTAATCCCTTCGCTTATTTGCTTTCGAAGCTCAGCAGCTTTCAACCTTGCATCGGCAAGAGAAAGTTCATCGACCTTGCCAATTGTCATCTCCTTTCTTTTCTTAAAAAGGGTGTACCTTAGCATCCAGTACGGTCGACCTACTCTAGGAATCATTAGATAGAAACCATCACCATCGGCATGACGACCTGTTTTTTGGTCTTTTACTATCGCCTTAACTTGGTTGACGGTGAGATTACCCATCTCTATCTCCTTGAATTTATAGCTCTAATAGAATTTATTATTACATCACCCTCCAGAAGTGGGGAGTATGTTGTGATATTTATACTACGGTGGGGAGTAAATAGCAAAGTGCTACCCACGATACTCCCCGTTTGTTCGTGGCTGTTGATGAATTTTATGGATGTGTATGGATGGTAAAAATAACAAAGCCCTTATAAACAAGGACCTTGTGGAAGTGTTTGGAGTAGAGGGGAATCTACTCAATATTCTGGATCTGCTCACGCATCTGTTCGATAAGAACTTTGAGCTCTACGCCTGATGCTGTTATGTCTGTGCTGATAGACTTAGACGCTAGTGTGTTTGACTCACGGTTGAACTCTTGCATCATGAAGTCTAGCTTACGGCCACAAGCGCCACCTTTCTTCAGTACTACATTTGCTTCTTTCACGTGAGAGTCTAGACGGTCTAGCTCTTCTGCTACGTCTGACTTCTGCGCAAGTAGGATAAGTTCTTGCTCAACACGAGAACCTTCAAGTTCAATTTTAGCATCTTCAAATTTGGTAAGAAGGCGCTCACGTTGCCATTCTAGGATCTCAGGCATGCGTGCACGAACTTTCACGACTTCTTCAGTGATTGCATCTAAGCGCTGTACGATGAGCGCCTTCATGTTCTCGCCTTCACGAGCACGAGCATCAATGAACTCTGCAATAGCATCGTTAAATGCTTCCAGTAGATCTTTGTTGATGGCATCCATGTCTTGCTCTGGCGTTTCCATCACGCCAGGCCAGTTCATGACTTGGAATGGGTTCAAACGGCTGTCTTCACCTGTCATCGTCATAACTTGGTTAGCGGCATTGATCACCTGCTGAGCCAAACCTTCGTTAATGCTTAGTTCACCCTTTGCTGCTGGGTTTGCTTCGAAGCGTAGGTTACATTCAACCTTGCCGCGCGCTAGACGCTTACGGAAACGCTCACGCAAGATCGGCTCTAAACCACGGAACTGTTCAGGCATACGGAAGTAAGTTTCAAGGTAGCGTTGGTTTACACTACGGATTTCCCATACTGCTGTACCCCAATCGCCTTTTACTTCTTTGCGTGCATACGCGGTCATACTATAAATCATCGAATTTTCCTGTCTTTTATCATTCTGAAAATAACGCGCACGCATAGTATCACGATACGGGGTGCACCCGAAGCCTGTCGCTTTTCCGCGATAAATAGCCTTTCACGGTAAGTATCTTTGAGTCGTAAGTCGCTTTAAGTCGTAAGTCGCTTTGAATGGTAAATAGATTTGAAAGATAAACTGCTATATAATCTTGCCCCAATCAAAACTGTCTCACCCCTTTCTTAGGTGATGCACTCTTTCGATAGTAAATCACTTCAGACTGTTAATAAGGTAGATACCAATGCGTCCAAATGACCGCGCTGTAGATCAAATTCGTCCAATTAAAATTACTCGTAACTACACAGCTTATGCTGAAGGTTCTGTATTAGTTGAGTTCGGCAACACTAAAGTTCTATGTAATGCGACGGTAGAAGAAAACGTACCGCGTTGGTTAAAAGGCCAAGGAAAGGGTTGGGTAACCGCTGAATACGGCATGCTTCCACGTGCAACGCACACTCGTAACCGTCGTGAAGCGGCGAGCGGTAAGCAAGGTGGTCGTACGATGGAAATCCAACGTCTGATCGCGCGTAGCCTACGTGCTGTTGTTGACCTGAAAGTAATGGGTGAAATCATGATCACTGTCGATTGTGATGTTATCCAAGCAGACGGCGGTACACGTACTGCTTCTATCTCAGGTGCAAGCGTTGCAATGGCTGATGCTATCAACAGCTTACTTGCAAGCGGTAAACTGAAAAAGAACCCAATGAAAGGCCACGTAGCGGCAGTTTCAGTGGGCATCGTTGGTGCACAAGCACTGTGTGACCTTGAGTACGTTGAAGACTCAGCAGCTGATACCGACATGAACGTTGTAATGACGGAAGACGGTAAGATGATTGAGATTCAAGGCACCGCAGAAGGCGAACCGTTCAGCCACGAAGAGCTGATGCAGCTTTTAGCCCTGGCGAATAAGGGCATTACCGATATCGTCGAAGCGCAGAAAGCTGCGTTGGCCGACTAGTTTCTAGATAGCTCCCACATTGGGGGCTATTTTTTTATCTTCTTCGTATTCGCGCCCTCCGCGTTGTTAACTGTGCTTACTCACCCGAATCACTTACTACTCGTAAGCTCACGGGTTTCGTAAGCTTGTTGCCTAGCGGAAAACACGACTACTTAGAAGATACTAAGAAGAGTTTAAGTTAATTAAGTTTTATTGGATAAACGTAGAGGAAAAACATGAAAGCATATCAACGTGAATTTATTGAATTTGCACTAGAGAAAGAAGTACTTAAGTTTGGTGAGTTTACTTTAAAGTCTGGCCGTAAGAGCCCTTACTTCTTCAATGCTGGATTGTTTAATACAGGTCGTGACCTAGCACGCTTAGGTCGCTTCTACGCAGCAGCATTGGCAGACTCAGGTATTGAGTTCGACGTACTATTTGGCCCTGCGTACAAAGGTATCCCAATTGCAACGACAACAGCGGTTGCACTAGCGGATCACCACGATGTGGACACGCCTTACTGCTTCAACCGTAAAGAAGCGAAGAACCACGGTGAAGGTGGCAACCTAGTGGGTAGCGAACTTGAAGGTCGTATCATGCTAGTGGATGACGTGATCACTGCAGGTACTGCGATCCGTGAGTCGATGGAAATCATCCAAGCAAACGGCGCTGACTTAGCGGGTGTGCTTGTTGCGATTGACCGCCAAGAGAAGGGCAAAGGCGAATTGTCTGCGATTCAAGAAGTAGAGCGTGACTTTAGTTGTGCGATTATCTCAATCGTTAGCCTGACTGATCTGGTGACCTTCCTTGAAGAGAAAGGCACCGACGCAGCACATCTAGAATCAGTCAAAGCGTACCGCGCTCAATATGGTATCTAATTCGTAAACTGAAGAAGTTGAACCTGATGGTTTAGCGCTCTAGGTTAAGAATCGAAAAAGTAAAAAGGCCCGAGAGAGATAACTCTTTCGGGCCTTTTACTTTTCTATTGAGATGAGCTGCTTTCTTATCTATTTATAACGAATACCGCGCTCAATTTCTGGGTCTTCCATGGTTTTGAAACGCTTGTGCAGCCACATCCATTGCTCTGGCGCTCGCAAAATAATCTTCTCAAGATAACGGTTTAGATAAGCGGCCGCGGCTTTTTCATCTTTGCGTGGATAGTCATCTTCGATGGACTCATCCGCCATGATTTCATACTTACCATCGGCATTTCTAAAACCAGACCCCGGAACAAGTGCACATCGGCTAGTGTAAGCCAGAATACTGGTGCCTGTTGTGGTACACGCATCTTCTACTGCGAAGAAAGGCACAAACACAGACTTGTTGCGGCCATAGTCATGATCCGGCAGATAGAAAAGGATCTCACCCTGACGCAGGATTCGAATCATACGCTTCACGTCTTTACGGTGAATAAGGCGATTGCCGTTCTGAGTACGACCACGGTATTGAATGAATTCGTAAGCTGGGTTGTTGTGCGGGCGATAAACACCTAAACCAGAAATACCAAGAACGGCCATTGCTCTCGCAGTGATCTCTAGGTTCAAAGCATGCACACAGCACAACAACACACCTTTACCGTTGGCTTTGTGAGTTCGTAGTGTTTGGGTGTCTTTATCCACTAGGATTCTTTTGAAACGCCACGTTGGCCAGAACCAGGTAATGCCCGTTTCGATCAGCGCCATACCGGTATTTTTAAAGTTTTCACTGACCATGGCAGCGACTTCGTCTGCTGGCTTATCTGGGAAGGCGAGTTCCAAGTTACGTATTGCGACCGCTACGCGCTTTTTACCATAGTGAGCCCCAAGAGAGCCCAATGAACGACCTAGCAGTAATAATATACGGTAAGGGAGAACATTAACGATAAGCGCCAATAGCCCAAAACCGAACCACACTCCCCAGTATTTAGGGTGGAGTAGTGCCAGAGTAAAAGGTGGCTTAGTAATAACGTGTTGTGCCGTACTGTTTGTCGGAGAAGTTTTCGTCGTCATAACCATCACTTAAGATTTGATTGCTACTTAATTTGATTGCTACTTAATCTGAGCGCTCAGCAGTGCCCAATAAGCATCAAAGTTTTCTGTCGGTTGATATTTGAAGTCAGAACGTACAAATCGATTCAGGCTGCCTTCAACCTGACCGAGCAGTTGAGCCGCTAAGATCTTCTCATCAACCGGGAACGATTTCCCTTCACGAAGCTTTCTTTCACGCAGGATTTGTCGAAGCTGAGTTTCAATACGCTCAAAAAGCTGATTGATGCGTTCACGCAGGCGTTCATTTTCAAACATTAGAGCATGACCCGACAAAATACGAGTCAATCCAGGGTTACGCTCAGAAAAGACCAAGATAAGCTGCATGACTAAGCGAATACGCTCAAGTGTGTCTTTCTCTTCATCTAGAATACGGTTGATTCGAGACATCAACGCTTCTTCAATGAACTCGATCAGGCCTTCAAACATGCGAGCTTTGCTTGGGAAGTGGCGGTAGAGCGCAGCTTCAGATACGCCGACTTGCTTGGCCAACTTTACCGTTGTGATACGAGAAGCACCTTCGGTCGATTCCAACATTTGTGCGAGAGCTTGTAGGATTTCTTCACGACGGTTTGATTTTCGAGTACCAGCCATCTATTTACTTCCTTTCCTAAAGATGAGGATTGAGTGAAGCAGGATTATAAACACCATTCAATTCTGTTTCCTAGTTTTGTGAGCCCTAGGTCAACAGAATCGAGAGGTGTCAGCAGATTGTCAGAGCAAATTTGTGCGTTTATGCACCAATAAGCTGTTGGATCTGATCGAGGATCTGGAAACCAAGGGTATCTTTGCTATCCAGTGGCAGAGATTTATCACCGTCTTTCCAATAAAGGTGCAATTCATTACTGCTGCTATTGAAGCCTTGGCCTTCGACAGAAACGTCATTGGCGCAAATCATGTCGAGGTTCTTTCTTTCCAGTTTACCACGAGCATATTTCTCAACATCTTGAGTTTCTGCAGCGAAGCCAACAGTAAATGGGCGACCTTCGGACATTGAGGCTACAGAAGCGACAATGTCCGGGTTCTTAACCATTTGAATGGTCATGTCATCTTTACCATCGACCTTTTTAAGCTTTTGGTCTGCAATGGTCTCAGGGCGGTAATCGGCAACTGCGGCGCAGCTGATGAAAATATCGTGTTGAGCCGCGTTGGCACTAACGGCATCAAACATCTGTTGTGCGCTGTCGACATCAATACGATTAACCTTGCTTGGCGTCGCTAATGAAACAGGGCCACTGATTAGAGTCACTGTTGCGCCTTGTTTCGCGGCCGCTTCAGCCAGTGCATAGCCCATCTTGCCTGAGCTGTGGTTGGTAATGTAACGCACCGGGTCGATGGCTTCACGAGTTGGGCCTGCAGTGATTAACACAGAGCGGCCAGCAAGTGGTTTAGGTTGGAAGAAGTCTTCGCAACGGTGCACGAGCTGCATTGGTTCTAGCATGCGACCCATGCCGACATCACCACAGGCTTGTTCGCCAGCAGCGGGTCCCCAGATTTCACAGCCTCGACGTTTTAGCGTGGCGATGTTCTCTTGAGTTGCTGGGTTGCTGTACATTTGTTGGTTCATTGCTGGGGATACCGCAACTGGCGCATCGGTTGCTAAAACCAAAGTGGTCAGTAGGTCGTTACCCATGCCTGCGGTCATGCGCGCAATAAGATCTGCGGTTGCGGGAGCTAGTAAAACGAGGTCAGCCCATTTCGCTAGCTCGATGTGTCCCATGGAAGCCTCAGCAGCAGGATCAAGCAAACTATCAGACACTGGCCTTCCAGAGACGGCTTGCATGGTGAGAGGAGTGATGAACTCCTTGGCTGCATTCGTCATCACGACTTGTACTTGCGCCCCTCGTTCAATTAAGCGTCGAGTCAGTTCGGCACATTTATACGCAGCGATACCACCACTAATGCCAAGTAGGATTTTTTTCCCAGCTAGGCCTTGTAGGTCAGCGTTATCCAGTTGATTAACCAATGTTTGCATGATTCTGTTCCTTAATTTCTCTGGGACTTACGATATCAGAACAAAGGATTAGTGCCTAGAAGCAGAATTGGAACAGACTTGATGCTCATCAAATTGGTGTTATCAAACTTATCAATTACACGGTTTTGCTAGCGACTCGTTTCCTTTTCTCTTTATCAAAGGATCTCTGGTTGCAAGCTCATTAAGCTGATGGATCGTATTCATGACCCTAAATAGCCTTTATATGCCTATAAGTAAGATGCCTGTTGAGTCGATGCCAAGAGAAAAGTTACTGAGTCGAGGGCCAGATTCTTTAAGTGATGCGGAGTTGTTAGCGATATTTCTTCGAACGGGTACACAAGGAATGAATGTTTTAGAGCTTTCTGACAAGTTGATCAAAGATTTTGGTTCACTGCGCCAACTTTTTTCTGCAACCGAGACTGAGTTTTGTGCTCATAAAGGGATGGGGCAGGCGAAATATGTCCAGTTGCAGGCCGTTTTAGAGATGACGCAACGTTATTTGGCCGAAACTTTATCTCGAGGCGATGCACTCACTAGCCCAAGCCATACCAAGTTGTATCTTTCGAGTATATTGCGCGATCGCCAGCGAGAAGCCTTCTATATCTTGTTCCTAGATAACCAAAATAGAGTAATAAAGGATGAAGTGATGTTTGAAGGAACCATCGATGCCGCATCAGTTTACCCTAGAGAAGTAGTGAAACGGGCACTTCATCATAATGCAGCAGCATTAATTCTGGCGCATAACCATCCTTCTGGTGTCGCGGAGCCAAGTCAAGCAGATAGGCGAATTACACGCAGATTAACCGACGCATTGGCGCTGGTGGACATCCGAATTCTCGACCATTTTGTGGTTGGAGATGGTGAAGTTATCTCTTTTGCAGAGCGCGGATGGATTTGAATCACATTTTAGGTTGTTAGTTGCGTTAAATCTGCTATCATTCCGCCCACATTTTAGAACCTTAAATCAGCTCTGATTACTCAAATAGCTGCCCTGTTCAAAAAAAGATCACGAAATCCTTAAAAAGGATCTGTTCGGGTCTTGAGCAATGCATGTCAAGTTAGTATAATACGCGACCTTTGATAGCCTTGAATGGATTTTCCATTATGGTTTTTACCTCTATTTTCAGAATTGATAGAGAGGTTCGGCCACCAAGGTTGATATCGAGCTGAAACGATTTGGAGAGACATTCATGTCCCGAGTATGTCAAGTAACTGGTAAGCGTCCAGTAACGGGTAATAACCGTTCACACGCACGCAATGCTACCAAGCGTCGTTTTCTGCCGAACCTACAAACTCACCGTTTCTGGGTAGAGAGCGAAAAACGTTTTGTTAAACTACGTCTAACTGCTAAAGGCATGCGTATTATTGATAAGAAAGGCATCGATGCTGTTCTTGTTGATATCCGTGCACGTGGCGAAAACGTTTAAGAGGAATTAAGCAATGGCTAAAGGCATTCGTGAGAAAATCCGTCTAGTATCTTCTGCTGGAACTGGTCACTTCTACACAACTGACAAGAACAAGCGTAACATGCCAGGCAAATTTGAGATCAAAAAGTTTGATCCAGTAGTTCGCCAGCACGTTATGTACAAAGAAGCTAAAATCAAGTAATTGATAGCCCCTTTGTCTCTTCTTTTATAGAAGAATAAATTAAAAACCCAGCTTATAGCTGGGTTTTTTTATGTCCAAAATTTGGGAAGCCCCATTGTTTTGAGAGGTCTAAGGTTTTTTGAGAAGCTTAAGCTTTTTCGAGAAGACTCAGTGTTTTTGATAGACGTAAGTTTCATTGGCTCAATTTGGCACCTACCGCACAGACGTTACACTTGCCGATGGGCTTATGTGATAGAAAACAGCGCAACATAGAAAGTATCGCCTTTTTCACGATATACTGAACACTCAATAGGTTAGATGAGCAGAATCAGATGAGATATCGTGGACGTCGATGGAATAACATACTCATGTTAAGCGTGATTGCTTTTATTGGGGTGTTAAATCTTCCAACCTTGATCAAAACGTACCTTATCGAACCTGAGCCTGAATCTGAACTTCAGGTAAGCAGTCTTTATCCTTACCTTTTAAACCCAACAGCCGAGCTTCAAGCTTTGCACTTTGCTAATTGGTCAGTTGTGCTAGAAGACGATCATTGGGTTTATCAATTTAAAGAGACAACACTTCCTCAAACTACCAGTGCACAAGAGTTGTCGCAGCGATGGAAAGAGCTTGTGGGTACCGAAGTCGACTCTCAAACCTATACCGACCTCTCACCACAACTGAATACCCCGCACACCATCGAGGTGTGGTATCAAGATCAAGAAGAACCACAACGCATTACCTATTATCAACTGCCTCAGTTCTGGCTGCTAAAAAACTGGAATGATCAGTGGTTGGCGGTGTCTATTGAAGAGAGCTACTTGTTTCCAAGCTTTGGCTCAGACCAGTCCTTTAAATCAGACAAACTATCTACATCAAACAAGCAGTCTATATCAGACAAACCAATGAAATCGGACGACTAACT
Organism: Vibrio sp. OPT20; assembly: GCF_963889365.1. Lineage (NCBI taxonomy): Bacteria > Pseudomonadati > Pseudomonadota > Gammaproteobacteria > Vibrionales > Vibrionaceae > Vibrio > Vibrio sp. OPT20. The sequence continues at coordinate 33,937 of NZ_CAWPOA010000075.1, read as the reverse complement.
ATGCCTGAATTACCCGAAGTTGAAGTAAGCCGCATGGGGATCTCGCCTCATTTAGTTGGCGAGACGATTAAATCCCTGACTTTTCGCACGCCTAAGCTGCGCTGGGATATCCCTCAAGAACTTAAGAAATTAGAAGGGCAGGTGATTCGATCAATCTCGCGTCGCGCAAAGTACCTATTGATTGAAACCGATATGGGCACAGCTATAGTTCACCTCGGTATGTCTGGTTCATTGCGTATATTAGATGCCGATTTTCCTGCAGCAAAGCACGATCACGTGGATCTTAAGCTCACCAATGGCAAGGTACTGCGTTATAACGATCCGCGCCGCTTTGGTGCGTGGCTCTGGTCGGCGCCTGATGAGATACATACTGTATTACTGGGATCTGGCCCTGAGCCACTAACCGATGACTTCAACGCTGATTACATTGCTGAGAAAGCAGAAAAGCGTAAAGTGGCCGTCAAACAGTTCATTATGGACAACAAAGTGGTGGTCGGTGTGGGAAATATCTACGCAAATGAAGCACTATTTTCTTCACGAATTCATCCACTTCGCCCTGCTAATAAGATAACTCAAGCCGAGTGGGTCTTGTTAACTCAAGAGATTAAAGAGGTACTTGCGACTGCTATCAAACAAGGTGGCACTACTTTAAAAGATTTCGCGCAAGCAGATGGCAAGCCGGGGTATTTTGCTCAAGAGCTACAAGTGTATGGGAAAGCCGGTGAAAAGTGCCCTAACTGTGAAGCTCTAATTCAAGAGTTAAAAATAGGGCAGAGGAATACGTTCTTTTGTGAAGAGTGCCAAGTTTAAAAAAACTGAACTTACGTTAACTTTTTACTGCTAGTAGATATGCGGGCTAGTCGCTACAATTACATTAATGATACGAATTGAGAATAGTAGAATGAAATATTTAGTAACTGGCGTTGCCGGTTTTATCGGCTCCGCAGTGTCAGAGCGACTATGTGCGGCAGGACATGAGGTTATCGGTATTGATAACTTAAATGATTACTACCAAGTCTCTTTAAAACATGACCGACTAAAACGCATTGAACATGAAAACCTGACTTTTATCGAGCTGGATCTTGCTGATAGAGAAGGCATGGCGAAGCTGTTTGCTGAGCAAAAGTTTGACCGTGTGATTCATTTAGCAGCGCAAGCTGGCGTTCGTTACTCAATTGATAATCCAATGGCGTATGCCGATAGCAACCTTGTCGGTCACTTAGCTATTCTTGAAGGCTGTCGCCATAACAAGGTTGAACACCTCGTTTATGCATCATCAAGCTCTGTTTATGGCTTGAATCAAAAAATGCCATTCCATACAGCAGACAGTGTTGATCACCCGATCTCACTATACGCAGCGACCAAGAAGTCGAATGAGCTGATGGCACATACCTATTCTCATTTATATGACGTACCAACGACAGGCCTTCGCTTCTTTACGGTTTACGGCCCCTGGAGCCGCCCTGATATGGCGATGTTTAAGTTTGCGAACTTAATCGTGGCGGGTAAAGAGATCGACATCTATAACAATGGCGATATGATGCGCGACTTTACCTACATCGATGATATCGTTGAAGGTATTATCCGTGTTCAAGATCGTATTCCAGCTAAGCAACCAGATTGGACAGTAGAGCAAGGTTCACCAGCAACCAGTTCTGCGCCGTATCGTGTATTTAATATTGGCCATGGTAGCCCCGTTAAATTGATGGATTACATAGAAGCATTAGAAGGTGCTCTAGGTGTTGAAGCGAAAAAGAACTTCATGCCAATGCAGCCAGGTGATGTGTACGCGACTTGCGCTGATACTGACGATCTGTTTGAAGCAGTTGGCTATAAGCCTCAAGTGAAGATCCAAGAAGGAGCAAAAGCTTTCGCGGATTGGTATAAAGCCTATTACTCGCTTTAAAAAGTCACGGTTTCATTAAAAATAGCGCTCAATGAGCGCTATTTTTATAGGCAATCGCATGGTTATTTTTTAATTATAAATACAAACATAAGCATAAATATAAAGAGAGAGGGGACAATTTAATGTGAGTTTACTTTTCCTATCTCTAGAACTTTGGTCTGAACTCTTTATCTAGGACTGCAAGGTGATAAAGGTTTGTTGATAGATTGAGTGCCATACTCTTTATTTTGTTCACAATCTTCATAAAGGCTACAGAATAGTCTTTTCTACCTTTATGTTTACGGCTACCGATAATTGACGGCCGTTTACTACGCTGCAATCCTGCAGAAGAAACACCAAACATGGGATGTTTATGAATCCAAGTATTCCGTAAGAATACATCGACTGGATAATTGAAAGTTGAACTTTGTTCGATGAAAGCTTGTGCAGCTTTGGGAGATATAGCGTAACAGGCGGTTCCTTGAGGTACTTTCAAATACTTTACAAGGTGTTGGGTATCGTACCTATCAACTGAGTAATGTAATTTGTTCTTACTGTCTTGTAAGCGAATAAAGCCACACTGCTCAATATGCTGCTCGGCGATAGTCAGTGTATTACGAAATATGTCGATATCAATATCGGCATGATCTTCGAAGACTAAAACTGGCTCATTGAGCTCGATACATTTTTGCCAAATAAGGTAGTGGCTTGCATAACATCCAACTTCTCCAATTGCATGCGACCTACCCATATTGTGTAAAAAAGCTCTATCGTGAATTCTTGTTAGTAGAGGGTGTTCATCGGTTCGCGCATCCACCCCAATAAAAAACTCAAAATCAACCTGAACATCCTTAAGGGTATCTGCTGTTGATTTTTGCCTACAATGATTTGCTTTTAAGGTAATACAGTATGATTTCATAGAGCTATATTGATGTATTTATTTATAATGAACTATGTTATCACTCGCCTAGTTTTTTGTAATGATTGTTCACTTAGTTAGCAGTTATGGTTGTGACGGGCTTCAAGAATGTTGATGCATCGTGGCTTGATTCACTGTTATAGGCTCTGCAGTGCTAGAGAGGCTATGCGTGAGGCGTATGACGTTGTTGGTATTCACCGGAATTAGTACAAATAGGCCTTTTTGAAATACGATTTCCTAAAGCGTACTGAGAATGAAAACTTGATTTTTGTCTAGCCTCTACTCGCTTTAAACTTCATAGCATTTACAAAAATAGCGCCAACGAGCGCTACTTTTTCGATGAGAATACTACTTGGCTGTTTTTATTTTAATTTCGTCTGCTACTTTTTGAGGTACGAACTGACTTATATCCCCACCATGGATAGCCACTTCTCGAACTATTGTCGAAGAGAGAAATGCATACTCTTCTGAAGGGGTTAGAAATACACTCTCAAGGCCCGGCAGTAACTTCCGGTACATGCTCGTGAGACCAAACTCGTATTCAAAATCCATTGTTGTTCTCAAACCACGCACCAACACGTTAGCTTTCTGTTGTTTGGCAAAATCTACAAGTAATCCAGAAAACCCTTCAACAGATACATTAGACAGGTGAGCTACGGCATCGCGTAATAGCTCTACTCGTTCATCTAATTCAAACATGGTCTTTTTACTTGGGCTCGCCGCTACTCCAACGGTGATATGGTCAAACATACTCGCGGCACGAACAATAATATCAAGGTGGCCATTGGTCACAGGATCAAAAGTCCCTGGGTAAATAACGTGTGTGCTCATATCAGCTGTCCTTGCTTAATGTAGTGTTCGAATTCGGTGCTTTACTAGAGTTTAAGGCCTTATCGAGTTTCTGCTTTACCATCTCGACGGTGATGTCCTTCATTAGATCATCGCCTTTTGCGCGAGTTCCCCATGGAAGGTCTGCGACTGGCTTACCTTGTTGCGTTTCTACATGCTGTTGATAAACACTCACTACGATATCGAGATCGTTGTAAGGGCCTGTTCTACGAGGATCGCTGTGTGCGTACAAGCCGATTACAGGCGTTGACTGCGTAGTTGCCAAGTGAGCTGGGCCAGTATCAGGTGCCAATACCACCGTTGCATGTTTCAGTACGGCAGTCAGTTGCTTCAAGTTCGTTTTGCCAATCAAGTTGGTTACTGGCGACTGGCATAATTTTTCGATGTCGCTACCTAGGTTAACTTCTCTTGGTGCCGGAGAACCACATAACACCACTTGCATGCCTTGTTCGACAGCATAATCAGCAATAGCTGCATATCGCTCAGTTAACCAATTGCGTGAATCTTTGCTTGCAGCTGGGGAGATAACCAAGGTCGGCTTGTCTGCCATAGTGCTGATTGCTAATTGTTCATCTTCAGGTGTTAAAGGGATATCCCATTGAGGCTTATCAAAAGGCACACCAATGTAGCGAGCAAATTCGGCAAAGTTATCCAACACATGAAACTTATCTGAAATAGGTAGATGGCGGTTGGTAAAGAGTGACTGCATTTCACGAGTACGGTTTTTGCCAAATCCCACTTTGCACTTCGCCTTGATCCCCCAAGATAGCACGCTGGCTCTGAGTGCGGCTTGCATGTGCAGAAGTGCATCAAATTTACGATCAGATAGCTGACGCCATAATTCACGCATTCCTTTGAAGCCTTGTTTCTTATCGAAAACAATCACCTCAATACCGGGTAGATCGCCGATCAGCATGGCTTCTATTTTGCCCGTTATCCAAGTGATTTTCGTTTCAGGCCACTGCTTCTGGATGGCTTGAACTACAGAAATAGCATGACAAACATCGCCAATCGCGGAGAGGCGAAGTATGCAAAGAGATTGAGGTGCAGTTGAGAACAGTGACATAAAGTGCCCGAAAAAAGTGAATAACATCAGAATTATGCAGATACTCGCATTAGTTGTAAAATAGCAATGACGAAAAGCGACCCAAAGGCCTCATAGATGGAAACGATTAGCACCAAGAACCAAACAATTTGGTACGACCCTGAACTTTTGGCTCAGGTACCAGAGGGCGATATCGCTCAGATCTTTGAGGCTGAATATTGGCAGCAACAAGACGCCATTTCAGGCAGTGCTCAAGGACGCGGTACCACATGGTTCATTCAGCTTGATGGAATACAGGCCGCATTGCGCCATTATCGCCGTGGCGGATTGTTTGGGAAGCTAGTCGAAGACCAATATCGTTTCTCTGATTGGGAAAGCACGCGCTGTGCGATGGAGCTTAATGTTCTCAAGGCATTGGCAAACGCAGGTGTGAATGTACCGAAGCCCATTGCTGCTAGAGCCATTAAAAGCGGACTACTTTATCGAGCGGACTTAATGTCTGAACGAATTCCCAATGCCAAAGATCTGGTTGATGTCTTGGTCAATGGCCCAATAGATGCGGATATTTATCGTCGAATTGGGCAAGAGGTACGCAAGATGCACGATGCTGGGGTTAATCATACCGATCTCAACATTCATAATATATTACTTGATGACTCGCAAAAGGTGTGGATTATTGATTTTGATAAGTGTGGTCATCAAGCGGGTGATGACTGGAAAGAAGGCAACTTGAATCGCTTAAAGCGCTCGTTCTTAAAAGAAGTGAACAAGCGTCAGGTTCAATGGCAGGAATCGGATTGGGGATACCTAAATGATGGTTACATGTTGGGAGTTATGTAGATGTTCTTAAATAAAAATCTCATTGTTGGTTTTGAAAACCACGTTTTTACGAAATTGTACATTGATGTACTTATTAGAAAATGTTCGATTAAAGAAGAAGATATAGTTCTGATATCTCTATCTGAAAGCGATCAAATTAACCACCTAAAAGGTACGAACGTAAAGTTAGTAAACTATCGTAATGTTGATCCAGCTGCTCTTGTTAGTTGCAAGACAGTAACTTCAATTAGCTTAAGTCTAAGTAATGCTCCTTTTCTAAAGAGTCTTCTGGAGTGTTCAGATAAATTTATCGGTAAGTTATACATTCACTTGACCGATGATGAAGTAGCTCGTTGGCTCAAAACAATCGACAAGCATGGTAGCTTAATCCAAACGAGAAACAATCAGATTAATGAAGACTGCTTATTTGTCCTGAGCAAAGTTATTAACTTTATTGCGCCAGAACCCTACTTCCGTCCCTCACTTGAAAAAATTCTGAAACGACAAGAACTCAATTTTTATGACGCAAGGGATGCCTTTAAGTCGATGCCCAGTGAGCTGTGGGATGAATTTGAATGTATGCGGTCTAAGTTCGTAGAGGAAACCCAAGCAGAAAATAAAATATTAATAGGTGCAAAAGCTGACTCTTTCACAGTGCTTGAGATTTTGTCAATTATCTATCGTTTAGGTATGGCTGGAGTTTTAAATCAACATAAATTGTTAGTTTTCGTTAAACCTAAAAGAGTGTTTTCTAGGCTCGTTATCGATACATTTTTGGCATTATTCAAGATGAAATGTGTAGTTGATATCAGCTATATAACTCCAACAAACAACATTAATTATAACGCATTGTTCATGTCTTGCTCTGATATTATTTTACAGGGTAGAGGGAGCATGAGCACAGCTAGAAGCTATGTATCTGGTGGTACTGGTAGGATACATGTAAAAGATGGTACACCTAATTTTACTGAGATGGTAGAGGCTGAAGGGATCTCTGTCTATAGCTACAATACGTTGACTGAAATCCCGTTAAGTTTTGATCATAATCTTAAAGTGGACGAGAAAAACCAGAAAATAATGAAAAACCGTTTTTTACATAAGTATCAAGTATTAAACAAGATATATAGTTAATAGCTTTATATTTTCATGAGTGTATTGAGCAACGCCCCTCGGTTTTGCTCAACTACTTGATAAGCCGCTAAGCCTTTAGTTTTACGCAGTTCTGATTGTTTGAACAGTTGTTGGAGTTGGCCTGTGATATCTTGGCTATCTTGACAAATAACCACGGCATTGGCTTCCAGTAGCTTGTCAGTGATCTCGCCGAAGTTAAAATAGCTAGGGCCATTCAGTAAAGGTAACTGCAGGGCCGCCGGCTCTAGAAGATTGTGGCCGCCTACTTTATCGCCCACAAGGCTTCCTCCCATAAAGCACACATCAGCTCCACCGAGTAATACCAACATTTCCCCCATCGTATCAGCAATATACACTTCAATATCAGAGGTGATTGGCTGCTGACTCGTTCGAGTGATGGTGTTGAATTCGTTCTGTTTAGCCAGCTTCGTCACTTGACTAAATCGCTCTGGGTGACGAGGCACAATGATCAGCAAGGTATTAGGATTGTCTTTAAGGAGCTGTTTATGAGCGTCTAAGATAATTTCATCTTCGCCTTGATGAGTGCTGGCCGCTATCCAGACATCACGTTCAAAGCCTACTTGCTCCCTTAATGCCCTACCTTTTTCAATTTGTTCAGAAGAGACTTCAATATCAAACTTGATTGAGCCTGTCACATGGACAGATGACCTATCTAGCCCTAGCCTAGCAAAACGTTCCGCATCACTAGGGGACTGGCAGAGTACTTGAGATAGGTTTTTTGCTAGAAGGTTAAACACAGGTTGGAATTTGGCGTAGCGTTGGCACGAGCGTTCGGATAGACGAGCGTTAAGTACTGAAATAGGAACCCCAGCTTTCGCGACGCAATGCAGTGTGTTTGGCCACAGTTCTGTTTCCATAATCAACATTTGCTTTGGTTTAACTGATTTGAGGAAGCCTCGCACACACCAAAAAAAATCAATCGGCATGTAACGATGCTCGACCAAATCACCAAGCTTGTCTATCTGCTCAGCACCCGTGCTGGTTGTCGTGGAAACAATGATGGCTTGATTTGGATCTCGCTGCTTCAGTTGTTTAATGATAGGTATCGCAGCAATAGATTCACCAACCGACACTGCATGAATCCAGATAGGGCTTTTACCTTGAGTTTGCGGCGTAATACCGAAATGTTCTTTCCAGCGCTTACCGAAACTTGGTTTTCCGGGTTTGCTCTTATAAAGCCCATACAGCAGTAGCGGAGAAGCTAATGACAATATGAGAGTATAGATAAGTCGTATAAGCATAAGAACAGTGACACCAGAAGGTAAAATCAATATTCAGAAGAGTATTTTCTTCAATCTCGAAAGTAAAGAGCGTTATAATTAAATGCTTAGTTGCGCTTTCAAACGGACATGGTGAATTTTATCTCATCGCTTATGCAAACCGATCAAACCTATCGTTTCTTGCTCTACGTCGAGCAAAATTATTCATTTGCTATTCTTCGCCCATTCTATGATTACGCGAAGCAGCTCGGCCACGATGTTAAGTGGTTGCTTGTTGGTGACGAGGCTTCTGAACATCTTTTACTAGAGCATGAACAGAGCGTCTCTTTAGCTGAAGCTGTCTCCTTTTACCCTTCAGCTGTTTTAGTGCCCGGTGATCGCGTTCCTGCTTTTATTCCAGGATTGAAGGTGCAAGTATTTCATGGCTTAAACGAGAGCAAACGAGGGAACTTATACCCTGAGCGTGGTCTATTTGATTTGTATTGCACTGAAGGCCATGAAAGAACAAGTTCGCTTGAGCCGTTAGCTAAACAGCGTGGCTATTTTCAAGTAAAAGAGACCGGGTGGTTGAAGTTAGATAGCTTGTTTAATTATCAAGCTGGTGAGAAGCGTCATGAGAGGCCTCAAATTCTATTCGCTTCCACTTTTTCGCCAAGCTTATCGTGTGCTGAATTGGTTTATGAAGAGCTTAAGCGCCTAAGCCAACAAAGCCAGTGGCAATGGTTAGTGACATTGCACCCTAAAATGAAACAAGAGACACGAGCAAAATATCAGGCGTTAGAAGGCGATAATCTTCTGTTCTTTGATAATGATCGAGTGATAGAAATGCAGCATCGTGCTGATGTGATGGTGTGTGATAACTCATCGATATTTCAGGAATTTTTGTTGCTCAATAAACCCGTTGTTACGATGAATAATCGTGATCCTCAAGCAAGCTTTATTAACATTACTCAAGCCGAGCAATTAGAGTCAGCAATTAAGCAAGCGATGCTAGCTGATGAAGACAGAGATAACGCTATCGCTCATTACGGCCCGTCAATAACGCCATATTTAGATGGGCAATCCTCAGCGAGAGTTCTGAGTGCTATTACTGATGTGCTAGAAAGCGGCTGGCAAGATAACAAGCCAAAAAATTGGATTCGCAACTTTAAAATCCGTAAATCATTAAACTATTGGAAATTCTAGGGCTGAATAATGAGAAAACATACCCTGTCTGTCATTGTTATTACCAAGAATGAAGAAGACCGAATTGAAACTTGCCTTAAATCTGTTGTTGATATTGCCGATGAACTGATTGTTTTAGACAGTGGCTCAACAGATGCAACAGTTGAAATATGCCAAAAATATACAGATAACGTGACAATCACAGATTGGCCTGGCTTTGGTAAGCAAAAGCAGCGAGCTCTAGATAAAGCGACATGTGATTGGGTGCTATCGATTGATGCTGATGAAGCTCTCGATAAAGACATGAGTGACGCTCTTGTTGAACTATTGAAACAAGATCAAATTAAACACACAGCGTATAAACTTCCTTGGGGGGTGACCCTTTATGGGACAACGCTCAAGTATGGCCGTAGCGCTCGTGCAGTCTTAAGGTTGTTCAAGAGAGACGGTTCTCGATATACGCTTGATGAGGTTCATGAGACGGTTGTTTCAGAGCAAGGCTCGACAGGGATATTGAAGGGGTTTCTTCTTCATTACACCCATCGCGATTATGGCCATGGTTTAGATAAAGCAGCGCAGTACGCTTGGCTTGGCTCCCAAAAATACCATCGTAAAGGCAAGAAATCACACGGCTTATTTTTGGCCTTGTTACGAGCGGCATGGACATTCTTCCTTGTTTATATTATTCGCCGCGGCTTTATGGATGGTAGTGTCGGCTTCATTATGGCGATGACCTACGCTCAAGTGAATTTCAATAAATACGTCGGTTTGTGGATTCTTGAAAATCGTTCAGAAGACAGCTCAAAAGACCAAGCCAAATAGGAACTGAGAGATGAAGATTTTAGTTTGTGCATCTTACTTACATGCATGGAACAGTTTACGCCCTGAAGCCGCGATCTTTATTGAGCTTGCGCGTCAAGGTCACCAAGTCACTATCATGACCCAAGGTGAGTCTGAGCATGTCTCAAAGTTAGAAGAGTGCGGCATTCGAGTCGTTGATGGTTATCCAAAGCGTAAAGTTTGTTTTGATACCATTAAAAAGATTCGCCACGAGCTGAAAACGCATGATTACGACATCTGCTATGCTTTTAACTCTAAGACGATCCCCAATGCCGCGTTTGCGTGTATTGGCTTTAACGTTAAATTAGTCGTTTATCGAGGTACAACTGGAGGGTTGTATCGACATGACCCTAGTGCTTATTTAACGCAACTTCACCCTCGTGTAGACGGCATAGTATGTGTTTCTGAAGCGGTTCGACAAGATGTGGTGAAGCGCGTTTGGAAGAACAAAGATAACGTTGTTACCATATACAAAGGGCATGAATTGGATTGGTATAAAGTACCACCAACTGAGCGCTCTGAGTTTGGTTTGAATGAAGATGATGTAGTCGCGATTACTGCAGCGCATGTAAGGCCAAGTAAGGGCATCTCTGTCTTACTTGAGGCGACCAAATACATTACTGCACCGAACTTCCATTTGATCTTAGCGGGCAGCGGCTATGAGCCTCATTTCGATGAGATGAAAGCGAGCCCTATGAGTGAGCGAATTCACTATATTGGGCACCGTACAGATATCCCTTCAATCATGTGTATGGCTGATTTTCAAGTTCAGCCATCGATTAGTGGAGAAGGGCTACCACGCACGATTGTCGAAGCGATGGCAAATGGCACAACCTCAGTAGTTACAACTACCGGTGGCGCTCCTGAACTCGTTGTAGATGGCGAGACTGGTTATATTGTCCCGACCGGTGACGCTAAGGCGTTAGGTGAGGCTATGGACAAGCTCGCACAAGATAAGGCCAAGTGCACAACAATGAGTGAAGCGGCTAAGCAGCGATTAGATGAAAGCTTTAGTTCACGAGTGACAGTGAAGAAGCATTTGGAATTTTTTAAGAGATTGTTAGCCAACGAAAAGTAGCTAGATATCAATTTGTAATTAAAGTACTTAAGTTTAAAAACTTAGGGAAAATATAAGAATATTAGAGTAGTTGAGTATGCTAAATAACAAAACAATATTAATTACAGGTGGCACAGGGTCATTTGGGAAACAATTCATTAAAACAATTCTTGAACGATATCAAGATGTAAAAAAGATCATTATCTTTTCTCGTGATGAACTAAAACAGTTTGAAATCAAGCAACAATATCCACATAAGGATTTCCCACAATTACGTTTTTTCATCGGTGATGTGCGTGACCGTAACCGTATGATTCAAGCCTGTGAAGGCGTTGATGTAATTATTCATGCAGCAGCAATTAAGCAAGTTGATACAGCAGAATACAATCCGACGGAGTGTATTCGTACTAATATTGATGGGGCTGAAAATGTAATTAATGCAGCGCTACAGTGTGGCGTCAAAGATGTGGTTGCACTATCTACGGATAAAGCTTGTGCTCCGATTAATCTATATGGTGCAACTAAGTTAGCTTCTGATAAATTGTTTGCAGCCGCGAATAATATTCGTGGCTCTAAAGATATTCGTTTTAGTGTTGTTCGTTACGGCAACGTTATGGGCTCTCGAGGCTCAGTTATTCCGTTCTTTATGCAGAAAAAAGAAGAAGGTGTACTGCCAATTACACATGAAGAGATGACGCGTTTTAATATTTCTCTTCAAGATGGCGTGAATATGGTCATGTATGCAATTGAAAACCATTTGGGTGGTGAGATCTTTATTCCTAAGATCCCTTCATACAAAATTCTAGACATCGCTGAAGCTATTGCTCCAGGCATGGTAACTAAGGTTGTAGGTATTCGCCCTGGTGAAAAGCTTCATGAAGAAATGATCACTGATACTGATTCTCTCAATACGATTGATTTAGGTCGTTATTACGCAATCCTTCCTTCTGTCTCTTTTACATACACAGAAGATGAGTACATGAATCACCATAAGGCTGAGAAAGTGCCTTTTGGTTTTAAATACAACTCAGGCACCAATACTGAGTGGGAAACGATTGAAGGTCTACGTGACCTAATCAAAGAACATGTTGATCCTAAATTTACAGTGTGAGTAGAACAGTGATTCCATACGGCAAGCAAGATATCAGTCAGCAAGACATTGATAGTGTAGTTGATGTCCTTAAATCTGATTTTCTAACTCAGGGACCACAAGTTCCTGCGTTTGAAAAAGCGTTAACAGAACATACTGGTGCTCAGTATGCGTTAGCAGTGAATAGTGCAACCTCGGCTCTGCATATCGCTTGTTTGGCTTTAGGTTTGGGGGAAGATGACTGGTTGTGGACAACGCCTGTTACTTTTGTTGCGTCTGCAAACTGTGGTCTTTATTGCGGAGCTAAAGTGGACTTTGTTGATATTGATTCAGCAACTTATAACATGTGCCCTAAAAAGCTAGAGCAAAAGCTAATTACTGCTAAAGCTACAGGAACTCTACCTAAAGTCGTGGTTCCTGTTCACTTATGTGGTCAGCCTTGTGATATGGAATCCATTGCTAAGCTAGCCAAAGAATATGGCTTTAAAGTCATTGAAGATGCTTCTCATGCTATTGGTGGTCAATATCATGAACAACCAATCGGTAATTGTAAGTATTCTGATATTACAGTGTTCAGTTTTCACCCTGTAAAAATTGTCACAACGGCTGAAGGTGGTGCTGCATTAACGAACCAGAAAGAGCTAGCGGATAAAATGGCTCTCTTGCGCAGTCATGGTATTACACGAGATCCTGTAATGATGACGGAAGCTTCTCATGGTGGCTGGTATTACCAACAGGTTGATTTAGGTTTCAACTACCGCATGACAGAACTTCAAGCGGCGTTGGGTGTCACGCAAATGCAACGTCTTGATGAATTTGTTGCGACGCGCCATGTGTTGTCTAAGCGTTATAATCAAATGTTATCTGAATTACCCTTGGTACTTCCTTATCAACTTGAAAACACATACTCAGGTTTGCATTTATTCGTAATTCGTTTGAAGTTGGATGAGATATCATTAACTCATAAACAAGTGTTTGACGCTCTGCGTGAAAATGGCATCGGTGTTAATTTGCATTACATTCCTGTGCATACTCAGCCATATTACCAAGCTATGGGCTTTACTGAAGGGGAATTCCCTGAGTCAGAACGCTACTATCAAGAAGCCATCTCACTGCCAATGTTCCACGGTATGACGGAAGAACAGCAAAATACCGTTGTTCGTGTAGTAACTGAAATTTTGACAGGTAAATAATGAACGTTGCTATTATTCCTGCACGTGGTGGCAGCAAGCGTATTCCTCGGAAAAATATAAAGCACTTTCATGGCAAACCTATGATCGCTTACTCAATCGAGGCTGCACTTGCTTCGGATTGTTTTGATAAGGTTATTGTCTCTACTGATGATGCTGAGATAGCCGAGGTAGCGATAAAGTATGGTGCTGAAGTGCCATTTTTACGGCCTTCAAATATCTCCGATGACTATGCTACCACTATGGATGTGATACACCATGCAATAACTTGGTGCGCTAATAATGGCTGGGATATTGGTGATGTTTGTTGTTTGTACGCCACTGCTCCGTTTGTTTTACCTGAAGATCTTCAGAAAGGCTACGAGCTACTTAGAGGAAATAGTGTGCAATTTACATTTGGTGCCACATCGTTTCCTTTTCCGATTCAGCGTGCAATTAAGCTTGATGAGCAAGGCTATGTTTCGATGTTTTCGCCTGAGAACGAACAGGTAAGATCACAAGACTTGGAAGAAGCGTATCACGATGCTGGCCAGTTTTATTGGGGTCGTAAAGATGCTTTCCTGAATAAACTATCGGTGTTTTCCAGCCACTCTAAGGCCGTGCTCTTGCCGAGAAAACGCGTTCAAGATATTGATACCCAAGAAGACTGGGAACTGGCCGAATCTCTTTTTTCAGCATTGAGGTTAGGATAAATAATGAAGGTTACCTTCCGAGTGGATGCGTCACTATTTATCGGTAGTGGCCACGTCATGCGCTGTTTGGTGCTTGCTGATATATTAAAAAGCAAAGGTTTTTCTGTATGCTTTGCTTGTCTGCCTCAGCCTGGGGACATGATTACATATATCCGTGATAGAGGCTTTGACGTATTAGAGCTGACTCCCTCTTGTCTACAAATGACTCCTTCCCATAGCGCTGATTATAAAGCTTGGCTTCAACGTAGCGTTGAAGAAGATGCAAATGACTTTCTATCTAAAGTTGATTCTTCCGAGTGGGTGATTGTGGATCACTATGCGCTGGACCATGAATGGGAAAGTATCATTATAGGTAAGCTGTCATGCGCTATTTTATCGATTGATGACCTTAACCGTGAACACTGTAGTGATATTATTCTCGACCAAAACCTATGGCCGAACATTTCAAAAAGATATTCGGATTGTTCTGCTACTAAGCTCCTTGGTCCTGAATATGCTCTTTTAAGAGAGAGCTTTTCAACATTACGGGATTCGCCCCGAGATTCAATATCCAATCAACTCTTAGTCTTTTTTGGTGGAACAGATCCTACAAATGAGTGCGAGAAATTTATTCTTGCAGCAAATGAGTTTAAGAGGCTCCCGTTTAATACTATTTTGATCACGGGGAGAATCAACCCTCGTTTTGATGCTTTGATAAAGCTTAATCAAAAGAGCAATGTTTCTATATACAAAAATTTAGAGAGTTTTGATTTATCTTTAAGTAATAGCAAATATGCAATTGGCGCCTCAGGAGTAAGTAACTGGGAGCGTTTTTGTCTCAGAGTTCCAGCCTCGATAGTTTCCGTAGCGGAGAATCAAGTAATACTTTCAAATTACTTGTCAGATTTAGGGTTTGTTGAATACTTAGGTGAAGGTATAACGACGAGTACCGATACTTATGCACTTGAGCTAGCGCGTTTATGTGAAAGGTGGGATGACATCAAACCTTTTAGAGATTTTGAAGTTGATGGCTTCGGTGCGAATAAGGTCGTTCAAACAATGGAGAGCTTTTGTCGTGAAACAAAGAGTGATTAAATTTAGGCCACTTGAAGAAAGTGATTTAGAAGAAATTCTTGCTTGGAGAAACTCTCCAGATGTTAGAAAAAATATGTACACCTCTCATGAAATCACTATGGATGAGCATAAGTCATGGTTTTCTAGCATGTGCAAGGATAGTTCAAAAGAATATTTTCTAGCAGAGTTAAATGGAGAGCCAGCAGGGGTTGTTGGATTTACTGATATAAATCGAATTCCTGGAATCGCTTCTTGGGCATTCTATGCGTCGCCCAACGCGGTAAGAGGTACCGGATCTTTGATGGAATATCGGGCCCTAGAGCACGCATTTACTGAATTAGGTTTGCACAAATTATGCTGTGAGGTTTTAGGCTTTAATCAACCAGTAGTGAAATTACACTCCAAATTTGGCTTTAAAGTTGAAGGTACTCATCGAGATGCTTTCTTCAATGGGACTGAATATCACGATGTAGTACATTTGGGTATCTTTTCACATGAGTGGAAAGATACTAGAAACCTTATGAAAGATAAATTGAGAGTATACGAAGAAAATGAATAAAAACATATACATCGATAATCGAGAAATTGGTCCTAATTGTCCTCCATATATTATTGCTGAGCTTTCTGCTAACCATAATGGTGATATAAACCGAGCTTTTCAGATTATGGAAGAAGCAAAAAAAGCAGGTGCTGATGCGATTAAACTTCAAACCTATACCCATGAAACTATCACTATGGATAGTGACTCGGAAGAGTTTCAAATTCATGGTGGTTTATGGGATGGCCAAACTCTGTATGAGTTGTATAAAGAAGCGCATATGCCTTGGGAATGGCATAAGCCTTTGTTTGAAAAAGCAAAAGAGTTAGGTATTACGATATTTAGTTCACCATTTGATTTTACCGCTGTAGATTTATTAGAGGAGCTAGACGCTCCCGCATACAAAATAGCATCTTTCGAAGTGGTTGATTTACCTCTGATTAAGCGTGTTGCTCAAACGGGTAAGCCGATGATTATTTCAACCGGAATGGCCAACGAGGAAGAGATTGCAGAAGCAATAAAAACAGCGAGAGATAATGGATGTAAGGAATTGGTTGTATTGCATTGTGTAAGCGGCTATCCAGCCCCTGCAGAACAATATAACTTAAAGACGATTGCCGATATCGCAGAGCGGTTTGACGTTTTATCTGGCCTTTCTGATCACACTATCGACAATGCTACCGCCGTTGCTTCGGTTACTCTAGGCGCATGTTTGATTGAAAAACATGTCACAATGGATCGTAACGGTGGTGGCGCAGATGATAGCTTTTCTCTTGAGCCTCATGAGTTAGCGGCATTATGTAAAGATACGAAAACAGCTTGGCAAGCAATGGGACAAGTCAATTACGAGAGAACGGAAGCTGAAAAGGGGAACGTGAAATTTCGCCGATCTTTGTATGTAGTGAAAGACATCGAGGAAGGTGAATTGTTGACCCCTGAAAACATTCGGAGTATCAGACCTGGTTTTGGCTTGCCACCAAAATACTATGAAGACGTTCTAGGAAAAAAAGCTCTAAGTAAGATAAATTCAGGAACTCCTTTATCCTTGAATTTATTTATATAGTCAGCTATTTGATGTTAGATAGCTGGAGAGATATTAAATCTTGAAGGCTATCTTGTTTTTTTTCTAATTCAATTAATATATTTTCTAAGTTATGAACTTTGTTATCTGGGACTAATTTATATATTTCACAATATTCCTCTATCCCCATTCCGGCTGAAGAGTTAATTGATATTATGTTAACCTTATCTTTACTCGATAGCAGGTAAATTTCCAAAGGTAGCTTATTAGATAAAAATATCACTCCTTTTTCTTTGAAGGATAAATAATCTGACTCACTTTCCTTTGGGTGTAACTTTAAAATTGGCGTAAAACCTTTACGTTCACTCTCTAATATTAATCTACTATAGATGTCATAAAAGAAACCATTATCTTTAAGCTTACCTTTTAATTTGTTAAATATGGGTTGCGTGGCGATGATCAATGTCTTATTGTTGAAGTTACTAGTATTGTCAAACTTAAAGCATTGTTGAATTATTGATATTTTTGCTTTATTTTTTGATAAAACAAGTCTTCTTCCTTTGTGTTGTACTGATTTTGGTAACTTTTCTGGGTGTATCACATAAATGTGGTCACATTGCTTTCTTTCACCAAATACGTAATGGTTAGGTGGCTGACTTGATAGCAAGCGAAATAATTGCTTGGGTTTGTCATCAATCTGGTGCTTAACGTAATTCCCCATTCCATCTTCTATCATTGAATAAGATTTAACTAGAAGGCGAAATAACCTAGACATCTTATTATTATCATTGAATAAGAATAGTTTATTTATCCCACCCGTTAAGTCTACGTTTTTATTGCTTTCATATATTGATGCCACCAAGATTTTTTTAAATTTATCTGGTATTGACCAACCACGAAGCGAACAAAATAAAATATATTTTCCAATATATTCAATGTTCTTTATATGATTAACTAACGATTCCCTATTCATTAACACCAACTCTATTTGGGGAGGGAGTTGTGTTGTGTCTATGTCTTTAGGGTTTATGTCTTGATAGTCATAAAAGTATATTATAGTAGATGCGCCAGTATGATCTTGGGCTCTATAAAGACTAAGTAGTAAGTGCCTTACCGTAGAGCAGACATAAATATCTTTATGTGTTGAGTTCATAATTTATTTCTACTCAGTTTGAATTTTAAATTATGTAGGTGACGTTGAATGGTTTCGTTTAAGTTAAACCACTCACGTTTACACTTCTTGAATAGACTTCTAGTCGTTGTTCGTTTGGCATAGCCAATTTCAGAGTCGAATTTAGGATCATTGGTGACACAAGGTTCTTTAGTTCCATAGCATTCAACTTCATTCGCCCAAAATCGATCCATATATATATCGACAGCCATGTACCACTCTTTAGAGTGTAATAACAGTTTATTCGCTCCTTGAGGTGTAAGGTAATAAGCGGTTGTACTCATATGCCCTTTTGTAAATTTGTGGATGCTGGTTGAAGAACATTCAAGTGTAGAATAGGAACTGAACTTTCTACGCTTGTTATTGAATAACCGAATACATTCGATGGATTTAGGTAGTTCAGGAATATTATTTAAAAAGTCTAAGAATGTCTTTTTAAATAATAAAGCATCGTCTTCAATAATAATTATTGGTTGATTTAGCTCTACACATTTTTCCCAGAGTAAAAAGTGACTTGCATAACAACCTAGTTGACCCGCGTTAAGTGTTTTTGCCCGGTATCTTTGGCTCAGGTTATCATTATAGCGTTTAAGTAGCGGATGAGGAGGAGATGTTCGACCATCTATCGCAGAAAAGAACTCAAAAGGAAGAGACAGTTCATCTAGTTGGCGACCAATGTTCTCTTTTCTTTCTGTGGAAGATTCTAAATTTATGACAAAAATTTTAGTCATTGGTAACTCTCTTACATCTTGAGCAAAGAGGGACTAGAAACAATAAGTATAATATTAGTGGTTGAGGATGGTTGAAAGGTACATCAGTTAACCCAGCAATAAATAATAGAGTAACTGAACCAACAGTAATATACTTAGCTAATGGTTGTAGATGTTTCATTATTACTAGGGGGTAAAATAATATACTTATAAGTAGTATTAATCCTAAAGTTCCCGATTTCACCATTTTATTAAGGAACTGATTGTGATAATGGTGTGAAGCAAGACGAAAAGTTAGATTAGATATTTCGTTGTTTTTTAACTTATCTAGCAATAGCTTTGGTTTTTCATGTCCATGGCCAAGTAGTGGTTTTTGCTGGATTAATTTAGGGGCTATTTGCCATAATTGTAACCTTTGTCCAATAGAAGTACTATAGTTTCCAGATTGGATTTGTTCTATTTCATAAACAGTTCGTTCATATCTTTCTGTGATTTTGTCCTTAAATAGATAAGTTCCAGAAAATAATGAAATTGTTGTGGTGATGAGAATAATTAGTAATTTATTTCGACTTGGTGGGCTTTTTATACACTTAAAGATAGCAAGAACTAAGATGCTTAAAATCATGGCAAGCCAAATCCCTCGAGTTTCACTGAGAACTATTGGAGGCAAAGATAATAGAAAGGCTAATGAAGATATTAACTTTTCTTTAAAAGAGGGTTGCTCTATTAATAATGAAAAAGAAATGATGGAAATTAATGCACATGAAGTGGCGTAAGGGATTGGGTTGATATAACCTGCGTCACGCGAAACTCCCATGTATATATTAAAGTACATACTATTTAAAAATACAGTCATTCCACCTAATAACACAATCCAACCGAGAGATTTATAGCTCAAGATATGATAGGGAAAGAACATTAGGAATAAGGTGGATCCAATAAGAGCCCTTATTTCTCTTGAGCTAGCACCGTGATAATAGTAGCTAAACACGGTATATATACATGAAATACTTACTAACCATATAAACGGGTACCTTAGATTACTTAATATAGTTTCTTTTTTGAATACCAATATGCTGACGATGATACTAATTAAAAAAAGTGGGATAATTTTCTTGTCACCACTATCTAAAACTAACATGCCTGTAGTGGCAAAAAAGTAAGGCAATAGTAAGATTGCTGCATAAATCTGCTTTTTGTTAATTATATTCATACTGTTTAATGTAATGCTAACTACTGTAAGGGTTTATATTGCCGTCTGGACGAGTCTTAAGTAGCCTTAAGATCCACATATATTGCTCAGGATTCTTACTCACGTAATTTTCAATACATTGATTCATCATGCGAGCGTCCTCTTCTTCGCTTCCTGTTGGGAATGGTAGAGCAGGATAAAAATCCAGAGTGTATTTGCCTGTCTTGCTATCGTATTGAGCAAACAAAGGAACGATTTTGGCCTTACTCAGTTTTGAGAGGCGGCCGAGGCCTGAAATTGTTGCTTTTTGAGTCGCGAAGAAATCTATGAAGACACTGTGCTCACGACCAAGATCTTCATCGGGCAGATAGTAGCCCAGATAGCCATCACGCACTGACTTGATGAAAGGTTTGATACCACCACTGCGATCATAAACACGACCGCCGTATTGTACGCGTTGCCTGTGCATTAGCCAGTCACTGAGTTTGTTTTTCTGAGCTTTTGCCATCGCGGAAACTGGAAGGTCGCGTGATGCAAGTAATACTGCAGGGATATCGATAGCCCACGTATGTGGCACTAACAAGATAACATTCTCGCCACTGTCCGTAATATCGGTTAGGTTGCTCAGGCCGTTTATCGAGGTGTTATTCTCTAGCCAAGTTTTACTTTTTAGTGTCAGTGAAGCAAATCCCATCAAAAATGAGATGGAAGTAACGTATGACTGATAGAGAGTTTCTTCGCGCTCTTCGATAGATTGCTCAGGGAAACACATCTCAAGATTCACACGGGCTCGGCGGTTAGCCTTATTCTTAATTTTTACAGCTTGCTTAGCCATAAACTTAGCGAGTGCTAGACGAATGCTATTAGGTAAGAAGCAGACTAAAGACGACAATAGAACAGCAATCCAAGTTCCCCAGTATTTAGGTGCTAGAAATCCCCATTTAAACTCAGGATTGTAAGCTTTTGGATCAAAATCATTACGTTGTGTGGTCATTCGTTCACTACATTATTTATATCAGAGAGTTAACTTTATATCGGTCACTCGGGGAATGATTATGTTTACTAGATTGTCCAATAATGCACCCTAAAAAGTAGGGGGCACTATTAGTATTAATCTGAAATATAAAGCTACAGCTATGCATTTACGAGCTTCATGTACTCAGCGACGCCATCTGCCACTGTTCTAAACTCAATATCGCAACCTGTATTGCGAAGCTTGGTTAGGTCGGCTTGAGTAAATTCTTGGTAAGCCCCCTTTAAATGCTCAGGGAAAGGAATCGTTTCGATTTCGCCTTTACCATGGTGCTTGATGACCGCTTTTGCGACTTCTTCAAAAGACTCTGCGTTGCCTGTACCTAGGTTGAAGATGCCTGAAGCACCATTTTCTAAGAACCACAAGTTTACAGCCACGACATCACCGACATACACAAAATCACGCTTGAAGGTTTCGCTACCTGCGAACAACTTAGGGTTCTCACTGGCGTTCATTTGGTTGTTTAGGTGAAATGCTACCGATGCCATACTGCCTTTGTGTTGCTCGCGTGGACCATAAACATTGAAGTAACGGAAGCCAACGATTTGTGGAAGCGTTTCGTTATGCGCTGCAGCATCCGCGGTTAGTCGGCGAACATAGTTATCAAATTGTTGTTTTGAATAGCCGTAGACATTCAATGCACCTTCGTACTCTCGCTCCTCGATAAAAGTATCGGTTTCGCCATAAGTGGCAGCAGAAGAGGCATATAGGAAGGGTATTTCACGCTCCACACAGTAATGAAGTAGCTCTTTTGAGTACTCATAGTTGTTAAGCATCATGTACTTGCCATCCCACTCAGTGGTAGCAGAGCATGCACCTTCATGGAAAATAGCTTCAATATGACCGAAATCATCACCAGCCATAACCTGAGTTAGAAAATCATCACGATCCATGTAATCAGTGATGTCTAGGTCTACAAGGTTCTTAAATTTCTTACCATCTTTTAAGTTGTCGACGACTAGGATATCGTTGTGGCCCGCCTCATTGAGCGCCTTAACAATATTGCTGCCAATCATGCCAGCACCACCCGTTACGATAATCATAATTTTCTAACTCTTTTGAATACAAAACTATTTCGAGTATAGCAAGGAATGGATGAGGCGGGCTAGTGGAATAATTCTTCAACCAGAGTATGATGTGGCCAGATAAATTATGAATTAAATTGAGTAAATAACTCAAAGCTATAGGTATTAGTATGAAGATTGCAGTGGCCGGTACTGGGTATGTTGGCTTATCAAATGCGATGTTATTGGCACAAAATCACGAAGTGGTAGCTGTCGATATCATTGATGAAAAAGTTACAATGCTGAATAATAAGCAGTCGCCGATTGTAGATAATGAGATCGAACACTTCCTGTCAAGTAAAGCGTTAAACTTTAGAGCGACAACTGATAAGACTGCCTACAAAGATGTTGAATTTGTCATTATTGCTACACCAACAGATTATGATCCTAAAAGTAACTATTTCAACACCTCGTCCGTTGAATCTGTTATCAAGGATGTTATGAGCATAAATCCCAATGCGGTAATGGTGATCAAATCAACGGTTCCTGTCGGTTATACTGCGCAGATCAAAGAAGAGCTAGGTTTTGAAAACATTATGTTTTCACCAGAGTTTTTACGCGAAGGTAAAGCTCTGTACGACAACTTACACCCATCACGGATCATTGTTGGTGAGTGTTCTGAACGCGCTAAAGTGTTTGCAAACCTTCTTGTTGAAGGCGCAGAAAAAGAGAATATCGACGTACTGTTTACTCACTCCACAGAAGCGGAAGCAGTAAAGCTCTTCTCAAATACCTACTTGGCGATGCGTGTTTCTTATTTCAATGAGCTTGATTCTTACGCCGAAGCGCATGGTTTGGATTCTCGTCAGATCATCGAAGGCGTTGGTTTAGATCCTCGAATTGGCAATCACTATAATAACCCTTCATTTGGCTATGGTGGTTACTGCTTACCAAAAGACACCAAACAGCTGTTAGCTAACTATCAAGATGTACCTAACAATATTGTGGGTGCCATTGTCGATGCTAACCGCACTCGTAAGGACTTCATTGCGGATTCAATTATTAAGCGCTCGCCTAAAATTGTCGGTATTTATCGTTTGATCATGAAGGCCGGTTCAGACAACTTCCGTGCGTCGTCGATTCAAGGCATCATGAAGCGTTTGAAAGCTAAAGGTATTGAAGTGGTCGTGTTCGAACCGGTGTTGGAAGAAGAGCATTTCTTTAATTCGAAGGTTTATTCTGACCTAGAAGAGTTCAAAGCCGTATCAGATGTGATTGTATCCAATAGAATGGTCGATGAAATATCAGACGTTGCAGATAAGGTTTACACGCGAGACCTGTTTGGCAGTGATTGATTCCAGCAGCGATTAATTACAGCTGTGATTGATCAAAGGTATTATGGGTTGAAGGTGAATTTTAGCGCTTGCTAATTCGACCAGATGTTATCAGCTCGATCTATCCGCTTAGTGGCGATATACTGAACCACTAAACGGATAGGGATACTAATAACTAATGAAAACACGTGACAAGATTGTTTACGCTGCTCTAGAGCTTTTTAATGAGCACGGTGAGCGTAGTATTACGACCAATCATATTGCTGAGCATATCGAGATTAGCCCTGGTAACCTCTACTACCACTTCCGTAACAAACAAGAAATTGTACGTGACATCTTTACGCTCTATTCAACAGAGTTGCTTGAAAGGTTCACGCCGATTCAAGGCCAACAAGAAAGCCTGACGCTACTAAAGCGCTACTTAGATTCTATCTTCACGTTGATGTGGAAGTACCGATTTTTCTATGCGAACCTACCTGAAATATTGTCACGTGATGAAAAACTCCACCTTGATTACATGGCCGTACAAGAAAAGCTGCAAACGAATCTTGTGGATATTATGAGAGCCTTCGTTGAGTTGAACTTGCTCAAAGCAACGGATACGGAAATGAAGTCGATGGTCACTTCTCTTCACTTGATCGCATCAGGTTGGTTGGCTTATCAGTCTGCGATGTCTCCAAAAGCCCAAATTACCGAGCAAGTGGTACATCAAGGAATGTTGCAGATGATCGCGACCGTTAAACCAATTGCGACTGCTCAAGGTTTTGAGCAGCTGACACTGTTGGAAGATGGTGTAAGGGCTTTGAACTCCAAGTAGAAAGATGCGAGTAACCGAGATTCGAGATACGAAGAACGGGGAAGAGCAGGGTGAGTGGTGGGATATGAACCGCGACGTCATTCCCTACAGCGAGGTACGAGCGTGATAGGGAATCTCTCTTTATCCTCGAGGCTAACAATGTAGTAGCGAGATTCCAGATATTTCGTTCCTCAATTCTGGAATGACGAAGCCTGATAAATACAAATTCAGAGATTTTCCGCTCTTCGCATCTCGATTACTCGAATCCCGTATCTGCTCTTACCTAACCAACCAACTCTTCGGGTTCTGAGCTTGGCTGTTTCTGCGAATCTCAAAGTACAGTGATGGACGAGTTTGGCCGCCAGTGTCACCAGCAAGCGCGATGGCTTCGCCCGCTTTAACCTTGTCACCTTCTTTCTTTAAAAGTGCTTGGTTAAAGCCGTAGAGCGTCATATCGCCTTTACCGTGGTCAAGTAGTACCACTAAGCCATAACCACGTAGATACTCTGCAAAAACCACCGTGCCTGAATAAACAGACTTAACTTGCTGGCCGTACTTAGCTTTGATTACCATGCCTTTCCAGTTAATTTGACCCGTTTGGCGTGAGCCGTAGTTATGTAGAACTTTATCTTTGATTGGCCAAGGCAGCTTGCCTTTACGTTTGGCTAACCCATCCATAGGGACGGCATTACGTCTTTCTCGAGCCGCTTTCTCTGCTTTCGCTATTTCAGCTTTTAGGCGAGTTTCATTGCGCTGAAGCTCCGCCAAGTAATTCTTATCACCCGAAATGTTCTTTTTAATACTGCCAACGGTTTTCTTACGCTGCGTTTGAGTCTTAGATAGCTTGTCGCGCTTGGTGGTTTGCTGTTTTAGCAGTGTTGCTATCTGTTCTTGCTCAAGTTGACGCTGTTTGTGGCTTTCTTCTAATTCAAGTTGCGTCTGTTCAATCGTTTTGATTGTTGCGGAGCGAGCTTTGGCAAGGTGTTGGTAGTAGTGACTGATGCGATCTTCTTCCACACCTGTGTTGAGGATGTGAGAAGACGCTTTAGCTCGACTTGTCATGTAGTAAGTCTGAATCAGTTGTTCTAATTTGTCGGTATGGATTTTTTTCTGAGCCGTAAGCGCTTTAATCTTGGTGTCTAAGTTGGCAATATTTGCATTGGCCGTATTGAGCTGCTTTTTACTGTCTAGTATCGCTTTTTCAAGCGAAGCGATGGATAGCTCTTGTTTCTTGAGGCTTGCTTGTAAGTTATCGAGTTTTTTCTGTTGTGAGGACAGGTTTGTTTGTTGGCGAGATATTTCGCTCGATACGCCTTTCAGTTCCCCCTGAGAGGCGGCAAATGACGATGTAGATAACAGAGCAGCGCAAAGGCTGGTAGATATCAGAAGAGTCCGGCTAATGGCTCGAATTTGTTTCATCATTATCGTCATTTAGTTGTATTCATCTGCTCTTAATTTTTCGAATTCCGCTGAATCGAATCCCGCATCTGCTTTTAAGCTTTTCGTATCTCGGTTGCTCGCATCCCGTATCTGCTCTTAAATCCCATCACCATGGATGAAGTTCTGAGAGCGACCATTGAACCCTTGGTCCATATCTAAAGATGGCTTGTCGGTTTTAGGTTTTCCGACAATTTTTGCAGGAACCCCAGCGACTGTTGTATGAGGTGGTACGGCTTGCAGAACCACAGAGCAAGAGCCAATTTTCGCGCCTTCACCCACTTCAATGTTGCCAAGGATTTTAGCGCCGGCACCAATCATTACGCCTTCGCGGATTTTAGGGTGACGATCGCCACCTTCTTTACCCGTACCACCAAGGGTTACGTCTTGAAGGATAGATACATCATTTTCAACGACGGCTGTTTCACCAATCACAATGCCTGTCGCGTGGTCGAGCATGATAGCTTTACCGATACGAGCTGCAGGGTGAATATCCACTTGGCAAGCAACAGAGATTTGGTTTTGTAGGTAAGTGGCAAGTGCGATACGGCCTTGCTTCCACAACCAGTTAGCCACTCGGTAGCCTTGCAGAGCGTGGTAGCCTTTCAGGTAAAGCAGAGGCATCGAGTACATCTCGACCGCAGGATCTCGATTTACCGTCGCGCAAATATCACAAGCGGCAGCATCAATAATCGATTGGTCCTGTTTGAATGCTTGTTCAACCACTTCACGCACTGCCATTGCTGGCATTGAAGCCGTCTTTAGCTTGTTTGCTAGGATGTAGCTAAGGGCTGCGCCCAAACTTTCATGGTTGATGATCGTAGCATGATAAAAACTCGCAAGCATAGGTTCTTGCTCCGACTGCTGTCGAGCTTCCTTCACAATGCATTGCCAAACTTTTTGTTGTTCACAGTGTTTCATTTTACCATCCATTATTTTTAAGGGGCAGATGCTAGATTCGAAGAGCTATAAGAGCAGATGCGAGAAACCGAGATTCGAGGTACGAAGAACTACGAGATTCCAGACACTTCGTTCCTCAGTTCTGGAATGACGGAATTAAAATTCACGTCATCTTTAAGAGTGAGGAACGAGATGTAAAGAACAGATTAGAGTAGCGAGATGCGGATAACGAAAAGAAGCCTTCTTTAAGCGCTCAATCTGCTTTTACTCTTTACGCATCTCGATTACCCGAATCTCGTATCTGCTTTTACTCTTTACGCATCTCGATTACCCGAATCTCGTATCTGCTTTTACTCTTTACGCATCTCGATTACCCGAATCTCGTATCTGCCTTTACTCTTTTCGCATCTCGATTACCCGAATCTCGTATCTGCCTTTACTCTTTTCGCATCTCGATTACCCGAATCTCGTATCTGCCTTTACTCTTTTCGCATCTCGTTTACCCGAATCTCGTATCCGCTTTTACTCTTTTCGCATCTCGTTTACTCGAATCCCGTATCTGCTCTTCTATCTTTCTGACTTCTTGTCTCGTGCAAGTAGATCTTGTGCTGCTAAGTGTGCATCTTTCCCTTGATACAGTACTTGATAAATTTGTTCAACAATTGGCATCTCAACGCCCATGCGTTCTGATAATAGCCAAACTTCTTTAGTGTTGCGATAACCTTCAACGACTTGGCCAATTTCTTCTTGTGCGGTATCGACATCTTTGCCTGCGCCAAGTGCCAAACCGAAGCGGCGGTTGCGTGATTGGTTATCAGTACAGGTTAGTACTAAGTCACCCAACCCGGCCATGCCCATGAAGGTTTCTGGTTGTGCGCCAAGAGCTGCACCTAAGCGGCTCATCTCAGCTAAGCCGCGAGTGATAAGTGCGGTACGTGCATTGGCACCAAAGCCAATACCATCTGACATGCCTGCGCCAATTGCGATAACATTTTTAACCGCGCCACCCAGTTGCATGCCGATGAAATCAGAGTTTGCGTATACGCGGAATGTTTTGCCGCAATGAATTTTTTCTTGCAGCTCTTCTAAGAATACTTCATCAGGTGAAGCGACAGAGATAGCTGTTGGCATACCCATCGCTAACTCTTTGGCGAAGGTTGGTCCTGATAGAACCGCTAACGAGTAGCCATCACCAAGCACATCGTGCGCGACATCTTTAAGTAGGCGGCCTGTTTCTGGCTCTAAGCCTTTGGTTGCCCAACAGATGCGAGAGTTCTCTGTTAAGTGAGGCTTAAGGCTATTTAAAACGATACCAAACACGTGGCTCGGGACGACAACCAAAAGGTCTCGATTCGAAGTCACTGCTTTTTCTAAATCTGATTCAATGATCAGGCTTTCTGGGAATTCTATATTTGGCAGAAACTCATTGTTCGCACGCTCAGATTCAAGGCGAGCCATATGAACAGGGTCATGTCCCCAAAGAACAACATTGGCACCGTTACGCGCTAGAGATATCGCTAAAGATGTCCCATAAGAACCTGCGCCTATCACTGTCATGGCGATGTCTTTACCGTAAGCGTTATCTTTACCGTAAGCGCCTTTCGCGTGAGTCGGGCGAGTTGTTTCTGTCATGCTTCCACCTAAAAATAATGAGGGAAATCGAAGAGTTCTTGAGATGTTTTCTAAAGTAAGAAGAAAAAGTGTTCTACTAAGAAGAAAAATCTCTCTATCAAAATACAGTGTAAATAAAAAATGCACATCGCAGAAGCTGCGATGTGCATTTAAAAGCTAACTATTTAACGAAAACTAGCTATCGAATAAAAGCCCAGCTTCTTAAAAATAAGCAATTTGAGCATTAGTCAGAGTAGTTCTATTTCGAAACTTAAGCTTTACTTGAAAACCTAAGCTTGCTCGCCTTCAGTTTGTTCTGCTTGTTGAGCTTGGTTTTGTAGGTAGTTCATGAACAAAGCATCAAAGTTTACTGGCGCTAGGTTCAGTTGTGGGAACGTACCTTTAACCACTAGGCTAGAAATCGTTTCACGAGCGTATGGGAACAGGATGTTCGGGCAGAATGCACCTAGGCAATGTGCCAGTTGGCCAGCTTCCATTTCGCTTGCAGAGAAGATGCCGCCTTGTTGAACTTCACAAAGGAATGCAGTGTCTTCTGCGTTCTTAACCGTAACCGTTAGACGTAGGATGACTTCGTAAACGCCTTCGCCAAGCTCACGGCTTTGAGTGTCTAGGTCCAGTTTTACATCTGGGTTCCACTCTTTTTGAAACATGTCTGGAGAGTTTGGCGCTTCGAAAGAGACGTCTTTTAGGAAGATACGTTGGATTGCGAAGTTTTGTTGTGCGTCTTGTTGTGCTGCTTCAGCCATTTTCTTGTCCTTAAAAATTTTAAATTAGACTCTGTTCATTGTATTTATCAAACAGAGCCTGAAAGTTAGTTGATCGGTCAGCCGCTTCTTGCCTTTAACCTATTTCTTACCTTTAACCAAAGGAAGGTTAGCTTCGCTCCAAGCCACTAAGCCGCTTTTCAGTACGCTTACGTTTTCGAAACCTGCTTTAACCAGCAAGTTCGCGCTTTCTTGAGCGGTTTGACCTGTCTTGCATACTACGATGATTGGGTCTGCTTTTTGGCTTTCAAGGCTACCAAAGCTATTTGCTTTGATATCTGACGGCAAAATGTGAACTGCGTCCGTAATATGGCCCTTTTTGAACTCATCCTTAGTACGAATATCAACCACAATACCGTTTTCACGGTTAATCATGTGTGTGGTTTGCGCTGCCGTGATCTCTTTGTAGGCTGCGTTTGATGTCTTGATAACGTTCGCAATGATGGCAACAACCAAGCCGATCCATACGATGGCTAAAATCATATTCTCTTGAACAAATGGAACTAACTCTTGCATATCTTGAACTCTTATTCGTTATTGGGCGAAAAACTATAGGTCAGGAGTATAGCGAGAAAGGGTAGGAGAATACAGAGGAAGGGTGTTGTGATGCAAAAAGCGTTATCTCAAGAAGGATTTATAAGGTATTGCTTATGATTTACTCATTTACTTGATTGTGGTTATTATCTATCATGATCAATCAGTTGTTTAAGCTGAGCAACTGATTGAGGGTGTGAAAATAATCTTCTACATATAAACGTTTATATTAATGGAAATCATTATGAAAAAGATGGCTCTAGCAGCTGCATTAGCAGTTAGCTTCTCAGGCGCTGCATTTGCAGTTGAAACTACAGCAGCGACGGGTACTGGTTCAGGTACAGCAGCAGGCGCTGGTGCATCAGCAGCAGCTGCAGGTACAGCAACAACAGTTGCTGTAGCGACAGCTGCAGTAGCGGCTGCGGCAGCTGTCGCGGTTGCTTCTAATGAAAGCGGTGCGACTACAGTGACAGCTCAACAGTAATTAAACTTTGAGCTTTGAAAGCCACTTTACATAAATATGTAAAGTGGCTTTTTTATATCCTTACTATCTTCGGTTTTTGTTTTATGTATAAAAGTATCTTATTACTATGCGCAGTTCTCGCCTTAGCTGCATGTTCTCAAAAGGTCAAAGATTTTAATTCCACTTTCGATGAAGCCTTTTTTGGCAGCTCCGATGTTGAGCTGTCGAAGAAATACATTCAAACTTTACCTTATTCCAGTATTTATGCGGAAGTTAATGACCAAGGTAAAATCTTCATGGTCTTAGCGTACGTCGGTGAAAACCCGCAAACGGGCGCAGAGCAGTTAAAGTGGATGTCTTCTGATAAAGCGATGATCGTCACTGAAAATGGACGTATCGTACAAACGCTATTGCTTCCTTACGAAAACCTTTCTGGTTTGGCATTCCAACCATTGAATACGTTCTCGTCTGGAAACAACTCGTCAGCCGATTCTTCTTCTGCATTTGATGTGTCTGCCAACCCCGGAGCTCAAAAATGGCAAGCGGTTTACGACTGGCAACCTAACTATCGATTCGGCTATAAAGCGAACATCACCCGAACGTATGCGGGAAATGAAACGGTTGAAACTCCGTTAGCGTCTATCGATACCAAGAAATTCCAAGAAAAAATTCAATTCCCAATGTTAGAACAAGACATAACCAACGAATATTGGGTCGACAGTAAAGGCAAAGTGGTCAAAACCATACAGTATTTAGGCCCCGATATGACAAGGCTTGAGCTAACCGTCCTTAAGCATTATCAAAGTAATTAACGAACAGGGTAATGAACTAAAATGATGAATTATATGAGTCACGCATCAAAAATGACGGGACGTCGGTTGCCATTGGTGAGAACTTTATTAACGGTGAGAGCTCTGTTAATGATGAGAAACTTGTTAGCTTTGAGCGCGCTGTTCTCTCTGTGCACTGTTAGCTACGCTTCAGCGGCATCTAACGTTATTACGCCTTCGATTAAAACAACAATTGAGCTTCCTCTTCAAGGTGTGACGCTTGAGTATAAAGCTGACGTTCGACTGCTTCAGGTATTAGACGACGCGAACGCTAGCTTTAATGCGAATGCTAGCTCTAACGAAAATGCTAGCGGCAGTATTGGTTACTTCTCCCTTTCGGCTCAACTGTTTGATAAAACCAATACTCAAGCTAGCGAATCTAACAAAGCTATCGAAGCCAAAAAGCGCAATGTATTTAACCAACTTGACGCTTTCTCGGTAGAAGAACCAGAAGCAAACTTAGTGCGTCAACAGTTAGCCTCTTTCCAATACCTCAATCGAGTTTTTGTTGAGTTAGATCGTAATGCGGTTATCTCTCAATCAGATAAGAATCTGTTGCTTGTTTCAAGTTCTCCCACTAACAAGCCGTCGTCTACTGCCATAAAAAGAGCATCTACTAGTCAAACTCAAGCCTTTTCTCTGTACTTGCCACAACGACCAACGTCCATTCAGTTGATGGGTGTAATGAAAGAGTCGGTAACAATGAATCTGATTGAACATGGAACCTTGAATGATTATCTCGATGCATTGCCGAACGGCTTTATTGGTGAAGCCGCAGATAAAAGCGTGGCATATGTTGTTCAGCCAGATGGCGTGGTACAAACCATTCAATACGCTTACTGGAACGAACAGCCGGTTTACCTAGCACCAGGTGCCATCGTATTTATGGCGTTTTACTCTTTGCCATCAGAATACTCAACGTTGAACCAAGATATCGTCGATTTGCTACGTCATAAGGTTGGCCTGTAATGCTGAAACAGAAATCATTCCCTCTATCGGCAGTGTGCACAGCGGTTACCTGCGCCTTGTTAATAACGAACAGCACTTCTGTTTTTGCAGAAACAACCATTGATACCTCTTCGAACAGAGCAGAGAAATCATCATTTGACGACACAGAATACAGAACGTCACAAATGAACTTTGGTGGTGTTGGCTTAATGCAAATGCCGACAGGCCGAATGGCACCAGAAGGCGAGTTTAACTTTAGTGCTTCGTTTAATAATGAATACTACTTTTATAACGTCAGCCTACAGGTGATGCCTTGGCTTGAAACCACCATTCGTTATACACAAGTACAAGACCTGCTCTATAGCGGAGGCGCAGACCAAGATTGTTCTCAAAACTCATTCAGTGGCTGTACTAAATACACAGATAAAGGCATCGACTTTAAACTGCGCTTAATCGAAGAAGGGTACTATTTACCGGAAGTATCGGTCGGTATGCGTGATTTTGGTGGTACCGGTTTATTTGATGGCGAATTTGTTGCGGCCACCAAACGCTTTGGCCCTGTTGATTTTACCTTGGGCATGGCTTGGGGATACATGGGCACCAGTGGCAACTTCACTAACCCATTGTGCAAAGCCAGTGACAAATATTGTGAACGTCCATCTGACACCAAAGGTAATGGTGGCAGTGTCGATTTTGAACGCTGGTTTAAAGGTGATGCGGCGATTTATGGTGGTTTTGAATATCAAACCCCTTATAAGCCTTTAACCTTGAAGCTTGAATACGATGGCAATGATTACTCTCAAGACTTCCCAGTAGTACGTGGTGGTGTCGACATGACACAACATACGCCATGGAACGTCGGCGCTGTGTACCGTTTCACTGATTGGGGCTCAGCGAAAGTCAGCTATGAGCGAGGCGATACTTTAACCCTTGGTTTCGATCTCTCGACTAACTTCAATGAAATGTATTCGGTGTGGCGAGATACCGAAACCGCAGAATTACGCCCAAGCGATGTCGAGACGGTTGACGATATTGACATGGCAGCCCTCGCAGAAGAGCTTGAAACGATCGCTGGCTATGAACAAGCGCAAATCTTGGTCGACGATAATAGTATTGTGGTAAAGGGCACTCAGGTTAAATACCGAGACAGAGATATCGCCCTTGAGCGCGGCGCGACCGTGATCGCCAACGCGGTACCGAGTTACATCGATACCTATAAAATCATCGAAAACGATAAATCGATGGAACTCACGGAGACAACGGTAGACGCGCAAGCATTCAAAGCGGCAGCGAACAATCATTACCTTAACGCTCAAACCAGTGACGCAACAAACACTCACGAATTAGAACGCAAGAAATCCGTTATCTATCATGATGGGCGTGAACGATTCGATGTGTCGATTTCACCAAACCTCGCTCAATCGTTTGGTTCGGCTGAAAACTTTTACTTGTACAGTTTGGGCTTATACACCAACGCTTCGTTCTGGGCGTTAAACAATGTCGAACTGTCGGGCTCGCTTTACGTCAACTTAATTGATAACTACGACAAGTTTAATTACGAAGTCCCATCAGACGGCACCGACCAAACGCCAAGAGTAAGAACCTTGTTCCGCTCTTATGTTGATGACCCGGTTCGCTTAGACCGTTTACAACTGACTTGGTTTGAAGACTACGGCAGCGGTGTCTACACCCAAGCCTATGGTGGTTACTTAGAGAGCATGTTCGCGGGTGTGGGGGGCGAAATCCTTTATCGTCCATTCAACCAAAACTGGGCGATTGGCGCAGACATGACCGCGATCAGCCAGCGAGACCCTGAAAGCTGGTTTGGTACGTTTGATCAAGAGATCCAAGTCAACCCAGACGACAGCAGCCGAACGTATAAAGTGATCGACAAAGGCACGACTGGCTTTATTACGGGTTACTACACCCCAAAGTGGGATTTCTTGAGCGATACCTTGCTTAAAGTGGGTGTCGGTAAATTCCTTGCGGGTGATATCGGTACTCGTGTCGATTTCTCTAAGCAGTTCAAGAGCGGTGTGATTGCTGGTGCATTTGTCAGCTTAACCGACATGACAACAGAAGAGTACGGCGAAGGCAGCTACACCAAAGGCTTTTACGTATCGATTCCGTTTGATCTCGTTACTGTGAAACCAAGCTTAAGCCGTGCTGGCTTCACCTGGTTACCGATCACGCGTGATG
Source organism: Vibrio sp. OPT20 (assembly GCF_963889365.1). Taxonomy (NCBI): domain Bacteria; kingdom Pseudomonadati; phylum Pseudomonadota; class Gammaproteobacteria; order Vibrionales; family Vibrionaceae; genus Vibrio; species Vibrio sp. OPT20. Next base: position 456 of record NZ_CAWPOA010000075.1, on the reverse strand, counting down.
GCGGCCAAGTATTGAACAAACAGTACAACTTGTTCGACCAAACCGATGCTCGCTCACCTTGGTTCCAAAGGCCAAGTAGCGTTAAATAGCTTGAAAGCAGATGCGGGTAACGAGTAAGCGGGATGCGAAGAGCGGGGAAAGAGAAGAATCGAGATGCGAGTGAACGGGTATCGAAGAGCTTTAAAGCAGGTGGGAGTAATTAAGTCTGCGAAGAGCCTAGCTTTTGGTTCTCCCCCTTGAGCGCCGTTCGTTTGTAAGCGGTGATGTTCATCAAAGGGGGAGTTAGAGGGGGATGTTAATCTATGTGTTACCAACCCCTCCCAGCCTCCCCTTATGTTGGTATTTTCTGTCAAGCAACATGTAGTGGTCTAATGATCCCGGACACCAAATTAGGTGGTAAAGTCTCCACCATAAATGAGGTGTTCAATGACAAAACGACAACGACGTACATTTTCT